>NZ_JBIVCN010000002.1:0-54048 GCF_044746585.1 Curtobacterium sp. NPDC090223 | reverse complement strand
GGCCTGTGGTGGGGGGCTTCCTGGGTCTCCCCTTTCGGGCGGCGCGGGGGGGGGGGGGGGGGGGGGGGGGGGGGGCCCCCCCGGGGCCCCCCCCCCCCCCCCCCCGCCCCCCCCCCCGCGATTCGTCGTTCTCGGGCGGGTGCAATGGGAAGGAACGGGCGCGGGCGCGGGTCAGGCGAGGATCGCGCCGTGGGGGAGCAGCGCGTGCACGCCCCACGTGCGGTTCGCGACCTGGGTGACGCGCATGCTCACGGCAACGCTGGCCATCGCCAGGGCCTCGGCGCGACCGATGCCGTGCAGGCCCGCGATCCAGTCCACCATCCGGTCGAGGGCGGTCGTCGTCGCGGTGTTCAGATCGGCGTCGAACCCGAACGTGATGCGCCCGGCCGGGGTGTCCGCGTGCACGCCGTCGACCGGGGCCGAGTCGAGCAGCGACAGCGTCATCGTCGTGGTCATGCCGCACTCGACCGCGGTGCCGGAGACCTCGCCGTCGCCCTGCGCCGCGTGGCCGTCTCCGACGAAGAGGAGCGCGTCGGGCACCGTCACCGGGAGGTACAGGGTCGCGCCGGCGACGAGCTCGCGGCAGTCGATGTTGCCGCCGCCGACCGAGCGCGGCGGGATGGTCGAGTGTTCGCCGGAGGACTCCGGCGGCAGCCCGACGACGCCGAGGAACGGCGCGGTACGGACACCGAGACCGAGCTGGTTCCGTGCGGTGCCCTGCTCGGGGTCGATGTCCCAGAGGAGCGGCCCGCGGGACGCCGGGTCGGCGAGCCCGAGCGCCCGGTTCACCGGGGTGTCGACGCCGCCCGAGCCGGTGTACCCCCAGTGGTCGGGGACGAGAGCGTCGAAGCGGACGGCGAGGACCTGCCCCGGACGGGCACCCGCGACCGCGACCGGGCCGACCAGGCAGTGCCCCCGGCGCGGGTCGATCAGCGTCGGGACGTCGACGCCGGGCTGCTGCTGGCGTTCCGTGTAGCCCGCGGCGCTCAGGGTGCGGACCGTCACGGTGTCGCCGGGCTCGACCCGGAGGACGGGTTCGCGCTCCGCGGTGAAGACGTCGATGGCGGTCGTGGGTGTGGCGTCGATGCGGTGTCCGGTCACGTGCCGATCCTCGCAGGCCCGACGCGGTGCCGTCAGTGGAACTGGGGGATCGTCAGCCAGATGCCGTACAGGACGGCGGCGACGCAGACGGCGAAGCACAGCCCGGCTCCTGCGAGGGCGATCGGCGGCGTGTGGCCGGACCGCGGCGTCTCCTGGCGGTACTGCGTGCGCTCACCGCCGGCGTCGACGGGCTGGCCGACGCCGAGCAGCCGCAGACCGAGCGTGTAGAGCAGCACCACGCCGACCGCGGACACGAAGCCCACGCCCGCGACCGTGCCGATCGCTCCGAAGTCGATGTCCATCGTCGTGCTCCTCAGCGCTCGGTGGCCGCGGCGACGGGCTCGCGCTCCGCGGCGTCGGTGGTGATGTCCTCGTGCGAGACCGGCTTGCGCCGGGCGAGACCGTAGAAGGTGAGTCCGGCGGCCAGCGCCAGGACGGCGACCAGCACCAGGCCGATCACCGAGGTCGAGGCGAGCCAGGTCGCCAGGCCGCCGACGAGCGCAGCGGCCGGCAGCGTGATCACCCAGGCGACCACGATCCGGCCGACGACGCCCCAGTGCACGTCGGCGAGCTTCTTGCCGAGGCCCGACCCGACGACGGAACCGCTCGTGACGTGCGTCGTCGAGAGCGCGAAGCCGAGGTGCGACGACACGAGGATCGTCGCCGCGGAGCTGGTCTCCGCCGCGAACCCCTGCGGGGACTGCACGTCGGAGATCTTCTTGCCGACGGTCTGCATGATCCGCCACCCGCCGACGTAGGTGCCGAGGCCGATCGCCAGGCCGCAGGCGAGGATCACCCAGATCACCGGGCCGGTGCCGGCGTCCTGGTAGTTCGCGGCGATCAGCGTGAGCGTGATGACGCCCATGGTCTTCTGCGCGTCGTTCGTGCCGTGGGCGAGCGAGACGAGCGACGCCGAGATCGTCTGGCCGTGCCGGAAGCCGGTCGCGGCACCGTGCGTCGTCGCGTTCTTCGTGAGCGTGTACGCCAGGTACGTCGCGACCAGGGCGATGACACCCGCGATCACCGGCGACAGCAGCGCCGGCAGCACGACCTTCGACACGACCGTCGCCCAGTCGACCGAGTGCAGCCCGGCACCGATGATCGATGCGCCGATCAGTCCACCGAACAGCGCGTGGGTGGACGACGACGGCAGCCCGAAGTACCAGGTGGCGAGGTTCCAGAGCACCGCACCCACGAGTCCCGCGAAGATCATCGTCGGGGAGATGTGGATGCCGTCCTGGCCCTCACGGATGATGCCCTGCGAGACGGTCTTCGCGACCTCGGTGGACAAGAACGCGCCGACGACGTTGAGCACGGCGGAGATGAGCACGGCGGTCCGGGGCTTCAGCGCACCCGTTGCGACCGACGTGGCCATGGCGTTGGCGGTGTCGTGGAATCCGTTCGTGAAGTCGAACACGAGCGCGACCACGATCACGAGCACCACGATGACGAGGACGTCCATGGCGGCGACGGTAGGCCTGCGGCGCACCGTCTGCGTGAACGCCCGGTGAACAGGTCCGCCCGTCTGGGAGGATGCTCACGTGCCCACCTTCTCAGCTGCCCGCGGCGACTCCTCGTTCGTCGACGCGCACGGCGTCGAGATCGTCTACTCCACCTGGCGTGCCGGCCGGCCGAAGGGGATCGTGCAGATCGCCCACGGCGTCGGCGAGTACGCGCTGCGCTACGAACGGCTCGCCCAGGACCTCGTCCGCGCCGGGTACACCGTCGTCGCGAACGACCACCGGGGGCACGGACGCACCGGCCTCGGCCAGTGGGACGACGATCGCACGAAGCTCGGGAAGCTCGGCCCCGGCGGGCTCCGCGCGGCGATCGCGGCCGTCGAGCGGATGACCGAGATCGCCCGCGACGAGACACCCGGTGTGCCGCTCGTGCTGTTCGGGCAGTCGTGGGGGTCCCTGATGGCGCAGCGGATCGTGAACACCTCGAGCGAGGCGTACGACGGTGTCGTCCTGTCCGCCAGCGCGTACCGGGTGCCCGGGTTCATGAACAGCGGGGACCTGAACAAGCGGCACGCGGCGACCGGGCCGACGCGGTTCGAGTGGCTCAGCCGCGACCGCGCGGTGGTGGACGCGATGTCCGTGGACCCGCTCGTCGTCGAGGCGAACGTGATCAGCCTGTTCGGGCTGCCCGACGCGGTCCGGCTGCTCGGGGTGCCCCGCCGCGGGATCCCGCACGACGTGCCGATGCTGCTGCAGGTCGGCTCCGACGACACGCTCGGCGGACCCCGCTCGGTGGAGCGGCTGGCGCGGGCGTACCGGGGGCGTGGTGGGCTGTCGGACGTGACGGTGCGGGTGTACGAGGGTGCGCGGCACGAGGTCTACAACGAGACGAACCGTGACGAGGTGGTCGCGGACCTCGTGGGGTGGCTGGGACGCGTGGTCGGCCACTGAACGCGCGTGGCGTCGGACGGGAGGCCGATGGCGGCGCCGCCATCGGCCTCCCGTCCGTCGCGGCGTAGGCTCGGACCGTGCACGGTGAGTACAAGGTCCCAGGTGGCAAGCTCGTCGTCGTCGACCTGGAAGTGGTCGACGACACCATCCAGGAGTTCCGGCTGGCGGGTGACTTCTTCCTCGAACCGGACGACGCGCTGCCGCTGATCGACGCGGCCGTCAACGGGCTGCCCGCCACGACCGACGCCGCCGGGGTCGCCGCAGCCGTCCGCGCAGCCCTGCCCCAGGACGCCGTGCTGCTCGGCTTCACGCCCGAGTCCGTCGGGGTCGCCGTCCGCCGTGCCCTGTCGCGCGCATCGGCGTGGAACGACTACGACTGGCAGATCGTCCACGAGGGCCCGATCAGCCCGAACGAGCACCTGGCGCTCGACCAGGTCCTCACCGAAGAGGTCGGTGCCGGCCGTCGCGGGCCGACCTTGCGGATCTGGGAGTGGGACCAGCCCGCGGTCGTGATCGGCTCGTTCCAGTCCCTGAAGAACGAGGTCGACCCGGCGGGCGCGGCGAAGTACGGCGTCGAGGTCGTCCGGCGGATCTCCGGCGGCGGCGCGATGTTCATGGACGCCGGCGCGATCATCTCGTACTCGCTGTACGTGCCGACGGACCTCGTGCAGGGCATGACGTTCGCGGACTCGTACGCGTACCTGGACGAGTGGGTGATCGAGGCGCTCAAGTCCCTCGGCATCGACGCGTACTACCAGCCGCTCAACGACATCACGTCGACCAAGGGCAAGATCGGCGGCGCCGCGCAGAAGCGCCTCGGGACCGGTGCGCTGCTCCACCACGCCACCATGAGCTACGACATGGACGGCGAGAAGATGGTCGAGGTCCTGCGGATCGGCCGCGAGAAGATGAGCGACAAGGGGACGACCTCGGCGGCGAAGCGCGTCGACCCGCTGCGGTCGCAGACCGGGTTGTCCCGCGCGGCGATCATCGAGTCGCTGATCGGCACCTTCACCAAGCTGTACGGGGCGACCCCTGGGCAGGTCACGGACGCCGAGCGGGCGCGGGCGCAGGAGCTGGTCGCCTCGAAGTTCGCGACGAAGGAGTGGCTCGAGCGCGTCCCGTGAGCTGGTCGGCGGCCGAGGGAGGGGGGATCCTCGGCCGCCGCGGAACCAGTGTGGGTGTCCGACCCGTGAACCACACATGTGGATCATGAGAATCACCCGCGCGGCTGATCCGCCGCCCCGGAGCGGCACGTAGCCTCGCTTGCGTGAACTGGTTGATCCTCCTGGGGGCGGTGGCCGCTGCGGTCGTCGTGACGTGGATCGCCGATCGCCTGGGGTGGATCGACCTGTCGAACAAGTCGACCAACAGCGGGGGATCCGGTGGTGTCATCTCGATGATGGACGAGGTCTTCGCCCCGACCCGCCACGAGACGCAGGCCGAGTACGAACGGCAGTCACGCCTGCCGCGGGAAGCGCCGACACCCGCCGACGACGACCACGACCTGCTGAGCGGGAGCGTGCTCATCAAGGTGCCGGCGGTCCGGGGCGCCGGCCGGCACGAGGCCCGCGCCGGCACGCACGACCGCTCGTACTGAGCGGGGCCGTCAGCGGGTCGTGAGCTCCTGGTAGTCCGGGTGCCGCTCGATCCACGCCGCGACGTAGCTGCACTGCGGCACGACACGGAGCGACCCGGTGCGGACGTCGTCGAGCGCGTGCTGCACGAGCAACGACGCGTGCCCGCCACCACGGTGCGCCGGGTCCACCTCGGTGTGCACGAAGCGGATCTCGTCGCCGTCCGTCTCGTACGCGGCGAAGCCGATCACCTCGCCGTCCTCGACGAGGGAGTACTGCTGCTGATCGGTGTCGTTGCGGACGTCCAGTGCCATGCCCACGACGCTACGCCCGAGCCCAGAAGAGGGGCCTGTGCGCCTGCTGTGACGACCGCTACCCTCAGCGCGTGACCGAGCAGCACCCCGGCGTCGAGCCCGCCCGTTTCCGCACCCCACCGGGGTGGCCCGCCCCGTCGGCCGCGTGGGTCGAACGGCACCGCCTGGCGGAGCCGGCCCTCGGCTGGGTCCCGGCCCCGAGCCTCCCGGCCGCCCCGCAGGGCTGGCGGTTCTGGGAGCTGGACCGGCGCGCGTTCGCGGCCGACCGTCGGAGCCTGGTCCTCGTCCTGGTCGGGCTCGCCCTGGTGCTGGTCGGCATCGCCACGGTCGTCGCGGTGTCGGTCCTGGGCGGCGACCTGCGCGGACTCGCCGTGCTCGGCCTGGTGCCGGTCGTCGGCGGTGCCGCGATCGCGATCACGAGCAGTGTCCGCCGCGCCGTCCTCCGCGCTGCCGCGGCCGACGGTGTCGTCGCCGCCGCCCGCGAACGTCGCGCCGCGGAGCCCATCGACCCGGAGGCCGCGTGGGGCGTTCCCGGAGCCCTGCCCTTCGTCGAGGCGTCCGGCGACGAGCGGCGGTCGCCCGTGCGACGTCGTGACCGGATCGGGGTCACCGTGACGGCGGCGGCCACGGCGGTCGTGACGATCGTGGGTGCCGCGGTCGCCGTCGTCCCGCTCGTGCAGGAGACGGTCGGCGGGGGCGGACAGACCCTGGCGCTCGGGCTGCAGGACGATGCACCGGCACCACCGACGGCCTCGGCTTCGGCGGATCCGGACACCGACCCGGCTCCCGACACGGACCCGACGACGCCGCCGGCGCCGTCGACCGTGGCGGTCGACGCCGTCCTCGAGGAGGGGACGGCGCTGCAGGCGGACTGTTCGGTCGCGATGGCGGGTCGGACGGACCCCGCGCACTGCTGGGCCTGGTCGCTCACCGCACCGGCCGCGTGCGAGGCCCAGGTCACTGCCCGGTTCGGCCAGGACGCGAACGGCCCGGCGACCCGGACCGAGAAGCGCTTCGTGTCCCTGTCACCGGGGGTGCCGCTGTCCCTCGTGCTCCGCGGCGGCGAGACCATCGCCGGACTCGACCACCCGACCTGCGTCGGGACGGCAGCCGCGCGGTACCCGATCGGCACCTACGACGCCGGCGTGGACCTGCCGGACGCGGACTTCCCCGCGGCGTGCGACGACTGGGGGTGCGACGGGTTCATCTTCGACGCCGAGGCATCGTGCGACCAGGCGACCATCGAGGTGCACGTCTTCGACGACGTCGCGGACCATCACTCCCGGGACTACGTGGTCGTGCAGCCGGTCGCCGACGGGACGAGCACGACCCACAACGAGGTCTTCGTGCCGTACGACCACGGCGAGCAGCCGGCCGACGCCGAGGTGTCGTCCGTGACCTGCGAGGACTGACCCGGCGCGGACGCCTGTCCGTCCGCGCACGGTGGCGCGGGCGGACAGGCGTCGCGGCTACTCGGCGGAGTGGCGGCCGTGCGGGTGGTCGCCGTCGTCCAGCCGGGAGGCTCCGGTCGGCTCCGCAGGGTCGGCTGCGGTCGCGGGGGCGTCGGCCTCCAGCGCCGCGGCGTGCGCGGCACGTCGGGTCCGGATGGCGCCGGTCGTCGTCGCGGGCTCGTCGATCGGCGCAGCCGCCGAGTGCGCGCCGTGCGTGGGGGCGTCCGGGAGCGGCGCGCGGGTGTCACCCGCGACGTCCTCCGGCAGCACCGACACGTCGGGCGTCGCCGTGGACCGGGCCGAGCGCGGCTGCGCGGGCACGTCCGGGGACGTCGGGACCACGTGCATCGAGCCGGTGTCCGGGGACACGAGCGATCCCGAGCGGGCGGCCGCGCCCTGGGCGTCGACGGTCAGGCGGTCCTGGTCGTCTCCGTCCCCGCCGGAGGCCGCGGCACGGGCGGTGTCGGCCTGCTCCTGGAGCGCCGAGGTCTTGCGCAGCGGCGGCACCCGGAAGAACCACGTCAGCACGAACGCGATCAGGATCACGGCGAGGCCGACGTAGTACACGGTGACGGCCGAGCTGCTGAACCCGACGAGGAAGGGGCGGGTGAGGCGCTTGTCCGCGCCGTTGAGGAACGAGGTGTCGCTCGTCGCGGAGCTCGAGGAGGAGCTCGCTGCGGAGTCGCCGCTCTTGAGCTGCTTGATGAGCGTCGGCGTGACCTCGTCGACGACGTTCGAGCGCTGGGCGGCGTTCGCGTAGTCGACCTGGAGCGTGCCGTCGACGACCTCGGCGTTCGCCTTGGACGCCGCCGTCTCGAGGGCCTGCTGCTCGGCCGCGGGCTTGGCGGCTGCGACCTGTTCGGTGATGACCGACTGTGCGGCGGAGGCGGGGACGGTGCCGGCGTCGACCTGTTGCTGCACGGCGGCGGTGACCTGCTTCGTCACGGCGGCGTCGGCGGCCTCCTTCGCCTGGACCGCGCCCTTGTCGAGGCCGTCCTGCACGTTCTTCTTCACCGGGTCGACGATCTTGTCCCAGATCTGGTCCATCACGCCCTTGTTGTCGGACGCGTTCGCGACCGAGGGGGTGAGCGCGGCGTTCAGGGCGCTCGACAGGTCGGACTTGTTCTGCATCGCCGTCGTGATGTTCGTCGGCATCAGGGTGAAGAGCACCGAGAGGAGCACGGCGGTGCCCATGGTGCCGCCGATCTGCCGGAAGAAGGTCGCCGCGCTGGTCGCGACGCCGATGTCCCGCGGCGACACCGAGTTCTGCGCCGCCAGGGTCAGCGTCTGCATGAGCTGACCGAGGCCGAGCCCGATGCCGAACATCCCGAGCATCAGGAACCAGAGCGGACGGTCGGCCGTCAGGAACGTCAGGACGGTGAACCCGATGGCGGTGAACGCGGTGCCGGTGATCGGGAAGACCTGGTAGTTGCCGGTCCTGGCGATGATCTGGCCGGAGGCGATCGAGGAGATCATCAGGCCGAGGACCATCGGGAGCATCGCGAACCCGGACTCGGTCGGCGTGACGCCCTTCACGATCTGCAGGTACAGCGGGATGGTCAGCATCGCGCCGAACATCCCGAAGCCGACCAGCACGGACAGGATCGCGGACATCGAGAACACCCGGGACCCGAAGAGCTTCAGCGGCAGGATCGCGTCGTCGCCCATGGCGCGCTCGACGATCACGAACCCGAGCAGCCCGAGTGCACCGATCACGTAGCAGGCGAGTGCGCCCGGCGAGGACCAGCCCCACGTGCGGCCCTGCTCCGCGATGAGGAGCAGCGGCACGAGCGTGACGATGACGAGCGTCGCGCCCCACCAGTCGATGCGCGGCTTGCCGCGGTCGCCGAACTTCGGCAGGTGCAGGAAGGTCAGGACCATGCCGAGGGCGATGATGCCGATCGGGACGTTGATCAGGAAGACCCAGCGCCAGCCGGCCACGAAGAGGATCTGGTCGGCGCCGGCGAACAGGCCGCCGACGAGCGGGCCGATGACGCTGGAGATGCCGAACACGGCGAGGAAGTAGCCCTGGTACTTGGCGCGCTCGCGCGGGGCGAGCATGTCGCCCATGATCGCCAGCGGCAGGGACATCAGACCACCGGCGCCGAGACCCTGCAGCGCGCGGAACCCGGCGAGCATCAGCATCGAGGTCGAGAACGACGCGGCGAACGAGCCGATGATGAAGATGCCGATCGCGGTGAGGAACAGCGGGCGCCGGCCGAAGATGTCGGAGAGCTTGCCGTAGATCGGCGTGGTGATGGTGCTCGCGATGAGGTACGCGGTGGTGACCCAGGCCTGCTGGTCGAGCCCGTGCAGGTCGTCACCGATCGTGCGGATCGCGGTGCCGACGATCGTCTGGTCGAGGGCGCCGAGGAACATGCCGGCCATCAGGCCGTAGATCACCAACAGGATCTGTCGGTGGTTCATCACGACGTTGGACGCCGTGGTGGGTCCCGCGGGTGCGGTCGCCGTCTGGGTCATGTGCAGGGTCTCCCGGTGCCGGAGCGCAGAGTCAAGAATTTTGCGCTGTCTGCAAAGTTACATCTGCCGCAAGGCGTTGGTCCGCGTCAGGGCGGGTTCCTGTGTGGATCGGCAGCGATCCGTCGAGGAACAGTAGGGTCGCCGTCATGAGCACGCCCGACGGGATCACGCTACGCCCGACCTCCCGGAGTGGTCCACGGCCGGTGGTGATCGTCCTGCCGGGCGGCGGGTACGAGGAACACGGCGCCGCGAGCTCCGAGCCGATGGCGGAGTGGTTCGCCGGCATCGGCGTGCACGCGTTCCTGTTCCGGTACCCCCTGCGCACGCCGGACACCGTCGGGCCGCTGCACCCCGCACCGATCGACGCGACCCGTGCGGTGTTCACGTGGCTACGCTCTGGACAGGCGGCGGTGGACACCGGCCTCGCGATCGACACCGAGCGGATCGGTGTCGTCGGGTCGAGCGCCGGCGGCCACCTCGCCGCATGCCTGGCGAACGGCATCGACGACCCGTCCCTCGACCGGCCGGCGTTCTGCGTCCTCAACTACCCGGTCGTGTCGATGGAGCACCCGACCAGGCCCCGTCCGGTCGTCGGGCTCCTCGGCGACGCACCGTCCTGGCGGACGCGCCGTGCGCTGTCGATGGAGACCCGGGTCGACGAACGGACGCCACCGACGTTCGTCTGGACGACGGCCGACGACCGGATCGTGCGCGCGACGAACGCGCTGTCGTACGCAGACGCGCTGGTCCGGAACGAGGTCGACGTCGAGGTGCACGTCTTCCCGCACGGCCGACACGGGCTCGGCACCGCCGTCCGCGAACCGCACACGTCCCAGTGGACTCGACTCTGCGAGAACTGGCTGCGGTACCAGCGCGTGCTGCCCGACTAGGCGACCCCGGCCTCCTGACCGGTTGGAGGCCCGGCGCACGTCCGTCAGACGGCCGCCGTCTCGACGATCCTGCGCACACCCCGCGCGGCCAGGTCCGCCGGATCGGCCGCGGTCCGGCTCGTCACCACGGTGACCGCCTCGCCGGCGGCGCGGAGGCGGTGCCAGCGGTCGAAGACCGCGCCCCCCGGTGCGAGGTCGGCACGGCGGCGGGGCAGATCGGCCTCGTCGACGTCGACCACGACGGCGGTCGTCCGCACGGTCGGGGCCGGCGCCGCGCGGCGTGCGTCGGCGACGACCTCGGCGTAGCGACGGCCGAGGGGCTTCACCCGGTTGTCGACGTCGAGCAGACCGAGCGTGTACTCGAGGTCCTTGAAGTCGCCGAGGTCGCGGGAGACGTCGTGGGAACACCACCACGTGACGGCGTGCAGGTGCTCGGTCGTCAGGGCGGCGGCCACCGTGCGCTCGAGGAACTCGGGCATCTCGTCGTCGGCGAGGTGGCGGTCCGGCGCGCCCACCTCCTGCAGCCAGACCGGTCGGCGGAGGTCCGTCGCGAACGCCTTCGCGAGCTCGATCATCCACTCGGCGTGCCGGACGGACTCGTCGGAGAGCGCGCCGTACCGCCCGGCGACGCCGTTGAAGATCCACGAGTGCACGGTGGTGACGTCGCCGAGGCGGCTGGCGTGAGCCGGCACGAAGGGGTGTCCGTCGCGGTACCAGAGGTGGTCGTTCTCGCTGTGGGTGACGACGTGCCGCGGGTCCCTGTCGCGCGGGGCGCCGAGCAGGGACTCGAGCCAGTGCGTGACCTGGTCGGTGTCGGCGGGCATCGCTGCCGGGTTCGGCGGCTGGAACTGGTTGACCTCGTTGCCCAGTGTCAGGCCGGTGAAGTTCGGGCGGTCGCGCACGGCGTCGTACACGGCGGCGACGAGGTCGGCCTGCGCGCTGATCGCCGCCGGGTCGGTGAACATGTTGCCGTCGTGCCAGTTCACGAGCCACGCCGGGACGAAGTCGAAGCCCGACATGTGCCCCTGGATCACGTCGACGCTGGCGTCGAGACCGA
Organism: Curtobacterium sp. NPDC090223; assembly: GCF_044746585.1. NCBI lineage: Bacteria > Bacillati > Actinomycetota > Actinomycetes > Micrococcales > Microbacteriaceae > Curtobacterium > Curtobacterium sp. NPDC090223. The sequence goes on along the minus strand of NZ_JBIVCN010000002.1, from coordinate 42,766 downwards.
ACTCCGCGGCGACGTCGACGACCTTCGCGACGTCGTCGAGCGCCTGCCGGCGGATCAGCGTGCGGTTCGGTTGCAGCGTCGGCCAGAGCGGGAAGAGCCGCACGTGGTCCAGGCCGAGGCCGGCGATCGCCTCGAGGTCGCGGCGGACCGCGTCTTCCTGCACCGACTGCCACTGGAACATCCAGTCGGTGGACGGCACGTAGTTCACGCCGAAGCGCGGGGCGGTGGTCATCGATCTCCCTCGGTCGGTGCGTGCGGTGTCGCGGGTCGGGTCGGTGCCGGTCCGGTGGAACCGCGGACGTGCAGGGCGCGGCCGCTCACCTCGGCGTCGCCGACGTCCTCGCCGCGGACCAGGCGCTCGACCAGGGCGACCGCCGTGCGCGCTGACTCCTCCACCGGGGCGTCGAGCGCGGTGAGCGTCGGGCGGACGATCGACGACACCCAGGAGTCCTCCCACGCGACGACGGACAGGTCGTCGGGGACGCGGACGCCGAGTTCGGGGGCGTGGGCGATCACCTCGGCCGCGATCGCCTCGCCGTCGAGGACGATCGCGGTCGCGCCGTCGAGCCGGCCGAGGAGCTCGGCGACCGGGTCCTCGGCGTCGGCGCGCCAGGCCAGGACGAGCGCGTCGATCCCGCGTTCCCCGGCGGCGGCGGTGAACCGGGCGTCGCGTGCACCGGTGTGCGCCAGCGAGGGGCCGTCGCCGACGCGGGCGATCCGCCGGTGCCCGAGTCCGTCGAGGTGGTCGAGCAGGGCGCCGGTGGCATCGGCGTCACCGACCGTGACGGCCGGGATCGTGCTGCCGGGGATCGGTGCCCCGAGCATCACGGCCGGTGCGGACAGGTGCTGGAGGAGCGAGGCGCGGGGGTCGTCGGTGCGGACGTCGACGAGCAGGAAGCTGTCGACCCGCTGCTCGGTCCACCACTGGCGGTAGACGTCCGCTTCGTCCTCGGCGCGGACCAGGGTCATCGAGAGCGACCACCCGATCGCGGCGAGCGGCTCCGTGAGCCCCGCGATCAGACGCATCGTGAACGGGTCCCGTTGGAAGGTGTCCCGGGAACGGGCGAGCACGAGGCCGAGGCTGCGGCCCGCGTTGCCCGACAGCTTGCGGCTCGCCAGGTTCGGCCGCCAGTTCAGGTCGTCGGCGGCCTTGCGGATCCGGGCGGCGGTGGCGGCCGAGACGTTGGGTCGGCCGTTGAAGACGTGGGAGACCGCCGAGGTCGAGACGCCGGCGCGCTTGGCGACCTGCGCGATCGTCACGCGACGACGGTCGACGGCTCCGGCGGTGGTGTCGCTCATGCCGACGAGCGTAGAGGGTTGACCGGTTCGTGTAAAGCGGTATACGTTGCTCGTCACCTGAAGTACACCGCTGTACCAAGCACACCGCGAACCGCTCCACCTTCCACTGCCAAGGAGGCACCGTGACGGACGGAATCAGCAGGCGGACCCTCCTCGGAGCCGGCCTCGGCGCCGGGGTCCTGGCCCCGATCCTCGCCGGGTGCGCCGCGCTCACACCGGCTTCGAGCGGTCCGGGGACCCTCAGCGTGCACACGCAGCTGAGCGGTGCCGTCGCGGGGGCCCAGACGTTCACCGACGTCGTCGCCGCCTACCGCCGACGCACGAGCAGCAGGGTCGCGCTCCTGTCGAACGGCTCCGACCTGCCGATCGTGTTCGAGACGAGTTCGCTCGCGGGCAAGGAAGCCGACGTCGCCATCGTGAACATGGTCGGGCGCACCCTGTCGTGGACGGGGGAGCACGCGACGATCCCGGTGAACCGGTACCTCGACGACTGGGGGCTGCGGGACGAGATCATCCCCGCGGCGATCGACGAGTGGACCGATGACCAGGGCCGGGTCCGCGCGTTCCCCTTCACCAGGACGAACTGGCCGGTGTCGTACAACACCGCCCTGCTGGAGCAGGCGGGCGTGAGCGAGATCCCGACCACGTCCGACCAGCTCGTCGCCGCGGCCGACCGGCTCCGTGCCGCCGGCATCGGGCCGGTGACCGTCGGCGGCTCGGACTGGAGCGGGCAGAAGCTCCTCATGCAGATCATGCAGGGGTTCATCACCCAGGACGAGGCGACGAAGGTGTTCTCCACCGGCAAGATCTCGGAGTCCGCCGGCGCGGTCCGGGGCGTCGAGCACTTCGTCGAGCTCCGCGACGCCGGCGTGTTCGTCGACTCGGTCCAGGGCTTCACCTCGGACTCCGAGCTCACGCAGTTCAACACGCGCAAGGCGGCGATCGTCCCGGCGATGTCGTCCGCGCTCGCGCTCGTGTCGAAGGAACGCGCGGCCGAGGTCACGGTGGGCGGCTGGCCGGTACCGTCCGCGCACGCCGCGATCGCGCACCCGAGCGTCATCAAGAGCTACAACGGTCACGGCATCTGGATCAGCGAGAACGGTCGCGACAAGCTCGACCTCATCAAGCCGTTCGTGCAGTACCTGTACTCGTCGGCCGTCACCAGCGAGTTCGTCCTCGACTCCGGGCGCGACATGAGCCGCATCACGGACACCGTCAGCCAGGACTTCCCGCTCGTCGCGCAGGCGTCCGAGCTCACCGACGACCAGGTCACCCCGGTGATGCTGCCCGACCTGCTCGTGCCGGACTCCGCCTACGAACCGATGATCCGCGCGACGTCGCTCGCGTACGGCACGGGCACGTCGGCCGAACGGATCATCGACCTGTTCGAGCGCGCCTACACCGCTGCCTGACCCTGCGGCTGCCGGTCAGACCCCCTTTCCCTCCCCCCGATCCACCCGTCCGCAAGGAGCGATCCATGGCAGTGCTCGTCGAGGAACCACCCGTCCGGTCCGCCGGAACGCCCCCGCGCCAGGTCCGACGCCGGTCCTCCGGCGTCGGTGAGGGCCGTGGCCGCTTCCCGACCTTCGCGATCCCGGCGCTCGTCTGGTACGGCGTCTTCATGATCGGACCGGTCGTCGCGATGATCGTCATCGCGTTCCTCAGCTGGCCGGGCATGCTCGTCACCCCGACGTTCGCCGGGCTCGACAACTTCCGCGTGCTGTTCTCCGACGACACCTTCTGGGCCGCCGTGCGGAACAGCACGATCCAGATCGTCGTCGGACTCCCGATCATGATCGTGCTCGCGTTCCTGCTCGCCTTCCACGTCGTGCAGAAGCCGAGGGGGCACAAGGCGCTCCGCTACCTGCTCTTCATCCCCGCGCTGATCTCGGCGCCGGCGACGGCGATGATGTTCTACGCGATGCTCAACCCCGACGGCCTCGTCAACGGGGTGCTCGCGACGCTCGGCATCGGCGGGAAGGCGTGGCTCGCGGATCCGGCCACCGCGCTCGGCGCCCTCATCGTCGTGGACCTCTGGGCGGGCATCGGGTACTCGGCCGTGCTCATCGCGTCGCGGCTCGACGGCGTCGACAACGAGGTCGTCCAGGCGGCCCGGATGGACGGCGCCGGGTCGTGGCGCCTCGCGTGGGGCGTGTACTGGCCGATCGCGCGCGACTTCATCGGCGTGGTCGCCATGCTGCAGTTCCTGTCGATGCTCTTCAGCTCGGCGCAGAACGTGCTGCTGCTGACGCAGGGCGGACCCGGCACCGCCACCACGACGCTGTCGTACCTCGTGTACCAGAAGGCGTTCGTCGACACCGACCTCGGCTACAGCCAGGCCGTCGGCGTGGTCCTCTTCGTCCTCGGCCTCGTGGGCATGTTCATCATCCGCCGCGTCCTGCGCAAGACGCACTGACCAGGGAGACCACCATGGCGAAACCGACCGCGGGCACCCGGCTCCGCGACCGCATCGGCTCGATCACCGGCGGCACCATCGCCTGGGTCTACGCGGCGCTGCTCATCCTGCCCTTCTACTACTTCGTCGTGTCGTCGTTCAAGGACAACGACGGCATCTTCGAGTCGCCGTTGGCGCTGCCCGCCAGCTGGGACCTCAGCAACTTCACCGACGCCGTGCGGCAGGCCTCGCTCGGGCCCGCGATCGCGAACTCCGCGATCACGACCGTCGCCGCACTCGTCCTGACCCTCGTGCTCGCGCTCCCCGCGTCGTTCGCGCTCGCCCGCGCCACCGGTCGTGCCGGACGGATCGTCGAGGGACTGTTCTCCCTCGGGTTCCTCATCCCGTCGTTCGCCGCGCTCTTCCCGACGTTCCTGCTCGCGGCGGCGATGGGACTGTTCCACACCAGGACGTTCCTCGTGCTGCTGCTCCCGGCGACGGCCATGCCCCTGGCCGTGGTCATCCTCACGCAGTTCATGCGGACCATCCCCCGCGAGCTGGAGGAGGCTGCCTCGATGGACGGCGCATCCGCCTGGCAGGTGATGCGGCAGGTGTACCTGCCGATCTGCATCCCCGGCATCGCGACCGTGCTGCTGCTGAACTTCCTGTCGTTCTGGAACGAGTACCTCTACGCCCTCGTGCTGATCGGCCCCGACACCGCGCAGCGGACGATCCAGGTCGCGCTGCCGACGCTCAAGGTCGACGCGGGCACCGACTACGGCATGCTCATGGCCGGCACGCTCGTCACGCTGCTGCCGGTCTACCTCGTGTACACGATCCTGCAGCGGCAGATGCAGAAGGCACTGGTCTCCGGGGCGATCAAGGGATGACCGACTCCACCGCCACGACCGGCGTCACCCCGCGGGCGAGCGACCTCGACGTCCGCGCCCGCATCGGCCAGGTCAACCAGCGGCTCAAGGGCTGGGAAGCCGTCCGCTGGATCGACGGCAGACCCCGGATCACGGACGTGCTCCGGGCCGAGGTCGACCGGTGGGGCGGCATCGGCGCGGTGTACGGGGTGCTCCGCGCCGATCCGTGGTCCGGCGTGCACTGGGGCAACGGCGTCCCGCCGGAACGCTCCGCCGAGGCGTACGCGGCCGTCCAGGACCACGTCGTCGCGCACAGCGACGGGCGAGTGCCGACGCTGTTCGTGGAAGAGGTCCCGCACGGACTGCAGGCCCTCGGCGGGACGACCGTGCCCGTGAACCTGGCACTCGGTGCGGCGATGGACGTGCAGCTGGTGGAGGAGCTCGCCGCGGCCGTCGCAGCCGAGGTCCGTGCCCGCGGGACCCACGTCGCCCTGGTCTCCGGGCTCGACGTCCTCCGCGACCCGCGGTGGGGACGCGCCGAGGAGTGCTGGTCAGAGGACGCCGCGCTCGCCGCCCTGATGGTCGGGGCGACCGTCCGCGGCATGCAGGGCGGCGGCGACGGCCCCATCGACGGTCGGCACGTGGCCGTCGTCGCGAAGCACCTCGCCGGGCAGGGTGCGGGAATCGGCGGACGCAACGGCTCCGGTGCGCCGATCGGCCGGCGCGAACTCGCCGAGGTGCACCTGCCGCCGGCGCTCGCCGCCGCGCGGGAGCACGTCGTCGGGTTCATGGCCGCCTACAACGACGTCGACGGCGTCCCGTGCTGCGGCAACCGCGACCTGCTCACCGCCACGGTCCGTGAGGCCTGGGACTGGGACGGCCTGGTGATGGCCGACGGCACCGCGATCGACCGGCTGCGCGACGTCACCCCCGATCCGGCGACCGCTGCCGCCGTCGCCCTGCGCGCCGGGGTGGACCTCAGCCTGTGGGACGAGGCGTTCACCCACCTCGACGAGGCGCTCGACCGTGGGCTCGTGGACCTCACCGACCTCGACCGTGGGGTCGACCGGGTCCTGGCGGTCAAGGACCGGGTCGGGCTGTTCGGCGAGGCGCCCGCGACCGCCACCGGTGCGGAGCGCGAGACCCTCGTGCTCGCGGACCGTGCCGCGCGTCGTGCCGTCGTCGCGCTCGGCGACACCGCGCTCCGGGTGCGCGCGGACTCGACCGTCGCGCTCCTCGGCCCGAACGCCGACGACCTGGACGCGCAGCTCGGCGACTACTCGCCACCGCGTCCGACGACGGACCCGGCGGCGTCGACGGTGCGCTCCGCACTGGAGGCACGGCTCGGCCCCGACCGCGTCCGGTACGCCCCGGGGAGCGGACTCCGCGGGCCGCTGCCGGACCCCGACGCGTCGGCCGACGTCGCCGCGGCCCTCGCTGCCGCCGACGTCGCGGTGGTCGTGCTCGGCGGGTCGAGCCGCCGCACCTACGACGACGGCTTCGAGGACAACGGCGCCGTCAGCGGCCCGGCACCGGACACCACGAACGGCGAGGGCGTCGACCTGGCGTCGGTGGCGGTCCCGGACGCGCAGCTCACCGTGCTCCGTGCGGCGCACGCGTCCGGGCTGCCGGTCGTGGCCGTGGTCGTCGACGGGCGGCCCCGCGTGCTCACCGACGTGACCGCGCTCGCGGACGCCGTGCTGGTCGTGCCGTTCCCGGGTCCGGCGGGCGGCGCGGCTGTCGTGGACGTGCTCCTCGGTGCGCCGGCGGACGGCCGGCTGCCCGCGACCTGGCCGGCCGCGGACGGCACCTGGCCGGTGGCGCACGACGAACGGCTGGAGACCGCTCGCGGCTACGTCGACGTCGCCGAGCCGTCGCTCGCGCTCGGTCTGCCGGGGCCGGGCGCGGGGGTGGAGGTGGGACTCGGGGACGTGCGCGGTGCGCTCACGGTGTCGAGCCTCCTGGCCGGAGCCGTGGTGACCGTCCCGGTGACCGTGACCAACGGGTCGGAGCGCGACCGCCGCGTCGCGGTGCCGCTGTGGTCCCGCCGCCGGGAGCCAGGTGTCCGTCCGCGGCGACGTCGGGTGCTCGCACTCGTCACCGTGGACGTCCCAGCGGGTGCGACCGTGCGTGCGGAGTACGTGCTCGGGCTGGACGCGCTCGGCACGTGGGGCGACGACCTCCGGCTCGGCGCCCGGCCGCTCGAGGTGGTGTACTGGACCGATGCCGTCACCACGCCACCGGACTCCGCTCGGCTGGTCCGCGTGACCGACGACGACGGACGCATCCCGTGGGTGTCGTGACCGGCGTCGACCTCGCCGGCATCGCGCCGACGATCCGCGCGGCGGCCGACCGTGTGCGCACGGCGATCGGTGACGAGGTCGGCGACCGGGTCGAGCGTGCGCTCGGACGGACACTGCGGGACACGATCTCCCTCGACGAGGACGGCGCCTTCGTGATCACCGGTGACATCCCAGCGATGTGGCTCCGCGACTCCACCACGCAGATGACCCCGTACCTGCGGCTGGTGGCGGAGAGCCCGGCGCTCGCCGACGTGCTCTGGGCGGTGGTGCGTCGGCAGTTCCGGCTCATCGACCACGACCCCTACGCGAACTCGTTCAACCGGGAGCCGAACGGGGCGCACTACGAGCCGGACGACCTGAACGCGGACCCGCTGGTCTGGGAGCAGAAGTACGAGGTGGACAGCCTCGGCTACCCGGTGACCTTCGCCCACGCGCTCTGGCGGAGGACCGGCAGGGTCGACGTCCTCGACGCCACCGCACACCGGGTGTTCCGGACGATCGTCGACCAGTGGCGGCTCGAGACCGACCACGAGCGGTCCTCGTACCGGTTCGTGCGTCCCGGGGCGGTGGCCACCGAGACGCTCGCGCGAGACGGGCGCGGGACGCCCGTCGCGGTGACGGGGATGACGTGGAGCGGGTTCCGGCCCTCGGACGACGCCTGCACGTACGGGTACAACGTGCCCGCGAACCTGTTCGCCGCCGAGGCGCTGCTCGCCGTCGCGGCCATCGCACGCGAGGTGTGGGACGACGGCGCGCTCGCCGCCGACGCCGATGCGCTGCGGACCACGATCCTCGACGGGGTCGCACGGCACGGTGTCGTGCCCGGACCCTCGGGCGCGGACGTGTACGCCTACGAGGTCGACGGGCTCGGCGGCGTGCTGCTCATGGACGACGCGAACACCCCGTCGCTGCTGTCCCTGCCGCTGTCGGCACCCTCCGTGGTGGACCCGGCGGTGTGGGCGGCGACCCGGGAGTTCGTGACCTCGCCGGCGAACCCGTTCTGGTTCGCCGGGTCGGCCGCCGCCGGCATCGGCAGTCCGCACACGCTGCCGGGGCGGGTGTGGCCGATCGCGCTCGCGGTGGAGGGGCTCGTGTCCGGGTCGGGCGCCCGGCAGCGGGAGGTGCTCGAGCTGCTCGTGGCGACGGACGCGGGGACCGGTGACATGCACGAGTCGTTCGACGTCGACGACCCGACACAGTTCTCGCGGCCGTGGTTCTCGTGGGCGGACGCGATGTTCTGCGAGGTGGCGCTGGTGGCGGCCGGGGTCGGGGCTGCTTGAGGCGCCGCCGGACTGCTGAGGCGCCCCCGAACCGCCGAGACGCCGCCGGATCCGGCGGCGTCTCGGGGAGCGTGCGGTGTCTCGAGCGTTGGGCGGCGTGACGCCCGGGCGGCCTAGGCCCCCAGTGCGGCGTCCACGATCTCCTTCGCCTCGCGCTGCACCTGCTCCAGGTGTTCCTGCGACACGAAGCTCTCCGCGTAGATCTTGTAGACGTCCTCGGTGCCGGAGGGGCGGGCCGCGAACCAGGCCTTGTCGGTGACGACCTTCACGCCACCGACGGCAGCGTCGTTGCCGGGAGCCTTCGAGAGCTTCGCGGTGATCGGGTCGCCGGCCAGGGTCTCGGCCGTGATCGCGTCCCCGTCGAGCTTCGACAGGCGGGCCTTCTGGTCCTTGCTCGCCGCGGCGTCGACGCGCTGGTAGACCGGGGCACCGAAGCGCTCGGTGAGCTCGTCGTACAGCTGCGACGGGGTCTTGCCGGTGACCGCGACGATCTCGGACGCCAGGAGCGCCAGGATGATGCCGTCCTTGTCGGTCGTCCACGCGGTGCCGTCGGTGCGCAGGAACGAGGCGCCGGCGGACTCTTCGCCGCCGAAGGCCACGGAGCCGTCGATCAGGCCGGGCACGAACCACTTGAAGCCGACCGGGACCTCCCACAGGCGACGGCCGAGGGACTCCGCGACGCGGTCGATGATGCTCGAGGACACCAGGGTCTTGCCGATCGCGGCGTCGTCCCGCCAGGCCGGACGGTGGGCGTAGAGGTACTCGATCGCCACCGCGAGGTAGTGGTTCGGGTTCATCAGCCCGCCGTCGGGCGTGACGATGCCGTGGCGGTCGGAGTCGGCGTCGTTGCCGGTGAGGACGTCGTACTCGTCCTTGTGCGCCAGGACGGAGGCCATCGCAGACGGGCTGGACGGGTCCATCCGGATCTTGCCGTCCCAGTCGAGCGTCATGAACGACCAGGTCGGGTCGACGTCCGGGTTCACGACCGTGAGGTCGAGGCCGTAGTGGTCGCGGATGAGGTTCCAGTACGGCAGCGAGGCACCACCGAGGGGGTCGGCGCCGATCTTCACGCCGGCCTGCTTGATCGCGGCGATGTCGATGATGTTCTCGAGGTCCGCCACGTAGGTGTGCAGGAAGTCGTAGCGGTCGGGGGTGGCGTGCTCGGTGCGCTGCACCTCGGCGTTGCCGCCCTCGATGATTGCGTTCGCCCGGTTCGCGATCCAGGACGTGGCATCGCTGTCCGCGGGGCCACCGTGCGGCGGGTTGTACTTGAAGCCGCCGTCGCGGGGCGGGTTGTGGCTCGGCGTGATCACGATGCCGTCCGCGGTGTCCGGGTTGCCGGCGCGGTTGTAGCGGATGATCGCGTGGCTGAGCGCCGGGGTGGGGACGTAGCCGTTCTCGCTGTCGGCGAGGACGTGCACGCCGTTCGCGGCCAGGACCTCGAGTGCGGTGCGCTCCGCGGGGCCGGACAGGGCGTGGGTGTCGCGGCCGATGAAGAGCGGGCCGTCGGTGCCCTGGGACTGCCGGTACTCGACGATCGCCTGCGTGATGGCGGCGATGTGCGTGTCGTTGAACGCCGAGTCGAGCGAGGAGCCGCGGTGCCCGGACGTGCCGAACACCACCTTCTGCTCCGGGACGGAGACGTCCGGGACCCGCTCGTAGTACGCGGCGATGAGGGCGTCGAGGTCGACGAGGTCGTCTGCGGTCGCTGGGGTTCCGGCGCGGTCGTTCATGCGTCCATCCTGGCACCAGCGCCTGCGGGGCGTTCGAGGGTGACCGTCCGTGCGTACGCTGGGTCCGGCGATGGGTGGCATCGCGGTCGGGGGGATCATGGGGCACGTCGTGCGCGCGGACGCCGCGCTGTTCGGGCGGATCGGTCGAGACCGGACGCGCGTGGTCGAGACGCCGTCCGGCGCGGTGCTGTCGTGGGCGGCGCTGCACCTGCTCGCCGAGCACGGGTACCGCTGGCGGCCGTCCGGGGAACCGGAACGACCGGACGCACCGGTCGGGGACCTGCTGCACGTCGACCTGACGATCGAGCACGCGCCGTCGGGGCGCCTGGTCCTCGGCGCGACACCGGCCCGGTTCCTGCAGGCGTTCGGTCGCACGGTCACCTACGCCCCGGACGAGTCCGCCGAGCCGTGGTCGTCGTCGGAGCTGACAGCGCGTGCCGAGCGGCGCGCGCCGACACCCACCACCGTCGTCGTCGGCAGCGCCGACGACGCCGTCGGCGGGATCCTCGTCGTCGAGCGTGGACCGCGGACGGTCTTCGAGACCCTCCGCGTCGTGGTGGCGATCCGAGACCGACGCACGGTGCGCGACGGACTGGAGGCCGGCCTCCAGTCCGTCAGTCTCGGTCGCCATCCGCAGTCCGGACTGTTCTCCACCAGCCGTGGACGGCTCGACGGGGTCACCGACCCGGTCCTGCGCGGACCGACGACCCCGCTCGCGGTCTTCGCCGGAGCGCGCGCCGTGCGCGCTCGCGACCTGGCGGGGCGGGCGGCGGACCTGGGTGGACGGCCCGTCGGGTCGGCCCGGGCGCCCGGCTTCGTGTTCTGGTTCGCCGGCGACGAGCCGGATCGGTGGCGCGCCGCCGCGGACCTGGCGCGCGGCGTCCGGGGGAGTGGGTTGCGCCGGACGCCGTCGGCGCGGGACGATGACAACCGAACGGGGGAGGTTCGATGAGTTCGGGGAGCTGGAAGATCGACCCCGCCGGGGTGCGGTCGGTGCTCGACGGCATGCAGACGTCGCTCGACGGCACGGCTGCCGCGCTGCAGTCCGTGCAGACCGGGGTCGCCGATGCGTCCGGCGGAGCCGGAGCGGTCGTGAACGAGGCGCTCGGTGCCTTCGTCGACCAGGTCAGCGACGACGTCGACCAGGTCACGTTCCGGCTCGTCGGTGGAGTCCAGGGCGTCCACGGCGCGGTCGACGCCTACGTGCGCGGCGACCTCGAGATGGCGGCCGAGTTCCAGCGGGCCGGCACCACGGCGCACGAGACCCACGACGTCTCCCTGTTCGTCCGGACCGCCGGGGCGGACACCGGGACGGCCGTTCCCGGAGCGGACCGGTGAGCGGTGTCGCGATCGGGGACCACGGGCTCGTCGACCCGGACGGCATCCCCGGATCGGAACTCGACCTGGCCTCCGTGTCGGCCGCCGCGACGACGATCTCGGGCGGCGGCGAGTCGATGCGCACCGTCGCCGACGACATCCCGACGAAGTGGAAGGCGCTCGCCGGCGTCTACGAGGCACCGGAGTCGGCCGAGGCCCTCGCGCTGATGGACCCCGTGGCCGACGACACCCACGCGATCGGCAGGGCAGCACGCGGTGTCGCGAAGGCACTCGACACCTACGCCTCGAGCGCCGCCGGTCCGAAGCAGCGGCTCGACGACCTGCGTGTCGAGGCGGCGGCGTTCGTCGCACGGGTGCAGCACGGGGTCCCGAAGACGACGTCGCCCTACACGACCACGACCGCGCCGCAGGTGGACGGCTCGTGGAACGCGTACGGCGCGACCCGGACCGACGCGCCCCCGGAGAAGACCACCGTGCCCTGGTACGAGGACATCGTCACCCGGAACGAGAACGACGACATCATCCGGCGGATCAACGCGCAGGTCGCGCTCCTCGAGCAGGCCCAGGCGGACTGCGCGACCGCGATCAAGACAGCGTCGGGAGCGAGCCTGAAGGGTGCCTACGTCGCTCCCTCGGAGAACGATCTCAACACCCGCGGCGTCGACCTGCCGTGGAGCATGCCCGGCACGGCGGACGGCAAGACCTGCGGCGAGCAGTTCTCCGAGGGTGCGACGGACGAACTGCTGCAGTCGCTCGAGAGCGGCATCCACATGCTCGGCTTCGACAACCAGGGCACCTGGTCGACGGACACCCTCGGCTCGTCGTGGGGCGGCGTCGTCGACGGTGCGGCGACACTCGGACTGTTCATCTCGCCGTTCGCGTGGGTCGACGCCGCGCTCGACCCGCAGGGCGACGCGGCGAAGGCGCACGACGCCGCCGGACAGGCGCTCGGCGATTGGTGGACCGAGGCGCAGGAACACCCGGGTGCCGCTGCGGGAGCCGCTGCGATGGGGATCGGGCTCGGTGTGGCCGGGCCGGGTGGCTTGGCGAAGGACACTGCGAAGGCGACGGAGCTGGCGGAGGGGCTGTCGAAGCTCGGGCTGCAGGGGCTGAGCCGGGACGTCCGGTCCTGGGTGGAGCACGGTGCGTCGAAGGAGAGCGTCGACACGCTGCACGACCTGGTGGACCGGACCTACCGCGAGTACGCCGGCAGCGACGACTTCACGCCGGGCATCGGGAAGGGTGACGGCTCCTTCGATCAGTTGCTGCGCGGCGAGATGGCGCAGTTCGCGGACGAGCACCCGGACCTGCTGCGGCCGCACGACGAGGCCTCGCTGCCGCACGGCATCGAGTCGCAGCCGTTCACCGACGGGGGCGGGCTGGCTGCCGCGGAGGCTGCGGGCGGCCACACGCTCGAGCGCCACGTCCGGCCGGACCTGCACGGGCAGGAGCTCGACGACTGGATCCGCTCGCGGAACGGCGGCAAGAGCGCGAACAGCGCGTTCACCGTGCAGACGTCCGAGGTCGACAAACTGGTCGCGAACACGCTTGACTTCAACCACGAAGCGGTCCAGGAATGGATCCACGCCAATCAGGTCGCCGACAGACCGACACGGACCGAGGGCTTTGACTGGCCTTCGGACCGGGTAGTCGGTCGGGGCTATGCCCCTGGACGCACGCCGCCGATGCACGACGACACGGTGGTCCGCGTCGTGCTGCGGTGGGACCCGACCGCGGAACCGCCCTACCGAGTGATCACGAGCTACCCGAAGGCGACGTTGGACCAGTGAACGACTCAGAACGGCGCGCGGTCGTGGCCGAGATCCCGCACCTGCGCAACTTGCTCGGGGCAGTGTTCAACTACGACTGGGACCTCGACTTCGAGGATGCTGAAGCCGCTTACGCATCCGTTTTCGACGATCTCGATCCCGAAGCGCGCGCCGTGTACCTGCGTGAGGCGCAGGTCCTCGAGCGGGAGCTGACGACCGAAGCTGAGGTACAGGCCTTCCTGAACTTCGTCGGGTCTGGGCTCGCTCCGAGTGTGCATCTCGGCGTGCCTCTCGCCGAGTGGCCGAGTTCCCTGACCCGCAGGATCGGTGAGTCGACGTGAGCAACGATGAACTCGCTTTCCGAGGGATCCGCTCGCGGACGGACGACGCCGTGCAGGACCTCCGCGACGTCGTCGTCACGGGTCGTGATCCGGAGTGGGATGGCGGCCTCACGCCGACGGCGTGGCTGCGTGCGCTCCGGGTTCACATCGAGCAGGAGCTCGCCACACCACGAAGAAGGAGTATGTGATGCTCCACGCCGTCAGGACCGGGACCTCGGTGTTCACCGGCGGGACCGACGACGCGAACCGGATCGTCGCACACGCCTTGGACGCCAACCACCTGCGGATCCGTACCTGGGTCGCTGATGACTGCCCGAAGCCCCTCCGCGTCTACGCCGTTCCCGGCGGTGTGACCGGGCGCGGCATGCCCTTCGGCGAGGTCCAGGACCTGGACGCCGTCCGGGTGGTGCTCACCGCCGCACCGGACCGTCCCGCCGGTTACACGGTGCTGACGGCCTACCCCGCGGTCGCGAGCATCACCGCGGCGAACTTCGCTGCCTCCGACGACTTCGTGGGTGCCTACTTCCACCAGGACTGGGCCGACGCACCCTACGGGGCTGCCGATGCGCTGGAGCACTACCTGGCGATCAGCTCCGACGACGGCCAGCCAGGGAGGATCCCGCCGATGCACGAAGACTCGGTGGTGCGCGCCGTTCTCAAGTACGATCCGGACCGTCAGCCGCCCTACATCGTCCTCACGTCGTTCCCGAGAGCGGGGATCAGATGACGATCTCCCCGGAACGTCTCCGTGAACTCGGAGGACTCGCGCCACACATCTACGACTTCCTGGCCGGGGATTTCAACTTCGACTGGGACCTCGACCACCTCGATGCAGAAGCGGTCTACGCCGAAGTCCTCGATCGACTCCTTCCATCCGAGCGGTCGCTGTACCTCTCCGAGGCGCGCCTTCTCCGGCACACCCTGACGGACGACGAGGCCGTCCTGCGCTTCCTGCGTTGGGTGGGGGTCGGGATGGACCCCGAAGAGGACTTCGGGTTGCGGCCGGTTGCATGGTTCGGCGCACTCGTGGAACGGCTCGAGCGTCCGCCTGGTTCTGCGGAGGTCCCTCGCGGCTCCGACGGAATGCCGTGAAGACCGGCGAGGAGGCCCGCGAGCTCCTTCGCCGAACGCCATGCATCGTCAACCTGCTGTCGGCGGATTCCAACCAGGACTGGGATCTCGATCACCTCGACGCAGAATCGGTGTCCGCCTCGACCATCGACCGGCTCGCCGAAGCAGTGGTCGGACGCGCTCGTCGCACGTCTGGAGCGCGGATGATCGACGTCCCACGACCACCACGAAGAAGGAGTATGTGATGCCCCACGCCGTCAGGACCGGGACCTCGGTGTTCACCGGCGGGACCGACGACGCGAACCGAATTGTCGCACACGCCTTGGACGCCAACCACCTGCGGATCCGTACCTGGGTCGCTGATGACTGCCCGAAGCCCCTCCGCGTCTACGCCGTTCCCGGCGGTGTGACCGGGCGCGGCATGCCCTTCGGCGAGGTCCAGGACCTGGACGCCGTCCGGGTGGTGCTCACCGCCGCACCGGACCGTCCCGCCGGTTACACGGTGCTGACGGCCTACCCCGCGGTCGCGAGCATCACCGCGGCGAACTTCGCTGGCTTCGACGACTTCGTGGGTGCCTACTTCCACCAGGACTGGGCCGACGCACCCTACGGGGCTGCCGATGCGCTGGAGCACTACCTGGCGATCAGCTCCGACGACGACCAGCGCGCGCTGCTCGGGGACGTCCGTGACCTGGACGAGGTGCTGCCCGACGCGGCGGCACTGGGCGGGCGACTCGTGGAGCTCGACTGCAACTACGTGCCGTCCGAGGATGGTCTCGACGATCGCGAGTGGCTCCGTCAGGTCGCGCAGCGCCTCGAGGCTGCGGTCGCCGGGGTCTGAGGACCAGGACCCGGAACGAGCGAACGGCCGCCCAGCCCGGGTCAAAGGGGGGAGGACCCGGGGTGGACGGCCGTTCGCGGTCGGTGGGACGGCGGGCTCAGGCGGTGCGGAACGACCCCGTCGCCGTGCGGAACGAGCCGGTGACCGTGCGGTTCGACGCGGTGACGGTGCCCGGTCGTGCGGACTGGGTGTCCACGAAACGGCCGAGGCGTCCGGTGACCGGGACGCCCGTGTAGGTGCCGACCGAGTGGTCGGAGCGGGAGCCGGTGTAGGTGCCGTGCTCGTCACGTCCGCCGAGTCCGGACACGAAGGTGCCGCCGAACGGGAAGGTGCTGTTCGTCATGGTGGTCTCCTCGATGTGGTGGCAGCGTCGAGGGTCGCCGGTCCGGCGGCCCTGACGCCGTCGGCTGGAGAACACCACGGTACCCGGTTGTCTTGAACAATGCAAAACAACCGGTTGCATCGGCGTTGTTCAGGCGATGAGCTCGCAGAAGCTCCGCCCCGCGACGGTCCAGCTCGCACGAGCGACCAGGCCGGCGCGGGCAGCGTGCCCGTGCAGTGCGTCGAGGCCGACCTCGGCCCACGGGAACTCGGCGCTCTCGTGGCCGTCGGTGTCGGTCACCCGGGCCCGGTAGGTCCGGTCGGCCGAGCGGTCGACGTGCGTCTCGACGACCACGCGGCCCCCGACGCGGACGATGTCCCGGCAGCGCTCGAGCAATGCGGTCGGGTCCCCGCCGATGCCGATGTTGCCGTCGAGGACGAGTGCGGTGTCCCAGTGTCCTTCGTCGGGCACGGGCTCGAACACGGAGCCCTGCACGGCACGGCCGCCGGCACGCCGTGCGATCGCGATCGCATCGGCGGACACGTCGACGCCGAGCGCCGGGATGCCGAGGGTCCGGGCCGCGACGAGCATCCGCCCGGGCCCGCAGCCGATGTCGATGACGGGGCCGTCGACGTCGTCGAGCAGGGAGCGGTCGACACGGTCCGCGGCGGCGCTCCAGCGCCCGACGTCGAGGGTGACCTCGGCGTCCGGGCGGTCCGGGTCGGTCAGGCGGAGGCGGCCGTCGGAGCGGAGCGCTCGTGCGTACGGCTCGTCGCCGCCGGTGCCGAAGGTGACCGGGGCCTGGGTGATGTCGCTCATCGGGTGCCTCCTGAGGCGCGGGGAGTCGTCGCAGTGGTGAGGTGCGACGTCAGGGATGCGGCGAGTGCCGCGGCGAACGAGGAGTCCGGCACGAGCTCGGCGACCCGCCGGGCATCGGGCACGGTGTCCACGTCGAGCAGGGTGACGAGGGTGCCGACGTCGAGTCCGGCGTCCACCAGGCGTGCGAGCTGCACGGCGCCGGTGTCGTCCTGGGACATCGGGACGCCGCGCAGGTGGGCGCCGTCCGGCTCGCGGAGGTACAGCGCCCAGAAGCCGCCGTCCTCGGCCGGGCCGAACCAGGCGTCCCGGTCGGGCTCGCGGAGCACCGGGGTCAGGTCCGCGGCGGAGAGCTGCGGGGTGTCCATGCCGACCAGGAGCGTCGGCCCGGTCATGGTGTCGAAGAGGTGGCCGAGGCGTTCGTCGAGTCCGCCTCCGGGCTGGTGCAGCACCTCGAAGTCCACTGCGGCACCGGGGGTCACCGCGCCGTCGAAGAAGAGCACCCGTCGGGCGACGGGGAGCGCGGCGACGGTGCGGAGGGTGTCGTCGAGGCTGCCGGCGGCGACCTGCGCGGCGGCCTCGGGCGTGATCGCCGGCGTCAGGCGGGTCTTCACCTTGCCGGGCAGGCACTCCTTCGCGATGACGACGACGGTCAGCGGCACGACGGTGGTCTCAGAGGTGTTCATGCGTTCGTCCCCTCGGCGACGGGGGCGGGCGCGACGACGCGGGTGCGTTCCTCGCGCCGGTACTTCCGGAGCAGGCGGGACATGTCCCGCACCGCGTTGATCGTGCCGCGCAGCGTGCCGGTCACCTTGCTGTCGCCGATGCGCTGCTCGTAGCCGATGTCCGACTCGTCGACGCGCCAGCCGGCGGCGTGGGCAGCGAGCACCATCTCGAGCGGGTAGCCGCTCCGACGGTCCTGCAGGTCGAGGGCGACCAGGTCGGCGCGGCGCATCACACGCATCGGGCCGAGGTCGCGGAGCGCGTACCCGGTCGCGCGGCGCATCAGGACCGCGAGCACCCGGTTCGCGAAGCGTGCGTGCGGTGCCCAGGCGGCGGGGGTGGTCGGGACGCGGCGGCCGAGCGCCAGGTCGACGCGGCCGGTGGCCACGCGGGCGACGAGCGGCGGGAGCTCGGCGGGGTCCATCGAGGCATCGGCGTCGCAGAACGCGACGTACTCGGCGGTCGCAGCGGCCACACCCGCGGCGCAGGCCGATCCGAAGCCCCGTCGGGTCTCGGTGACGACGACCGCACCGTGCGCGCGGGCGACGTCCGCGGAGCCGTCCGTCGAACCGTTGTCGACGACGATCGCGCGGTAGCCGGCGGGCAGGCGGCCGATCACCTCGGGCAGGGCGTCCGCCTCGTCCAAGCACGGCAGGATCACGTCGACGTTCATGTCGACCATTCGGTGCGGTCGGCCGTTTCGACGGGAGCTGGTTGCCATGCACACCAGGCAACCGGAAGCGTGGTGCGGACGCACCGGGAACTCGTACCCCTTGGCCGGTCGACGCACAGGTTGCCCCGCGAAGTGGGTGCACGGAGTGCTCGATCCGGACACGCGCGCCCGAGAGCGGGAGGACGCCGCCGCGCCGTGTCGGACGGGAGGGCCGTGGCGGGCCCGACCCGGACCTCCCGTCCGGCGGTGGTCCGGTGGGCCTGCGTCAGCGGACGGCCGCGCGCAGCGGTGCGTCCGCGAACTCGCGCATGCCACGCTCGAAGTCGACCCCGGCGCGCCAGCCCAGCTCGTGCTCGATCCGCGCCGACGAGGCGGTGACGTGCCGGACGTCGCCGAGGCGGTACTCGCCGGTGACGACCGGCGCGAGGCCCGCCGTCCCCGCGATCGCCGCGGCCATGTCCCCGATCGTGTGGACGGTGCCCGACCCGACGTTGTACGCCCGGAAGGTGTCGTCCGGCAGGGAGTCCGTCGCACCGATCGACGCCAGGTTGGCGCCGGCCACGTCGTCCACGTGCACGAAGTCCCGTCGCTGGGCGCCGTCCTCGAAGACGCGGGGTGCCTCCCCACGGGCGATCGCGGAGCGGAACAGCGACGCGACGCCCGCGTAGGGCGTGTTCGCGGGCATGCCCGGCCCGTAGACGTTGTGGTACCGCAGCGCGACGGCACGGCCGCCGGTCGCCCGGGCCCAGGACGAGGCGAGGTGCTCCTGCGCGACCTTCGTCTGCGCGTAGACGTTCCGGGGATCGAGCGCCGCGGACTCGTCGATCAGTCCGGGGACGAGCGGCCGCCCGTCCGGACCGATCGGGTCGAAGCGGCCGGCGTCGAGGTCCTCGCGGCGGCGGGCCGGCGGGCGCACGGGCTCCCCGGTCGAGGTCGTGTACGCGCCCTCGCCGTAGACCACCATCGAGCTCGCGACGACCAGGCGGCCGATGCCCTCGCGGTCCATCCCGGCGAGCACGTGGGCGGTGCCCGCGTCGTTGCTCGAGACGTAGTCGGGGGCGTCCTGGAAGTCGACGCCGAGGCCGACCTTGGCGGCCTGGTGGCAGACCACGTCGATGCCGTCGAGTGCGGCGTCGAGGGCCACGCGCTCGCGGACGTCGCCGTGCACGAACGCGATGCCGCGCTGCTCGTGGTCCGCGATGACGGCCTGCGGGTCGCCGTGGACGTCGGCGCGGAGGGAGTCGAGCACGCGGACCTCGTGGCCGTCGGCGATGGCGCGGCGGACGATCGCGGAGCCGATGAACCCGGCACCGCCGGTGACGAGCAGGCGGCTCACGCGGTGGCCCCGATCACACGCTCGCTGGCGGCGGCGGGGACGAGTTCGCGCGGGGTGAAGTCGTCGGGGATCGCGGCAACGATCGAGCCGATGGCGCCGACGATGACCTGGTTCGCGCGGGCCAGGCGTTCCATCACGAGCGCGTGGGTGACGGGTTCGCCGGCTTCGGCTGCGTGTTCGTCCCCCGTGGGGGCTTCGTTTCCTGTCGGGGCTTCGTGTTCTGCCGGGACTTCGTCTCCTGCCGGGGCTTCGTCTTCTGCCGGGGCCAGGCCCGCGTCGGCGTCGGTCACGAAGGACAGGTTCACGGTGCCGATCCCGAGCTCGGCGGCGAGCGGGACCTCCGGCGTCATCGTCATGTTGATCGTGTGCCCGCCGGCCTGCCGCATCCACACCGACTCGGCGCGGGTGGAGAAGCGCGGCCCCTGGATCACGACGCACGTGCCGGTGGGGCGGAACGGGACGTCCCGGTCGGCGAGGGCGTCGATCGCGACACGGCGGAGCACCGGGTCGAACGGGTCCGCGAAGGACAGGTGCTGCACGGCGTCCTCGAAGAAGGTGTCGGCGCGGCCCCATGTCCGGTCGATGAGCTGGTCGGTCACGACGAACGTGCCGGGGGCGTAGTCCGGGTGCAGGCCGCCGACGGCGCTCGAGGACACGATCGCGCGGACGCCGAGCGACCGGAGCGCCCAGAGGTTCGCGCGGTGGTTGATCCGATGCGGGGCGACGGAGTGTTCGCGGCCGTGACGGGTGAGGAACGCGACGCGTTTGCCCGCCATCGTCCCGACGGTGATCGGCGACGACGTGGACCCGAACGGCGTCGGCACGTCGATCTCGTCGGCCGTGCCGGGAGCGAACAACTCGTAGAGGCCGGAGCCGCCGATCACGCCGATGGTCGCAGTCGGGTTGGTGGCGGGCAGGTCGTTCTCCACAGGTCCTCCGGTTCGTCTGGGCGCGTTGTGCGCGCTCGTTACGCTACTGACACGCGCCGCCTCGGGGGCGGCGCGTCCAGTCATTCGGAGGCACCATTGCGATCGATCGGTCAGCACCGGCAGGACATCGAGGCGCTCGTCGAGCCCGTGGTGCGTCCGTTCGCCGGGTCCGGCACGCGTTCGTCCGGCCTGGAGGCCATGGCCGTCGACGACCTCGCTGCCGACACCGGTGCGGGGCACGGGTACCGCGTGCTCGGTCGTGCCGTCGGGTCACCGATCCCGCTCCCACCGTTCGACAACAGCCAGATGGACGGGTTCGCGGTGCGGGCTGCGGATGCCGGCGCGACGCTGCGCGTCGTCGACCCGGTCCCGGCCGGAGTCGTCCCCGTGCCGCTCACGCCGGGGAGCGCCGCGCCGATCATGACCGGTGCCCGGATCCCGGACGGCGCCGACGCGGTCTTCCCGGTCGAGGCCACACCGCCGGGGGCCTTCCCCGCGGCACTCTCGCTGGCATCGGTGCAGGTACCGGCGGACCTCAGCGCGGGCACGTTCGTCCGGGCGGTGGGGTCGGACCTCGGTGTCGGCGCGACGATCGTGGACGCCGGCGCCGCCCTGACGCCCGCGGTGCTCGGGGCGCTGGCGTCCGCCGGGGTGGCCACCGTCGACGTGGTCCGTCGGCTGCGGGTGCTCGTCGTGTCGACGGGGTCGGAGCTCGGTGGGGCGGCGGCTCCCGGGGGCCGCGGTGGCGGTGTCGCCGGTGGCGGTGTCGCCGGTGCCGGCGCCGGGATCAACGACGCGAACGGGGTCGCGCTGCGGGCGGCGCTCGCCGAGGTCGGTGTGGAGTCCCGGACCGTGCGGGTGCCCGACGACGAAGCCCGGTTCCTCGCCGCGCTGGAGACCGCCGTGGGGGACTGGGCCGACCTGGTCCTGACCACGGGCGGCATCAGCGCCGGTGCGTACGAGGTCGTGCGACAGGCCCTCGAGCCGCGTGGCCTGGCGGTGACCCCGGTCGCGATGCAGCCGGGCGGACCGCAGGCGTTCGGCACGGTGTCGTTCGCCGGCCGACCCGTCCCGGTGGTGTCGTTCCCCGGCAACCCGGTGTCGGCGCTTGTCTCGTTCGAGGTGTTCCTGCGTCCGGTGCTCGCCCGCGCCGCGCGCATGCCCGACGCCCGCCCGGCGCAGACCCTGCCCGCCGCTTCCGCCGCGACCTCGCCCGAGGGCAAACACCAGGTCCGCCGCGGTCGGGTGGCCGACGGGCGCGTGCACTTCGTCGGCGGGCCGTCCTCGCACCTGCTCGCCCACTACGCCGACGCCACGCACCTGGTGCACGTGCCCGTCGGCACCGCGTCCGTCGAACCCGGCGACCCCCTGACCGTCTGGAGCATCCGATGACCACTGCGGCTGATCAGCCTGGCCTCTCGCACGTCCGCCCGGACGGCAGCGCACACATGGTGGACGTCTCCGAGAAGGACGTCACCGACCGCTCGGCCACGGCCACGGCGACCCTCGTCACCCGCCCCGACGTCGTCGCACGGATCCTGGACGGTTCGCTGCCCAAGGGCGAGGTCATCGGCACCGCCCGGATCGCCGCGATCATGGCGGTGAAGAAGACCTCGGACCTGGTGCCGCTCTGCCACCCGCTGCCGATCGCGGGGGTCGAGGTGGACATCACCGGCGCCGACGACCGCGTGGTGGTGCAGGTCTCGGTGCGCACGACTTCGCGCACCGGCGTCGAGATGGAAGCACTCACCGGGGCGAGCATCGGCGCGCTGACCGTGTACGACATGGTGAAGGCCGTTGACCGGGCGGCCACGATCACGGACGTCCGGGTGCTCGAGAAGCACGGTGGCCGCTCCGGGGACTGGAGCGCACGATGACCTCGCAACCGACCCGCGGCCGCGCTGCCGTGGTCGTCGTCTCGACGCAGGCCGCAGCCGACCCGGCGCTCGACCGCACCGGGCCGGTGATCGCGGCGTGGCTCCGCGAGCACGAGTTCTCCGTGCCCGATCCGGTGATCGTCGCCGACGGGGGACCGGTCACCGAGACCATCACGAGCGAGCTCCTCGCGGACGCCCGGGTCGTCATCACCACCGGAGGCACCGGCGTCACCCCGACGGACCGCACCCCCGAGGCGGTCGCGCCCCTGCTGGACCTCGAACTCCCCGGCATCGTCGAGGAGATCCGCCGCCGGGGCCTCGCCGGTGCCGGACCGACCGCCCTGCTGAGCCGCGGTGTCGCGGGGATCGCGTCGGGCGGGGCCTTCGTGGTCACGCTCCCCGGGTCCCGCGGCGGCGTCGCGGACGGGCTCGCGGTGCTCGACGGCCTGCTCGACCACCTCCTGGCGCAGCTGCACGGCGACGGCCACGCACCGCGGAGCACCTCGTGAGCGGGGCAGGGCACACGACCGCGGCTGACCGGGTGATGCTGGCGGACGTCGTCGACCGGCCGATCACCATCGACCAGGTCTCGGCCGTCGTCGCGACCGACCAGGACGGCGCCGTCGTGACCTTCGCCGGCGTCGTCCGTGACCACGACGGCGGCAAGGGCGTCACGGCGCTCGAGTACGAGCGGCACCCGAGCGCTGCCGAGGTCATCACCGAGGTCGCCGCGACCATCGCCGAGGACCACCCCGGGGTGCGCATCGCCGTCCTGCACCGCGTCGGGGAGCTCGTCGTCGGCGACGTCGCCCTGGCCGCCGCGGTGTCGTCGGCGCACCGGGCCGAGGCGTTCGTGGCCTGTGCGGCCCTCATCGACCTGGTCAAGGAGCGCGTGCCGATCTGGAAGCACCAGCGCTTCACCGACGGCTCGGACGAGTGGGTGGCGTCCCTCTGACGCGGGCGTAGCGGAAGCTCCAAGGGAGTCCATAGAATCCGGGACATGAGCGTGCTGTTGCCCGGGCTGACGATCGTCCTGCTGGTGTTCGCACTGATCGACATCCTCACCAAGACGGACGACCAGATCCGTGGGCTGCCGAAGATCGCGTGGGTGATCCTGGTCGTCCTGGTGCCCGTCGTCGGCAGCATCGTGTGGTTCGCGATCGGGCACGACTGGGCTCCCGGGCCGCGGAACCACGGCCGGTACATCGAGCCGACCCGCCACGAGGACGGCTACGCCAGCATCGGGCACGCTCGAGCCGCGCACGGCGACCGCAGGGTGACCACGACCGAGCAGGAACTGGCGGAGCTCGACCGCGAGATCGAGTTCTGGGAGGCCAAGGCGCGCCTGAAGCGTGCCAAGGAGGCCGCGGGCGAGCCGGACACGACGCTCGGGAGCTGACCCGGGCCTCCCGGCTGGCGCTGCGGCGCGTCCGCCGCAGCTGCCGCGCGCTGACGCCGCCGCCGGCGGTGACGCCGCCGCTGGCGCGGGCTGGCGCCGCGGCGCGTCCGCCGCCGCTGGCGCGGGCTGGCGCCGCGTAACCGAAACCAGTTCGCACCACGGCCGCGCGTTGTTCGAGCCGGTTTCCGTTGTGCGCCGCCGGTTCGCACCGCGGGGCGGCGCGGGCGCGGCTGCCGCGGCGCCCCGCGCGCCGCCGCCCCGCGGCGCGCGCCCGCGCGCCGCCGCGCCCCGCGCAGCACCTACCCTTGACGGGTGGCACATCTCCTCGGCGCCGAGAACCTGCATCTCGAGTTCCCCACCCGCACCGTCTTCGACAGCGTCACCATCGGCATCGACGAGGGTGACCGCATCGGCGTGGTCGGTCGGAACGGCGACGGCAAGTCGACGCTCCTGAGCCTGCTGTCGAAGCGCCTCGAACCGGACACCGGCCGCGTGACGCACCGCCGCGGCGTGACCGTCGGCGTCCTCGACCAGCGCGACGCCCTGCCCGAGGGCCAGACCGTCGGCGCTGTCGTCGTCGGCGACCGCGCGGAGCACGAGTGGGCCGGCGACCCGAAGATCCGCGACGTCATCGGTGGACTCGTGTCGGACATCCCGTGGGACGAGCCGGTCGACGAGCTGTCCGGAGGGCAGCGTCGCCGCGTCGCCCTCGCCCGTCTGCTCGTCGGCGACTGGGACGTGCTGTTCCTCGACGAGCCCACGAACCACCTGGACGTCGAGGGCATCCAGTGGCTGGCCGAGCACATCAACCGGCGCTGGCCGGCGAACCAGGGCGGACTCGTCGTCGTGACGCACGACCGGTGGTTCCTCGACGCCGTCTCGACCGACACGTGGGAGGTGCACGACGGCATCGTCGAGCCCTTCGAGGGCGGGTACGCGGCGTACATCCTGCAGCGCGTCGAGCGTGACCGGCAGGCGGCGGCGTCCGAGCAGCGCCGGCAGAACCTGGCGCGCAAGGAACTCGCGTGGCTCCGTCGCGGCGCCCCGGCCCGCACCAGCAAGCCGAAGTTCCGCATCGACGCCGCGAACGCGCTCATCGACGACGTCCCGCCGCTGCGTGACACCGTCGCCCTGTCGAAGACCGCCACGGCACGCCTCGGCAAGGACGTCGTCGACCTGCTGGACGTCGGCGTCACCTACCCCGGCGCCGACGAGCCGACCATCCGCAGCATCGAGTGGCGCATCGCACCGGGGGAGCGGACCGGCATCCTCGGCCCGAACGGCGCCGGCAAGTCGACGCTGCTCTCGCTCATCGCGGGGCGCCTGCAGCCGACCAGCGGCCGCGTGAAGACCGGCAAGACCGTGCAGGTCGCGGTCCTCGACCAGCAGCTCGCGGACCTGGCGCAGTACGCCGACGACCGCGTCCGCGAGGTCGTCGCCCGCAAGAAGACGAGCTACGTCGCCGACGGCAAGGAGATGACGCCGTCACAGCTCCTGGAGCGCCTCGGCTTCACCGCCGAGCAGCTCTCCACGCCCGTCAAGGATCTGTCCGGTGGGCAGAAGCGCCGACTGCAGCTCATGCTCATCCTGCTCGACGAGCCGAACCTGCTCATCCTGGACGAGCCGACCAACGACCTCGACACCGACATGCTCGCCGCGATGGAGGACCTGCTCGACACCTGGCCGGGCACCCTGCTCGTGGTGAGCCACGACCGGTACCTGCTCGAGCGCGTCACCGACCAGCAGTACGCCGTGCTCGGCGGGCACCTGCGGCACCTGCCGGGCGGCGTCGACGAGTACATGCGGCTCCGGGCGGCCGGCACCGGAGGGTCCACTGCTTCTGCGGCTGCCGCCGCTTCGGCCGGGAGGCCCGACACGGCTGGGTCGGGCACGTCACCTTCCCCGTCGGTCGCGTCCGGCGCGGCGGCCGGCTCCGGTGGGTCCGGGTTGTCCGGCGCTGACCGTCGGGCCGCGGAGAAGGAGATGTCGGCACTCGACCGGCGGATCGCCCGCGTCGGTGACGACCGGAAGAAGCTGCTCGACGCGTTCGCCACGCACGACCAGTCCGACTACGCCGGGCTCGGGGACCTGCAGACGAAGCTCGGCACGCTCGAGGCCGAGATCGAGCAGCTTGAGGAGCGGTGGCTCGAGGTCGCGGAGCAGCTCGGGGTCTAGTGCTCCGTCACTCCGGCGTCGCGTCGGACGGGGCACCCATGCCCGGGTTCGCGACGACTTCCCACAGGTGCCCGTCCGGGTCCTGGAAGAAGCCGGAGTACATGCCCCACGGCCGTGTGTACGGCGGCTCGAGCATCGTCGCGCCCGCTGCCCGCGCCCGCTCGAGGAACGCGTCGGCCGCCGACCGGGACTCGACGAAGTGCCCGATCGTGCTGCTCGGGTCGGCCGCCAGCTCGACGCTCGCGTCCTTCCGCATGTCGTCGCGGCCGTAGAGGGAGACGATGAACCCGTCCTCGAGGGTGAACATCGCGGTGGCCCCGCCGGCGGTGGTGTCGGTCGCGACGTACTCGGTGCCGATGATCCCGCTGCCCTCGATGCCGAAGAGCGCGGTGTAGAACGCGGCCGATCGCTCGATGTCGGCGACGGCGAGGGTGATGGCGTGCATGCGCCGCACGGTACGCCGTCGGGCCCGAACTGCTCGCCTTGACGACACTGTGCTCGCCCTGACGACGCCGGTGCGCGCCTTGACGACGCCGGTGCTCGGTGCCGGTGCTCTCTTGTCGTCGCCGTTGCTCGCCCTGACGACAACTGCGCACGCGTCCGCATGCGCACTTGTCGTCAGCGCGATCAGAACGGTGCGGTCAGTCGCCCAGGCCGAGGATGAGCCGGCGCAGCAGCCCGGCGAGCTGGTCCTGCTCGTCGTCGGACAGCCCCGCCAGGATGTCCCGCTCCGCCCGCAGCAGGTCGGCGATCGCGGAGTCGACCGCGGCTCGTCCGGCGTCGGTGAGCGACACGAGGATGCCGCGGCCGTCCTTCGGGTCCGTCCGCCGTGCGACCAGCCCGCGTGCCGTCAGTCGGTCCACGCGGTTCGTCATCGTGCCGCTCGACACCAGGGTCTGCTGCAGCAGGGTCTTCGGGCTGAGCTCGTACGGTGCACCGGCCCGCCGCAGTGCCGACAGCACGTCGAACTCCCACGGCTCCGTGCCGCTCGCGTCGAACGCGGCCCGTCGTGCGCGGTCGAGGTGCCGGGCGAGCCGGTCCACCCGCGAGAGCACCTGCAGCGGCGCGAAGTCGAGGTCGTCGCGCTGCCGTCCCCACGCCGCGACGATCCGGTCGACTTCGTCCTCGTGCGGCATCCCTCCATCTTGGCCGAAGCCCGCGCGCACGGCCACCGTCGGACCCATGGGAGGATGGACGGGCCCCTCCGTGGGGTGTTCCGCCTTGGTGTAATGGCAGCACGACGGCCTTTGGTGCCGTTAGGTCCGGGTTCGAATCCTGGAGGCGGAGCTCGGGCCTGTTCGGTCTTCGCGGGAGTCCGGATCGGTCTCCCGACCACGGAGTGCCCTTGCGGCGCTCCCGTGGTGACCTGGTTGCCGGGGCTCGTGTGGATTCCCGGACTCATCGCTGGCACCGCGATCGTGCACCTAGGTGAAGAAGACCAGGGTCCCGATGCCGATCCACGCGAGGCCGATGCTGACCAGGGTCGACAGGCTGGCGACGCTCGTCGCGATGATCGCGGACACCTGCTCCTTCCAGAGGCGGAGTGCACTTGCCGCGATGCAGAGGGCGAGGACAGCGACAGGAAGAGCCGCGATCATCGCGACAGCCTGGGCGGTCGCGACGGCGCGGTCATCGGCAGACGGTGGCACGCTCCCGCCGTCGTAGTCGAACTGGGAGGGCGGGGTCTGGCCGGCCGGGTCGAACGCCCCCGTCGCGACGAGCACAGCACCCCACACGACGATCAGCGCGATCGAAACGAACGCTCGAACGTTGAGCTGTCCCCAGCGCACCGTCATCGCACGGCAGCCATCATCCGGCAGGCGTCTCGTCGGCCTGGATCCCCGGTCCCGGAGGTCGGCGAGGGTTGCGGAGATCGCCGTCCCAGCTCAGGTCGTCGTCTTCGTGGACTTCGAAGGCCTCGAACCGGTCGTCCGCGAGGATGGTGTCGACGAGTGCGCGTGAGCCGGCGACGATCGTCGAGTCCCAGTCCTCCTCCGAGGCGACCACCCAGGCGTGGTCCTCGGGCCAGATCAGCGACGTGTACGGTCCCTCCTGGCCGTGACGGCTGCATTCCCACCCAGGGACGGGACGCTGCGCCCACGCCGGGTCCGCGAGCTCGCTCACGCTCGCACCGAACAGCCACATGTCCCGGCCGGGCCAGTGCATCTGCATCCGATCCCGAGCGCGTCCGTTGCGGCCGCTCTCGGCCCACGGCGGGTTGCCGGTGCCTTCCCACGCGCCGACGACCAGGTCGTCGGGTGTTCGGGTCGCGACTCGCAGGTGCGTGGTCAGGACCGCGAGGTCCGCGGGGTCGAACCATCCGTCGTCGGACTGGTCGACCCACCACCCGTCGGCCCAGTCCCTCGTCTGCTCGTTGTCGGTGATCCGGAACCACTGCATGAGGGGGTGCATCACCCTGCCGTTGCGTCGCGCGACCTCGGCCCACCGCCAGCGCGTGTGCTCGACATCGACGGGACCGCCGCGGTCATCGGTCGTGTTCCGGTCGGTCCGGTGCGCACCGACCGGGTGCAGCAGCCGTGCGTACGCGTCGAAGCCCGTTCCGGCGACACCGCCCACCGTTGCCCAGCGGCCGGCACGCTCCACGAGCCACGCACCACGCACGGCTTCGGTCAGCAAGAGCACCCGATCAGCATGGCACGACGGACGTCGTCGCCCCCGCCCGGAGCAGCCTCAGGAGAGCTCCACCTGGTCGTGCCGCTCGGCAGCGTACGCGTGACCGGGGTACCGCAGGCTGTCGAAGAACATGTTCGTGTGCGCGACGATCTGCTCGCCGGTGATGCGGACGCCGTCGTGCTCGGCGTCCGTCGTCGTGTGTGCGTCGGACACCAGGGTGACGTCGAACCCGCGCGCGGCCGCGGCCTGCGTGGTGGTCCGGATGCAGTAGTCGCTCTGGGCTCCGGCCACGACGAGGTGTTGCGCGCCGAAGGAGTGCAGCACGTCGGCGAGGTCGGTGTCCGCGAAGGAGTCGCGGTACTGCTTCCGGACGAGCGGTTCGTCGGACCTCCGCTCGAGCGGAGCTGCGAGTGCCCACCCGTCTGTGCCCTCCGCGAAGGTGCCGTGGTCCTGCACCCACACCACTGGCACGCCTGTCGATCGCGCGCGCTCGATGAGCTGGGCGGTGCGACGGAGCACACCGTCAGCGTCGAAGCAGCCCTGCACGACGCCACGCTGCAGGTCGATGATGAGGAGCGCGGTCGTCGTGGGCACACCCCATCCTCTCAACCGACACCGACGCCGTCACCGCAGCGGCACGATCCCCTGCGACCCGCGCGGGAACGTCGCGAGCACCTCCTCGGGGATGTTCAGGTGCTGCGACACCAACGACGGCGGCAGGTGGGCGAGCCAGTTCGCCAGGGAGACCTCCTCGTAGTGGTCGCTGCGGAACGTCTCCACGTAGACCAGCGGCTCGTCCCCGGTGTTCTCGACGTAGTGCCCGAGGTTCCGCTTCACGACACCGACGTCGCCGGCCGCGAAGTCCATGGTGTTCGCGTGCGGACCGGTGTTGAAGACCGTCATCCGGCCCCGTCCCCTGAGGTAGTACTGCCACTCGTCGGCGTTCGGGTGCCAGTGCAGCTCGCGCATCGAACCGGGCTCCACGACCGTCAGGGCCGCGGCGACGGTCTTCGCGCCGGGGAAGTTCGTGCTGTCCGCGATCCGGATGCTGCCGCCGCTGTTCTCGAACCGCGGGGCCGTCTTGCTCATCCGGAAGATGACCGGCTCCGTCCCGCCCCACTCGACGCCGGCGGCCAGCTGGTCGCGCTCGAGCTCGCCGGGGACCTCGCCGGGGAAGATCCAGAGGTCGTGGAGCGGCAGGTCACCGAACGCCTCCTGCGCGACACCGAAGTTCTTCGCCAGCACGTCCGGCGGCGTGTGGGCGAACCAGTCGGTGAGCAGGAGGGTGTTGCTCTCGGACTGCTCGCCGCTGTCGAAGGCCAGGACGAACTCGGCGCCGTCGGGGCCGAGTCCCTGCAGCGAGTGGGGGAGTCCCGCGGGGAAGAACCAGAGGTCGCCCTCGAAGACGTCCTCCACGCTCGGCAGCCCGTCGCGGCTCAAGGTCGTGACACGGCAGCCTCGGCGGGTCATCAGGGCCCACTCCGCGGTCTGGTGCCAGTGCAGCTCGCGGATGCCGCCCGGCTCGAGGTACATGTTCACGCCCGCGATCTCGTCGGAGATCGCGAAGTCGGACTGGGTCAGCTCGCGCGCCCACCCGCCCCGCTGCACCCGACGCGGCGAGATGGTGAACGAGGACCAGAAGAAGGCCTGGGTGCTGATGTCCGTGGCCGGCGCGTTCAGCTGGCTCGGGAACTGCGCCGCGAGTGCCGGGTTCTGCGGACCCGTCATCGTGTTCGCGGTGGGGTCGTCCGCGATGTTGACGAGCCCCTCCTGCGGGAGGTCGGGGTCACCGACGACGGGGGTGTCGTGGTGCGGCGGGGTGGGGTTGTCGGTCATCGTGTGCTCTTTCGCGCTCGGACGGGCGTCGAGACCATCGGACCAGGGCTGGTCCGCCGCCCCTAGCGTCATTCGACGCGATCCCGCTTCAGCGCCCGCACGCCCTCGGCGTGCTCAGCGAGCGCCGCACCGAGGACGTCCGCCAGGAACGTGGAGCCGGACACCCGTGCGATGAACGCCCGACTCGTCGGCGTCAGTGCTCCCCGGTGGACGGCGTCGACGACGATCTCGCGAACGGCTTCGCGTCGACCCGCGGGGAGCCCGGCGAGCACGCGGTCGGCCTGCTCCCGCAACTCGGTCTGCATGCCGGAGGACGCTACCGGCGGCGGGACCGCATCCGCCTCGGTCGGATGACTCGGATCGGCGAGCAGCGCGTGGCGTGCGGACACACGAGAGGGGCGCGTCCGACCGGACGCGCCCCTCTCGCGACGAGCTCGACTACTGCTTGAGGAAGGCGAGGATGTCCGGGTTGATGACGTCCGCGTGCGTCGTCAGCATCCCGTGCGGATACCCCTCGTAGATCTTGAGGGTGGCGTTGCTGAGGAGTTCGGCCTGCTTGATCGAGGCCGCCTTGTACGGGACGACCTGGTCGTCGTCGCCCTGCGTCACGAGGACCGGGACCGAGATGGCCTTGAGGTCCTCGGTCTGGTCGGTCTCCGAGAAGGCCTTGATGCCCTCGTAGTGCGCCAGCGCGCTCCCCGTCATCCCCTGACGCCACCAGTTCGCGATCACCGGGGCGGACACCTCGGCGCCGGCACGGTTGAACCCGTAGAAGGGACCCTCGGCGACGGCCTGGTAGAACTCGGCCCGGTTCGCGGCGAGGGCGCTCCGGAACCCGTCGAGCACCTCGATCGGCGTGCCCTCGGGGTTGTCGTCGCTCTTGAGCATGATCGGGGGCACGGACGACACCAGGACCGCCTTCGCGACACGGCCCTGCGGCTCCCCGTACCGGGCGACGTAGCGTGCGACCTGGCCGCCACCGGTCGAGTGCCCGATGTGGATCGCGTTCTGCAGGTCGAGGTGCTGCACCAGCGCGTCGGTGTCGCTGGCGTAGTGGTCCATGTCGTGGCCGGTGCCGATCTGGGACGACCGTCCGTGGCCGCGGCGGTCGTGCGCGATCACCCGGTAGCCGTTCGCGAGGACGAACAGCATCTGCGCGTCCCAGTCATCGGACGACAGGGGCCATCCGTGGTGGAAGACGATGGGCTGCGCGTCGCTGGGGCCCCAGTCCTTGTAGAAGATCTCCGCACCATCGCTCGTTGTGACGAACGCCATCTTGAACCTCCGAGAATGTCCGAGCCCAGCGGTGATGCGGGCTGTCGAGGTCAACCTAACGGCGCAGCAGGTCCGGCCGCTTGGGTCATTCATCTCGATGGCGGGCCGCCGAGCGCCTCCTCAGAGGTTCGGTCCGCGACTACCGCCAGGACCTCGGATTCCGGGCGGCGTCTTCCAGCGCGCTCTCCAGCGTCTCGAGCCAGTGCCGCACACCTCGAGCAGCGGTCATGAGGACGATGACCGTCAATGCCAGACCGCCGAACGCCACGATGGTGACCGCAGTCGCAACGCCGACACCGCCCAGCACCTCCGCTGTGGCCGGAGAAGCAGTCTCGACCGCAACCAGGGCTGCGCCGACCGCGATGATGAGGACAGCCGCGTCCCACCCGACCGTCGCGGCTTCTGCCTTCGACCGGAGACTCGCGAGGACCTCTGTCCGGGTCCTCGGGTGCTCGCCCACGAACGCACGGGTGGTCGCCCAATCCCGTTCGTACGGCGCGTTCGCCTTCGTCGGCTTCGACGTCGTCTTCGGCTTCTTCGCCTTCACGTACCGCTCGACCCGCGTCTTGTCGTACGCGGGCGGTGTCCTGCGTCCCATCGTGCCCCCATCGTTGCTCGTGGCGCACCGAAGCCGCCCCCGGTCCGCCAGCGTACCGACCCCCGATGGTGCTCGATGGGCAGTCCCGGCACCGCAGGCGTCCGGGGGCGTGAGCGCCCCTGGTGCCGTCGGGTGGACAGCACTATTGCAACGTTGTAGCGTCGAGGAGTCCCTGGTACCAACTCAAGGAAGAGCCATGACCACGACCTCCCCGGACGCCTCGACCCCGCGCCCCGAGTACCCGCGCCCGCAGTTCGTCCGCGACCGCTGGCTGAACCTCAACGGCCAGTGGGGCTTCGACTTCGACCCGGGCGACTCGGGCCTCGAACGCGGGCTCGCCGCCCCGGACGCCACCCTGTCGCGCGAGATCACCGTCCCGTTCGCGCCGGAGTCCGCACTGTCCGGCATCGGCGACGTCGACTTCCACCACGCGGTCTGGTACCGCCGGCAGGTCACGGTCCCCGGGTCGTGGGACGGCCGGATCCTGCTGCACTTCGGCGCCGTCGACCACGACACCACGGTCTGGGTGGACGGGCACGAGGTCGGTCGGCACCGCGGCGGCTTCACGAGCTTCACGTTCGACCTCACCGCCCGTGCCGGCGTCCGGGCCGGTGACACCGTCGTCCTGACCGTCCGGGCCCGTGACTCGAAGGACGCGCCGCAGGCACGCGGCAAGCAGTCCACCGAGTACGCGAACCACGACGCGGACTACACCAGGACGACCGGCATCTGGCAGACTGTGTGGCTCGAGCCGGTGCCGGAGATCGCGATCGCCCGCCCGCGGATCACGCCGGACCTCGAGGGGCAGCAACTCGCCGTCGAGGTGCCGCTGAGCTCGGGGCTGTCCGGCGGCCACGTCCGCGTCGTCGTCGCGGACGACCAGGGCGAGGTCGGTGCGCACCGGGTCCGCGCCGACCTGACCCTGGCACCGCGCCTGACCGTCGGCATCCCCGACGACCGCGTGCGGCCGTGGTCGATCGCGGACCCGTTCCTCTACGACGTCCGGGTCGAGCTCCTCGACGCGGACGACACGGTCGTGGACTCCGTCGCGAGCTACGCGGGCCTGCGGAGCGTCGCGATCGTCGGGCAGTCGGTCCTGCTCAACGGCGAGACGGTCTTCCAGCGGCTCGTCCTCGACCAGGGGCTCTACCCCGACGGGCTCCTCACCGCTCCGTCCGACGACGCGCTCGTGCGGGACATCGAGCTGAGCATGCAGGCCGGCTTCAACGGCGCGCGCCTGCACCAGAAGGTCTTCGAGGAGCGGTTCCTGCACCACGCCGACCGGATGGGTTACCTGGTGTGGGGCGAGTTCGGCGACTGGGGCTGCAAGACGACCGGGCCGAGCGACGACCGGCAGCAGCCGGACGCCAGTTACGTCGCCGAGTGGCTCGAAGCGCTCGAGCGCGACTTCTCGCACCCGGCGATCGTCGGGTGGTGCCCGCTGAACGAGACGCGGCAGCACATCTCGGACCGCATCACCGCGCTCGACGACGTCACCCGCGCGATGTTCCTCGCCACGAAGGCGATGGACACGACCCGACCGGTCCTCGACGCGTCGGGGTACTCGCACCGGGTGTTCGAGACCGACGTCTACGACTCCCACAATTACGACCAGGACCCGGCGACGTTCAGCGCGACGCTCGGGATGCTCGACCCGGCGGCTCGGGTGGCCTTCACGAACACCGAGGACGACGGCGACCGCCACGTGCACGGCGCCCGACCGTGGAGCCTGCCGTACAACGGCCAGCCCTACTTCTGCAGCGAGTTCGGCGGCATCTGGTGGAACGCCGAGGCCGCCGCGGCAGCCGACGCCCCGGAGCAGTCCGGCACGACCTCGTGGGGGTACGGCGAGCGTGTCCGTTCCGTCGAGGAGTTCATGGCGCGCTTCGAGGGGCTCACGACGGCCCTGCTCGGCAACGAGCACATGTTCGGCTACTGCTACACGCAGTTGACGGACGTGTTCCAGGAGCAGAACGGCCTGTACGACTTCGACCGCGGGACCAAGTTCGACATCGGCCGGATCAGCGCGATCCAGACCCGGGTCGCCGCGATCGAGCAGGCCGCCCGCTCCCGGGGCTGACCGACCACCGGGTCCGGTGGGCAGTGACGCCCAGCCCGACCCACTGACGGGCGGGAGGCCCGGTGCCAGCTGGCACCGGGCCTCCCGTCCGTCATCCGCTCACCGTCACGGCGTGAGCACGATCCGGCCGAACACGGAGCCCGCGTCCATCCGCCGGTGCGCCTCGGCGGCGTCGGCCAGCGGCAGGACCGCGTCGACGACCGGCGCGAGCGCGCCGTCGGCGGCTCGCTGCAGGAGCGCTGCCCTGGCGGCGTTCCGCGCGTCGCGCGGGACGGTGTCCAGGCTGAACGTCGCGAAGGAGAGCGACCGCTGGAAGAGCCGCATGAGCGACATCCCGAAGTCGGCGGGCGGGTACCCGCCGACGATGCCGATCGACACGGCGCGCCCGTTCGGGGCGAGCCGCTCGAAGAACGACGGCAGGCCGTCGCCACCCGCGACGTCGACGAGGACGTCGAACGCGGCGGGCTCGGTACCCGGGTCGACGGGCGCCCCGGACCGGTCGAGGACGTGGGTCGCACCGAGCGCACGGAGCCGTCGACCGCGCTCGGCGGAGGAGGTCGTGACGCCGATCGCGGACGCGCCCGCCGCCGCCGCGAGCTGGACGGCCGCGATCCCGAGGCTCCCACCGGCACCCCGGACCAGGACCGACTGCCCGGCCCCGAAGCGCGCGTGCTCGAGCGCGAAGTGCGCCACGGTGGCGGCGCTGCCGGTGGCGACGGCGTCGACGGACGAGAGTGCGTCGGGGAGCGCGGTGACGTCGTCGAGCCGTGCGACCACGCGTTCGGCGTACGCGCCGCCGGTCCCGGTGAACGCCCAGACCCGCCGTCCCCGCCAGGCGTCGTCCACACCGTCGCCGACCTGGACGACGTGACCGGCGACCTCGCTGCCCGGGACCATGCCGACCGGGAACGCGCTGCCGAGCGTCCCGCGGCGGATCACCGCGTCGACGCCGCCCACCCCGATGGCCTCGACCGCGACCAGGACCGATCCCGCACCGGGGACCGGATCCGGACGCTCCGACGGCACCAGGCCCGATGCGGGGCCGTACTCCTCGATCGACACGACGCGCACGGTGTTCCTCCTGTCCGAGCGGCGCCAGTGCGCCGCCGGGACGACGGTAGTGGACGCCTGCGTCCACTTGCGTAGAGTGAGACACGTGCCGGATCCGTTGCCTCACTTGCGCGCCGACGCGCACGACAACCGTGAGCGGGTCCTCGAGTCCGCGCGGGAGCTCTTCGCCGAGTCCGGTCTCGGGGTGCCGATGCGCGCGGTGGCCCGCCGAGCGGGCGTCGGGCCGGCGACGCTGTACCGCCGGTTCCCCACGAAGCAGGACCTCGTCGGCGCGGCCTTCGAGGCGGAGTTGCGGGAGTGTCGGGAGATCGTCGAGCGCGGTGCGGCCGACCCCGACCCGTGGCGCGGGTTCCGCAGCGTGGTGATCGGTGCCAGTGAGCTGAACGCCCGGAACCACGCGTTCGTCGAGGCGTTCACGAG
The DNA here is from genome assembly GCF_044746585.1 of Curtobacterium sp. NPDC090223. Lineage (NCBI taxonomy): Bacteria > Bacillati > Actinomycetota > Actinomycetes > Micrococcales > Microbacteriaceae > Curtobacterium > Curtobacterium sp. NPDC090223. The sequence goes on along the minus strand of NZ_JBIVCN010000002.1, from coordinate 7,363 downwards.
CGAGTTCCCCGACGCGCTCGACTTCGCCGGTCACCGCGGCGAGCTGCTCCGGATCCTCGCCGGGCTGGCGCAGCGGGCGAAGGCGGCCGGGGCCCTCCGTCCGGACTTCTCCCTCGACGACCTGGTCATCGTGCTGCTGGCCGGCCGCGGTGTCTCGCGTGTGCCGGTCGCCACGCGCCTCGCCGCCGCACGGCGCTTCGCGGAGATCGCCACCGACGGGCTCCGCGCGTCCCGCTGATCCGCTCGTCCTCGGGCAGTGGGCTGGACTGCGCATGACCTTCGTGGGTCGTTTTGGGGACAGGCTTGTACCCCGTTTGTGGTCTGTTGGTGGAACGACCGGTGCACTGGAATGGATGGCGAACGACATCACCGCCCGCGCTGTCGAAGGAGCTCGCATGACCGTCACGGTTCCCCGTCGGATCCCCGCCCGATCCCCGTCCATGACGGTCCGCCCGTCGGCGCTCCGTCCGCTGCCCTCGGGCTGGACGCGATGGATCTCGAGCGCGGCGTTCTCGCTGCCCTACGTCACGTTGGCTGTGCTGGCCGCTCGCGCGAGTACGACGTCGTTGCTGGCTCTCTCCGGCAACCAGGCGACCTACGACCGGGCGACGGCGGCGCTCGACGGTGGCGTCGTACAGGCCATCGGACAGCTCTACCCGCTGCTCTCCGGCGTGCTGATGCGCTTCATGCCGTTCGGCGTCCACGGCGCGGCAGTGCTCGGCGGGGTGGCGGCGGGCGTGCTGCTGCAGCTCCTGGCGCAGGCGATGCTCCGTCGTGGCATCCCGATGCGGAAGGTCGTGGTCTTCACCATCGCGCTCGGCGCCAACCCGCTCTACGCCTTCCTCGCGCTGAACGACCTCCAGGCGTTCCTCGGCATCGCCGTGTTCGCGCTCGCCCTCGTCGACATGGTCCGGTTCTTCTCCTACGGCGACACCCAGGCTGGCTTCCGTGCGGGGTTGTTGCTGATGGTCTCGACCCTGGTCGACCCGATGGGCCTCGTCTACGTCGTGATCGCGGCGGTGACGGCGCCCCTGCTCGAACTCGCGCGCAGTGGCCAGCGTGGCATCCGCCGAGCGAACACGCTCGTCTTGGTCTTCCCGAGCATCGCGGTGTTCGGGTCGATGTCCGTCCTCGACGTGCTCGTGCTCGGCGATCCGTTGGCCGCACTCCGTCGGACCGTCCACTTCGCCGACGTCCGGCTCTCCGGCCTGGAGCAACTCACGAGGTCGTTCGACGGGTTGCTGCTGGTCTCGATGGTGGTCGCCGGGTGCCTCCTCGCCCTGCTCGTGCACCGCCCTGGCGCCATCGTCGTGGTGCTCGCGTTGTTCTGCGGCACGCTCGCGGGCTACGCCATCGGGCTCGTCCCGGTCGCCACGGCCGGCAACACCTTCGTCACGATGCTCGCCGTGGCGATCGCGATCCTGCCGCGTGCCAGCAGCCGGGTGACGAGCGTGCTCATCACGGTGCTCGCTGCGCTCCAGGTGCCGCTCGCGTGGGCGGCGGCGTTCGAACGCGAGGTCGTCGTGCAGTGGATGCACACGATCGCGACCATGGTGGTCGGCTCGTGACCGCGCTGGTACCGGGCACTCCGGAGGCCGTGGGCGTGCCCGCTGCGCTCGCGCGCGACTCGTCCGACCGCGCGGCTGTGCCCGGTGCGGATGCGGTCACCCCGAACGGACGCCACCGGGGCGACGAGTCGGACTGGAGGCCGCCCCACCGGTGCTCCGTGCGCCGCCACGTCGACGAGGGCTGGGTCGCGTCCGCGCGTCTCCGCGAAGGCGTCCTCGTACTGACCAGCGGCCGTTCGGATCCGATCGTCCTCCGCGAGGCGCTCACCGAGGAGTTCGGCGAACCCGTCGTCCTCCGGGTCGTCGACGAGTCGGAGGTCCGGCAACGGATCATGTGGGAGCTCGATGACGAGGTCGCCGACCTCGCCGCGCACGACCTGGCCCGCACCAACCCGGCGATGTCGGCCCGGACGGTCCTCTCCCGCGGGCAGCAGATCGGCGGGGCAGCCGCCCTCGCGGTGTTCGTCGGATGTCTCGTACTCGCACCAGGCACGACGGCCGCGATCGTCACCGCGGTGTTGTCACTGGGTTTCCTCGCCGGCATCATCTTCAAGTTCTGGGTGTCGATGGTCGGTGCTCGCTTCGACCTCGTCGAACAGGTGCCCGCCGCGGACGTCGCCGCGCTCGACGACGCCACCCTGCCGACCTACACGGTCCTCGTGCCGGTCTTCCACGAGGCGAACGTCGTTCACGATCTCGTGCGCAACCTCGAGGTGCTCGACTGGCCGAAGGACCGCCTCGAGGTGCTCGTCCTGGTCGAAGCCGAGGACCACGAGACCCGGCAGGCCGTCCTCGACGCCGAACCGCCCGCGTGGATGCGCATCGTCATCGTGCCACCGGGCTCCCCGCAGACGAAGCCGCGGGCGTGCAACGTCGGGCTCGCCGTTGCCCGAGGCGAGTACGTGGTCGTCTACGACGCCGAGGACCGACCCGACCCGGACCAGTTGAAGAAGGTCTTCATCTCGTTCGGGCGTGCCGGTGACGACACCGTGTGCGTACAGGCTGCCCTGAGCTACTTCAACGCGGACGAGAACGCCCTCACCCGGATGTTCACCCTCGAGTACTCGTACTGGTTCGACTACATGCTGGCCGGTCTCGACGCGCGGAACCTGCCCATCCCGCTCGGCGGTACGTCGAACCACTTCCGCACCGGGCTCCTGCGCGAACTCGGCGGCTGGGACCCCTTCAACGTGACCGAAGACGCCGACCTCGGGATCCGCGCCTCCGCCGTCGGTCACCGCGTGTCGGTGGTCAACTCGACGACGCTGGAAGAGGCGAACACCTCGATCCCGAACTTCGTCCGGCAGCGATCCCGCTGGATCAAGGGGTACATGCAGACCGCGCTCGTGCACGCGCGGCGTCCTCGGGCGCTGGTCCGGGAGATCGGGCTGCGCCGGGCTGCCGCGTTCACCCTGCTCATCGCCGGGACGCCGTTGACGTTCCTCGGCATGCTGCCCGGCATCGCGGTGACCGTCGCCACGTTCGTGCTGCCCGTGGCGTGGACGGCACCGGTGTTCCCCGCGCCGGTCCTCTGGTTGTGCGTGCTGGACTTCCTGCTCGGCAACGCGACGATGATCTACCTGACGATGATGGGGCCGTACAAGCGCGCCCGGTTCGACCTGATGATCTGGGCGCTGCTGAACCCGTTCTACTGGGTGCTGCACTCGATCGCTGCCTACAAGGGTCTCTGGCAGCTCATCACGCGCCCGCACTACTGGGAGAAGACGGAGCACGGCCTGACCGCCGTGGCCGGGTAGCGGTCGAGCCGAGGCGGACCTGGCGGCCATGAGCGCAGGTGCCAGTCGGAGCACAAGGCGGGTGATGGTGACGAAGTCGTTGGACAGGCTGCCGAGCGCGATCCCTCCGACGACCGGGAGTTCGCGGGTGCCCTCTCGACCCTGCGCCGACGCCGTTCGACGCGGTGCGCACCTGCGCTAGCGGCACACCCCGCGCAGCACCGCGGCCGGCGTTGCCGTCCCGGACACGGTGTGGCACCCGGGCCCGACCTCGACGACCGCATCCGAGCCCGATCGTGTCGCGGTCTGGCGTTCCCCGTCCACCCAGACGTCCGACCCGGTCGCCGGCACCCGGATGGTGGCCCGCGTGGTTGCCGGGACCGCCACCGTCACGTCGACACCCGACCCCGCCGTCGCGTACCCGGCCCGGATCGTCCCGCGCACGGTCGGCCGCGCCAGGGTCGCGGAAGCGATCCCGCCGGGTGCCGGCGCGACCTCGAACGTCGACCACGAGGGTGTCGTGGCCCGCACCCCGACCAGGCTCGACGCCACGATGGACACCGGTGAAGCAGCCCACGGGTGCGAGTACGTCGTGTTCGCCTTGAGGGACACGTCCCAGGCCTCCATCGTCGCCCCGGCTCCGACGCGGATCATGTTCGCCCAGCTCCGCGTCCCGGTGCCCGTGAGCATCGACGCCGCAGCCGTGGCCTGCCCGTTCGCGAACAGCCCGGGGACCAGGAACGCCGCGCAGAACACGCTGCACACCATTCCGCGGCCGGCGACGTAGGCCGCCGCTCCGGTCGCGGTCTGGCCCTCGCCGACCCCGAACGCCAGCGCGAACGCACTCGCCTGCACGGCCCAGTGCCCGACCGTGAGGCCGTCTCGGTAGGCGCGCTTCGCGGGGTCGTAGAGCCGCGCATTGATCGCGGTCCGCAGCGCGACGGCTTGCTTCGTGTACGTCGCCGCGTCGGTGGACCGCCCGATCGCGGTCGCCATGTCGGACATCGCGACGAGGTCACCGTAGGTCAGCGCGTTCACGACGGTGCTGGTCTTCGTGATCACGTACCCGTCGCGCTCGGCGCCGGGCCAGTCGACGATGTCGTTCGTCGAGTCGTGCCGCACGAGCCCGGTCTTCGTGTCGATGTACTTCGCCAGCAGGGTCTTCTGCAGCGCGGCCCAGTTCGCGGTGATCTCGGTCGTGTCACCGGTCTCCGTCCACCGGGCGTGGACGGCGAGCGCGTTGAACAGTGGCCACTCGGTCGGCCACGTCGGGTTGGCGAGGAGCCACCGGGTCGTGTACGCGGCAGCGGCGGAGTCGGTGTCGAGCGCTGCCTGCGCGAGCTGTTCGACGTAGGCGTCCGCCTCGTACGGTGCGCGCTCCCGTTCCCAGGAGTCGACGTACAGCCCGAGGGTGGTGCTCTCGATGGTGGCCGCGGACAGCTTCCGGACAGCGTCGAGGGTGGGGTTCGACGAGCTGAACTCGGCGTTCGTCCCGACCGGCGAGTGCAGTGCGACGGCACGGACGTCGGCGGCCGACACCCCGGCGGGGAGACCGGTGATCTGCACGTACCGGAAGACCCAGAGACCCCAGCCCTGGATCGTCTGCGTGCCCGGACGGAGCCGGTAGGTGTCGACCCAGCTGTTGCCCGACGCGGCCGTCGCGGCGATGCCCTTCGCCGAGGTCAGTGTCTGCCCGTACGTCACCGTGACGTCCCGAGCCGCGGTGGCCGACACCGTGAGGCCGATGCCGCCCATCCACGTCCGGCCGAAGTCGACGACGAGTGTGCCGGAGGACGACCGCACGGTCGAGCTGACGGCGTGGGTGGTCTCGACGATCGGTTCGAGCGGTGAGGCGCTCAGCGCAGCGATGGTGGGACGGACCTCGGCCGCCCGCCACCCGCTGTCGTCGAACGTCGCGGTGTCCCACCCGTCCGGGTACCGCGCTGCGTCGATGTTCTCGGACGGTGCGACGAAGTACCCGGTGCCGACGGACGCCCCCGGACGGAAGGCCCCGGTGCCGTCGAGGGTGCGCCACGACGATCCGCTCCCGATGACGACGCGCGAACCGTCGTCGTACGTGACGACGAGCTGGACCAGCAGCCGCCGATCGACCGTCGTGTACGCGAGTGCGGCGAGCGTGTTCTGCTCCCCGGCGCGCAGCAGTGTCGTGACGTCGGTGCTGTCGTACCGGACCTCGTTGCCGATCGGTCGCACCGGCCCCGCTGCGGCGAACGCGCCGTTCACCGAGAGCCGGTAGACGTACTGGCGCGTGGGGGTCGGCGACGAGCCGGTCGACCAGACCGTTGCCCACCGGATCTTCCCGGCGGGGAGGCTGAAGGAGGTCCTGGCGAAGGTCCAGTCGGCGCACGCTGAGGTGACGGGGACCGGTGGGCAGTATGTTCCGATGCCGGACAACGCTCGGGTGTTCTCCGGTGGCACGACGGCCGGCGTCTTCAAGACGGTGAAGGTCGACGGGGTCGATGGGCTCCCGGCGTCGGGGATCGGTGCGATCAGTGCGTTGGTGACGGTCGCGGATCCCAGTGGGCAGGGGCAGCTGGTCGGGCGGCCCGACGCGTCGGACCCGGACACGTTGCTGATGATCTACGGCGCGGGGGTGGGCGGGAACACGTCGAACACGGCGCTGCTCGCGGTCGGTGATGACGGGTCGATCCGGATCAAGACCGGGACGACGCAGGCGAACGTCACGGTCGACGTGAGCGGGTACTACACCTCGACGCAGAACGGTGTGGGTGCGGGTGGGTTCGTTCCGCTGTCGGGGACTCGTGTGGCGAACACGCTCACGGGTGACGGTGTGCGCAAGGGCACCGTGTCCGGTGGCGGCAGCATCAGCTTCTCGGTGGCGGGGGTCGGTGGGATCCCGTCGAACGCTGCGGCGGTCGCGCTGGGCGTGATCGTGGTGAACTCCGGGGGTGGTGCCGGGTGGGTTCGTCCGTACCCGAGTGGTGGTGACAAGGGCACGGGCGTTCTGAACTACGTGTCGACGAAGGGCGTGTCCACGTCGATGACGGCGCAGGTCGCGGTCGGTTCGGACGGGAAGGTCACCATCGACACACCGTCCGGGGGTGGGACGATCGACATCGCCGTGGACGTGCAGGGGTACTTCCTGGCGAGCAACCCCGGTGGCGGTTTCACGCCGCTGACGGGTCGTCTCGTCGACACGCGTGACAGTGCGTCTGTCGGCCGTGACGGGTCGGTCGCGGTGCAGGTCGCGGGCGCTCGTGGTGGTCTGCCGAGTGTCGAGGGTGGCCTGTCGGCGGTCGCGATCACCCTGACCGCGATCCACGACGGCACCAGTGGCGGGTACGCGAAGGCGTGGGGCGACGGCGGCGCGGAGCCCGGGAACAGCGCGATCAACTACGGTCCCGTGACGTCCATCCGGACCACGACGGCGATCGTGCCGGTCGGTGCGAACGGGAAGATCCGGATCAAGAACTCCTCGACGACGGCGACGGACTTCGTCGTCGACCTGCAGGGTGCGTACAACTCCCTGCCGGGTGGTCCCACAGCGACGAACCTGACCGGTCAGCGGACCTCCGCCACGACGTTGCCGTTCCCGATCACGGACCAGACCTCCGCATCGGTCGATGTCGGTACCGGGAACCTGCTGGTGACCACCACGGCACTGAACCTGCCGGGTGTGACGCAGAACAGCACGATCGGAGCCGCGTACAACTCGCGAGCGACGAACGTAGCGAACGCGAACACGATGGACGCGAACCGCTGGCAGTACGCCCTCGCCGGAGCCGGCGACCTGACTGCGAACGCGGCCGGTGTGGTCTACACCGACGCCGCAGGCACGGCATGGCAGTTCACCCCGTCCCTGACACTCGGCGTGGGTGCGTTCACGACGCCCGCCGGGCTGCAGCAGACCCTGACACGGGTGAACACGTCCGGGACGGACTACGAGTACCAGCTGAAGGGGTGGACCTCAAACCAGGTCATCCACTTCAACCTCGCAGGCCAGCCCACCTCGATCGTGGACCGGAACAGCAACCAGACCAGCTTCAACACCTCGGACGGCTACGCGCTGACGACGAT
>NZ_JBIVCN010000001.1:0-980838 GCF_044746585.1 Curtobacterium sp. NPDC090223 | reverse complement strand
TCCGGGGCCGGTCGGTGCGGGGTCGCCACGGTAGGATCGGTGCGTCATGACTGCGCCATTCACCACCGCCACCGGTACCGACGTCCGTGTTCGTTTCTGCCCGTCCCCGACGGGCACGCCCCACGTGGGCCTGGTCCGGACGGCGCTGTTCAACTGGGCCTACGCCCGGCACAACGGCGGCAAGCTCGTGTTCCGCATCGAGGACACCGACGCTGCCCGCGACAGCGAGGAGTCGTACGCGCAGATCATCGAAGCGCTGCGGTGGCTGCGCCTGGACTGGGACGAAGGCGTCGAGGTCGGTGGCCCGCACGGGCCGTACCGGCAGTCCGAGCGCACGGACGTGTACCAGGACGTCATCGCGAAGCTCCAGGCGTCCGGGCACGTGTACGAGTCGTTCGTCACGCCCGAGGAGATGGAGGCGCGCAACGTCGCGGCCGGCCGTGACCCGAAGCAGGGCTACGACAACCACGAGCGTGACCTGAGCGACGACGAGCGCCAGGCCTTCCGTGACCAGGGCCGCGAGCCGGCGCTGCGTCTGCGCGTGCCGGACCGCGACCTCAGCTTCCACGACCTCGTCCGCGGCGAGATCACCTTCAAGCAGGGCACGTTCCCCGACTTCGTCGTGGTACGCCCGAACGGCAAGCCCCTCTACACGTTCACGAACCCCCTCGACGACGCCCTGATGGGCATCACGCACGTCCTCCGTGGCGAGGACCTGCTGTCCTCCACCCCGCGGCAGATCGCGCTGTACGAGGCGTTGTTCGAGATCGGCCTCACGGAGTTCATCCCCGTGTTCGGCCACCTGCCGTTCGTGATGGGGGAGGGCAACAAGAAGCTCTCGAAGCGCGACCCCGAGTCGAACCTGTTCCACCACCGTGCGGCTGGCATGGTCCCCGAGGGGCTCATCAACTACCTGGCGCTGCTCGGGTGGTCGATCGGCCCGGACCGCGACGTCTTCTCCGTCGACGAGATGGTCCAGGCGTTCGACGTGGTGGACGTCAACCCCAACCCGGCCCGGTTCGACCACAAGAAGGCCGAGGCGATCAACGGGGACCACATCCGCCTGCTCGACGCCGCCGACTTCCGCGCGCGTCTGCTGCCGTACCTGACCGACTTCCTGGCCGACCCGCCCACCGCCGAGCAGCAGCGTGTGCTCGAGCTCGCGGCGCCGCTCGTGCAGGAGCGCATGCAGCTCCTCGGCGAGGCCCCGGGCATGCTCGGCTTCCTGTTCACCGCGGACGCCGACCTGGTGGTCGAGGACGATGCGCTCGCGAGCCTCAAGGGGGACCCGACCGAGGTCCTCACCGCTGGGATCACGGCCCTCGAGCAGCTCGACGACTGGCGCACCGAGGCGATCGAGGGCGCGCTGCGTGCGGCCCTCATCGACGGCCTCGGCCTGAAGCCGCGCGTCGCGTTCGGACCGCTGCGCGTGGCCGTGTCCGGTCGCCGGATCAGCCCGCCGCTGTTCGAGTCGATGGAGATCCTCGGCAAGGACTCGACGCTCGCACGACTCCGCAGCCTCGCGGCCCGCTGACGCCCGATGCCTGCAGGTGCGCAGTACGACGTCGCGGTCATCGGCGCGGGTCCGGCCGGGCTCAGCGCAGCGCTGAACCTGGTCCGCGCGAAGCGGACCGTGCTGCTGCTCGACGCGAACCGTCCGCGGAACGCGGCGACCCTGCGGTCGCACGGGTTCCTCACGCGTGACGGCGTCTCGCCGCTGGAGCTGCGGAAGCTCGGCCGTGCGGAGGTGGAGCAGTACCCGGAGGCGACCGTCGCCCAGGCGATCGTGGACGCGGTCGACCCCGTCGACGACGGCTTCCGGGTTCACGGGACCTGGCGGGGCGCCGAGGTCGAGGGGACTGTGCGTGCGGTGGTGATCGCCACGGGGCTCCGCGAGGAGTTCCCGGCACTGCCGTCCCTGCGCGCCTTCTACGGCACCGCGGTGCACAGCTGCGTCGAGTGCGACGGGTACGAGAAGTCCGGCGAGCCGCTGGCGTTCGTGTGCGAGACCGCGGACGTGGTCGACCGCGCCCTGCTCATCGGGTCGTGGGCCGACGACCTGATCGTGTACACGAACGGCGTCGCCCCGCTCGACGAGGCCGGTCGAGCTCGACTCGCGTCCGCCGGCGTCCGCGTCGACGAGCGCCCGCTGGCCGATCTCGAGGGGGATCGCTCCGGGATGACCGGTGTCCGCCTCGCCGACGGGCACGTGGAGCCGCGGACGGGCGGCTTCGTCCGTCCGACCTGGCACGTCGATCTGGACTGGGTGGACGTCCCGCTCGCGCGCGACCCCGAGGGACTCGTCGTCGTCGACCGGGTCGGGCGCACGAGCGTCCCCGGTGTCTACGCCGTGGGCGACGTCACCCCGCCCGGACCGGAGCAACTGATCGTCGCGGCCGGTCACGGGGCGATGACCGCCGCCGCGGTGCACCGGGACCTGGTCGGTGGTCTTGCGGACCTCCGGGATGCTGTACAGTAGATGACCGTGCCCCGGACGACGGGGACGGAAGGCCAGCAGGCCTTTTGGGGTATGGTGTAATTGGCAACACAGCGGTTTCTGGTACCGTCGTTCTTGGTTCGAGTCCAGGTACCCCAGCACTTGTGAGAAGGCCCCCGGGAATCCCCGGGGGCCTTCTTCGTGCGCCCGGCGTGCGTCGCGCGCCGCGCCCGGCGTGCGTCGCGCGCGGCGCCCGGGGCGCGGCGCGGCCACGAGGCGGACTGGAGGCCCGTGGCGGCGCCGGCACGAGCCTCCCGTCCGATGGTGGTGACGCCGCGACGGACGCGACCCTGCGCGCGGGGAGTCGCTGCCCGACGCGCGATTGCGGGTTTCCGTATCCACGGTCGGCGGCCCGCAACTGACCGCACATCGCATTGACCGCGCACCCCGGCCCGGCGAGGGTGGGAATCCCCAGGGAGCGGTGTACCCCCGCTGCCGAGGGGAACGGCGGTGCACCCTCACCGCCGGGCAGCGCAGCCGACGTACCCGCGTCCCGTCCTCCGTACCCTGCGGACGACCGTTCGCCATTCCGGCGAACTCACCCACTTGCAGCCCTGAACCCGACAGGAGCACCATGTCCGCCAGCACGATCCGACCCCGAGACCCGCGCGTCTCGGTCGTCATCCCCGCTCGGAACGAAGCGAGGAACCTGGAGATCATCCTCCCGAAGCTCCCGCCCGTGTACGAGGTGATCCTCGTCGACGGCAACTCGGTGGACGACACGATCGCGACGGCGCAGCGGCTCATGCCCTCCGTCAAGGTCGTGCAGCAGACCCGCAAGGGCAAGGGCAACGCCCTGGCCTGCGGGTTCGAGGCCGTCACCGGCGACGTCGTCGTCATGTTCGACGCCGACTGCTCGGCGGACCCGGACGAGATCCCGCGCTTCGTCGACGCCCTCGTCGCCGGTGCGGACGTCGCCAAGGGCACCCGGTACGCGCTCGGCGGCGGCAGCGACGACATCACGATCGTCCGCAGCATGGGCAACCGTGGACTGAACCTGCTCTGCAACCTGCTGCTCGGGACCCGCTACAGCGACCTCTGCTACGGCTACAACGCCTTCTGGGCGGACGCGCTGCCGAAGATCGGGCTGCTCTCGTCGACCCTCCCGCAGCCGACCGACGGCTCGATGCTCTGGGGCGACGGGTTCGAGATCGAGACCGTCCTGACCTGCCGCTGGTCCGCCGCGGAACTGGCGATCACCGAGGTCCCGAGCCACGAGAAGCTCCGCGTGCACGGCGCCAGCAACCTGAACGCCGTCACCGACGGCATCCGGGTGCTGAAGTCGATCATGCACGAGCGTCGCCGCGCCGCGGACGCACAGGCACGTGCCCGTCTGGCACCCGTCCCCGCCCGCGTCGTGCCGACCGCCGTGCCGGCCCTCGACGAGGAAGCGGCGTGAGCACCCCGACGGTCGCCGTCGTCATCTGCGCGTACACGCAGCAGCGCTGGGGAGACCTGCAGGACTCCGTCGAGTCGGCGAAGCGCCAGCCGGCCGCCACCGAGGTCGTCGTCGTGATCGACCACGAGCCCGAGCTCTACCTGCGCGCCAAGGCCCGGTGGCCAGAGCTGCGGGTCGTCGAGAACTCCGAGGACCGCGGGCTGTCCGGCGCGCGGAACACCGGGGTCGCGCTGACGGACGCCGACGTCGTGGCCTTCCTCGACGACGACGCCACGGCGGACGACGACTGGTTGGAGCACCTCGTCGCGGCGCTCGAGCTGCCCGACGTCGTCGGTGTCGGCGGACGGGCGACCCCGTCGTGGCCGACCACCACCGGTGCCGGCCCGTACCCGGACGAGCTGCTCTGGATCGTCGGCTGCAGCTACGCGGGGCTCCCCACGGCCGCCGGTGACGTGCGCAACGTGATCGGGTCGAGCATGGCCTTCCGTCGCGACGTGCTGCTCGGTGCCGGCGGGTTCCGCTCCGGCATCGGCCGCGTCGGCAACCAGCCGCTCGGCTGCGAGGAGACGGAGCTCTGCATCCGCATCGCGCAGGCCCGCCCGGCGTCCCGGATCCGCTACGAGCCGCGCTCGAACGTCTCGCACCGGGTCTCGCCGGACCGCGTGGAGATGCGGTACGTCCGTCGTCGCAGCTACTACGAGGGCATCTCGAAGGCCGTCCTGAGCCGTCGTGTCGGGACCGGGGACTCGCTCGCGAGCGAGTCCACGTACCTGACGAAGGTGCTCCCGGGCGCGCTGCTCCGCGAGCTCGGCGGCCTCGGCCGTGGTGGGGGGCGCCGTGCGTTCGCCATCGCGCTGTCCGTCGCGTCGACGGTCACCGGGTACGCCGTCGGGCGACTGTTCGGCGGTGTGGTCGTCTCCGCGCCAGCACCGGTCGCCACGCCGCAGCCGGTGGGTGCGCCGTGACGCGCGCCACCCTGGCGATGGTCGTCTCGCCGATCGTCACGGGTCCGCTGTTCCCCACGTGGGACGGCGCCCTGTGGGTCGGCGAGGTCGACCGCGCGGACGTGCACGCGTCCAGCCACCGTGACGTCATCGCGCTCGAGGGTGCCGAGGGGTACCACCGTGCGCGGCTGCTCGTCCGCGACCACGGCGAGCCCCTCGGGTTCGTCGAGGCGGACGTCACGGAGCGCCGGCGCATCGGCGCGACCATCGACGTCCGCACCCTCCAGCGCGCGATCCGGCCGATGCCGACGCCGACGGTCCGGCCGGCAGCAGACCAGGTGCTGCCGTCCGTCACCGTCGTGCTCTGCACGGACGGTGCCGCCGACCAGACGATGCGCTCGGTGCTCGCCGTGGCGTACGACGACTTCGACGTCGTCGTGGTGTCCCGGGGCGCGGGCGCGGGCGCGGAGCCGACGGACGCGTCCCGGGGCGCGGCCGCCGGTGCGGAGCCGACGGACGTCGCCGACGTCGTCATCCAGGGGCGTCGCGTGCGGACCGTCCCGGCACCGGCCGGTGGCCTCGCCGCTGCACGGAACGCCGGACTCCTCGCCGCGACCGGCGACGTCGTGGCCTTCGTCGACGAGGGTGCCGTGGTGGACGCCGGGTGGCTCACCGCCATCGGGACCGCGTTCGCCGCGGACGCCGACGTCGCGTGTGTGACCGGACTCGTGCCGAGCGTCGAGCTCCGCACCCCGGCGCAGCGCTGGCACGACGACCGCACCCCGGCCGCCCGCACCGTCCGACGCCGGGTGATCCGGCTGGACGACGACCGCGACGACCTGCCGCTGCACCCCTTCGCCGCGTCCGCCTACGGCACCGGCGCGAACCTCGCCGTGCACCGCGCGACCGCACTCCGGATCGGCGGCTTCGACACCGCGTTCGGTCCCGGTACCCGCGTCGGTGGCGGCGACGACCTCGACCTCTTCACACGACTGCTGTTCGCGGGCGCCGCGATCGCCGTCGAACCCGCCGCGATCGCGTGGCAGCGGACGGCCGACGACGTCGCGTCGCTCCGCCGCGCCGCCGCCGCGCACGGCCACGGACTCGGAGCCTGGATGACCAAGAACGCCATCGACCGGGAGACGCTCACCGCGTCGGTCGACGCCGCGCCCGAGGCCATCAGCGCCTTCGCACGCCTCGGACTCGAGCAGGGCGACCCCGCGACCGGGGTCGACGGGGACCACGACGTGCACCCGCTCGACGCCGTCGACGAGGCCTTCGTCGCGACCAAGCGCCGCCTCCGGGGCGTCGAGCGCCGCTCGGCCCTGACCGCGCCGTTCCTCGCCGCGCGGGAACGCCTCGGCGGTGCCGGCACCATCGACCGGACCGCGCACGGGCGGCACGAGCTCCAGCGCGGGCTCGAGTCCGCCGGCGCCGCCCGCCCGGTGGCGTCCGACGCGATGGGGCCGACCGCACGACTGGTCGCCGCCGGGATCGTCGTCCTGTCGCTCGTCCTGGCGGCGGTCGGCAGCGTGCTCGGCCTGCCCACCCTGCGGGGGAGTGCGATCGGGGTGTTCCTCTTCGCACTGCTCGGCGTCGCACCGCTGCTGCTGGTCCGTCCGATGCCGCTCGCCCGGTTCGCCGTGCTCGCGGTCACCGGGTCGCTCGTCGGCACGATCGCCATCGGGTACACGATGGCGACCTTCCACATCTGGGCCCCTGCCGTGCCCTTCGTCGGCGTCGTCGTCCTCACCGCGGCCGCCGTGGCGATCGCGGTGCCCCGTGACGTCGCCGAGCTGCGCCGCGCCGGCCTCGTCCGTCGGGACCGTCCGGCGAGGACACGCTGGAGCACCACCGCCACGGTGACCGCCGGCTCGCTCCTCGGGCTCGTCGTCGTGGTCGTCGCCGCGCTCACGCACATCGGTGACCCGGTCCCCGCCGGCCTGTTCGGGTCGCTCGGCCCCGGCCTGGTGATCGGACTCGCGATCGTCGTCGCCGCGGCCGTGGTCGCACTCGTGCGCGGCCGAGGACTCGCCGTCCCGGTGGTCGTGCTCGGCGGGGTCGTCCAGCTCGCCCAGGCGATCACGTACGGCGTCCCGACGGTGATGGCGGCGGCACGGCACATCGGCGTCCTCGAGTACATCCGGGTCAACGGCGGCACGAACCCGTCGTCGGACATCTTCCAGACCTGGTCCGGTCTCTTCGCCGGCGGCGCCTGGGTCGCCGACGTCGGCGGCATCGTGAACGCGATGACCATCGCCGCGTGGGTCCCGGTGCTGCTGGCGTTCAGCACGACGATCGCCGTCGGGGTCCTCGCGTCGCACTGGCTCCCGGGGAACCGGCGCCCCTGGATCGCGGCGTTCCTCACCGCGGCGACCGGGTCGCTCAACACGACGTACTTCTCGCCCCAGTCCACCGGCATCCTGCTGTCGATCGTCATCCTGGTGCTCGCCACCGGGCCGCTCCGCAAGGACGTCGCCGCCGCGGGTGCGTCCGGCAGCGCCGACACGGGCGAGACCGCGGTCACGGCGAAGCCGCGGGCCCGCAAGGTCGGGCTGTCCCGGATCATCGCGATCACCGGCATCGGGATCGTGCTCGTCGTGACGCACCAGATCTCCCCGTACCTCACCGTCGCGGCCCTCGTGGCGCTGATCGTGTTCCGCCTGGTCCGCCCGTGGTGGCTCCCGGTCGTGGTGCTCGTCCCCGCCGTCGCGTTCGCCGCCCTGAACGGGGACGTCCTCGGGCGCTTCCTGTCGCTCGCGGCGGTCGGCAAGGTGCTCGACAACGTGCAGCCCCCGACGCACGACCTCACGGTCCTGCCGAAGCCGCTCGTCACCCGGCTGGCCTTCGACATCCCGGCCGCCGCGCTCGTGGTGCTCGGGCTGATCGCCCTGATCACCGTGCTCCTGCGCCGCGACCGTGTGCACTGGGGTCTCCTCGCGGCGGCGGCGAGCCCGATCTCGCTCCTCGTCGCCACGAACTACGGCCAGGAGGGCATCTTCCGCGTCGTGCTGTTCGCGACCCCGTGGATCGCGATGCTCGCGGCAGCGGTCCCGATGCCCACCGGGCGTCTCGCCCGGGTCGGCGACCTGGTCACCCGTGCGACGCGTCCGGCGGCGGTCAAGTACACCGTGGCCGCAGCCGGGATCGCCGCGCTCGTCGCGATCGGTGCCTTCGGGCAGACCTCGCTCGACTGGAACCGGGTGATGACGCGGAGCCAGTCGGCCGCGACGCAGTACTACGACGCGACCGCGCCGAAGGGCTCCGTGCTGCTGCTCACCGGCTCGGGGAACGCCGTCCCGAGCAACACCGGCGCCCGGTACTTCGACGTCGGGTACCTGTCCCGTGAGGCGCTCGGCGCCTACCCGGACCCGACCGGCACCTACGACGCCACCGCGGACGTCGACGACATCACCGGCGAGCTCGTGCAGAACTGGACCGCGACGAAGTACTACGCCCTGGTGGCGGAGCCGTTCGGCGCGTACGACGAGCGCTACGGGTACCAGAGCGACGCGGACTACCAGCAGCTCGCGAAGGCCATGGCCGCGTCGCCGTACTGGCACGTGGTGTGGTCCTCCGGGACGACGGCGATGTACGAGCTGACCGCGGCGGGGCTCCGGCATGCCACGCAGTGAGCCGGGGACGCGCAGCGCGGTGACGCGCCGGTGAGTCCACTGCAGGCCGACGCCCCGCCCCTCGCGGCGGAGGCGTCGGCCTCGCACGGTGCCGCCCCCGCACACGGGCTCGGCGTGCCTCGACACGGGACACGCGACGGAGCCAGGCACACGAGACGCATCGCCGCCGTGGTCGGGGCACTGGTGCTCGTCGCCGGGATCGTCGTCACGTCCACGACGGCGCTGCACGGCGACGACGAGAACCCGAGCGGAGCGGCCATGCCCACGAGCGACGGCGGCGACTGGAAGCGGGTGTTCTCCGAGGACTTCGACCAGGACACCGCGACGGGCGGGTTCGAGGCGCAGTACGCCGACCGGTTCTCGGTCTACCACGGCTTCGCGGACACCGCGGGGACGGGGCGCTACCAGTCGTCGGTGCCGAGCGCCCACGACAGCGTGCTCGACATGCACCTCCGCACGAGCGAGAACGGAACCCCGCTCGCCGGCGGGATCGTGCCGCTGGTCGACGGGCAGTGGGGCGGCCAGACCGCCGGCCGCTACAGCATCCGGATGAAGAGCGACGCGGTGGACGGCTACGGCGTCGCGGTGCTGCTCTGGAGCGACGCGAACAAGTGGTCGGACGGCGAGGTCGACTTCCCCGAGGGCGCCCTCGGCGCGCCCGCGTGGCTCAACGTGCACTGCCTGGCTGACCCCGAGCAGAAGTGCGTGCACCAGGAGACCGCCGCCTCGCTCGCGGACTGGCACACGTACACGATCGAGTGGACGGCGTCGCGGATGTCGTTCCGGATCGACGGCGCGCTGGTCGGCACGACGACGGAGGACATCCCCATGGCCCGCATGCACATGGTCGTGCAGGCCGGGTCGAACGACGGGGCACCCCCGGTGGACGCCGAGGGGTCCCTCCTGGTCGACTGGATCACGATCGACGTCCCCGCGTCGGCGCGCGGCTAGCAGGCGGTCGCCGCCGACCAGGACGGGAGGCCCGGCGCGCGCCCGCACCGTCGGCCCGGCCGGGCAGGTGGTCGCGTGGCGCGGGTCGCGGGTCGCGGGTCGCGTCAGCGTTCTGCGAGCGTCCGCAGTGCCCCGAGGAGCGACCGGACGTGCGCGCCGCGGCCGTAGTGGTCCCGCACCCACGCCCGGCACCGCTCGCCGAGCGACGGGTCGAGCACGGCCTCGTCGAGGGTGTCGAGGACGGTGCGGGCCAGCGCCTCGGTGTCGGTCGGGTCCACCGTGAACCGCGCCCACTCCCCGGAGAGGATCTCCCCGGTGCCGCCGGACGCCGCGGCGACCACGGGCCGGCCGGCGGACATCGCCTCGACGACGACGCGACCGAAGCCCTCCGGTTCGATGGACGGCGCGACGACGATGTCCGCCGCGTGCAGCAGCGGGACCACGTCGTCCCGCTCGGGCAGCACCAGGACGGAGCCCTCGGGGAGCGACGCGATCGCACGACGGACGTCGTCGGCGTCCTCCGGCGGGAGTGCGCCGGCGAGGACCAGGAGCGGGACCCGGCGTGCGGAGCCGGCCGTGGCGGGGACGGTGACCGGCAGCCGGGCCGCAGCGGTCGTCAGGAGCCGGTCCCATGCCTCCAGGAGGGCCAGGACGCCCTTCGCCCGCGTGAGCCGGCCGTAGTAGAGCACCGTCGGGGTGGCGTCGCCGATGCCGAGCGCGGCGCGCGTGCTGCGCACCTGGGCCGGCGTCGGCGGCGGGAACGCCGTCGTGTCGACGCCGTTCGACACGATCGTGATCCGCTCGACGGGGACCCCGACCGCCGCCCAGGCGCGCGCCATCGCGTGCGAGACGGCGAAGTACCGGGTCCGGCCGCCGGCGATCGGCGCCAGCCGACGGTAGTTCGGGGCGTGGTGCAGGTGCACCGCGAGGGGGACACCGGACACGATCGACGCGACCCGGCCGAACGGCAGGAACTCCGGCCGGTTCAGCCACAGGACGTCCAGGCGGGCGCGCCGGATGCGGAGCCCCTCGCGGGCGAACCGGAGGGTGTCGCGGAGCGCCGTCCTGATGCCGAAGCGGTAGTCGGACGCGGCCACCAGGCGCACGCCCATCCGCGCGAACGGCGCCTGGTCGTCCTCGGTGCGGCCGGGCTCCTCCGGACGGTGCCAGAGGGCGACGTCGTGGCCGGCGGCGACGAGCTCGCGGGTGTCCTCGAGGACGCAGCGCTCGACGCCCCCGGTGATCGCGAGGCCGTTCGTCACCACGCCGATGCGCAGCCGACGTCCGTCGGTGGGACCCGGCTTCGTCGCCGTCGTGCTGTTCGGTGACACGGACTTCACACGCTCCCTCGAGCGGCTCGCAGCCGACGGAAGAACCAGGGCAGGCATGCCAGGACGCCGGCGATGCGGATCCAGTTCCAGAGGGCGTCCTGCGGGACGAAGACCGATGCGGTCGCCACGAGCAGCGTGGCGGTCACGGTCAGGACGACCCGGAGGCCCGGCCCGCGCCACTCGCGACGGTCCGGCAGGGCCATCTGCTGCAGCGCGGCGAGCACGACGTACGCGATCACGGTGGCGACCGCGGCACCGGCGATGCCGAGCAGCGGGACGAAGACCAGGTTGGCGCCGATGTTCACCGCGCTGGCGATCGCGGCGATCACGCCGACGGCGACACCGCGGCGCTCGACCAGGAGCAGCCGACCGGTGGCACCGCTGGCGACGACGGGGAACGCCGTGATCGCGACGATGAACACCACGACGGTGAGCTCGTGGACGCGGTACGACGCCGGCGCGAGGATCGGCAGCGCCACCGGGGAGACGAGCGTCACGGCGAGGAGCACGGGCGCGAGCATCCGGTACAGCTCGTCGCGGGAGTGCATCGCGAGCTGCCGACGGGCGACGGCGTCACGGAGCGCGGCGAAGTGCGGGGCCCACGCGGAGTTCGTGAACGTCAGCAGCAGGATGACGGCAGAGCCCACGACGTAGGCGATCTGGTACCGGGCGACCTCGTCCGGGCCGAGCAGCCGCTGCACGACGAGCCGGTCGCCGACGTTCAGCACGAAGTAGGACAGGTTGCCGAGCGTGATCGGGATGCCGAGCTTGAACGCCCGCGCCATCGTCTTCGTGTCGACGATCCCCGCGATCCGGGGCCGCGTCGCCGCGATGCCGATCACCATGGCCACGACCTGCGCGACGACCCCGCCCCACGCGTACGTGACGGCATCGGCGTGCACGAGCGTGAGGAGCCCGAGGCCGATGATCGACCCGCCGATCGAGGACAGCAGGCTCGTCAGCGCGAAGACCTTGATGCGGTCCTGGGCCACGAGCAGCGCGAGCGAGATCTGCACGATCGCAGCGGGCCCGGTCCAGAGCACCGCCACGAGCAGGAGCGGGTGGTTCCCGATGAAGCCGGCCGCATCGCCCCAGACCGGGATCGTCGTCAGGGCGAGGACCGTCACGATGCTCGCCGTGACCATGCCGACCGCGATCAGCCCCCTGGCCTTGCGGTCGTCGCCGTCCTCCGCGCGCTGGAGCACCGTCGCCTGGTCGATGCCGACGACCGCGAGGACGACGAGCGCCTGGTACAGCGCGATCGCCGACGCCAGCACGCCGAACTCGGACGGCGGCATCAGGTGCGCGAGCACCGGGCTGATCAGCGACGAGACGACGAGCTGCATCGACCAGACGACGACGTAGAGCAGGCCGCGGCCGAACAGGACGGAGGAGCCCTTGCGGACGGCGACCGAGCCGGTGTCGATCGACTCCGGCACGGGAGCGACCGGCGACTCGACCGCCGCTGCGGCCTCACGTGCTGCCCGCGCCTCGCGCCGGGTCTGGGGAGGGAGCGTCACGGTGCGACCACCGCCGATGCCGCCGTCGCCCGTACACCCTCGCGCAGCCCGAAGGCCCCGTCGACGATGTCGAGCAGGTCCGAGCTGCGCTCCGTGGAGAACTTCCGCGCGAACACGTGCGGCAGCTCCACGTCCGGCGTCGTCCGACGCTCGAGCAGCTGCCCGGCGTCGGCGGTGGTCAGCCACGGCGGGCTCTTCATCGCCGTGCCGTCCCACCCGATGAACCACAGCGCGTGCGGCACGTGCTCGTCCGCGAAGCCCGGGGTCAGCCCCGGCGTGCTCAGCACCGACGGCACGAAGGTCTCGTCCGCGATCCACGTGCGACGCCAGAACCGGACGAGGTCCGGACGGGTGTCCACCACGTCGACGACCGCTGCGGCGTGGTGCCGCGCCAGGACCTTGAGCTGCGAGCCACCGGCGAACACCACGTCCCGGGGGACCCGGCGTGGGATCGGCAGGCGCAGCATGTGCTTCCGCCACGCCCAGTGCCGGAAGCGCATCCGCCCGGTCCCGCCGTCGCGGCCCCACTCCGCCCACGGCAGCTCGTGCACGGCGACGAACGAGTCCTCACGGTGCGCCTCGAGCAGCCCGGAGATCTCCGCGGCGTTCGCGAGCGGGTAGTCGCTGCCCGTCAGCACGGCGACGTGCGTCGCGTCCGTCTCGGCCAACGCCGCCCGGTACCCGGACACCTCGGCCTCGACGTTCTCCCACTTCGCCCATCCGGTGCGGATGCGGGGGAGGACACGGACCCGGGCCGGCAGACCGTCGGTCATCGCGCGGAAGACCGACTCCGGCGTGCGCGCGTCGCAGTGCAGGAACACCGGGAACGGGTCGAGCGCCTCGACGAGTCGGCGCACGTGCTGCGGGTCCTCGTGGGCGAGGACGATGCACGCGGGAGCCGCGGGGGAGATGGCCATGGGAGCGACGCTAACCGCGCCGTTCCGGGGCGGACAAGGCGATCCGACGCCCTCTGCGGGTTCGCGGCGGTTTCCCGCACCAGGGCCGGCGAAGCGCCCCTGATCAGCGCTTCTTACGGAACTTCTGGCAGTCGCAGAGGGCGCAGTCGCTGCCGGGCCGGTAGTGCTCGTGTGCGTCCCGCACGTGCCCGCAGACGCAGGTCGCGGCGTCCACCACGACGATGGTCTCCTCGGACGGGAGGACGGCACCGAGCTCGGTCCTGGGGCCCAGCGGCATTCGTCCTCCTCGTTGCCGGCGTGCACCCGCCGGATCCTCCCTGCGATCCTACGGGGAACTGCCTGGTCGGTGGCGGCAAACCGCAAGAGGAACGGGGGTCGCCGCAACCGCCGGGACCCGCCGTTGCGCGGCCGGCGGAGCACCCGGACCATCGGAACATGACCGACCACCAGGCCACCGCGTCCCGCGTGCTCACGATCGCCCCCGCGATGCCGTCGCCCGACGTCCCCACCTGGGCCGGCGCGGCGTGGGTCGGCGCCGTGGACCGACAGGAGGCGCTCGCCGCGTCCGCCGTCGCGCTCGCCGGTGCCGAGGGCTTCCGACGCGCCCGACTGCTCGTCCGCGACGGCCGCGAGGTCGCCGGCTTCGTCGACGTCGCCGTCGACGCCGGTGGCGACGTGGACCCGGCCGAGCTGGGACCGGCCCTCCGCGGCCTCCGCGACACCAGCCTCCCGTCCGCCCCGCAGGGCGACGCGACCGGCCGCATGACGGTCGTCATCGGCACCCGCGACCGCCCCGAGGACGTGCGCCGCTGCGTCGCGTCGGTGCTCGCCTCCGCGTACGACGACTTCGAGGTCCTGGTCGTGGACAACGCCCCCACCACCACCGCGACCCGCGACGTGGTCGCGTCGTTCCGGGACGCGCGCCTGCACTACGTCCTGGAGGCCCGACCCGGCGTCTCGCGCGCACGGAACGCCGGTCTCGCCCTCGCCTCCGGAGCCGTGGTCGCGTTCGTCGACGACGACGTCGTGGTCGACCGGCACTGGCTCGCGGCGCTCGCCGAGGCGTACGCCCGTGACGCGGACGTCGTGTGCGTGACCGGACTGGTCCCGAGCGGCGAACTCCGGTCCCCGACGCAACGGTACTTCGACGAGCGGGTGACCTGGGCGCGGAACCTCGACCGCCGGGTGTTCCGCACCGCGACGCCGCCGGCCGACCTGCCGCTGTTCCCGTTCTCGGTCGGCGCGTTCGGCACCGGCGCGAACATGTCGCTCCGTCGAACGGCGGCGCTCGCCCTCGGCGGGTTCGACGTCGCGCTCGGCCCCGGGACCCCGTCGCGTGCGGGCGAGGACCCGGACCTGTTCACCCGCGTGCTGCTCTCCGGCGGGGCGCTCGCCGTGGAGCCGTCCGCCTTCGTGTGGCACAAGCACCGCTCGGACCGGGAGGCGCTGCGCTCCCAGGCGCTCGGCTACGGCACCGGACTCGGCGCGTGGGTCGCGAAGCTGATGACCCGTCCGCGCACCGCGGTCGCCGTGTTCCGTCGGGCCGCCGGTGCGCTCCGGCAGCTCGGGGCGCTCGGGCAGGGCTCGGGGGCTGACCAGGTGTCGGCTGCCGTGTCGGCCGCGGCGACGTGGCCGGTCGACGACGAGTTCCGCGCCGCGACCGCCGGGCTCAAGCGCGTCGAGCTCGTCGCCGCGCTCGGCGGCCCGTGGCGCTACGTGCTCGGCCGCTTGCACGCGGGCGACCGCGCGTAGCGGCGGGCGCGGCACGGGCGCGCCCGCGCGCGCCTGCGCCGCGCTGTCGCGGTGCGACCTGGCGTCGCACAACCAAAAGCACTCGGCACCACGGAGATCCGTGGTGCCGAGTGCTCTTGGTTGTGCGGGACGTCGCCGTTGACGCCCCGCACGCCGGCTCCGCGCTACGCGCGGAAGCGCCCGGCCTCGACGTCACGCCAGCGCCGGCGGCTCCGGAACCAGGCGGCGGGGCCGGCCGGGAAGCCCCGGAGCTCGTGGTAGGCCAGCGAGCGCGGGATGTGGGTCGTCGAGGCCTCGTTCGTGGTCTCCGTCGCCGCGTCACGACGGCCGGCGAGCCGGGACGCCATCTGCTTCGCCTTGACCTTCGCGGCGAGCGGCATCAGGCGCGCGAGGACCGTCAGGTGGCGGCGGTCCTTCGCGGCGAGCGCGCACATCAGCGCGGTGAACCCGACGCCGTTGCCGTGCAGCTGCTTGTGCAGGTCCTCGATCGTCTGGCGGTGCCGGTGGTGCACGACCGCGTGCGGCTCGAAGCCGATGCGTCCGCCGCGCCAGAGCGTCTCGATGAACATCGCCAGGTCCTCGCCGCCGCGGGCGGGGGAGCCGGCGCCGAGCGTGGTGTCGAAGCCGCCGACGGTCTCGATGAGGGAGCGGCGGTACGCCATGTTCGCCCCGGCGCCGTACGCGCCGATGCCGTACACCGCGAAGTGCTTCCGCACGGTGCCGTCCGGACGCACGGCGGAGACGCGGGCGTGCCGCATCGCACCGTGGACGTCGTCGGGGACGATCGTCACCGGCGAGAAGGTGCGCTCGGCGCTGAACCCGCCGTAGTACGCCTCGTACCAGATCTGGGCGGGGGTCGTGAGCTCGACGGGCAGGATCACGCCGGTGACGGCGTCGAGCCCGGGCTCCCGGACGAAGCGGGTGCCGATCGCGCGGAGCCACTGCGGGTCGACGCGGACGTCGTCGTCGGTGAACGCGATGACGTCGCCCGTCGCTGCCGCCACGCCGGCGTTGCGTCCGGCGGAGAGTCCGGGCCGGCGCTCGGTGACGAGGCGCACGTCGCGGCCCTCCAGGAGCGCGGGGAGCGCGTCGATGTCCGGGACCGTGACGCGGTTGTCCACCAGGACGACCTCGTGGCGCGGGTAGTCGAGGTGCTCGAGCACGTCGAGCAGCTTGCCGAGGTCCTCGACGCGGTCGACGACCGTGGAGACCACGACCGAGATCGTCGGGAGCTGGTCGTCGGTCACGGGGGCGTGGTCGTCGAACGCGCCGGCCTCGACCATGGAGTCGACGAGGGGCGCGAGCGCACGGGTGGCGTCGGCGGGGTCGTCGGTGAGCAGCACGTCGAGGGTGCTGACGGGGTAGCCGTCGCGGTAGCCGATGACCAGCGCGGAGGAGCCGGTCTCGTCGGCGACGAGCTCGGGCAGCGGACCGTCGAGGTTGACGCCGATGACACGGCGCGGTCCGGGGACGGTGACGGCGGAGAGGGATGCCATGTCGGGGACGCTACGGTCGCCTTCCGCGGCCCCACAACGGCAGTCGGTGACCGTGGCGGGGATCATGCGGGACCCCGCACCGGGCCCCGCAACGACCTTCGTGCCGGAGTGAGCGCTCACCCAGGAAGACTTGGCAACTCCGAAGGTCACACTCAGGTCACGGGATCGATGCAACCGGTTGCGGAACGCCGGAGGCGGGCGTAGCGTCCACGCCCAGCAGGCAGCGTCGCCTGCTCCAGGAGTGCATCGTCGACACCCGATCGACGCACCCTGGTGATCTCGATGAGGAGACAACGCTGTGAAGAACACACGCGCGAAGATGCGTCTTGCATCGGCGGCGGGGGTCGCCGTGATCGGCCTCACCCTCGCGGGCTGCTCGAGCGGCAGCTCGGCATCGGACGACGCCCAGAGCGGCACCGACAGCCACGGCCCGATCACCTACGTCCAGGGCAAGGACAACTCCAACGTGGTCCGCCCGCTGATCGCGAAGTGGAACAAGGCCCACCCGAAGGAGAAGGTCACCTTCAAGGAGCAGTCCGACCAGGCCGACCAGCAGCACGACGACCTCGTGCAGCACTTCCAGGCCAAGGACGACGGCTACGACGTGGTCGACGTCGACGTCGTCTGGACCGCGGAGTTCGCCGCGAAGGGCTGGCTGACGCCGCTCAAGGGCGACATGAAGATCGACACGTCGAAGCTCCTGCCGGCGACGGTGAAGACCGCGACGTACAACGACACGCTCTACGCGGCCCCGCAGACCTCCGACGGCGCCCTGCTCTACTACCGCAAGGACCTCGTCAAGACGCCCCCGACCACCTGGGCCGAGATGATGCAGGACTGCCAGATCGCCAAGGACAACGGCATCGGCTGCTACGCCGGCCAGTTCGCGAAGTACGAGGGCCTGACGGTCAACGCCTCCGAGGCGGTCAACGGCTCCGGCGGCTCGATCCTGAACAAGAGCGGCGCGCCGGACGTCGACACGTCCAAGGCCAAGGCCGGCCTGCAGAACCTGGTCGACGCGTTCAAGGACGGGAACATCCCGGCCGAGGCGATCACCTACCAGGAGGAGCAGGGCCGCACGGCGTTCGAGAGCGGCAAGCTGCTCTTCCTGCGCAACTGGCCGTACGTGTACAACCTCGCGAAGACCGACGGGTCGAGCAAGGTGAAGGACACCTTCGGCATCGCCCCGATCCCGGGTGCCGACGGCGTCGGTGCATCGACGCTCGGCGGGCACAACGCCGCGATCAGCGTGTACTCGAAGCACAAGGCGACGGCGCACGACTTCCTCGAGTTCCTCACCTCGAACGACACGCAGAAGTTCTTCGCGACCCAGGGCTCGCTCGCCCCGGTCGTCGGTGACCTCTACACGGACTCCGAGCTGACCTCGAAGCTGCCGTACCTGCCCACCCTGCTGAAGTCGATCCAGAGCGCGGAGCCCCGCCCGGTCACGCCGTACTACCCGGCCGTGACGAAGGCGATCCAGGACAACTCATACGCGGCCCTGAAGGGGTCGAAGAGCGTCGACGAGGCGATGAAGGACATGGAAGCCGCCCTCAAGGCGGCGACGACCAGCAACTAGCGACCACGGTCGCGCGGCTCACGCCGCACCGGACGGGAGGCTCGGGTCGGCCCCGACCCGTGCCTCCCGTCCTCCCAACGTGCGTTCCGACACCGGCAAGGAGGCCGTCAGTGTCAGCAGCAACCGAGATCCCAGCAGCCATCCCGAACCCCCAGGGGATGGAGCCGCAGCAGCGGCGACGAGGCGGACTCAACGCGGAGCACGGCCGGTGGGCCGTGTACCTCATCGGCCCGACGATCGTGCTCCTGGCGGTCGTCATCGGCTACCCGGTGGTCAGCGCGACCATCCAGTCGTTCCAGCTCGACGCCGGACTCGACAAGGCGACCGGGCTGTTCGTCGCCGGTGGCTTCGCCGGCGTCACCAACTACGTGCACTGGCTCGGCCAGCAGTGCGGCAACACCGTCTGCCCGCCCGGCAGCCTCGGCTCCCAGTTCTGGGTGTCGTTCGGCAACACGTTCTTCTTCACCGTGGTGACCGTGCTGCTCGAGACGCTGATCGGCGTCTGGATGGCGATCATCATGAACCGCAACTTCAAGGGCCGCGCGCTCGTCCGCGCCGCGATCCTGGTGCCGTGGGCGATCCCGACCGCCGTCACCGCGAAGCTCTGGTACTTCATCTTCGACGCGAACGGCGTGCTCAACCACGTCATCGGCCACCAGGTCCTCTGGACGAGCGGCGAGTGGGCGTCCCGGTTCGCGATCATCATCGCGGACACGTGGAAGACCACCCCGTTCATGGCGCTGCTCATCCTGGCGGGGCTGCAGCTCATCCCGGAAGAGGTCTACGAGGCCGGCAAGATGGACGGCGCCTCGACCGTGCAGCGCTTCATGCTCATCACGCTGCCGCTGCTGAAGCCCGCGCTCATGGTCGCGATCCTGTTCCGCGTGCTCGACGCCCTGCGCATGTACGACCTGCCCGCGATCCTGACCGGCGGCGGCGGTGGTTCCGGCAACGCCACCACCACGCTCTCGATCCTGGTCGTCGACCAGATCCGGCAGGGGTTCAACTCCGCGTCGGCCCTGTCGACCATCACGTTCCTGATCATCTTCATCGTCGCGTTCCTGTTCGTCCGGTTCCTCGGCGCGAACGTCGTGCAGACGCAGGCGGCACAGCAGAAGGGTGAACTCAAGTGACCCTCGCAGCAGACCGACCCCGCTCGAGCACCCGCTCCCGCGAACGCTCCATCGACCGCGCCGAGGTCCGCGTCAAGCGGGACACCGGCCCGCGGATCCGCACCGGCATCCAGGCGGTGGTGATCGCCGTCTGGTGCCTGCTGCCCTTCTACTGGATGGTGGTGACGAGCTTCCGCGACGTCGGGTTCACCTTCGACGCGACACCGTGGCCCACCCACGTGACGCTCGACAACTACGCGACGGCGTTCGCGACGTCACTCGGCAACCACCTCGGACGGGCGCTGCTCAACAGCCTCATCATCGGCGGCGTCGTGACGATCATCGCGCTCCTCGTCGGCACGAGTGCCGCGTACGCGCTCGCCCGGCTGGAGTTCCGCGGCAAGTCGCTCATCGCCGGTGCGATCCTGGCGGCGTCGATGTTCCCGGGCGTCGCGCTGATCTCCCCGCTGTTCCAGCTCTTCACGGACATCGGCTGGATGGGCACGTACCAGGCGCTGATCCTGCCGAGCATCTCGTTCGTGCTGCCCCTGACCGTCTACACGCTGGCCTCGTTCTTCCGCGAGATGCCGTGGGACCTCGAGGAAGCGGCGCGCATCGACGGCTGCACCCGCGTGCAGGCCTTCCGGCGGATCATCCTGCCGCTGGCCGCCCCCGCGGTGTTCACGACGGCGATCCTGGCGTTCATCTCCTCCTGGAACGAGTACCTGATCTCCTCGCAGCTCTCGAGCGACGCCACGCAGCCGGTGACGGTCGCGATCGCCTCGTTCGCCGGCACGCAGCCGCACCAGGAGCCCTACACGGCGGTGATGGCGGCGGGCACGATCGTCACGATCCCGCTCGTCATCCTGGTGCTCATCTTCCAGCGACGCATCGTGGCCGGCCTCACCGCCGGTGGCGTGAAGGGCTGAGCGCCATGGCACTCCGGGCTCCGCGTCGCCCCTCGGCACCGATCGAGGAGGCCATGGGCTTCGTCGGCTTCTTCGGCATCGCGTTCCTCGCCGTCACCGTGTTCTGCGAGTTCACCGGTCGACCGGCACTCGGCTGGGCGCTCACGCTGCTGGCGTGCGTGCTCGTCGTCGTGGTGCTCGACCGATGGCGGGTCCGGGTGGTCCGGCGCACCGAGGCCGCCGCGGCCGAGGCAGCCGGACGCCCCGTCCGCCGCGACACCCACCCCGTCGGCGTCCACGTCCCTGGCGGGCAGCAGCGGGTGACCACCGTGTTCCGCGACCACGCCCACGCCGGGTGGGACGACCCGGCACCCCGTCGCCCCCGACCGCGAGCCGTCGCGGTGACCGGTGCGGGGCGTGGGAGCCGGGACGTCGGTGACGTGACGCACGGCACGGACGGCTGACGGGCCTCCCGGCGGCACAGCGGTGGGGATCCAGGAGATCGCGACCGTCACCGGACTGTCGAAGGCCACGGTGTCCCGCGCGCTGCGCGGTCTGCCGTCGGTGGCCGACACCACGATCGACCAGGTGCGGCGGGTCGCCGACGAGCTCGGGTACGTCCCGAGTTCGGCGGCGGCCGGCCTGGCGACCGGTCGGCAGCGGGCCGTCGGTGTCGTCGTGCCGGTGCTCGACCGGTGGTTCTACGTGAAGGCGCTCGGGGGTGTGGACGCCGAACTCCGCCAGGCCGGGTACGACCTGGTGCTGTACAACCTCGGCGGGCCGGACGGCGACCGCGACCGGGCGTTCCGACGGTCGATGCTGCGACAGCGTGTGGACGCGCTCGTGCTGCTCTCGCTCGTCCTGGACGAGACCGAACGGTCCGAGCTGCAGCTGAGCGAGCACCCGATGATCGTGATCGGCGGACCCGCGCCCGGTCTGCGGAACGTCGGGGTGGACGACGACGTGGTCGCCCACCTGGCGGTGTCGCACCTGCTGGGACTCGGGCACCGGCGGGTCGCGTACGTCGGCGGACAGGACGAGGCCGGGATGAACGTCGCGGTGCCGTTCCGGCGGCGCGACGGGTTCCTCGACGCGATGGCGGCCGCCGGGCTGCCGGTGCCGGCGACGTGGATCGCGGACGGGCGGTTCTCGTTCGCGGGCGGGGTGGCCGCCGGGTCGGCGCTGCTCGAGGGCACTGCGCGCGACGGCCGGCCGACCGCGGTGTTCTGCGCGTCCGACGAGATGGCGCTCGGGGTGATGCTCGCCGCCGCCCGGCTGGGGATCGACGTCCCCGGCGACCTGTCGGTGATCGGCATCGACGGACACGAGTACGGCGTCGCGGCCGGGCTGACCACCGTCGCGCAGGACCCGGAGGCCCAGGGCCGGACGGCCGCGCGGGCCGTGCTCGCCGAGGTCGACGGGGCCCGGCCGCGGACGGTGGCGGCGGCGCCGGTGTCGCTCGTGGTGCGGTCGAGCACGGGGCCGCCGCGCGGGTGACGCGGCGCGCGTGACGCGGCACGCGGCATCGTGTGATGCAGGCCGGCGTCGCACAACCGAAGCCGGTTCGCACCACGGACTTCCGCGGTTCGAGACGGTTCCGGTTCTGCGACGACGAACGGCACGGCTGCCGGCGCCGCGCGTACGCTCAGCGGCATGGAGGTCACGAAGCTCGAACACGCCTGTCAGGTCGTCGAGGCGGACGGAGCCCGGCTGGTCATCGACCCCGGCGGCTTCACCCGACCGGTCGACGTCAGCGGGGTCGTCGCGGTCGTGATCACCCACGAGCACCCGGACCACGTCACGCCGACCCAGCTGCACGCCGTCCTCGCCGCGAACCCCGGAGCGCTCGTGTTCGGGCCGGCGGGGGTCGCGTCGGCGCTGCCCGACGTCGACGTGGACGTCGTCACGGACGGGGACCGCCGCGTCGTCGGGCCGTTCGAGCTCACCTTCCACGGCACCCGGCACAACCTGATCCACTCGTCCGTCCCGGTCGTGGACAACACCGGAGTGTTCGTCAACGGGCGGCTGTTCTACCCGGGCGACGGCTACACCGACCCCGGCGTGCCGGTCGAGGTCCTCGCCGCACCCGTCGGCGCCCCGTGGCTCAAGGTCGCCGAGATGATGGACTACGTCGCCCTCGTCGCACCGCAGCGCGCGTACCCGGTGCACGAAGCGACGCTCTCCGAGATCGGGTACGACATGCACACCGGGCGTCTCCGCGAGGCGGTCGAACCCACCGGCGCGCTCGTCGTGCTCCGGCCCGGCGAGTCCCTCACCATCTGAGCCGTCACGCTCGGTCTGGAGGCCCGGCTCGCCGCCGCCCCGCCGCTCGCGTCCGCAGCCGGTCGCCGACGAGCCGGTCGAGTGCCAGGGCGTCCCACGGCGCGTGCCGCTCGGCGTCGTTGTCGAAGTACACGTACGTGTCCCGCGCCGCGTCGAGGTGCGCGACCACGGTGTTCGCCCATCGGCCGAGTGCCTGCGGCGAGTACCCGTCGTGGTACGTCCGCGGCGCACCGTGCAGACGCAGGTAGGCGAACCGGGCGCCCGTGTCCGCACGGAGGCGCGGGAAGTCGCCGGCGTGCGAGTCGACGAGGGCCACGCCGTGCCGTCGGAGGACGTCGAGGTGCTCCGGCGTGACCGTCGAGCGGAACTCGACGGCGTGGTCGATCACCCGCGTCGCGTCCTCGGCGACGACGGGGGTGTCCGCCACCTTGTCGTCATGGCGGGCCGCGAGTTCGGCGGCGTCACCCTGGGACCCGGGCAGCATCGAGAGGAACGTGTCGAGCACCTCCGGAGTCGGGGTGAGCGTCTCCGGGAGCTGCCACAGCACAGGACCGAGCGTGTCCCCGAGCTCGAGCGGGCCGGACGCGAAGAAGTTCGCCAGCGCTGTCTCGGCGTTCCGGAGCCGCAACATGTGTGTGACGTACCGACCACCCTTCACCGCGAACCGGAACCCCGGTGGGACGGCAGCGCGCCACGACCGGTACCGCTCCGGCCGCTGCAGTGAGTAGAAGGAACCGTTCAGCTCGACGGTGACGAACCGCTCGGCGACGTACTCCAGCCACCGCCGTCTGGCCAGCCGTTCCGGGTAGAAGTCGCCGCGCCAGCCATCGTACTGCCACCCCGAGAGCCCGATCCGCGCGGTC
The DNA here is from genome assembly GCF_044746585.1 of Curtobacterium sp. NPDC090223. NCBI lineage: Bacteria > Bacillati > Actinomycetota > Actinomycetes > Micrococcales > Microbacteriaceae > Curtobacterium > Curtobacterium sp. NPDC090223. Next base: position 957,651 of record NZ_JBIVCN010000001.1, on the reverse strand, counting down.
ATCGACCCACCGTATGCTCCGGCAGGCATGGCGGCACACCCGGGCGACACGCCTCGTTTTGGCAGGTCGCGAGCCGTGTGCCATACTTGTCGAGTTGTCGGAACGGCCCCATCGTATAGCGGCCTAGTACGCTGCCCTCTCACGGCGGTAACGCGGGTTCGAATCCCGCTGGGGTCACCACAGGTGGCTGTCCTCCGAGTCCGACAACATGCCTGCCGCGGCCCCATCGTATAGCGGCCTAGTACGCTGCCCTCTCACGGCGGTAACGCGGGTTCGAATCCCGCTGGGGTCACCAACCGAAGGTCCTCGTCCACCCGGACGGGGACCTTCGTCGTTGCGCCAGCCGGTATCGTGCACTCGTGCCGGACCAACGACCACCCCACCTGCGATGGGGGTTCATCGGGCTCGTGGCACTCGGGGGAGCGATCGGCACCGCGGTGCGCGCGGTCCTCGCCGACCGGTTCCCCGCCGTGGACGGCGTGAGCTGGACCGTCTTCGGGATCAACGTCGTCGGGGCGTTCTGCCTCGGACTGCTCCTCGACCACCTCGCGCGCCGCGGTCCGGACGTCGGGCGGCGTCGTACGGTCCGGCTGTTCGTGGGCACCGGCGTGCTCGGCGGCTTCACGACCTACAGCACGCTGGCGGACGACACCGCGCGGCTGCTCGACGTCGGGCGGTGGGGCGCGGGCTCCGGGTACGCGCTGCTGACCGTCGTGGCCGGGCTCGCAGCGGTCGTCGCCGGACTCTGGGTCGCGTCGCTGCTCCGTCCGCGGGGGAGCCTCCGGTGAGCGCGCTCGAGCTGCTCCTGGTGGCGATCGGCGGTGGTGTGGGTGCCGCGCTGCGGTTCGTCCTGGACGGGGTCCTGAAGGCGCGGGTCACCGGCTTCCCGCTCGGCACGCTCGTCATCAACGTCTCCGGGTCGTTCGTCCTCGGGCTCCTGACGGGCCTCGGGGAGTCCGGTGCGCTGTCGATCCCGGGAGTCGCCGTCCTCGGGACGGGCATGATGGGTGGGTACACGACGTTCTCGACGGCGAGTGTCGAGACCGTGCAGCTCCTCCGATCCGGCAAGACCCGGCTCGCCGTCCTGAACGGCCTCGGGATGCTCGTCGTCTCGGTCGGCGCAGCCGCGCTCGGCCTCTGGATCGGAAGGAACCCATGACCTCGGAACGCCCCGGCGAACTCGTCCTCGTCCGCCACGGAGAGACGGAGTGGTCGAAGAGCGGTCAGCACACCGGCCGCACCGACATCCCGCTCACCGAGAACGGCATCGAGCAGGCGGAGCGCGCCGGCCGGTACCTGGCGGACCGTGACTTCGCCCTCGCGCTCTCGAGTCCGCTGCAGCGCGCGCGGGACACCGCGGCGCTGATCGGCGTCGATCCGGAGCTCGACGAGGACCTGTACGAGTGGGACTACGGCGCCTACGAGGGACTGACCACCCCGCAGATCAAGGTGCAGCGGCACGGACCGTGGGACCTCTGGACAGACGGCGTCCCCGAGGGCGACACCCCCGGTGAGAGCGCCGCCGAGGTCCGGGTCCGCGCGGAACGCGTGCTGAACCGTGCGCGCCCGGTGCTCGCCGAGGGCCAGGACGCGGTGTTCGTCGCGCACGGACACGTGCTGCGCGCGATCGGCGCCGCGTGGATCCGGCTCGCGCCGCAGGACGGTGCGGTCCTGAAGCTCGGCACGGCCTCGGTGAGCGTCCTCGGGTACGAGCACGGTCGCCCGGTCATCGACGCCTGGAACATCCAGCCGCTCTAGCCGGCTGTGGCGCCCTCGCACCGTGCGACGGCGCGCGCCACCGTGCGAGGTTCCGGACAGCGTGCGACCCGGCGCGGCTCGCACGCTGTCCGGAACCTCGCACACTGCGGGGCGGGGCGGGGCGGGGCGCTAGACGGTACGGATGCTCGCGGTGGCGCCGAGCGCCCGGCCGCGGCGCCGCTCGATCCCGCGGCCGACGAACAGCAGTGCGACGCTGACGAGTGCGCCGAGCGTGGTCTGGGCGACACGGTCGAGCGCCAGGAGCTCCGGCGCCTCGGGGAGGCTCAGCCACGACACGGCGAGCGCCAGGGGCGTGAGGAACAGCAGGCACACGGCGTAGTTCCGCGCGACGAAGATCTCCGCGAAGAACTGCCCGATGACCGCGATCACGACGATCCACCACGCCCCGGGCTCGAGCAGCAGGATCCCCACCGCGATCACGGTGCCGCCGATCGTGCCGATGAAACGCTGGAACGCCCGGATCACGGTGTGCCGCTGGCGGAGCGCCGGCAGCGTCGACACGACGGCGATCACCGCCCAGTACGGGTGCCCGAGCCAGGGGATCGACTCCGCGATCGCGCCGGCGACGAGCGCCCCGACGACGTTGAGCCCGACCGTCTCCCACAGTGCACCGGTGCGCAGGATCCCGAGGCCGCGCTCCTTCAGCGGCGCCAGCGGCCGGAAGCGGTGCGGCGCGCGGGGGTGCCAGAGCCGACGGATCACGAGACCGGACATCGCGACGAGCCAGGCCCACACGACCGACCCGACGATGATCGTGGCGACGAGCGGCAGGTCGGCGGGCTTCAGCGGCACGAGTGCGGACACCACGAAGGCGAACGTGGGGAAGATCGGCTGGGCCGGGATCGTCCGGAGCGCACTCAGGGTGCACACCGCGACGACGAGCACCACGACGAGCCCGACGGCCTGCAACCACACCTGCGACCCGGCGAGCGACACCGCGATCCCTGCGAACATGCACAGCATCTGCAGGCCGCCGGCGACGCCGGTCGTCACGGCACGCTGCCGGTACTGCTCCGTCGCTCCGAAGATGGCGGTGAAGCCGGCGAACATCGCGAAGGCCGCGTACCCGGGCATCCCGAGCGCGATGAGCAGGGCGAGGGGTGCCCCGCCGGCGATCGCGGCGCGCGCGGCGCCCTCGAGGTTGACCGTTCGGGAGGAGTGCGCGGGGTTCGTCATGACCCGACCATCCTCCCACCGCGGCAGGTGTCGCAGAACGCACGCCGAGCCTCCAGACCGGGTGGAACCGGGCCGACGACGGAGGTGAGCCAGTTGGTATACCAGTGCTAGACTCGCCGGATCGCGCCGCGACAGCGGTGTCCGACGAACGCGAACCGAAGGGTCGAGAGCATGGGCAGGACGCTCGCCGAGAAGGTGTGGGACGACCACGTCGTCGTCAAGGGTGAGGACGGGAACCCGGACCTCCTCTACATCGACCTCCACCTCGTGCACGAGGTCACGAGCCCGCAGGCCTTCGACGGTCTGCGGCAGGCAGGCCGCCCGGTGCGCCGTCTCGACCTCACCATCGCGACCGAGGACCACAACACGCCGACGCTCGCCATCGACCGGCCCATCGCCGACCCGACGAGCCGCACCCAGATCGAGACGCTCCGTCGCAACTGCGCCGAGTTCGGTGTCCGCCTGCACTCGCTCGGCGACAAGGAACAGGGCATCGTGCACGTCGTCGGCCCGCAGCTCGGCCTGACGATGCCCGGCATCACCGTGGTGTGCGGCGACTCGCACACCTCGACGCACGGGGCGTTCGGCGCGATGGCGTTCGGCATCGGCACGAGCGAGGTCGAGCACGTCCTGGCGACGCAGACCCTGCCGCTGAAGCCGTTCAAGACCATGGCGATCACGGTGGAGGGCTCGCTCCGTCCGGGCGTCACGGCGAAGGACATCATCCTCGCGGTCATCGCGAAGATCGGTACCGGCGGCGGACAGGGCTACGTGCTCGAGTACCGCGGCTCGGCGATCCGGGCGCTCTCGATGGAGGGCCGCATGACGATCTGCAACATGTCGATCGAGGCCGGTGCCCGCGCCGGCATGGTCGGCCCCGACCAGATCACGTACGACTACGTGCAGGGCCGCGACCACGCGCCGACCGGCGCCGACTGGGACGAAGCGGTCGCGTACTGGGACACGCTGAACACCGACGACGACGCGGTGTTCGACGCCGAGGTGTTCATCGACGCCGACACGCTCGAGCCCTTCGTCACGTGGGGCACGAACCCGGGGCAGGGCGTCTCGCTCTCCGAGTCGGTGCCGTCGCCCGCGGACTACGCCGACCCGAACGACCAGGCCGCAGCGCAGCGTGCGCTCGAGTACATGGACATCGAGGCCGGCACGCCGATGAAGGACATCGCGGTCGACGCGGTCTTCATGGGCTCGTGCACGAACTCGCGCATCGAGGACCTGCGGGCGTTCGCGTCCGTGATCCAGGGCCGGACCAAGGCCGAGGGTGTCCGGGTGATGGTCGTGCCCGGATCGGCGCGCGTCCGGCTCGAGGCCGAGGCCGAGGGGCTCGACAAGGTCTTCACCGACTTCGGCGCCGAGTGGCGCTTCGCCGGCTGCTCGATGTGCCTCGGCATGAACCCCGACCAGCTCGCGCCGGGGGAGCGCTGCGCATCGACCTCGAACCGCAACTTCGAGGGCCGGCAGGGCAAGGGCGGCCGGACGCACCTGGTCTCGCCGCTCGTCGCCGCCGCCACCGCGGTCCGCGGGACGCTCTCGAGCCCGTGGGACCTGGAGAACACCGAAGCAACGGCTCTGGAAGGGGCGCTCTGATGGACAAGATCGGCACCGTCACCGGGATCGCCGCACCGCTGAAGCGGTCGAACGTCGACACCGACCAGATCATCCCCGCGGTCTACCTGAAGCGCGTCACGAAGACCGGCTTCGAGGACGCGCTGTTCTCCGGATGGCGCCAGGACCCGGCCTTCGTGCTCAACCAGCCCGAGTACCAGGGCGCCCAGGTGCTCGTCGCCGGCCCCGACTTCGGCACCGGGTCGTCCCGTGAGCACGCGGTCTGGGCACTCCGGGACTTCGGCTTCAAGGTCGTCGTCTCGCCCCGGTTCGCGGACATCTTCAAGGGCAACGCGGGCAAGCAGGGCCTGGTCACCGCAATCGTGACCGAACCGGAAGTCGAGCGGCTCTGGGCCGAGATCGAGGCGAACCCGGGCATCCAGGCGACCGTGGACCTGGCGACCCAGCGCGTGTCGCTGGGCGATGTGGACGTGGCTTTCGAGATCGACGCTTACACTCGTTGGCGGTTGATGGAAGGGCTCGACGACATCGGGCTCACCCTCCGTGACGAGACCTCGATCACGGAGTTCGAATCCCGCCGGGGAACCTGGCGGCCGAAAACATTGCCGGTGAAGTAGTGAACTCTCTCGTACAGGACGCAGCAGCTGCAGGGGCGCGTGTGGGACTCAAGTCGGACGAGATCGTCATCCGCGGCGGGAAGCCGCTGGTCGGACGCATCGAGGTGCGCGGCGCGAAGAACCTCGCGACGAAGGCGATGGTCGCGTCGCTGCTCGGCGACACCCCCTCGATCCTCAAGGACGTCCCGGACATCTCCGACGTCAAGGTCGTCCGCGCGCTGCTCGAGGTGCACGGTGTGCGCATCACCGATCCTGCACGAGGCGAGCTCATCCTCGACCCGTCGAACGTCGAGTCGGCGCACTTCGCCGAGATCGACGCGCACGCCGGGTCGAGCCGCATCCCGATCCTGTTCTGCGGCCCGCTGCTGCACAAGCTCGGCGAGGCGTTCATCCCCGACCTCGGCGGCTGCCGCATCGGCGACCGTCCGATCGACTTCCACCTCGACGCGCTCCGCGCCATGGGTGCGGTCGTCGACAAGCAGATCTCCGGCATCCACATCACGGCGCCGAACGGCCTCAAGGGCGCGAACATCGAGCTGCCCTACCCGAGCGTCGGTGCGACCGAGCAGGTCCTGCTGTCCTCGACGCTGGCCGACGGCGTGACCGAGCTCCGCAACGCCGCGATCGAGCCCGAGATCATGGACCTCATCGCGATCCTGCAGAAGATGGGCGCGATCATCACGGTCGAGCCGAGCCGCACGATCTTCATCGAGGGCGTCAAGTCGCTCCGCGGCTACACCCACCGTGCGATCAACGACCGCAACGAGGCAGCGAGCTGGGCGTCCGCCGCCCTCGCGACCAACGGCGACATCTTCGTCGAGGGCGCGAAGCAGCAGGAGCTCATGACGTTCCTCAACGTCTTCCGCAAGGTCGGCGGCGGTTTCGACATCCAGGAGGACGGCATCCGGTTCTACCGGGAGCTCGACGTCCTGAAGCCCGTCGTCATCGAGACGGACGTGCACCCCGGCTTCATGACCGACTGGCAGCAGCCGCTCGTGGTGGCGCTGACGCAGGCCGAGGGCCGGAGCGTCGTGCACGAGACCGTCTACGAGAACCGGTTCGGGTTCACCGACGCGCTCAACGAGATGGGCGCGGACATCGTCGTGCACAAGGAGGGGCTGCCCGGGCACGACCGCCGTGTCGCCCGTCGTCCGTTCGAGCAGGCAGCGGTCATCACCGGCCCGACGAAGCTGCACGGCGCGAACGTCCGGGTGCCCGACCTCCGTGGCGGCTTCAGCCACCTCATCGCGGCGCTGACCGCCGAGGGCGAGTCGCACATCACGAACGTCGGCATCATCTCCCGCGGGTACGAGCACTTCATCCCGAAGCTGCGGAAGCTCGGCGCGGACTTCGACTTCGCCGGCTAGGCGCAGGGTCGGCTTCGATGGCATCGAACGACGCCGGCCGTGACCTGGACCAGGTCACGACCGGCCTGCCCAACCCCGGCCGCCGGTGGAAGCGCGGCGACCTGAATCTGGCGTTCCGGATCACCGCGGTCTTCGTGATCCCGACGTTCCGGTTCACCGCGCGCTACCACTGGCACGGCCCGAACCGCCTCCCCGAGGACGGCGCCTTCGTGCTCGCCCCGAACCACTACACGAACATCGACCCCCTGGTCGTCGGCACCGCGGTGTACATCAGCCGCCGGCAGCCGCGCTTCCTGGCGAAGGCGTCGCTGTTCCGTGTGCCGGTGCTCGGCAAGCTGATGAGCGGCATGGGCCAGATCCCGGTCGAGCGCTCCGGCCGCACGCGGCTGAACGACCCGCTCCGCGGCGGGAAGTCCCTGGTCGAGTCGGGTGGCGCGGTGATCGTCTACCCGGAGGGCACGCTCACCCGCGACCCCGACCTGTGGCCGATGCGCGGCAAGACCGGGGCGGTGCGGATCGCGCTCGAGAACGACGTCCCGCTCATCCCGATGGCCCACTGGGGCACGCAGAAGATCATGGCGCGGTACTCGAACAAGCTCCGGCTGTTCCCGCCGTCGCGTGTCGACATCGTCTTCGGCGACCCCGTCGACCTGTCGGCGTACCGCGGCCGTCCGATCGACCAGCAGATGCTCATCGAGGCGACGGCGATCGTGATGGACCGGATCACCGAGCTCGTCGAGCAGCTCCGCGGCGAGAAGGCACCGGCGACCCGCTGGGACCCGTCCGCGAACAACCAGAAGGAAACCGGCAAGTTTGAGTGACGCACGCGCCGTCGGCGCCCCAGGCCTCCGACCGCACGACGACCACCCGGACCCCACCGCGGCCGCTCGCGGTGCCGTGGACACCGCTGCGATCCGCGTGGTGATGCAGTCCACCGACAAGCCGCGTGTCGCCGTGATCGGCGCGGGCAGTTGGGGGACCACGTTCGCGAAGGTCCTCGCCGAGGGCGGGGCGTCCACCGTCCTGTGGGCCCGCCGTCCGGAGGTCGCACGCGAGATCACCGAGACCAAGCGGAACTCGGAGTACCTGCCCGGCATCAACCTGCCCCGCACGCTGACCGCGTCGACGTCGCTGGCATCGGTGCTCGACGGCGCGGAGCAGGTCTACGTCTCGGTGCCGTCGCAGACGCTGCGCTCCAACCTCGCCGCGATCCGGGAGCTCCTGCCCGCCGGCGTGCCCGTGGTCAGCCTGATGAAGGGCGTCGAGAAGGCGACCGGCCTGCGGATGAGCGAGGTCCTGCTCGAGGGACTCGGCATCGACCAGGACCGCATCGCCGTCGCGAGTGGCCCGAACCTGGCGCTCGAGATCGCCCGGCGCCAGCCCACCGCCGCCGTCGTGTCCTCGTCGAGCGCCGACACCGCCAGCGCCGTCGCCGCGGTCGCCACGAACCCGTACTTCCGGTCCTTCATCAACACCGACGTGATCGGCACCGAGTTCGGCGGCGTGCTGAAGAACCTCATCGCCGTGGCGATCGGCATCGTCGACGGTGTCGGCTACGGCGAGAACACGAAGGCGTCGATCATCACCCGCGGCCTCGCCGAGATGACCGACTTCGCGGTGTCCCTCGGCGCGCAGCCCTCGACCCTGTCCGGCCTGGCGGGTCTCGGCGACCTCATCGCGACGTGCCAGTCGCCGCTGTCCCGGAACAACACCGCCGGGCGCCTGCTCGGCCAGGGGTACCGCTTCGACGAGGTCGTCCGGCAGATGAACCAGACCGCCGAGGGTCTGGCGTCGGTCGCGCCGATCCTCGAGCTCGCCGCGGCCAACGGCGTCGACATGCCCATCGTGGGACAGGTCGCCGAGGTGCTCGCCGGTAGGCTCGATCCGCGCAACATCGCGCCGCACCTCACCGAGACCGACGAGCCCCAGGGCGAGTGACCGGTCCGGCCACTCTGCACCCGGGAGCGCCCATGACCAGCACCACCACCGTCGTCGTCCTGTTCGGCGGCCGGTCCAGCGAGCACGAGATCAGCTGCGTCACCGCCGGCGGCATCATGGACGCGGTCGACCGAGCCGCGTACGACATCGTCCCCGTCGGCATCACCAAGGACGGCGCGTTCACGCTGCAGCCGGACGACCCGGAGCAGTGGGCCCTCGTCGGGCAGCAGCTGCCGACCGTGCCGGACAACGGCACGCGGGTGCGGTTCCCGAGCGCGGCCGAGGCCCGTGCGCTCACGGTCGAGCACCCCGACGGCAGCGTCACCACGATCCCCGTCGACCTGGTGTTCCCGATCCTGCACGGCCCCTTCGGTGAGGACGGCACCATCCAGGGCCTCCTCGAGACCGCCGGACTGCCGTACGCCGGGGACGGCGTGCTGGCGAGCGCCCTCGCGATGGACAAGCACGTCGCGAAGGCCGTCCTCGAGCACGCCGGACTGCGCGTCGCACCGTGGACCACCGTGCTCCGCCGCGAGTGGGAAGCCGACGAACTCGACGTCGCCGAGCGGATCGCGGCGCACGGCTGGCCGCTGTTCGTGAAGCCCGCCCGCGCCGGGTCGAGCATGGGCGTGTCCCGCGTCGACACGCCGGAGGACCTCGCGAGCGCGATGCGGCTCGGCTTCGAGCACGACAGCAAGGTCATCGTCGAGCCCCGGGTCGTCGGCCGCGAGGTCGAGGTCGCCGTGCTCGAGGGCCGCGACGGTGTCCCGCGCACGAGTCTCCCCGGCGAGATCGTCGTCGCCGAGGACGGCTTCTACGACTTCGCCGCGAAGTACCTCGGCGGCGACGAGCAGCTCCTCTGCCCTGCGCCCCTGACCGAAGAACAGACCGACGAGGTCCGCTCCATCGGCGCCCGTGCCTTCGAGGCGATCGGCGGCTCCGGGCTGGCCCGCGTGGACTGCTTCCTCACCGACGACGGCTTCGTCGTGAACGAGGTCAACACGATGCCGGGCTTCACCCCGTTCTCGATGTACCCGCGCTGCTGGGCAGCGACCGGGGTCACCTACCCGGAGCTCGTCACCGAGCTCATCGAGCTGGGACGCGCGGCGGTCCGCTGACCGCACCACGGTGCATGGCCGGTTCCACACCGGACGGGAGGCCCGGTGCGGGCCCGCCCCGTGCCTCCCGTCCGGTGGCGGGTCGCGTCATCTCTGCCCGCGCGACGGGTTGCGGGTCGCGTTGCGACCGGTCGGGTCGTGTCAGCCCTGTACGTCCGAGGGGTCGAGGCACTTGTGGCCGTCCTTCGGCAGGGTGTCGACCGCGGTGCCGATGTCCTGCAGCACCTGACTCGTCGTCTTCGACGTGTCGATGACGACCTGGACGGCGGGGTCGCGACCGAAGGTCGTGTAGACGATGCGCTTGTCCTGGTCGTCACGGATCCAGTCCACCGACCCCTGCGAGAAGCACGGCAGGTCCGACACCGTCGGGACCGCGACACCGCAGTGGTACAGCGCCGCTGACGGATCGCCCCACGCCGCGGTCGACTGCGCGTTCGTGTTGCGGAGCTCGTACTTCGTGTCGACGGTCTCGGGCAGGCGGACCTGGGCGGCGGCGCACGCGGCGGCGTCTGCCGAGGGTGCCGCGGTCATCGAGACGGCGTTCGTGCAGCCCGTGAGGCCGGCGGCGAGGGCGATGACGACGCCGAGCGCGGCGAGGATCCGGGTGGGGCGGCGCACGGTGTCCATCGGTTCCAGGCTACCGGTCCCGGGCGGCCGCCCGGTGCGGGTGCGGGTGCTGCCGTTCCCGGGCGGCCGCTCGGTGCGGGTGCGGGCGCTACCGTTCTGGTGTGGACGCGAGGGACGAACCGGCAGCGCCGGACTACTGGGCCGGCCCGACGGTGGGGGAGCTGGGGGAGCTGGTCGTGCTCGACCGGGTGACCTCGCGGCTGCCGGCGGGGTCGCCGATCGTCGGACCCGGGGACGACTGCGCCGTGGTCGCCGCCCCGGACGGCCGGTTCGTGGTGACGACGGACATGATGGTGCACGGCCCGGACTTCCGGTGGGCGTGGTCCTCGCCCGAGGACGTCGGGTGGAAGGCCGCCGCGACGAACCTCTCGGACGTGGCGGCGATGGGGGCGTCGCCCTCGGGGCTGGTCGTCGCGATCGCGGCGCCGCAGGACACGCCGGTCGCGGTGCTCGAGGGCATCGCGGACGGGTTCCGGCAGGCGGTCGCGGCCCTGGCACCCGCCTGCGGGGTCGTCGGCGGGGACCTGTCCACCTCGTCGGCGTTCACGGTCGCGGTGACGGCGTTCGGCGACCTCGGCGGGCGACCCCCGGTCCTGCGGTCCGGCGCCGGCGCGGGTGACGTCCTCGCCGTGTCGGGGGAGCTCGGACGCGCGGCGCGGGGGCTCTCGCGGCTGTTCCACGACGGGGTGGACGCGGCCGGGCTGCCATCGGCGGCGGCGACCCGGGCGAGCGGGGCGGACGAGGACCCGGACGTGGGGCGGCAGCGTCGCCCGGTGCCGCCGATCGGGGACGGGCCCGCTGCCGCCGCTGCGGGGGCGACGGCGATGCTCGACCTGTCGGACGGGCTGGCGATCGACGCCGGGCGGCTGGCACGGGCGAGCGGCGTGACGCTGTCGCTGTCCGGGGCGGACGGTGTCCCGCTGCACGGTCCCGCGCTGCACGGTGGCGAGGACCACGGGCTGCTCGCGACGTTCCCGCCGGACGTGGCGCTCCCCGGGGGCTTCCGCGCGATCGGCGTGGTGCTCCCGCGGGGAGCGGCGGACCTCGTGCGGGACGGGGTGGCCGTCCCGACCACGGGGTGGGACCCCTACGCCGACTGGGACGGCGTCGCGGGCTGAGCGCGCGCGGCGCCTCGCGCCTCGCGCCCCGCGGCGTTCGCGGCGCGGATTCGACACCGCGCCGGTCGATCGCGCTCTGCCGTGTCGAAGCATGCGGAGGCACCGGGTACGTCCGCATGGTCCGACACGGCGCCGGTCGATCGACCGATGTCGTGTCGGACGCCGCACCCGCGCCGGCGGTCAGGCGTCGGCGAGCACGGCCTCCCAGGCGATGGTCTCGCCGTAGCTCCGCTTGCTGAAGGGCTCGAGCCCCGCGGGCCAGGTCGGCTCGGGCGAGCGCTTGCTCCGCTCCACGACGACCACGGCGTCCGCGGTGAGCCGGGGGACCAGCGCCTCGAGCACGTCCGCGATCTCGGACTCGGCGACGTCGTACGGCGGGTCGATGAACACCAGGTCGAACGTCCGCACGGTGCCCCGGAGGAACCCGAGCACCGGCTGCGCGTGCACGTCGATCCGGACGCCGGGCACCCGCTTCTGCACCGCCCGAGCGTTCTCGCGGCACGAGGTCGCCGCCGCGGACGCCCGGTCGACGAGCACGACCTCCACCGCCCCGCGGGACGCCGCCTCGAGCCCGAGGGCGCCCGTCCCCGCGTAGAGGTCCGCGACCGCGGTGTCGTCCACGAGTCCCCGCGCCTCGAGCGAGGAGAACAGCGCCTCCCGCACCCGGTCGCTCGTCGGACGGGTGCCCGACTTCGGCACCCGGAGCGTCAGGGAACCGGCGGCGCCGGCGATGATGCGGGTCATGCTGCAACCGTAGCGGCAGCGTTCTCCACAGTCGGTCCCGTCGTCCGCAGGCGGTCCCGTCGTCCACAGGCCGACCGGGAGGCTCGGTGCAGGTCGGTCGTGCCGGGTACCGTTGCCGTGTGGTCACCTCCAGAGCCGCCGCACCGGCCGACACGACGCCCGACGCCCCGTCGGATGCGCCTGTCGCCACCGACTGGGGCCCGGCGCCGCTGGACACCCGCCTGGCGAACGTCCTGGGCGGCCGCACCGCGAAGGCCGTCGAGAAGGCGTTCGGGTACCGCACGGTGGGGGAGTTCCTCGAACACGCCCCGCGCCGGTACGCCGAACGCGGGGCGCTGACCGCACTCGACTCGCTCGCCATCGGGGAGTCGGTCACCATCGTGGCCGAGGTCGTCGACGTCCGCGAGCGCACGATGCGTGCCCGTCGGGGCTCCATCCTCGAAGCCAAGATCGGCGACGGCAAGGGGCTCCTGACCCTGACGTTCTTCAACCAGGGCTGGCGCACGAAGGACCTCGTCGTCGGCGCCAGGGGCATCTTCGCGGGCAAGGTCGGGGACTACCGCGGTGCACGGCAGCTGGCGCACCCCGACTACGAGCTCTTCGACGCCGACGACCCACGGGCCACCGCCGACCCCGAGTCCGACGAAGCCATCCGGTTCTCCCGGCAGCCCATCCCGATCTACCCCGCCACCGCGTCGCTGTCCTCGTGGCAGATCGCGAAGGCCATGGCGGTGGTGCTCGACACCCTGCCGGACATCGCCGACCCGATCCCGTCCTCGGCGCGGACCCGGCTCGACCTGGTCCCGTTCCGACGCGCGCTCGAGCTGCTGCACCGCCCTGAGAAGGTCGCCGACTTCAAGCGCGCGCAGGACGCCCTGCGCTACCGAGAGGCGTTCGTCCTGCAGGCCGCCCTGGTCAAGCGACGCATCGCCGCCCGGGCGACCGCCTCCACGCCGCGCACGGCGTCTCCCGGCGGCATCCTGGAGCGCTTCGACGCCACCCTGCCGTTCACGCTCACCGACGACCAGCGCTCGGTGGGCGCCGAGATCGCGACGGACCTCGCCGGGTCGTGGCCGATGCACCGACTCGTCCAGGGCGAGGTCGGTTCCGGCAAGACCCTCGTGGCGATCCGGGCGATGCTCACGGTGGCCGAGTCCGGTGGCCAGTCCGCGCTCATCGCCCCGACCGAGGTCCTGGCGGCGCAGCACCTCCGGTCGATCGTGAAGTTCCTCGGCCCCGACCTCGCCGCCGAACTCCGCCCGGTCATCCTCACCGGCTCACAGTCCACCGACGAACGCCGGCGGGCGCTGCTGGCCGCGGCGTCCGGCGGTTCGCGGCTCGTGGTCGGCACGCACGCGCTCCTCGGCGACCGCGTCGACTTCGCCGAACTCGGGCTCGTGGTGGTGGACGAGCAGCACCGCTTCGGTGTGGAGCAGCGCGAAGCCCTGCGCACGAAGGGTCAGACCCCGCCGCACGTGCTGGTCCTCACCGCGACACCGATCCCGCGCACCGTGGCGATGACCGTGTTCGGCGACCTCGACGTCTCGACGATCGCCGGCATGCCCTCGGGCCGAGCCGGCGTCGAGACCTTCGCCGTCGGGCTCGCGGAGCACCCCGGCTGGGAGTCCCGCATCTGGACCAGGATGGCCGAGGAACTCAGCGCCGGGCGGCAGGCATTCGTGGTCTGCCCGGCGATCGACGACGCCCACGCCGAGGACGACGGCGAGCCGGCCCCGGACGACGACACCCCGACGCGTGCGCCGTCGACCGTCCTGGCCACGGCCGAGCGCATGCGCACGATGCCGGTGCTCGACGGCCGGCGGATCGAGGTCCTGCACGGCCGGATGTCCGGCGACGAGAAGGACCGCGTGATGACGGCGTTCGCCGCCGGGGACGTGGACGTCCTGGTCGCGACGACCGTGATCGAGGTCGGGGTCGACGTGCCGAACGCCTCGATGATGGCGATCCTCGACGCCGACCGGTTCGGCGTCTCGCAGCTGCACCAGCTCCGCGGGCGCATCGGCCGTGGGCAGTACGCCGGCGTGTGCCTCCTCGTGACCACGGCAGCGGCGGAGACGGTCTCCCGAGAGCGCGTGGACGCCGTCGCCGCATCGGACGACGGGTTCGAGCTGGCGCGCGTGGACCTCGAGCTCCGGCGAGAGGGCGACGTGCTCGGCGAACGGCAGTCGGGCGGGCGCTCCTCGCTCAACCTGCTCCGGGTCGTGCGGGACGCCGACCTCATCATCGACGCCAGGGGCGAAGCCGAGCGGGTCCTCGAGCTCGACCCCGAACTCGACGGACAGGCCGAACTCCGCGACGCCCTGGCCCGGCGCCTCGACGAGTCCGACGCCGCGTTCCTCGGCAAGAACTGACCCGTCGGGCGCGCGCGCGCGTGGTCCCGGTATCGTCGGGGGCATGGCGCAGATCGCGGTCGTCCCCGGCTCCTTCGACCCCGTGACCCTCGGGCACCTCGACGTGATCGGCCGAGCCGCCGGACTCTTCGACGAGGTGCACGTCCTCGTGGTCCACAACCCGGAGAAGCCCTCCGCGATGTTCGACGCGGTCGACCGGGTCCGGCTGATCGAGGAGTCCCTCGCCGAGGCCGGCGCCCCGGGGAACATCCGGGTCGGGGAGTGGACCGCCGGGCTGCTCGTCGACTACTGCCGACAGGTCGGCGCGACCGTCCTCGTGAAGGGCGTGCGCTCCGGTGAGGACGTCGCGTACGAGACCCCGATGGCGATCATGAACCGCCACCTCGCGGACGTCGAGACCGTGTTCCTGCTGCCCGAGGCGTCCCGTGCGCACGTGTCCAGCTCGCTCATCCGTCAGGTCTCTTCCCTCGGGGGCGACGTGAGCCCGTACGTCCCCGCGGTGGTCGACCGGGCACTCCGGAGCCGCAGGAGCTGAGCCGGAGCGCGACACGGCACGCCGCTCCTCGACGTGGCGGCGTACCCGCGCTAGGATGGTCGATCGTGTCTTCCCCCGTGAACAGCCCCTACGCCCTGCGCGTGCGTGACCTCGCGCACCGCCCGGGCGAGATGCGCGAGCACACGCTCGACATCGCCGTCCCCGAGACCCTCGGTGCCGGCGTGGTGGCCGTCCGTGAGGGCGATGACATGCACATCGAGTTGCGGCTCGAGGGCCTCCACGAGGGCGTGCTCGTCTCCGGACACGCCTCCGCCGAGGCGACGGGGCAGTGCTCGCGCTGCCTCATCGACATCTCCGAACCGGTCGAAGTCGATTTCGCCGAGCTGTTCGCGTATGATCCCTCGGAGGATTTCGACTTCCATGTTCACGATGACCACGTGGATTGTGAACCGGTCGTTCGAGACGCGGTGGTGCTGTCACTGCCGTTCCAGCCGGTCTGCCGGCCGGACTGCCCCGGACTCGACCCGGAGACGGGCGAACGCCTGGCAGACCTGGGTGACCGCGCGGCTTCCGAGCCCACGGACCCCCGCTGGGCAGCACTCGGCGGACTGATGTTCGACGACAGCGACCGCACTCCCACCGACTGACCACCGACCAACCGAAAGAGAACCACCATGGCCGTTCCCAAGCGCAAGCAGTCCCGTGCCAACACGCACGCCCGTCGTTCGCAGTGGAAGGCCGCGCCGGTCCAGCTCGTGAAGACGATCGAGAACGGTCAGGTCACCTACAGCCTCCCGCACCGTGCGAAGGTCGTCGAGGACTCGGCCGGCACCCCCCTGTACATGGAGTACAAGGGCCGCAAGGTCGCCGACGTCTGATCGGACGAACCACATGAGCACGACGTCCGGCTCCGCGGGGTCCAACCCCGCGGGGTCGGACGTCGCTCGTCTGGGTGAGCTCCTCCGGGTCCAGGTGGACCCGGAGCTGCTCCGACTCGCACTGACCCACCGCTCGTTCGCGTACGAGCACGGCGGGATCAAGCACAACGAACGCCTCGAGTTCCTCGGGGACTCCATCCTCGGCCAAGCCGTGACGGTGAAGCTGTACCGCGACTTCCCCGACCTCGACGAAGGCGACCTGGCCAAGCGCCGGGCGAGCCTCGTCTCGACGGTCGCACTCGCGGAGATCGCCCGGATCAACGGGCTCGGCGCCTACCTCCGGCTCGGCAAGGGCGAGGAGCAGACCGGCGGTCGGGACAAGTCCTCGATCCTCGCGGACACCGTCGAGGCGATCATCGGCGCGACCTACCTGTCCGCCGGCCCCGACGAGGCCACCGCACTCGTGCTCCGGCTCGTCGAGCCGCTCCTCATCGACCCCGACCGGTTCGGGGCCGCGATGGACCCGAAGACGAGCCTGCAGGAGCTCGCGTCGTCGCTGTCCCTCGGCAACCCGGCCTACCGGGTGACCGAAGAGGGCCCCGACCACGACAAGACCTTCCACGCGACCGTCGTGCTCCACGGCGAGGACGTCGCCACCGGCTCCGGTTCCAGCAAGAAGACGGCCGAGATGGCCGCGGCGCTCGACGCCTGGACACGCCTCTCCGGCCGCAGCAGCGACACGGCAGATGCCGCCGGCACCCCGGCAGCGGACGCGGCCGCCGGCACCCCGGCGGCGTAGGGCGTGCCGGAACTCCCCGAGGTCGAGGTCGTCCGCGCCGGCCTCGAACCCGCCGTCAGCGGCGCCCGCGTCCTCGCCGTGCACGTCGTGGACGACCGCGCCCTGACCCGGCACGACGGCCCTGCCGAGGACTTCGCACACCGCCTCACCGGCCGGACCATCGCCGCGGCCGTCCGCCGTGGCAAGTTCCTCTGGATGCCCCTCGTGGAACCCGGGGAGGACGGTCGCCCCGAGGCCCTCGTTGCCCACCTCGGCATGAGCGGGCAGATCCTGCTCGGCCGCGACCGCCCCGTGGCGAAGCACCGCCGCATCCTGCTCGAGGTCCAGCCGGCCGGCACCGACCGCGACGGCAGCCCCGAACGACCCGTCGAGCTGGAGTTCGTCGACCAGCGCACGTTCGGCTCGATGGCGCTCGACACGATGGTGCCGACGATCGACGGTGCTCCCGCCGGGTTCGCCGGCGCCGTCGACGAGCGTGAGCCCGACGCACCGTGGCGTCGGGACATCCCGGGGCAGGTGTCGCACATCGCCCGCGATCCCCTCGACCCGGCGTTCGACGACGCCCGGTTCGTCCAGATGGCCCGGAAGCGCTCGAGCGGCATCAAGCGGGTCCTCCTGGACCAGGGGGTCGTGAGCGGCATCGGGAACATCTACGCCGACGAGTCGCTGTGGGCCGCGAAGCTGCACTACGACCGGCCCGCCGACCGACTGCCGCGTGCGTCGGTGCAGCTGCTCCTGGACGAGGTGCGGAGCGTGCTCGCGCGTGCCCTCGAGGACGGCGGCACGAGCTTCGACGCCCAGTACGTCAACGTGAACGGGCAGTCCGGGTACTTCTCGCAGCGGCTCAACGTCTACGGGCAGCAGGGGGAGCCGTGTCCCCGCTGCGGCACGACGATCGTCCGGCAGGAGTTCATGAACCGTTCGAGCCACGTCTGCCCCGTGTGCCAACCGCGCCCGCGGGTCCGGACGCGTTAGCCTGCCCGGAAGCGAGCCAGTACCGCAAGGAACGACCCACCCGGAGACCGCATGTACTTGAAGAGCCTGACCATCAAGGGGTTCAAGTCCTTCGCGCAGCCGACGACCTTCGCGTTCGAGCCCGGCGTCACCTGCATCGTCGGTCCCAACGGCTCCGGCAAGTCCAACGTGGTCGACGCCCTCGCCTGGGTGATGGGGGAGCAGGGGGCGAAGACCCTCCGCGGCGGCAAGATGGAGGACGTCATCTTCGCCGGCACCTCGACCCGGGGTCCGCTCGGTCGTGCACAGGTGCTCCTGACGATCGACAACGCCGACGGGCTGCTGCCGATCGACTACAGCGAGGTGACGATCTCCCGCACGCTGTTCCGGAACGGCGGGAGCGAGTACGCGATCAACGGCGAGAACTGCCGCCTGCTCGACGTCCAGGAGCTGCTGAGCGACACCGGCCTCGGCCGCGAGATGCACGTCATCGTCGGGCAGGGGCAGCTCGACAAGGTCCTGCACGCCACCCCGGAGGACCGCCGCGGCTTCATCGAGGAGGCCGCCGGCATCCTCAAGCACCGCCGGCGCAAGGAGAAGACCCTCCGCAAGCTCGAGGCGATGCAGACCAACCTGACCCGCCTGTCCGACCTGGCGGGGGAGATCCGCCGCCAGCTGAAGCCCCTCGGGCGCCAGGCCGAGGTCGCCCGCAAGGCGCAGTCCGTCGCCGCCGTCGCCCGTGACGCCAAGGCCCGCATCCTCGCGGACGACGTCGTCCGCCTGCGCCGCGAGCTGCACGAGCACCAGGAGGTCGAGGCCGGCCGGAAGTCGGAGCGCATCGTCCTCACCGAGCGCCTCGACCAGACCCGCGCCCGCCAGCAGCACGTCGAGCAGAGCATGGTCGGCGACGACGTGGACCGCGCCCGGACCGTCGTGCACCGGCTGGAGAGCGTGCAGGAGCGGCTCCGCGGACTGTCGAGCCTCGCGAACCAGCGCCTGATGTTCCTCGCGCAGCAGGCCGACGCCCCGCAGCAGGGCCCCACGATCACGCCCGAACGCGTCGCCGGCGTCCGCGCCGAGGCCGACCGGCTCGACGTCAGGGCCGCCGAGATGGCCGGCGGGCAGGCCACGGCCGCCGAGACCGTCCGGAGCGCCCGCGCCGCCCTCGACGCGCTCGACGAGCGGATCGCCGCGCAGGCCGCGCTCGTCGCGCAGCACGACCTGGACGCCCAGCGTCTCGCCAGCACGGTGGACGTCGCCCGGTCGAAGCGCGGCTCCGCCGTCGCCGACCGCGAACGCCGCGAGCGCGCCCTGACCGAGGCGACCGAGCGCGCCCGCGTCGCCGACGCCGCCCTCGCCGACGTCGGCACCGACCCGTCCGCGGAGACGGACCCGGAGACGCTGCAGACCACGCTCGACGCCGCGCGCGACCGGCTCGAGCGGGCACAGACCGCCCGCGACGACCTGCGCGACCGGCTGCACGCCCTCGAGCGCGAACGCGACGCCCTGGACGCCCGCGTGGCCGCCCTCGGCATGTCGATCGACGTCCGCGACGGTTCGCAGGCGCTCATCGACGCCGGCCGCGCCGGGATCGTCGGCCGCCTCGCCGACCACCTCACGGTGACCCCGGGATTCGAGGGCGCCATCGCGGCCGCGCTCGACGGCCTGGCCGACGCGGTCCTCGCCGAGGACCGCACGGTGGCGCTCGACGCCGTCGCGCACGCCCGGCACCAGGACATCGGCCGCATCGACGTCGTCGTCGCCGACGGGGGCGCCCCCGGACCGGCAGACACCGCGACCATCCCCGCCGGCGTCCGCCGTGCCCTCGACCTGGTCACCGGCCCGCCCGCACTCGCCGCGATCCTGGCCGACACGCTGGTCGCGGTGGACGACGACGTCGACCTGGAGGCCGTGCTCGCCGCCGCCCCGCGCGCGACGGTCGTGACACGGTCGGGTGACCTCGTCCGTGCGGTCCGCGTGACCGGTGGCGGTGAGCGCACCACCTCGCGGATCGAGCTCGTGGCGGAACGCGACGACGCCGTGGCGCGCCGCGACGCGATCGCGACCGACGCGGAGGACGTGGCCACGAGCCTCCAGGCCGCGCGGAGCGCCGTCGACGACGCGCGACGCGCTGCGGACGATGCCGACCGCGCGAGCCGTGCGCACGCCGCCGCGGTGGCGGAGTACGACCGGACCAGTGCCTCGGTGCGGGCACGGGCGGAGAACGCGAACGCCGAGGTCGAGCGCCTGCGGGCCGCGCTCGGCGAGACCGACGGCGCCGTGGAGTCGGCGGAGGCCGTGCTCGCCGAGGCTGAGCAGGCGCGCGAGGCGCACGCCGCCGAGCAGCGTCCGACCGTGGACGCCTCCGAGCGTCCCGCGCTGCTCGACGCGCTCGAGGCCGCACGTGCCGCCGAGATCGAGCAGCGCATCCAGATCGAGACCGTCCGCGAACGCGCACGGTCCGAGCGCGGTCGTGCCGCCCAGCTCGGCCGGCAGCTCGAGGCGGAACGGGCCGCGGCCGAAGAGGCGGCACGGCTCGCGGTCATCCGCCGTGGCCAGATGGCGACGGCGGAGAGCGTCCTCGCGGACCTGCCCGAGGTACTCGCCGCGGTGGACCGCTCACTCGCCCAGGCCCGGGTGCAGCTGGCGACCGAGGAGTCGGAGCGCTCGAAGCGGAACACCGAGCTGCAGACCATCCGGAACGAGGAACGCGAGCTCCGGGACCGGCTGCAGTCGATCACCGACGGGGTGCACTCGCTCGAGATGGAGATCTACGAGAAGAAGCTGCACGTGTCCGGCGTGCTCGACCGGGCGCAGAGCGAGCTCGGGCTCGTCGAGGCCGTGCTCGTGGCGGAGTACGGCCCGGACGTGCCGGTGCCCGTCGACGTGCTGGTGGACCCGCGCGTCCTGGCCCGGAAGCACCGCGAGGCCGAGCGGGCGGCTGCTGCCGCGGCGGCCGACCCCGCCGACGCCGCAGACACGGTGGAGCAGGACACCGCGGACGTCGTGGACACCGACGACGCTGACGACGCTGACTCGATCGCGCTCGTCGAGGCCGAGTCGACGCTGCCGGGCGGCCCCGCGCTGCCCGACGCGCTGCCGGAGTTCGACGCGACCGACGACGTCGACCTCGCCGGCGTGGCGACCGTGCCCTACGTCCGCGCGGAGCAGGAGCGCCGTCTCAAGGCCGCCGAGCGCGACCTCGGCCAGCTCGGCAAGGTGAACCCGCTCGCGCTCGAGGAGTTCCAGGCGCTCGAGCAGCGGCACGCGTTCCTCGCCGAGCAGCTCGAGGACCTGCAGAAGACCCGGACCGACCTGATGACGATCATCGATGAGCTCGACGCGAAGATGCAGACCATCTTCGAGTCGGCGTTCAACGACACGAAGGACGCGTTCGACGTGATCTTCCCGATCCTCTTCCCGGGCGGTTCGGGCTCGATCACGCTGACGAACCCGACGGACCTGCTCGCGACGGGCATCGACGTGCAGGTGAAGCCCGCCGGCAAGAAGATCGACCGGCTGACGCTGCTGTCCGGCGGGGAGCGGTCCCTGGCGGCGGTGGCGCTGCTCGTGGCGATCTTCACCGCCAGGCCGTCGCCGTTCTACATCATGGACGAGGTCGAGGCCGCCCTCGACGACGCGAACCTCGGCCGGCTGCTCACCGTGTTCGAGCGGCTCCGCGAGGCCTCGCAGCTCATCGTGATCACGCACCAGAAGCGCACGATGGAGATCGCCGACGCGCTGTACGGGGTGTCGATGCGCCAGGACGGCGTGTCCGCGGTCGTGGGGCAGCGCGTGCAGCGCCGGTCGGTCGAGCCGGCGACGGCGGACGCTGAGCCCGCCGTCGCCTGACCGGAACGCTACGAGGCGTCGGACGACACCGTGGGCTGCGAGCCCGTCGGGGTCAGCCCGCGCGCCTGGCGCCGGCTCGACACCACGAGCGAGGCCACCGTCGCGACGGCGATCGTCAGCATGATGAACCCGAGCGAGAACCAGATCGGGATCTCCGGCGCCCACTCGATGTGCTCGCCGCCGTTGATGAACGGCAGCTCGTTGACGTGCATCGCGTGGAACACGAGCTTCACGCCGATGAACCCGAGGATCACCGCGAGGCCCTGGCCCAGGTAGATGAGGCGCTCGAGCAGCCCGGCGATCAGGAAGTACAGCTGCCGGAGCCCGAGCAGCGAGAACGCGTTCGCGGTGAACACGATGAAGGCGTCCTGCGTCAGGCCGAAGATCGCGGGGATCGAGTCGAGCGCGAAGAGCACGTCGGTGAGGCCGATCGCGACCATCACGAGCAGCATCGGCGTGAACAGGCGCTTGCCGTCGACCCGCGTGGTCAGCTTGTCGCCGTCGTAGTGGTCGGACGTCGGGATGACCCGCTTGAGGATGCGGATGAGCCGGGAGTCGCCCTCCTCGGCGCTGTGGTCGTTGCCGCTGCGGGCCTGCGACCAGGCGAGCCAGAACAGGAGCGCACCGAACAGGTAGAACACCCACGAGAAGTTGTCGATGATCGTGACGCCGAGTGCGATGAACACACCGCGGGCGGCGAGGGCGATCGCGACGCCGACGAGCAGCACCTTCTGCTGGAACTCCTTCGGCACCGCGAACGAGCTCATGATGATGAGGAAGACGAACAGGTTGTCGACCGACAGTGCCTTCTCGGTCAGCCACCCGGCGAAGTACTCACCGCCCGCCTGGTGTCCACCGAAGACCCAGACGCCGATGCCGAACACGATGGCGAGGGCGATGTAGACCGCCGACCAGATCGCCGACTCGCGGATGTGTGGCACGTGCGGGGTGCGCACGTGCGAGAAGAAGTCGAACACCAGCAGCGCGAGGATGCCGGCGATGGTGATGAGCCAGACTGAGGTGGGGACGTCCAACGGAGTTCCTTCAGGTCGAGAGGCACACCCAGAGGTGGGTACGCCGAGGCCTGAAGGTCTCTTCCGCCGCGAGTGGTCCGGGATCCGGGCCGATCACGACCGGCGCCCCGGGCCCGGGTCGTTCCGGGCCGTACTGACGGGGTCACCGAGAGGGAATACTCCCCTTCGTGGGTCCGAGCATACCGGGGACCGGGCGCGAGCGCCGCGCCCTAAGCTGGGAGCATGGCGAGTTCCTGGTCACTGTCCTCCCGGCTGCGCGGTCTCTTCCAGCGGAAGACCATCGACGACACCACCTGGGACGACCTCGAGACGGCGCTCATCGGCGCGGACTTCGGCCCGGACATCTCCGAGGGGATCATCGAGGACCTCCGTGCCCGCGTCGACCGCTACGGCACGACGGACCCGGCCGACCTGCAGCGGATGCTGCGCGAAGTGCTCGAGGAACGACTCTCGAAGCTCGACACCACGCTGAAGCTCAGCGCCCGGCCCGCCGTCGTGCTCGTCGTCGGCGTCAACGGCGTCGGCAAGACCACCACGATCGGCAAGTTCGCCAAGTTCCTGAAGACCTACGACCGGACCGTGCTCGTGGGCGCGGCGGACACCTTCCGAGCCGCAGCGGTCGAGCAGGTCGCGACCTGGGCGCAGCGCGCCGGCGTCGACGTCGTCCGCCCGTCGCAGCCCGGCCAGGACCCGGCGTCGGTGGCCTACCAGACCGTCGAGAAGGCCATCGCCGACGGCACCGAGATCGTCGTCATCGACACCGCCGGCCGCCTGCACACCAAGGCCGGCCTGATGGACGAGCTCGGCAAGATCAAGCGCGTCGTCGAGAAGCAGACCGAGATCGCCGAGGTGCTCCTGGTGCTCGACGCGACGACGGGGCAGAACGGCCTCGCGCAGGCCCAGGCCTTCATCGAGGGCGCCGGCGTCACGGGGCTCGTGATCACCAAGCTCGACGGCTCCGCGAAGGCCGGCTTCGTGCTCAGCGTGCAGGAGAAGACCGGCATCCCGATCAAGCTGATCGGCCAGGGCGAGGGCATCAACGACCTCACCGGCTTCACCCCGCACGTGTTCGTGCAGAACCTCGTCGGCTGATTCCGGGTACCGTCTCTGCGGTACAGGGATCGTCCAGGTACGTCGGAAGGAGTCCCCACATGCCAGCACTGCTGATCATCGCGATCATCGTCGGCCTCGTCCTGCTCTTCAGCGGCATCTTCGTCGGTGCACTGAAGTTCCTGCTGTGGGTCGGGATCGTCCTCATCATCCTGGCCGTCATCGGATGGTTGCTGCGGAGCATCCGCGGCCGCGCATAGGCGCGGAACACCCGACGGGAGGCACGGTGCCAGCTGGCACCGTGCCTCCCGTTCGTCGTCCTGGTCGCGTGCACGCGCCGAAAGCGACGACGTACGCCGGTCTGCGGCGCGCAGATGGTCGTGCGCTGTCGCTTCCGCCGCGCTCAGACCGCTTGGCGCCCCACCGGAGCGTCCACCAGGTGCGCGAGGTGCGTCGGCACGGTGCCGCCGCGGGCGACCGTCGCGCGTGCCCACAGGCGCCCGGCGCGGTACGAGGACCGCACCAGCGGTCCGGCGAGCACCCCGGCGAAGCCCATCTGCTCGGCGAGCTCGCGGAGCTCGACGAACTCCTCCGGTCGTACCCACCGCGCCACGGGCAGGTGCCGGGGCGATGGGCGCAGGTACTGCGTCAGCGTGATGATGTCGGTGCCCGCGTCGTGGAGCTGCTGCAGGGCGTCCTCGATCTCGGCGCGCTCCTCGCCCATGCCGAGGATCAGGTTCGACTTCGTCACCAGGCCCGCGTCGCGCCCCTGCGTGATGACGTCGAGCGAGCGCTCGAACCGGAACGCCGGCCGGATGCGCTTGAAGATGCGCGGGACCGTCTCGACGTTGTGGGCGAAGACCTCGGGGCGGGCGTCGAAGACCTGCCCGAGCTGGTCGGGGCGGCCGTTGAAGTCGGGCACCAGGATCTCCACGCCGGTGCCGGGGGAGTGCTCGTGGATCGCCCGGATGGTCTCGGCGTAGAGCCAGGCACCGCCGTCGTCCAGGTCGTCGCGGGCGACCCCGGTGACCGTGGCGTAGCGCAGACCCATGTCGGCGACGGAGTCCGCGACGCGCCGGGGTTCGTCACGGTCGAGCGGCTCGGGCTTGCCGGTGTCGATCTGGCAGAAGTCGCAGCGTCGGGTGCACTGGGAGCCGCCGATCAGGAAGGTCGCCTCGCGGTCCTCCCAGCACTCGAAGATGTTCGGGCAGCCGGCCTCCTGGCAGACGGTGTGCAGCTGCTTGCTCTGCACGAGCGCCGAGACGTCGCGGAACTCCGGTCCCTGGGTGGCGCGGGTCTTGATCCACGCGGGCTTGGTCTCGATCGGGGTCTCGGCGTTGCGCGCTTCGACCCGGAGCATGCGGCGGCCTTCGGGGGTGAGGGTCATGCGGGGATCCGTTCCTTCGTGCTGCTGGTACTCGTGCTGATGCGTCCGCCGGTGTGCATGCCGTCGACCGCGTCCTGGACACGATGCGCCACGACGTCGGCGAGGTCGTCGACGCTGACGGGCCGCGCCGCCGCTGCGCTGAGCGTCGTGACACCTGCGTCGGCGATCCCGCACGGCACGATCGCGTCGTAGGCGTCGAGCATGTTGCCGCAGTTGATCGCGATGCCGTGGCTCGTGACGCCCTCGGCGACGTGCAGCCCGATCGCGCCGACCTTGTCGTGCGTGCCATCCGGATTCCGGACCCAGGCGCCGCTGCGGCCGTCGACCCGTTCGGCGACGACCCCGACGGCGGCCGCGGCGTCGATGACCACCTGCTCGAGGTCGCGCACCCACGCGACGACGTCGAGCGGCTCCGCGAGCCGGACGATCGGGTACGCGACGAGCTGCCCTGGACCGTGCCAGGTGATGCGGCCGCCGCGGTCGACCTCGACGACCGGGGCACCGTTCGTCGGCAGGTCGGCGGGCTCCGTGCGCCTGCCGGCGGTGTACACGGACGGGTGCTCGCAGAGGACGAGCGCACCGGGGGAACGGCCGGCGACGACGTCGGCGCGGAGGGTGCGCTGCAGGGCGAGCCCGTCCGCGTAGGGGAGCAGGCCCGGTAGACGGACGACCTCGAGTTCCGGCATGCGGCGAGCGTACGGCAGTTGTTGGACTCCGTCCAACAACTGGTTGTCGTCGTGACGAGCTCGTCGATACAGGGGCCTGTAGAATCGTCGGATCATGGCGCAATTCGGATCTCTCTCTGATCGGCTGACCGAGACCTTCCGCAACCTGCGGACGAAGGGACGACTCTCCCCGGCGGACGTGGACGGCACCGTCCGCGAGATCCGTCGGGCCCTGCTCGACGCCGACGTCGCGCTCGAGGTCGTCAAGGCCTTCACCGCGTCGGTGCGCGAGCGTGCCCTCTCCGACGAGGTCAACCGCGCGCTGAACCCGGCGCAGCAGGTCGTCCAGATCGTCAACGAGGAACTCGTCGGCATCCTCGGCGGGCAGCAGCGCCGTCTCGAGTTCGCGAAGAAGCCGCCGACGGTCATCATGCTCGCGGGCCTGCAGGGCGCCGGCAAGACCACGCTCGCGGGCAAGCTCGGCAAGTGGCTCAAGAAGGACGGCCACACCCCGATGCTGGTCGCGGCGGACCTCCAGCGTCCGAACGCCGTGCAGCAGCTGCAGGTCGTCGGCGAGCAGGCCGGCGTGCACGTCTTCGCCCCGGAGCCCGGCAACGGCGTCGGTGACCCGGTGAAGGTCGCGAAGAACGCGATCAAGGCCGCGGTCGACCAGCAGTACGACACCGTCATCGTGGACACCGCGGGTCGTCTCGGTGTGGACGCCGAGCTGATGAAGCAGGCCGCGAACATCCGCAAGGCCGTCGACCCCGACGAGGTCCTGTTCGTCATCGACGCGATGATCGGTCAGGACGCCGTCACCACGGCGCGTGCCTTCCAGGAGGGCGTCGACTTCACCGGCGTCGTGCTGTCGAAGCTCGACGGCGACGCCCGCGGTGGTGCGGCCCTGTCGGTCGCCAGCGTCACGGGCCGCCCGATCATGTTCGCGTCCACGGGGGAGTCGCTCGACGACTTCGAGCCGTTCCACCCGGACCGCATGGCGAGCCGCATCCTCGACCTCGGCGACATCCTCTCCCTCATCGAGCAGGCGCAGGGCGCCTTCGACGAGGAAGAGGCGCGCAAGGTCGCGGACAAGATCGCGACCGACAACTTCACGCTGAACGACTTCCTGCAGCAGATGCAGCAGCTCCGCAAGGCGGGCTCGATCAAGGGCATGCTCGGGATGCTGCCGGGCGCGAAGGGCATGCGCGAGGCGCTCGACAACTTCGACGAGCGCGAGATCGTCCGCACCGAGGCGATCATCCAGTCGATGACCCCGAAGGAGCGCGAGCTCCCGAAGCTGCTCAACGGTTCGCGTCGGCTCCGCATCGCCAAGGGCGCCGGGTCCACCGTCACCGAGGTCAACCAGCTCGTGAACCGCTTCGAGCAGGCGGCGAAGATGATGAAGACCGTCGCCCGCGGCGGGGTGCCGCAGATGCCGGGCATGGGTCCGATCCCGGGCATGCACGGCGGCAAGAAGCAGCAGCAGGGCGGCGGCAAGAAGAAGTCCAAGGTCGGCAACCCGGCCAAGCGTGCGGCGATCGCGGCCGGCACGGCCGCCGCGCCGCAGCAGGCGCCGAAGGGGTCCGGTCTGGGCCTGGGCGGCGGTGCCAAGGGTGGCAAGGCGCCCACCGAGGAAGAGCTCGCGAGCCTGCAGAAGTTCCTCGGTCGCTGACGCGACCACCTGACGGACGGGAGGCCCGGTGCCAGCTGGCACCGGGCCTCCCGTCCGTCGTCTGGTGACGCGCGATCCGACCGGCGCGTCAGAGGGAGTCGGTGAACTCCTGGACCAGGTGGCGGACGACGGCGCGCAGGTCGCCGCCGTTCTCCCGCGCGACCTTGCGCTGCCGCTGGTAGGACGCGCCGCGCTCGATCATCGTGTCGAGGTGGTGCAGTTCCTCCTGGCAGCCGAGCCGTTCGGCCACGGGGTCGAGGCGTGCGACCAGGTCGTGCACCTCGTCGGTGACGAGCCGTTCGTCCCCGGCGGTGTTCGTGATGATCTCCGCCTCCATCCCGTAGCGGGCGGCGCGCCACTTGTTCTCGCGGACGAACCACGGCTGCATCGTCGGCAGGGTCTCGCCGGCGTCCAGTCGGTCGGAGCACGCGGTGACCAGGCACTGCACGAGCGCGGTCACGGCCCCGACCTCCTGCAGGGTGGAGATGCCGTCCGACACGCGGTTCTCCAGCGTGCCCCACTTCGGCGAGGGCCGGATGTCCCAGCGCAGGTCGCCGACGCCCTCGATGACCCCGGTGTGCGTGAGGTCGCCGACGACCTCCTCGAAGTTCGCCCACGCGCCGAGCTGCGGTGGGAGCCCACCGGTGGGGAGCTGCTGGAACATCAGGGCACGGTTCGACGCGTACCCGGTGTCGGTCCCCGCCCAGAACGGGCTCGAGGCGGTGAACGCCTGCACGTGCGGCACGTAGGCGAGCATCGCGCCCAGGATCGGCAGTGCCTTGTCGCGGTCGTCGATGCCGACGTGCACGTGCACGCCCCAGATCAGCATCTGGCGTCCCCACCAGCGCGTCCGGTCGATCAGTGTCGTGTAGTGCTCGCTGTCCGGGGTGATCTCCTGCTGGTCCCAGACGGCGAACGGATGCGTACCGGAGCACATGACCTGGGCGTCGAGCGGAGCGGCGGCGTCGATGACCTCGCCGATGGTGTCGGACAGCTCGCTCGTGGCGTCGCGGACCCGGGAGTGCACACCGGTGACCACTTCGACCGTGTTGGTCAGGAGCTCCTCGGTGACCTTGTCGTGGTCGCCGAGCCGCTCGTGCACGGCGGCGATCACGGCGGGGGCACGCGGGGTGAGGTCGCCGGTCTCGCGATCGACCAGCGGGAGCTCCCACTCGACGCCGATGGTCGACGGGCGGGACTCGGTGAAGCGGATGTCCATGCAGCCATCCTGCCGGGGCGTTGTCGGACACGCACAAGGAACAGTTGTCCCCATCGTGCGGATCGGTTTCTCAGGACCTTCCCACCGGGACTACCGTAGAAGCGCTCAACAGGGAAGAGGAACGCATGCAGCTGGTCGTACGCGGTACGTCCGCACCGCTCGTCGGAGAGCTCGACATCCCGGTCTCGAAGTACCACGCGCACCGCGCGCTCGTGCTCGCGTCCCTGGCGAAGGGGACGAGCATCGTCTCCGGGATCAGCACCACACGACAGGTCGAGTGGACCGTCGGGACGCTCCGTGCGCTCGGGATCGACATCAAGCGCCGCGGGAACGAGTACCACGTCACCGGGCTCGGTGGGCGGTACGAGGCGACGGACGTCGTCGACCACGGGTCGCGTGGCGCCGACGGGGTCCTCAACATGGGCTCATCCGGCACGACGCTCTACTTCATGACCGGTCTGGCGTCCCTGGCGGACAAGCCGATGACCCTGTCGGGCATGAAGTACTTCCAGCGTCGCCCGATCAAGGCGCTGCTCACCTCGCTGACGCAGATGGGCGTCGAGCTCGAGGCGACGAACGACTGCCCGCCGGTCACCGTCCAGCCCAAGCGCCCGCGTGGTGGCGACGTGCAGATCGCCGGCACGCTGTCGCAGTGGATCTCCGGCCTGCTCCTCGTCGCGCCGTTCGCCGACCAGGAGACCCGGATCCACATCACCGGGGGCCGGCTGAACGAGCAGCCCTACGTCGAGCTGACCGTGCGCATGATGCGCCAGTTCGGCCTGACGGTCGAGGTCTCCGACGACTGGCTCGAGTACCGGATCCCGGCGAACCAGCAGGCGACCCCGCACGACTACGTGATCCCGCCCGACATCGGCTCCGCGGCCTTCGGCATCGCCGCCGCCGGCATCCGCGAGTCGAACGTGCTGCTCCGCGGCATGACGTCCTTCACGACCGCCGACACCGACCACCCGGAGAGCGAGTTCCTCGACCTCGCGACGGCGATGGGCGTGCCGATGCGCATCGACGAGGAGACCGGCTTCGTCCGCATCGAGCACGACGGCTCCCCGCTCAGGCCCCTCGACATCGACTGCCAGCCGATCCCGGACCTCCTGCCGATCCTGTCCACCATGGCGACCTTCGCCGAGGGCACGACCCGGCTCTGGAACGTGGCGCACATCCGCCTCAAGGAGTCCGACCGCGTCGCGGCGATGCTGCAGCTGAACCGGATGGGCGGCCGTGCCGAGCAGGGCGCCGACGAGCTCCGCGTGACGGGCGTCGGCCCGGGTGAGCTGCACGGGGCCTCGATGTCCTCGTTCAACGACCACCGCGTGCTGATGTCGCTCGCCGTCGCCGCGTCGAAAGCCGACGGCGTCTCGGCGCTGACGTACCCCCGCGCCTACCGGATCTCCTACCCGACCTTCCTCGAGGCGATGAACTCCGTCGGCCTCGAGATGGAGGTCGGCGACGCCGAGGCCGCGATGGCCGCCGCGGATGCCCGCGCCGACCGTGCGGACGTGGCGAACCAGCACACCGACCTCGGTGAGGACACCGACGCGGTCACCCGCGCCGAGGACCTCCCCGAGCTGACCGGAGTGGACGCCGACCCGCTGGTCCTCAGCGAGAAGGTCCGCACCCTGTCCCAGCAGGACCCGGACGGCCTCGCCGTGATCGAGGTCGGCGGTCCCGAGCCCGTCAACACGACGTGGAAGGAACTCCAGGACGAGGCCGACAAGGTCTCCGCCCTGCTCCTCGAGCTCGGCGTCCGCACCGGCGAGTCCGTCGCGATGCAGCTCCCGAACTGGCGCGAGTTCGTCTCGATCACCCTCGGCGCGATCCAGATCGGTGCCGTCGCGACGCCGATCATGCCGGTCTTCGGCCCGCGCGAGACCACGATGACGCTGGCCCGGTCCCGCGCCCGCGTGGTGTTCCTGCCGAACGTGTTCCGGAAGCGCCGCCCGGCGCTCGAGCTCCTCGACGTCGTCGACGAGGCGAAGGCGCAGAAGCGGCGCCTCGCGGTCGAGCACGTCGTGGTCATCCGCTCGGAGGCACGCGGCCAGGGGGACACCCCCACCAACCAGGCGCCCCTGCCCGCCGACGCCGCCGAGCGCGTCGCGGCGAGCGAGTGGAACTGGCGGTACTTCGACACGGCGCTCGAGAGCGTCCAGGTGGACCTCGACCAGATCGCCTCGCACGCGCCGACCCCGGACGACATCTGCCAGCTGCTCTTCACCTCCGGCACCACCGGAGAGCCCAAGGGCGTGCAGCACCCGCACCGCACGCTCGGCCTCGCCACGGCGATGCACGTCGCGCAGTCCGGTCTGACGAGCGCTGACCGGATCTACATCCCGTCGCCCCTCGCGCACCAGACCGGGTTCCTCTACGGCATGCTCCTGGCGTTCCGCCTCGGTGCCGCACAGGTCATCCAGCCGGTGTGGGACGGACGGGTCGCCCTCGAGCAGGCCTTCGGCGCGGCCGGCGCGACGTTCGTGCAGTGCGCGACGCCGTTCCTGACCGACCTGGTCGACCTGGTCGAGGCCGGCGCCCCGCAGCCCGAGGCGCTCCGGATCTTCGTCCCGACCGGGGCCGCGGTTCCCCGGGCACTGGCCCAGCGCGCGGCGACGGTGCTCGGCACCGCGATCCTCGGCGCGTTCGGCACGAGCGAGACGTGCCTCGGCGCGCTCTCCAGCCCGACGGACGACCCGGCGGACGCCTACGGCCACGACGGCCGTGCACTGCCGGGCATCACGATCCGGATCGTCGACGACGAGGGCAACGAGCTGCCGGCGGACACCGAGGGCAACTTCGAGCTGTACTCGCCGACGATGTTCGACGGCTACCTCGACCGACCCGACCTCACCGACGACGTCTTCACCGAGGACGGCTGGTACAAGACCGGCGACCTCGCGAAGCTGTCCGAGCAGGGCTTCCTGTCCATCACCGGGCGCATCAAGGACGTCATCAACCGCGGCGGCGAGAAGATCCCGGTGGTCGAGATCGAGAACCTGCTCTACCAGCACCCGCTCGTCACCGACGTCGCCATCGTGGCGATGCCCGACGAGCGCCTCGGGGAGCGCGCCTGCGCCTTCGTCGTGAGTGCCCGCGCGGACGAAGCACTCGACTTCGACGCGATGCAGCAGTACCTCGAGGGTGCCGGCGTGTCCAAGTACTACTGGCCCGAGCGCCTGGAGTACATCGCCGAACTGCCGCGCAACGCGGTCGGCAAGGTCCAGAAGAACGTCCTGCGCGAGCAGGCTGCGGCGCTCGTCGCGACGAAGGAGAAGTAACGAAGATGACCACGTTCAACGAGGCCGACTTCCAGCAGCTCAAGGCCGAGGTCACCGAATGGGTGCGCGGCCGCGGCGAGGACTGGGCGAACGAGATCGAGCGCACCGGCCAGGTCTCGCCCGCGCTCTTCCAGGAACTCAAGGACAAGGGCTGGCTGAGCCTCGCGGCCCCGACCGAGCTCGGCGGCCGGGACATCCCGTTCTCGCGTTACCTCGAGATCATGGAGATCGTGTCGCGTTCGCACGCGTCGATCCGCATGCTCGTGCACGTCATCAACGGTACGTGGCGGGCGATGGCCCCCTACGCCAGCCCGGAGCAGATCGAGGAGGTCGTCAAGCCCTCCGTGGCCGGCGACAAGCTCGTCGCGTTCACCCTGACCGAGGCCACGGCCGGCACCGGCGCGGACATCCGCACCACCGTCCGCCGTGAGGGCGACACCTACGTGATGAACGGCGAGAAGCACCTCATCACGTTCGGGGTCAAGTGCGACTACTGGCTCATCGCGGCCCGGCTCGAGGGGACGACGGGCCAGGACGGCACGGTCGCGTTCCTCATGCCGAACACCGGCCTGCCGGGCGCCGAGGTGATCGACGACTCCGACACCATGGGCATCCGCGGCACCGACCACGCGATCCTGCGCTTCACCGACACCCCCGTCCCCGCGAGCGCGCTGCTCGGCGAGGAAGGCCAGGGCCTCGAGGTCGCACTCGGCGGGTTCCTGCTCCCGAGCCGCGTCTCGGTCGCGATGAGCGCCGTCGGCCTCGCCGAGCGGGCGAACGAGCTCGCCGTCGAGTACGCGAACGAGCGCGAGACGTTCGGCAAGAAGCTCTCCAGCCGCCAGGCCATCCAGTTCTACATCGCGGAGAACTACGCCGACATCGCGGCAGCGCGGGCCCTGGTGCTCGAGGCGGCTCGCGCCTACGAAGAGGGCCGCCCCGACGCCGGCACGCTCTCCAGCGCCTCGAAGATGGTCGCGGTCGACATGCTCGCCCGCGTCACCGACAAGGCGCTCCAGGTGCACGGCGGCCAGGGCTACTGGAAGCGCAACGCCATCGAGCGCGTCTACCGCGACGCGCGCGCGCAGCGCTTCGAAGAGGGCACCAACGAGATCCAGAAGCTCGTCGTCGGCCGCGCCGTCGTGACCGGCCAGGCCGGGTTCTGAACCGCACCACGCACCGTCCTGGAGGCTCGTGGCGGCCCCGCCACGAGCCTCCAGTCCGCATCCTGCTCACGCAACGCAAAGGACTGAAGTGACCGACAGCACCGCACCCATCGCGCTCATCACCGGCGCCTCCCGCGGCATCGGCCGGCTGCTCGCGCAGAAGCTCGGCCAGCGCGGCGCGACCGTCGTCGTGACGTACAAGGGCAACGCCGACCTGGCCGAGGAGTCGCTCGCCGACGTCAAGGCCGCCGGCGGCGACGGCATCACCGCGCAGGTGGACATCGAGCAGCCGGAGTCGATCGACGCCCTGTTCGACCTGGTGCGCGACACGTACGGCCGCCTCGACTACTTCGTCGCGAACGCCGCCGCGAGCGCGTTCAAGCCCGTCGCGGACCTGAAGCTGCACCAC
Source organism: Curtobacterium sp. NPDC090223 (assembly GCF_044746585.1). Classification (NCBI taxonomy): domain Bacteria; kingdom Bacillati; phylum Actinomycetota; class Actinomycetes; order Micrococcales; family Microbacteriaceae; genus Curtobacterium; species Curtobacterium sp. NPDC090223. The sequence goes on along the minus strand of NZ_JBIVCN010000001.1, from coordinate 924,346 downwards.
CTCGACCGCAGCTACGCCACCAACGCGCGGTCGTTCGTGCTGGGCGCCCAGCGCGCCGCGCAGCTGATGGACAAGGGCGGCCGGATCGTCGTCGTCACGTCGTACGGCTCGCTCCGCGCGTTCCCGACCTACGCCGCGCTCGGTGCAGCGAAGGCCATGAGCGAGTCCTACATGAAGTACATGGCGGTCGAGTTCGGCCCGCGCCAGATCACCGTGAACGCGGTCAACGGCGGGCTCATCGACACCGACTCGCTCGAGTACTTCTACACGAAGGTCCCCGGCCAGGCGCCGATCGAGACCGTGTACGAGAAGCTGCCGCTGCAGCGTCCGGGCACCGCGGACGACATGGCCGACGCGGTGGACTTCCTGCTGTCCGACAAGGCGTCCTACATCACGGGCCAGGTCCTCTCCGTCGACGGCGGCCTGACCGTCATCGCGCCGCCGTACTGGGCCGACACCACGTCGCCGCTCCGTGACGCCGTGCTGCCGTCCGACGGCTCCGTCACGGACGCCTCGGCCTCGTAGCCATGACCGTCGCCGCTCCCGACACCGCCGTCGCAACCGTCGCGTCCCCGTGGACGCTCGGCCCGCTGCACCTGCCCAACCGGGTCGTGATGGGCTCGATGCACACCGGACTCGAGGTGCACGACGACGGCGGCGTCGGGATGGCGGCGTTCTACCGTGAGCGTGCCGCCGGGGGAGCGGCGTGCATCATCACGGGTGGCATCGCGGTCAACGACGAGGCCCGCGGAGGCCCGGACTTCGCGGTGTTCGGCGTCGGGGGCGCCGACGAGCGCTTCCGCGTGGCGGTCGACGCCGTGCACGACGAGGGCGCGACGATCCTCGCGCAGCTGTTCCACGCCGGCCGGTACGCGCTCGTCGGCGGCATGACCGACCGGAACGGCGAGCCGCAGCGCGCGATCGCACCGTCGGCGTTGCCGTGGGCAGCGGCCCGGGGCGTCGTGCCGGTCGAGATGACCGCGTCGGACATCGAGCGGACGATCGCCGACTTCGCCGCGGCCGCCCGTACCGCACGCGACATCGGCTTCGACGGCGTCGAGATCATGGCGTCCGAGGGCTACCTGATCAACCAGTTCGCGTCGCCGCTGACGAACCTCCGTGACGACGAGTGGGGCGGGTCCGCCGCCGCACGTCGCCGGTTCCCGGTCGCCGTCGTCCGCGCCATCCGCGCCGCGGTGCCGGACATCGCCGTGACGATCCGGCTCTCCGGCGCCGACCTGATGCCCGGGTCCTCCACGGACCAGGACGTCGACGCGCTGGTGCACGAGCTCCTGCCGCTCGGCCTCGACGGCATCTCGGTCGGGATCGGCTGGCACGAGTCCCGCACGCCGACCGTGCAGGCCGCCGTGCCGCACGGGGCGTGGCTGTCCTACGCGGAGCGCATCGCCCGGGTCGTCCGCGACTCCGAGCACCCGGACGTCCGGGTGATCGCGTCGAACCGGATGACGGACCTGCGCGACGGCGAGGCCGTGCTCGCCGACGGACTCATCGACGCCGTCGCCCTGGCACGACCGTTCCTCGCGGACCCCGCGCTGGTGTCGCGGTCGATCGCCGGTCGGTTCGAGCTGGTGAACACCTGCATCGGGTGCAACCAGGCATGCCTCGACCGCTCGATCATCGGCCAGCCGGTCTCGTGCCTGGTCAACCCGCGCGCCGCCCGTGAGGTGGCGTTCCCGGCACGCCCGACGACGGACCCGAAGCGCATCGACGTCGTCGGCGGGGGACCGGCCGGGCTGGCCGCCGCCGTGGACGCCGCCCGGCGCGGGCACGACGTCACCCTGTGGGAGGCCTCGGACGAGCTCGGCGGCCAGTTCGGCCTCGCCGCGCTCGTACCCGGCAAAGAGGACTACGCCGCCACCGTCCGGGCCGCGCGCGCCGAGCTGCGGGACCGCGGGGCCACCGTGCACCTCGGTCGTGCCGCGACGGCAGCCGACCTGGCGTCGAGCGACGGCGTCGTGCTGGCGGCCGGGGTGGTCCCGCGCACGGTCGACATCGCCGGCGCCGACCTGCCGCACGTCCGCTCCTACGAGCAGGCCCTGCGCGAGGGCGTCCCCGAGGGCACGGTCGCGATCATCGGCGGCGGAGGCATCGGCGTCGACACGGCGGCCTTCCTCACCGAGTCCCCGGACGAGGTCGTGCGCGCCGCGGAGTTCGGCGCGCGCTGGGACCTGACCGTGGCGGACGAGCTCACCGGCGACCTGCCGCAGCGCCAGCCGGTCGCCGTGCGGACCATCCGTCCGGGCGACCAGGTCACCGTGCTCCGGCGTTCGGGCAAGTTCGGCCAGGGCGTCGGGCTGACCTCGCGGTGGGTGGCGCTCGGCCGGCTGCGGGACGCCGGCGTGCGCATGGTCGGCGGCGTCCAGGAGTACCTGCGCATCGAACCCGGGGCGCTCTGGATCCGGGACGAGGACGGCGCGGAGCGCATGGTGCCGGCGGACAACGTCGTGATCTGCGCGGGGCAGGAGAAGGCGATCGACACCGACGGTGACGACCCCGCCGGACTGGTGTCGGGCCTCCAGGCAGTCGGTGTGCCGTTCGCCGTCGTCGGCGGCGCACGCGACGCCCGGAGCGTCGACGCGGTCCGCGCGACGTCCGAAGCGCTCGAAGCGGTGCGCACACTCGCGCCGTAGCGGCGCGTCCCGGCTCGCTTCTCGGGCCGACATCTGTAAGAATGAACGGTCGAAACGTGTCCGCTCGACCCTCTATCCAGCGGATCACGTATTCTCTCGAGCTTCCACCGCGCGTGCCCCCACGCCCGCGGTTCCGGTTCAACCACAACAACACGCAACAGGAGCATTTGTGGCTGTCAAGATCCGTCTCAAGCGTCTCGGTAAGATCCGGGCGCCGTACTACCGCATCGTCGTCGCCGACTCGCGCACCAAGCGCGACGGTCGCGTCATCGAGGAGATCGGCAAGTACCACCCGACCGAGGAGCCCTCGTTCATCGAGGTCAAGTCCGACCGTGCGCAGTACTGGCTCGGCGTCGGCGCGCAGCCGACCGAGCAGGTCGCGGCGCTCCTCAAGCTCACCGGTGACTGGGCCAAGTTCAAGGGCGAGAAGGACACCGAGTCCAAGGTCAAGGTCAAGCAGCCGAAGGAGGCCTTCGTCGTCGACTCGTCGAAGAAGGCGGTCCTGAAGCCCAAGTCGGAGAAGAAGGCCCCGGCCGCTCCGGCCGAGGCCGACGCCGACGCAGAGACGACCGAGGCGTAATTCCTTGCTCGAATCCGCGCTGACGCACCTCGTCAAGGGGATCGTCGATCACCCTGACGACGTGCGCGTCGCCAGTTCCACCTCCGCGCGGGGCGAGGTCCTCGAGGTGCGCGTGCACCCCGAGGACCTCGGCCGCGTGATCGGACGCGCCGGTCGGACCGCCAAGGCGCTCCGCACCCTCGTCACGGCTCTCGCCGATGGCAAGCGGGTGCGGGTCGACGTGGTCGACACCGATTCCTGACGAGGCGACCCAACTCCGGGTGGGTCGCATCACCAAGGCGCACGGGCTCAAGGGCGGTCTCAAGCTCGAGCTCTACACCGACGACCCGGATCGTCGGTTCACGCACGGAGCGGTCTTCACGCTCCAGGTCCCCGACGACTCTCCGTGGTCGGGGAAGACCATCGCCATCGACGAGCTCCGCTGGTACAACGGCCACCCGGTCGCCTTCTTCGAGGGCATCGCGGACCGTTCCGGCGCCGAGACACTCGCGCGGGCGATCCTGTGGGTCGACCAGGACCCGAACGAGGAGACCGGCGAGGAAGACGCCTGGTACGACCACCAGCTGGTCGGCCTTGACGTCGTCCGTGACGGCGTCACCGTCGGCACGGTCGCCCGCGTCGACCACCTGCCGGCACAGGACCTGCTCGCCGTGTCGACGCCGGACCGGGGCGAGGTCCTGGTGCCGTTCGTCTCCGCGATCGTGCCCTCCGTCGACATCGCCGCGGGCCAGGTCACGGTCACGCCGCCGCAGGGCCTGTTCGAGGACCCCGAGGACACGTCCCGACCCGAGACCTTCTAGCCGTGCGCATCGACATCGTCACGATCTTCCCGGAGTTCTTCGGGGTGCTCGACGTCTCGCTGCTCGGCAAGGCACGGCAGGGCGGGCTCCTCGACCTGCACGTGCACGACCTCCGCTCCTGGACCACCGACCGGCACCGCACCGTCGACGACACCCCGTACGGCGGCGGTGCCGGCATGGTGATGAAGCCGGAGCCGTGGGCGCAGGCGCTGTCCGCGCTGCTGCGACCGGACGGGTCGTCGACGCTCGTCGTCCCGACGCCCGCCGGCACGCCGTTCACGCAGTCCATCGCCCGGTCGCTGGCCGCAGAGTCGGACCACCTCGTGTTCGCCTGCGGGCGGTACGAGGGGATCGACGCCCGCGTGTTCGAGTGGGCGGCGTCGCGTTGCACCGTCGTGGAGCTCTCGCTCGGCGACTACGTGCTGAACGGCGGCGAGGTCGCGGCGATGGCCATGATCGAGGCCGTCGGGCGACTCGTGCCGGGTGTGGTCGGCAACCCGGAGTCCCTCGTCGAGGAATCGCACGAGGACGGCCTGCTCGAGTACCCGTCCTACACGAAGCCCGCTTCCTGGCGGGATCTCGACGTGCCCGAGGTGCTGCTCAGCGGGCACCACGGCCGCGTGGCCGCGTGGCGGCACGAGCAGCAGGTGGAGCGGACGCGGCGCGTCCGGCCCGACTTGCTGCCGGACGCGTAGCGGGCGGGGTGCGAGCGGTCGTTCGCGGTGGGTCGTTTCGCGCGCGGGGTCGTTCGCGCGGGGTCGGTTGTTTCGCGCGTGGGGAGTTGAATCGCGCGTAGGTGGTCGTTTCTTTCGACCGCCTACGCGCGTTTTCGCTTTCCATGGAGCGCGGTGTGGGAAGGACCGATCGACGGACGGGAGGCCCGGTGCGGGCTGGCACCGGGCCTCCAGGCCGTCAGGTGGTCACGCTGCGCGCTGTGCGCGACGCAGGGTCAGGACCTCGGGGCCGGTCTCGGTGACCGCGACGGTGTGCTCCACGTGCGCAGCACGGGAGCCGTCCACGCTCTTCAGGGTCCAGCCGTCGTCGTCCTGGTAGAGCTCGGCGGTGCCCTGCATGAGCCAGGGCTCTATCGCGACGACGAGTCCGGGGCGGAGCTTCAGGCCGCGCCCCGGGCGGCCGTCGTTCGGGACGTGCGGGTCGCCGTGCATGGTGCGCCCGACGCCGTGTCCGCCGAACTGCAGGTTCACGTCGTAGCCGCCCTGGTGCGCGACCGCGCCGATGGCGTGGGACACGTCGCCGAGCTTGTTGCCGGGTGCCGCCTGTGCGATGCCGGCGGCGAGTGCGCGTTCGACGGTGTCGATGAGGCGCTGGTCCTCGGCCTGGTGCGTGCCGACCTGCACCGTCACCGCGGAGTCCGCGACCCAGCCGTCGACGCTCGCGGCGAAGTCGAGGCTGACGAGGTCGCCGTCCTGCAGGGTGCGGTCGTACGGCAGACCGTGCAGCGCGGCGTCGTTCACGGAGGTGCAGAGGTTCTTGCCGAAGGGCGACTTGCCGAACGACGGGTGGTAGTCGACGTAGCAGCTCACCGCACCACGCTCCGCGATCATCCGCGCGGCGACCCGGTCGAGGTCGAGCAGGTTCACGCCGACGTCCACCGTCGTGAGGAGCTCGTCGAGCACGTCGGCGACGAACCGCCCGGCGACGCGGAGTCCGTCGAGTTCAGCGGGGGTGCGGAGTTCGATCATGCGTCCATCCTGCACGGTCGGCCGCGTTTGGTCGGTGCTCGTCGGTGTGGCATGATGGATCGCTGTGCCCTGGCTGGACTCTGCCACGGGGGAGTCGCCGACACCGGGCACCATCACCACTTTTCCGAATTCGATCCGCGGCGACCCGTGCGCGTCCGCAGAGAGTGACCCAATCATGAGCCAGCTCCTCGACAACGTCGACGCAGCATCGCTGCGTACCGACGTCCCGGACTTCCGCGCCGGTGACACCGTCAAGGTCCACGTCAACATCGTCGAAGGCACGCGTTCGCGTATCCAGGTCTTCCAGGGTGTCGTCATCGGCCGTCAGGGCCACGGCCTCGGCGAGACCTTCAAGGTCCGCAAGGTCAGCTTCCAGGTCGGCGTCGAGCGCTGGTTCCCGGTGCACTCGCCGATCATCGACCACATCGAGGTCGTCACCCGCGGTGACGTCCGTCGCGCGAAGCTGTACTACCTGCGCGAACTGCGCGGCAAGGCGGCCCGTCGCAAGATCAAGGAGAAGCGCGACAACTGATCGCCTTCACAGCGAGCGTCCGCGAGCCGGACTCCGCTGGCAGCCCCTCGTCCATGTACGGTTGTGCATCGACGGGGGGCTTTCCCTTTGCGCGGGTACCGCCCGCGTGGGCCGGTGTGCTGCGCCGGCCTGTGTCCTGAACGAGAGCGGAAATGACCGACACCACCGAGGAGCCGGGGCGCAGGCCTCGTCCGCACAAGCAGCGGAACGGTGTCCTGACCTTCCTCCGCGACCTGCTCATCATCTTCCTCGCGGCATTGTTGGTCTCGTTCCTCGTCAAGACGTTCCTGATCCGCTCGTTCTACATCCCGTCGGCGTCGATGGAGAACACGCTGCAGATCAACGACCGGGTGATCGTGAACGAGCTCGTCCCGGACGCGGTGTCGCTGAAGCGCGGCGACGTGGTCGTGTTCAAGGACCCGGGGGGATGGCTCACCGGCTCCGAGGTGCCGAGCGTCACGCCGACGTCGCAGCCCGCGAAGGCGATCGACTGGCTCTTGACCCAGGTGGGGCTCGGGACCGGCGACAGCGACGACCACCTCATCAAGCGTGTGATCGGTCTGCCCGGCGACAAGGTCGCGTGCTGCAACGACCTCGGGCAGATGACGGTGAACGGAGTCCCGCTCAAGGAGCCGTACCTGAAGCTGCCGACGGGGGAGACCCGCGCATCCGGGACGGACTTCTCGGTCACGGTGCCGAAGGGCACGATCTGGGTGATGGGCGACAACCGCTACGACTCGAAGGACTCCCGGTACAACGGCGACACCCCGTCGAAGGGCTTCGTGCCGCTGTCGGACGTCACCGGCCGTGCGTTCGTGATCTCCTGGCCGACCAGCCGCTGGACGTGGCTCGACGACTACCCGAACGTCTTCGCCGGCGTGGAGGAGAAGGACCAGTGACCCCCGTCCGTCCGTCGCTCCGGCTCGAGAAGTCCTACTTCGCCGAGGGGCGCGTGACGGTCATCGGCGTCGACGAGGTCGGGCGCGGAGCGATCGCCGGACCCGTCGCGGTCGGGGTCGCCGCGGTGACGGTGGACGTCCGCCGCGTCCCGCAGGGTCTGGCCGACTCGAAGCTGCTCTCGGCCGCACGACGGACCGAGCTCGTGCCGGTCGTCACACGGTGGGCCAGGACCGCGGTGGGGATGGCGTCCGCCGAGTTCGTGGACGACCAGGGGATCGTGCCGGCGCTCGGACTCGCCGGAGCCAGGGCCCTGTCGTCCCTGGCGGCATCGGGTGTGTCGTTCGACGGGGCGATCGTGGTCCTCGACGGGTCGTTCGACTGGCTCTCACGGGCGCTCCCGCCGACACTGGCGCCGGTCTCGTCGCCGCTCGACGTCGTGGTGCGCGTGAAGGCGGACCGCGACTGCGCATCCGTGGCGGCGGCCTCGGTGGTCGCCAAGGTCGAGCGGGACGCGCTGATGGTGGCGGCGCACGACGACGCGCCGCACTACGCCTGGGCGTCGAACAAGGGGTACGGGTCGACGGCGCACTACGACGCGATCCGTGCCGTTGGACCGCACGCGCTGCACCGGAAGAGCTGGCTGCATGCGGCGTCGAGCGTCGCGCTGGACGGGTTCGACGAGCTCGCTGGCTGACGTTCGTCCGAGGGGCGCGTCTGCGCCGTAGACTGTGGGCGCAATGGATGACGACGAATTCGACGACTACGACCGAGAGGTCGAGCTCGCCCTCTACCGTGAGTACCGCGACGTCGTGTCGCAGTTCCGCTACGTGGTCGAGACCGAGCGACGGTTCTACCTCGCCAACGAGGTGGAACTCGCGCGCCGCGACACCGAACACGACTTCTACTTCGAACTGACGATGAACGACGTCTGGGTCTGGGACGTCTACCGTTCAGATCGCTTCGTGAAGTCCGTCCGGGTCCTGACGTTCAAGGACGTCAATGTCGAAGAACTCACCACGCGTGAACTCGAACTCCCGAAGGAACTCGCACTCGACGAGTGATCGTCAATTCGACGGAATCGCTGGGAAACGCCGGGTGCATTTCCGTGCGTGAAGTATTCGCCGCTACGATGAACGAGATTTCATCCATCGTGCAGAGGAGTACCCAATGGCACAGAAGGTCACCGTGCAGCTCGTCGACGACCTCGACGACTCGCCGATCACCGCAGGCGAAGGCCGTACCGTCGAATTCGCATTCGACGGTTCCACCTACGAGATCGACCTGAGCAACGACAACGTCGACAAGTTCCGTGAAGCGATCTCCGACTACGTCGCCGCCGCGCGCAAGGTGAGCGGGCGCCGCACCGGCGGGACCGCGTCGAAGTCCGCGCCGAAGCGGGGGAATTCCGAAGAGCTCGCGAAGGTCCGTGAATGGGCCAAGGAGAACGGGTACGAGGTCTCGACCCGTGGTCGTATCTCCACCCAGGTGCAGGAAGCGTACGCAGCCGCGCACTGAGCGCACTGCTCCGAGCCCGGTCGACCGTGATGGTCGGCCGGGTTTCGTCGTTCCTCCACAGGTTTGTGTTCGTCATCGGTTCTCCACCGGTCTGCTCAGTGCCGTTCGGATTCGCGGGCACGTGGCGACGCTGGCTGCATGGGAACAGCGACATTGGGAGCCCGCGGCGAGACGATCGCCGTCGAATGGCTCGAAGCGCACGGGTACACGGTGGTCGACCGGAACTGGCGGTGCGCCCGCGGTGAAGTCGACATCGTCGCCGGGAAATCCGGCGACGTCGTCTTCGTCGAGGTGAAATCCCGGGCGAGTGCGAGCACGGGGCACCCGCTCGAATCGATCACGGCAGCGAAACGCAGGCGCTTGCGTCGGCTCGTACCCGCTTGGTTCGCCGCGCACCCGGAGACGTCGGCGCGCGACATCCGGATCGACGCCATCGCCGTCCACTTCCTCGGCGACCACGCCGTCGTCGAGCACGTCGAGGCGATCGCGTGACCGAGATCGCCCGGACCTCCGCGGTCGCACTGCTCGGGGTGAGCGGGCGACTCGTCGAGGTCGAGGCACACCTCACCAGCCAACTCCCGGGGTTCAGCATCATCGGGCTCCCCGACACGTCCCTCGGCGAAGCACGAGAACGCGTCCGATCGGCGGCGTCGAGCGCTGGGTGCCCGCTGCCGGCGCGGCGGATCACCGTGAACCTCACGCCGGCCGCGATCCCGAAGCGTGGGTCCGGGTTCGACCTCGCGATCGCGATGGCGGTCCTCGCCGCGGCCGGCAGCGCTCCGCGGGTGTCGGGCCGGGTCGTCTACATCGGCGAACTCGGGCTCGACGGCCGCGTCCGACCGGTACCGGGCGTGATCCCGATGACCCTCGCCGCGCGGGACGCCGGCGTGGACCGCGTGGTCGTGCCGATCGGGAACCTCGCAGAGGCGCAGGTGGTCCCGGGCGTCGCGGTGCACGGCGTCTCCTCGCTCCGTGGCGCCGCGATCGACGCGGGCGCGCTCCTGCCCGCGGTCGACGTCGACCCGGTGCTGGTCGAGTCACCGCCCGACCCCCGGAGGCCCCCGGCGGAGCTCGCGGACGTCGTCGGCAACGAGGTGGGCGTCCGCGCGATGATCGCCGCGGCTGCCGGTGGCCACCACGTCCTGCTCCTCGGCCCACCGGGAGCGGGCAAGACGATGCTCGCCGAACGGTTGCCGGGGATCATACCCGACCTCCGGGGTGAAGCCGCGATCGAGGTCGCTGCCGTCCGGTCCGTCGCAGGACTCGGAGCGCGCTCGTGGACGACGCGTCCTCCGTGGGAGGCCCCGCACCACTCGGCCTCCGCTGCTGCGCTCATCGGGGGTGGCTCCGGGACGATCCGGCCGGGTGCGGTCTCCCGGGCAACTCGGGGCGTCCTGTTCCTCGACGAGGCACCCGAGTTCCCCCGGGTCGTGCTCGACGCGCTCCGGCAGCCGTTGGAGTCCGGGCGGATCACCGTCCACCGGGCCGCGGGCGCAGCGGAGTTCCCTGCGCGGTGCCAGGTCGTGCTCGCAGCGAACCCGTGTCCGTGCGGTCACGCCGGTGCGCGCCCCGACCTCGGCGGCCCTGCGTGCGAGTGCACCGCCACGACCGTCCGGCGGTACCTCGGCCGGATGTCGGGGCCGCTGCTCGACCGCATCGACATCCGGGTCCACGTCCAGCGGGTGACGACCGGCGCGATGCGTCGAGCGGACGGGACGACCCCGTCGACCGCGGGCGCCCGGGCGATGGTCGCGGCGGCACGGGATCGCATGGCGACGCGGCTCGACGGCACCGGGTGGAGCACCAACGCCGAGGTGGCCGGGACCTGGCTGCGCGGGGCCGGGCGGTCGGAGCCCGGGTCGACGGGGTTCCTCGACCGGGCACTCGACCTCGGCACGCTCACGATGCGGGGGTGGGACCGGGTGATGCGCCTGGCGTGGACGATCACCGACCTCGACGGCCTCGACCGTCCGGGGGACGAGCAGGTCAAGGCCGCCCTCGCACTCCGGAGCGCGCTGTGACCGCGCCGCGCACGACCGGCACGGGTGCGGTGGACCTCCGGTCGGTCCGGCCGACGGGGCTGCCGGAGGACACGGCGGACGCCCTGGCGCGGGTCGCCTGGAGCACGGTCGTCGAGCCGGGTGACGCCACTGCGGGATCGCTCGTCGCGATGCTGGGGGCGGCTCGGTCGCTCGCACTCGTCCTCGAGGCGGTCACCGGTCGTGCATCGTCCAGCGGCACTGCATCCCCGATCGTGCGAGCCTGCTGGGACGCGGGCGGCGTCGCAGCGGACGACCTGCACTCGCTCGAGGCCGCGATCGACGCGGGGCTGGAACGATGGCGTCCGCGGGTGAGCGCGATCGACGTGGCCGAGGTCGTGCGTACCGCGGCCACCGTCGGCGGGGCGCTCGTACTGCCGGGGGACTGGGACTGGCCCGAGCGCCTGGACGACCTCGAGGTGCACGCACCGATCGTGCTCTGGCGTCGGGGCGAGCCGCCGGCGCTGCACCGCCCGACCCTCGCTGTCGTGGGGTGCCGAGCGAACACGCTCGCCGGTGCCGAGGCCGCTGCGGAGATCACGTCAGCGGCCGCCGATGCCGGGTGCTCCGTGGTCAGCGGTGGCGCCTACGGGATCGACGCGGTGGCACACCGGGTGGCGATCGCAGCCGACACCGAGACGGTCGCGGTGCTCGCCGGCGGGATCGACCAGCTGTACCCGACCGGGCACGTCGAACTCCTCGGCAACGTCAGTCGGCACGGCCTGCTCCTCGCGGAGTCCCCACCCGGCACCCGGCCGACCCGATGGCGCTTCCTCGCGCGGAACCGACTCATCGCGGCGCTCGGTGACGCGGTGGTCGTCGTCGAGGCCGGTGCCCGATCGGGAGCGATCAACACCGCCAACCACGCGGCGCAGCTCGGTCGGCCGGTCCTCGCGGTGCCCGGTGCGTTCTCCTCGCCGGCGTCCGTCGGGTGTCACCGACTCGTCGCCGACGGACGGGCCACGCTCGCGGTGCACCCGGACGACCCGGCGCGTGCGGCGATCACGGCGCACTCGGGGACCGACGGGTTCGAGGACACCGCGCTGGTCCTGTCCGGCCCCGCCGAGGACCCGGAGGTCATCCGGGTGGTCGACGCGCTCGGACGTCGAAGGACGAGCACGATCGTCGACGTCGCCCGGCGGTCCGGGATGTCGGTGGCCGAGGCCACGGATGCGCTGGCGCTCGCGGAGCTGCAGGGCCTCGTCCGCCGACGTCCCGACGGATGGGCTGCCGCTCCGTCTCCGGCGAGGCGCTCGTGAGGCGGGGACCGGGGCGCGCCTACGCTGTGTCGCATGGACGAGCGGGGCGGTGCGGGCACGAGGACCCTGGGCAGTGCGGTCGCCGCGTTCCTCGGGTACGCCGTCCACGAGCGGGGTCTGAGCGAGCAGACGGTCCGGGCCTACCGGGGCGACCTCGAGGACCTCCTCCGATCCGCGGACGCTCGGGGCGTCGAGCGCGTCGACCAGCTGACGCTCGACGTCCTGCGCGACTGGCTGTGGGAGGCGAACGAGCGTGGTCTCGCCCGGTCGAGCATCGCCAGGCGGTCATCGTCCGTCCGGGCCTTCACCCGGTGGGCGAGCGAGAGCGGCATCGTGCCGACGGACCCCGGTGTCCGCCTCCGGGCGCCGAAGGGAGCGTCGCACCTGCCGCGGGTCGTGTCCGAGGACCAGGTGCGCGTCCTGCTCGACGGCCTCGCGGAGCGGGCGGCGGGGGACGACCCGGCAGCGCTCCGTGACGTCGCCCTGGTCGAACTGCTCTACGCCGCGGCGATCCGTGTGAGCGAGCTCGTCGGCATCGACGTCGGCGATGTCGACCGTGGTCGGCTGACCGTCCGGGTGCTCGGCAAGGGCGGCAAAGAACGGGTGGTGCCGTTCGGGGTGCCTGCGCGGGATGCGATGGAGGCGTGGCTGTCCCGCGGCCGGCCGACGCTCCTCGCACGTGCCGCCGACGCGGCGCCGGATCCGGGGGCTGCCGCGGCGCTGTTCCTCGGGGATCGCGGTGGCCGACTCGGGGTGAGGAGTGCCTACCGGATCGTGGCGCGCCTGCTCCAGGACCTGCCCGGCGAGGGGCCGAGCGGACCTCACACCTTCCGGCACACCGCTGCGACGCATCTGCTCGACGGGGGAGCGGACCTGCGTGCCGTCCAGGAGCTCCTCGGGCACGCGAGCCTCGGCACGACGCAGATCTACACGCACGTGTCCTCCGCGCGCCTCCGGGAGGTCTACCGCACGGCGCACCCCCGCGCCTGACCCGCGGCTCCGCGCTCTGCAGGCCGGGCCCGGCCCGGCTCGGCCCGGCTCGGTCCTCCCGGCTCGGCTCGGCCCACGCGGCTCAGCTCGGCTCGGCCGACCCAGCTCGGCCTGGCCTGGCACTGCACGGCGTGGCCCGGCCAGGCCAGGCCAGGCCTGGCCCGGCCTGGCCCTGCACGGCTCGGCTCGGCCCGCCGGCTCTCGCTCATCGGCCTCCTCAGGGACCCACGAGTCAGCTCACCCCGGCCACGCCGACTCCGGGAGCAGCACGGGCCACTCCGCCGCCGGCAAGTAAGGCGTGGGGTCCACGTACCGGTCCTCGAGCCGAGCGCCGAGGTGCACGCACGGCGCGGTCGCTGGACAGTGGCCCACCGCGACCTCGCCGACGGGTGCCCCCTGACGGACGACATCCCCCTTGGCCACGCGCGGCACGACCGAGTCGAGCGTGCTGACCAGCCCCGAGCCGTGGTCGATGGTCACGACCGTCCGACCGCCGACCGGGCCCGAGAACGTCACGACGCCGTCGTCGACGGCGACCGCCGTGGAACCGAGGGGTGCGGACACGTCGATCCCGCGGTGTCCGGCTGCGTAGTCGTCCGAGGGCGGCTCCCACCCCCGCTCGACCACGCGCGACCCGGTCGGCCACACCCACGGCGGAGCATCCGACGCCGCGACCGTCACCGTCACAGCGGTCCTGGTCGGTGTCGGACCCGGTCCCGACGATGCCGGATCGGACCTGCCCAGCCCGACAGCCGTCAGCAGCAGCGCGAGGACGATCAGCGCGAGCGGTGCCAGCGTGCGTGGAGTCATGAGACCAGCCCCGGCACTGGAACCGCGGACCGCCGGGCTGACGGCCGATCTGTGGATGGTGGGGCGAGCCTCCCGGCTGTGGAGGACGCGGCGCCCTGCGTGCGTCTGCATCTCCCGACACGGCAGAAGTCGATCGACTGGCGCCGTGTCGACGCATGCGGAGGCATCGCCTGCGTCCGCATGGTTCGACACCGCGGGAGTCGATCGACGGGCGCGGTGTCGAAGACGCCCCGCGGACCGCGGCGGCGGAGCCGCCCCGCGCGCCGCGCGCCGCGCGCCGCGCCGCGCCCCGCGCGCGCGCGCCCCGCGCGGAACCCGGTTATGACCACCGGGCGATCGGAGAGTAACGTCGGGGCCGCTCCGGACCACGCAACGCCGCTCGGACGGCGAACAGACCGACCGCCGGGGCAGCGTGCGCACAGCAGCACGGCGGCAGAACCCAGGAGCAACGTGTCGAACACAGCCACCGGGCACGGCGAGGACCGTGCGTTCAAGGGGAAGGTCACCGCGTTCGCCATCGCAGCAGCGGTGGGCGGCTTCCTCTTCGGATTCGACTCGTCCGTCATCAACGGCGCGGTCGACGCGATCAAGGGCGAGTTCGGGCTGTCCGAAGCCGCCAGCGGCTTCGCGGTCGCCTCTGCCCTCATCGGCTGCGCGTTCGGCGCCTACTTCGCGGGTCGCCTCGCGGACCGCTGGGGCCGCACCCGCGTGATGTTCTGGGCAGCCGTGCTGTTCTTCGTCTCCTCGATCGGTGCGGGCTTCGCCTTCGCCACCTGGGACTTCGTGATCTGGCGCCTCGTCGGCGGCCTCGGCATCGGGACGGCGTCGGTCATCGCGCCGGCGTACATCTCCGAGGTCTCCCCGAAGGCGATCCGCGGTCGTCTGGCCTCGTTCCAGCAGCTCGCGATCACGCTCGGTATCTTCGCCGCGCTCCTGTCCGACCAGTTCTTCGCGGTCACGGCGGGCGGCGCCTCCGAGGTCGTCGCCGGCCTGCCCGCATGGCGCTGGATGTTCCTGGTCGGCATCGTGCCGTCGGTGGTCTACGGCATCCTGGCGATCACGCTGCCGGAGTCGCCGCGGTACCTCCTCGCGAAGGGCCGCAAGGACGACGCCCGCGAGGTCATGACGAAGATCGTGCCGCGGGACACCGTGAACACGAGCCTCGAGGAGATCCAGGACGGCATCGAGAAGGAAGCCAAGGAGAAGAAGGGCTCGATCCGCGGCAACCGCTTCGGGCTGCAGCCCATCGTCTGGGTCGGCATCATCCTCGCCGTCCTGCAGCAGTTCGTCGGCATCAACGTGATCTTCTACTACTCGACGACGCTCTGGCAGGCCGTCGGCTTCAAGGAGGACCAGTCCTTCCTGATCTCGACGATCACCTCGGTGGTCAACGTCGCGGTGACGTTCATCGCGATCTTCACGGTCGACAAGCTCGGTCGGAAGCCGCTCCTGGTGGCGGGTTCGTCCGGCATGTTCATCTCGCTGCTGATGGTCGCGATCGCGTTCTCGCAGGCCACCATCGTCGACGGCGCACCGCAGCTGCCCGGCCCGTGGGGCGTCATCGCGCTCATCTTCGCGAACCTCTTCGTCGTGTCGTTCGGCGCCACGTGGGGTCCGCTCATGTGGGTGCTGCTCGGCGAGATGTTCCCGAACCGCATCCGCGCGACGGCGCTCGGCATCGGCTCCGCGGCCAACTGGATCGCGAACTTCGTCGTCACGATCACGTTCCCGGTGCTGTCCGGCTTCAACCTGACGGTGACCTACGGCATCTACGCGCTGTTCGCCCTGATCTCGCTCTTCTTCGTCATCGCGAAGATCCCCGAGACGAAGGGTCGTTCCCTCGAGGAGATGGGCATCAGTGCGGAAGGCGACACGGTGAACGCGAAGGCGTAGTCGTCACCGCGGACAGGAGGCACGGTGCGGGTCCGACCCGCACCGTGCCTCCTGTCTGTTAGCATTTCTCCAGCAGCGCGCCGTCGTGCGCGCTGACTTCGCGTGTCCACGCACGACACCCGACCACCGGTCCCGCTCGCGAGCGGGCGGTCGTGTGTCAGGACACCAGGGATCGCGACCTCCGGTCGCGTTCGACACAACCGCAACAGGCCCGCAGCACAGCTGCGCGCCGAGAACACAGAAGGAGGACGGCACATGGCCGTCGTCACCATCCGCCAGCTGCTCGACAGCGGCGTCCACTTCGGACACCAGACCCGTCGGTGGAACCCAAAGGTGAAGCGCTTCATCCTCGCCGAGCGCTCGGGCATCCACATCATCGACCTGCAGCAGTCGCTGGCCTACATCGACCGCGCGTACGACTTCGTCAAGGAGACGGTCTCGCACGGTGGCACGATCCTCTTCGTGGGCACCAAGAAGCAGGCGCAGGGCTCCATCGCCGAGCAGGCGACCCGCGTCGGCCAGCCGTACGTCAACCAGCGTTGGCTCGGCGGTCTGCTCACGAACTTCCAGACGGTCTCCAAGCGCCTCGCGCGCATGAAGGAGCTCGAGGAGATCGACTTCGACGACACGACGAAGGGCTTCACCAAGAAGGAGCTCCTCATCAAGAAGCGCGAGCTGGACAAGCTCCACAAGACCCTCGGTGGTATCCGCAACCTCACGCGGACCCCGAGCGCGCTCTGGATCGTCGACACCAAGAAGGAGCACCTCGCCGTCGACGAGGCGCAGAAGCTCGGGATCCCGGTCATCGGCATCCTCGACACCAACTGCGACCCCGACGAGATCAACTACCCGATCCCGGGGAACGACGACGCGATCCGCTCCGTCGGTCTGCTGACGCGCATCATCGCCGACGCCGCTGCCGAGGGTCTCAAGACCCGCCACAACGGTGGCTCGGACGAAGAGGCCGCCGAGCCGCTCGCCGAGTGGGAGCAGGAGCTCCTCGGTGGCGAGACGACGACGGCTCCGGCCGCCGACGCCGCGCCCGAGGGCAGCACCGTCGAGGAGAACGACGCCGACGCGCAGGTCGCCGCCAAGGAGATCGGCGAGCCGATCGCCGACGAGGCGAAGAACGCCGAGCCGACCGCCGAGGCCGAGGCCGCAGCGGAGACCACCCCCGCCGAGTGAGTGTCCGAGGGCGCCGGGCCACGCGGCCCGGCGCCCTCGACGCCGCTCTCCCCGATCACACACAGTCCAGAAAGGACGCCAGTCAATGGCAAACTTCACCGCCCAGGACGTGAAGAAGCTCCGCGAGGACCTCGGTGCCGGCATGATGGACGCGAAGAACGCGCTCGTCGAGGCCGACGGCGACTACGACAAGGCCGTCGAACTGCTCCGCATCAAGGGTGCGAAGGCCGTCGCCAAGCGCGATGACCGTGCCACCTCCGAAGGCGTCGTCGTCGCGACCGCCGACAACGGTGCCGCCACCGTCGTCGAGCTCGCGAGCGAGACCGACTTCGTCGCGAAGAACGAGAAGTTCACCACCCTCGCCGACAAGGTCCTTGCTGCGGTCGCCGCTGCGGGTGCCACCGACGTCGCCTCCGCGAACCAGGCGCCGCTCGACGGCAAGACCGTCCTCGACGTCGTCAACGAGAGCGCTGCCGCGCTCGGCGAGAAGCTCGAGGTCCGCACGGTCCGCCGTGTCGAGGGCTCGAAGTTCGAGATCTACCTGCACAAGACGAGCCAGGACCTGCCGCCGCAGATCGCCGTCGTCGTCGCCTACGACGGTGACAACGCCGCCGAGGCCCGCTCGATCGCGCAGCACGTCGCGTTCGCGAACCCGTCGTACCTCACGCGCGACGAGGTCCCGACCGAGGCCATCGAGAAGGAGCGTGCGACCGTCGAGGCGATCACGCGCGAAGAGGGCAAGCCGGAGGCCGCCCTCCCGAAGATCGTCGAGGGTCGCGTCAACGCCTTCATCAAGGGCATCGCGCTCCTCGACCAGGACTACGCGAAGGACAACAAGATCTCCGTCGCGAAGGCCGCCGAGAACGCCGGCATCACGATCCAGGGCTTCGCCCGCGTCAAGGTCGGCGCGTAACGAACCCATGACGGGGTCAGGAACCAACCGGTTCCTGGCCCCGTTTTCGCGCCCGCGGCCCCACCGACCGCTCGGGCGCTAGTAGATTCCACGAGACTTGCACACCGCACGACTCCGTAACGAAGGGCGAGCACATGACCGACGAGAAGACCGGACGACGACGGGTCCTGCTGAAGCTCTCCGGGGAGGCCTTCGGTGCCGGTTCGCTGGGGGTCAACCCCGACGTGATCGGCAGCATCGCGAAGGAGATCGCCGTCGCCGCGCGTGACGTCGAGGTCGCCATCGTGGTCGGCGGCGGGAACTTCTTCCGCGGCGCCGAGCTCTCGCAGCGCGGCATGGACCGCGGACGTGCCGACTACATGGGGATGCTCGGGACCGTGATGAACGCCCTGGCGCTGCAGGACTTCCTCGAGCAGGCTGGTGCCGCCACGCGCGTGCAGTCCGCGATCAGCATGACCCAGGTCGCCGAGCCCTACATCCCGCGGCGCGCCGAGCGGCACCTCGAGAAGGGCCGCGTCGTGATCTTCGGCGCCGGTGCCGGTCTGCCGTACTTCTCGACGGACACCGTCGCGGCGCAGCGTGCGCTCGAGATCGGTGCCACCGAGGTCCTCGTCGCCAAGAACGGCGTCGACGGCGTGTACTCGGCGGACCCGAAGAAGGACCCGACCGCCGAGAAGCTGCACCACGTGACCTACCAGGACGCGCTGCTGAAGGGCCTCAAGGTCGTCGACGCCACGGCGTTCTCCCTCTGCATGGACAACGGCATGCCGATGCACGTCTTCGGCATGGAGGGCGAGGGCAACGTCCAGGCCGCGATCCGTGGCGAGCGCATCGGCACGGTGGTCAGCAACTGACCTGCCCGGCTGACTAGACTCGACGACGTACCGAAGGAGAACCACCGTGATCAGTGATGTCATGAGCGAAGCCACCGAGAAGATGGCCAAGGCCGTCGACGTGGCCAAGGACGACTTCTCGACCGTCCGGACCGGCCGCATCAACGCCGCGCTCTTCCAGAAGATCCCGGTCGACTACTACGGGTCCCCGACGCCGCTCGCGCAGCTGGCGTCCCTGCAGACCCCCGAGGCGCGCACGCTCATCGTGACGCCGTACGACAAGACGGCGCTGAAGGAGATCGAGCGGTCCATCGCGACCTTCCCGAACCTCGGTGCCAGCCCCACGAACGACGGCGAGATCGTCCGCGTGACGATCCCGGAGCTCACGCAGGACCGCCGCAAGGAGTTCGTCAAGCTCGTCCGCGGCAAGGGCGAGGACCACAAGGTCGTCATCCGCAACATCCGCCGCAAGGCGAAGGACGACCTCGACGCGCTGAAGGGCGAGATCTCGGACGACGAGATCGCCCGCGGCGACAAGGACCTCGAGGCCCTCACCAAGAAGCACGTCGACCTCATCGACGACGCGCTGAAGAAGAAGGAAGCCGAACTCCTCGAGGTCTGATGCCCCGTCGTGACGAGGGCGCCGACCGCCCCACAGCAGATGACACCCGTCCGTCGGCGAAGGGTCTCCGGCACGACTTCGATGCCAGGGCCCGAGCCGCTCGGACGGACTTCGAGGCGCAGATCCGTCAGCGCCGCGCGTCCTTCGACGCCCGCAACGAGGCGCTGACGGCGCGCACCGGGCGGAACCTCCCGGCCGCGATCGCGATCGCCCTGGCGTTCGCGGTGGTGATGCTCGGATCGCTCCTGATCTGGGAGCCCGCCTTCATGGTGGTCGCCGCGTTCCTGATCGGATTCGGCGTGTGGGAGCTCGCGAGCGCGATGCGCTTCGCGGGCCGCGACGTCCCTCGGATCCCGAGCGTCGCCACCGCGATCGCGATGGTGCCGGCGGCGTTCCTCGGCGGGCAGGTCGAGGCGCTCTTCACGATCCTCGGCGGCATCGTGCTGATCACGCTCTGGCGCCTGGTCGAGGTCGCGTTCGCCCGGCAGAAGCCCTCGGCGGGGAACGTCTTCCGCGACCTGACGAACGGGTTGTTCGTCCAGGCCTACGTCACGCTGCTCGGCGCCTGCGTCGTGCTGCTCTCCGCGCTCCAGGACGGTGCGCTCTGGGTCGTCGGGTTCATCCTCGTCGTGGTCGCCGTCGACACGGGCGCCTACGCCACCGGACTGAACTTCGGGAAGCACCCGATGGCACCGCGGATCAGCCCGAAGAAGACCTGGGAGGGGCTCGCGGGCTCGGTGGCGGCGAGCATCATCGTCGGCATCCTGGTCGCATGGCTCATGCTCGGCCTGCCGTGGTGGACCGGCATCGTCCTCGGCGTGCTCATCTCCGGTTCCGCGACGCTCGGCGACCTCACCGAGTCGATGATCAAGCGCGACCTCGGCATCAAGGACATCTCGTCGTTCCTGCCCGGGCACGGTGGTCTCCTCGACCGGATCGACAGCATCCTGCCGTCCGCCGCGGTCGCCTACTTGCTGTACCTCGTCGTCAACCACTGACCCGCGCGTCCAGCTCGCACCAGGGGAGTGTCCTGGCAGAATGTCGCCGTGCCCACGACGTTCCCGACAGCTCCCCGTTCGGTCCTCGGCTACGACATCGACGAGGTCGAGCGTTTCCTCGAGGACGCCCGCTCCGCCTACACGGCCAACGACAGCGCCCCCGGCATCGAGGCCGCGAAGATCCGCGCGACCGCCTTCTCGATGAAGAAGGGCGGCTACTCGACGCAGCACGTCGACGCCGCGCTCGAGCGGCTCGAGGACGCGTTCGCCACCCGGGAGCGCGAGCGCGAGATCGCCGAGGTCGGGCAGAAGTCCTGGTACGCCGAGGCCCGCACGAAGGCGTCCGACGTCGTCGCGCGCCTGGAACGACCCGAGGGGCAACGCTTCCACCGCGTGAACTACCTGGCGACGGGCTACCACCCGAAGGACGTCGACGCGTTCGCGAAGCGACTCGACGGCTACTTCCGTGAGGGCAAGCCGCTGAGCCTCACCGAGGTGCGCTCGATCGTGTTCCGCCCGAAGCACGGCGGGTACCGCGAGGCCCAGGTGGACGCCCTCCTCGACGCCGTCGTCGAGGTCATGCTCGCCGTCCGGTAGTCCCGATCGCGCACGCCGCCGGACCCGAACCGACGCGCCGTGCTCCGGTGCTTCGTTTTCCGTGATCGTTCCGTTATCCTGGACGGACTCATGGGCAGGCACACGGCAGACATTCGATCCGACCGCGCATCCCGGCAGCAGTTCGACCACCCCGTGGTCAGCGAACGCCGCGCGGCACAGAACCGAATCCGCACCGCGGACACCTCGGTCGCGCAGACGAACCCGACGGCGACGACGCCGGCATCCGGGCACGTCGCTCCCAAGTCCGTCGCGGAGAACCGCGTCAGTCCCCGGGTGGAACTCACCCCGGCGACGCCGGCAGACCCGCGCATCGTGAAGCAGCGCCGCGCCAGCGTCGCCCGCACGACCGCGCCGAAGGCCTTCAAACCGGTCTCCGAGCGCGGCCTCAACGGGTTCATGCGCAAGCGCGCCACGATCCCCGCGCTCTCCTTCTTCGCGGTGTTCGGCTTCGTCGGCGGGTCGCTCTTCAACCCGCTGCAGGCCGACGTCGCGCAGGCAGCGGTCTCGACCCCGGTCCTGACGAAGGCCCCGGCGGTCCCGCAGCAGTACACGGCGCACGGCACCTACGCCGCGTTCGACGTGACCCGCGACGGCTACGACATCACGAAGCCGGCGCCGAAGGTCGTCAAGCCCGCAGCCACCGAGACCGACGACGACGACAGCGCGACGACGGACAGCACCGCGGCGACGACGTCGGTCACCGCGTCGAACAGCATCGCCGCCGTCGCCGCCACCCCGGACCCGGGCAGCGCCCAGGCGATCGCGCTCGAGCTCGTCACGGCGCGCGGGTGGGGCACCGACCAGTACAACTGCCTCGTCTCCCTGTGGAACAAGGAGTCCGGCTGGCGCGTCAACGCCTACAACCCGAGCGGTGCCTACGGCATCCCGCAGGCCCTGCCCGGCAGCAAGATGGCCTCGGCCGGCGCCGACTGGCAGACCAACCCGGCGACGCAGATCACCTGGGGTCTCAACTACATCTCCGGCGTGTACGGCACCCCGTGCGGCGCCTGGGGCCACAGCCAGTCGTTCAACTGGTACTGATCGGCGCTCCCGGATGCCGCGCAGCAACCGGCCGCGGCGTCCGCGTGGTCGGGTCGACGATCGTCGTGTCGCGATCCCTGATCCCGAGGAGTCCGGCCTCGACCGCCTGATGAGCGGCTGGAAGCGGACCGAGGTCCGTCGCGGCCGCGAGTACGCCGTGCAGCCGATCTCCGCCGCGTCCGCGCAGAAGGAGTACGTCTGCCCGGGCTGCGGTGGCGCGGTCCTGCCCGGCGTCGCGCACGTCGTCGTCTGGCGTACCGACGGCGTGCTCGGCGACGCGGCCGACCTGGCGTCCCGCCGACACTGGCACACGCACTGCTGGAGGACCGCATGACGACCGACGAGAGCACCGAGATCCGCTCCGCCACCGTGCTCCCCGCCCGCCGCACCGAGATCGAACTCGTCACCGACGACCACCTCACCCTCGTCGGCGAGCTCGCGGAGCCACTGGACCGCCCCGCGCGCGGCACGATCGTCACCCTGCACCCGCTGCCGACCGCGCAGGGGTTCATGGATTCGCACGTCCTGAAGAAGGCGGCCGCCCGGCTGCCGGAACTCGCCGACATCGCCGTGCTGCGGTTCAACTTCCGCTCGGTGACCTCGCCCCGCGGCACGTCCGAGGGGACGTTCGGCGAGGGCGTCTCCGAGGGGTTCGACCTCCGGGCCGCGGTCGCGGACGTCGTCGACCGCGGGCTGCCGACCCCGTGGCTCGTCGGCTGGTCCTTCGGCACCGAGGTGATCCTGAAGCACGCCGTGGAGCACGTCGAGGCCGGCACGGTCGCCGGTGTCGTCCTGCTGTCGCCGCCGCTGCACCGCACCACCGACGAGGAACTCGCGCGCTGGGCCGACGTCGACGTACCGGTCGTGGCGCTGGTCCCGGAACACGACGACTTCCTGCAGCCGGACGACGCCGCACGCCGCTTCGCCGTCGCGCCCGACGTGCGCGTGGTGCCCGTCGAGGGTGCGAAACACCTCTGGGTGGGGGAGCGCTACGTCCGCATCGTCCTCGACGCCATCGCGGACCTGGTGGTGCCGGGCAGCGCCCCGCTGCCGACGCACTGGCCACGCTGAGCACCGGGACGAACCCGGCCGCCTGACGGCGTATACCCGGTCTGGAGGCTCGGGCACGGCCTCCGGACCGGGTCGCGTCTCAGGAGTTGGTGGCGTCCGCGCCGGCCGGGGACTCGTCGACGACGCCGGCGGCGTGCGACAGCACGCCCCGCAGGTTCTCGAGGTACCCGGCGACCGCTTCGCGCTCGGTCCGGATCGCCGCGAGGCGGTCCTCTGCCTCGGCGATCTGCGCGGCCGTGCGCTCCTCTGCTTCGGCGACGATGCGGTGCGCGCGCTCGTTCGCCTGGTGGAGGAGGGTCCGGGCGTGTTCCTCGGCGTCGGCGGTGCTGGTGCGCTCGAGGTCGTCGGCCTCTTGCTGGAGCCGCTCCGCGCGCTCCCGGGCCTCGGTGGCGCGGCGGGTGGCCTCTGCGAGCTGCAGGTTCGCCTCGTCGAGGTACTTCTGCGTCTCGGTGACGGTCTCGTGGTGCTTCTGGAGGTACTCCTGCTCGGCGTCGTCGCGGCGGCCGGCCAGCTCGGACTCGAGGGTCGTCCGGGCCTCGTCGCGCTCACGGGCGATCTCGGCGCGGACCTCGTCGCGCTCCTTCGCGAGGTCGGCACGCGCGGTGTCGATCTCCTGACGGAGGGCGGTGCGCTCGGCTTCGAGGGCGCCGAGCTCGTTGCTCCGGCGGTCGGCGATCTCGGTGTCGACCTCGGCGTGCTCGCGTTCCCGACGGGCGGCGAGCTCGGCGTCGTGGTCCTGTGCCGCGCGCTCGGCCGCGGCGAGGGCCTCCGCGCGCTCCCGCTCGATGCGCGTGCGGTGCTCGTCGGTCTCGCGGGCGATCCGGTCGGCGGTCTCCTGCACGAGGCGCTCGTTCTCGGCGGCGGTCTGCTCGGCGTCGACGCGGAGCTGGGCGCGAGCCGCCTCGATCTCCTGCGCCAGGGCTGCCCTGGAGGAGGCGAGCTCGCGGTCCCACCCGGCGCGGGCGGCGGCGAGTTCCTCGTCGAGGACGCGCCTGCGGTCGGCGAGCTCGGCGTCGAGTTCGGCGCGACGGCCGTCGACCTCGGCGGCGAGGTCGGCACGGCCCGTCGCGATCTCGAGCTCCAGGGCGCGGCTGCGTTCGGCGTGCTCGTGCTCCCACGCGGCGCGGCCGTCGGTGATCTCCCGCTCGAGTGATTCACGGCGGGTGCGCTCGTCGCGGTCGAGGTCCTCGACGCGGCGGGCGTGGTCGGCGTCGAACACGCTGCGGCGGTGCTCGGTCTCGCGGTCGAGGTCCGCGGCGGCGGCTCGCGCGTCGGCCGCTTCTCGCTGGGCGAGCTCGCGGAGTTCGGCGACCTCGTGCTCGACGCCGGCGCGCAGGGCGTTGGTCTCGCGGATCGCGACCGAACGGGTCTCGGCGGCTTCGGTCACGGCGGCACCCCGGATGGCGGCGGCTTCGTTCCGGGCGTCCTGCGTGAGCATGCCGGCCTCGGCACGGGCGCGTTCGACGGTGTCGGCGGACTCGGCGCGGGCGCGGGCCAGTTCGTTCGTGGCGCGGGTGCGGGCGTCCTCGAGGGTCTCGCGGGCTTCCTCGGCGGCTTCACGGACGGTGCGGTCGGCCTCGGCGCGGCTGGAGGCGCGCAGGCGCTGCGCGTCGATGTCGGCCTGACTGATCAGCCGGGTGGACTGTTCCTCGGCGACGCGGAGGGTGGACTCCAGGCGCGTGCCGAGTCCGCTGTACGTCGGGGTGCCCGCCTCGTCGAGCTCGCCCTGCATCTCGGCGACGCGCGTCTGCAGGAGGCGGATCTCCTTCGCGGCCTCGGCTCGGTCGTTGTTCGACTTGATCAGCTCGCGACGGAGGTCGTTCAGAGCGCGGTCCACGTCGTCCTTGCGGTACCCCCGCATCTCGGTCCCGAACTCTGCCTCGTCGTTCGCCACGTGTCGCTCCCGCTGCTCCTCCGGACGACTCGGTGCCGCCCGCGCGTCGAGTGTAGTGGTGCCGCTGGGGCCGCGTCTGAGCCTGTGGACAGTGGGCCGGGATGCGCCATCCAGCGTGTCTCGCGTATCCTGGGCCGTTGATTCGCGCGCCGATTCCCCCACCCCGGCGCGGAGGGAGAGAGATCCGTGCGATTCGTCCTGGCGATCGTCGCCTTCGTCATCGGGTTGCTGCTCGTCGGCCTCGGTGTGGCACAGCGGACCGTGTTCGCCCCACCGTCCTCCATCGTCGCGCAGACGTCCACGACCACGAAGGCGCCGGTGACCGTCATCCCGGGCACCGTCCTCAACGCGAACCCCGGGTACCAGCGGATCAACGTCGCCGGTTCCGGCACGGTGTTCGCGGCCTACGGCAAGACCTCCGACGTGCGTGCCTGGATCGGTGACGCCGAGCACGCCACGCTCCGCTACGACGCCGACACGTCGAAGCTCGTCGCGAAGACGACCGGCAGCGCGTCGAGCGTCCCGGACCCGAAGGGCAGCGACCTCTGGTACCAGGAGTACGACGGTGCCGGGCAGTTCACCGTGCGGCTCCCCGCCGACACCTCGGTGATCATCGTCGGCGACGGGAAGTCCGCAGCGCCCTCCGACGTCTCCGTGACCTGGCCGCGTGACACCGCGACCCCGTCAGTCGGCCCGCTGATGACCGCCGGCGGCATCTTCGTCCTCGGTGGCATCGCGCTGCTCATCTGGGCGTTCCTGCACCAGCGTCGCTCCCGCGGGCCGCGGCGTCGCAGCGGAGGGACCCGTCCGCCGCGCGTCCGGGCATCCCGCCGCGCCGCCGCCGCCGGCGCCCAGGTGCCGTCGCGGTCCCGCCGTGGCCGCCGGTCGATGGTCGCCGTCCCCGTGGTGCTCGTCGGTGCCCTGGCCCTGACCGGCTGCTCCTCGGAGTACTGGCCGCAGGGTGGTGGCGCATCGGCCACGCCGACGCCGACGGCATCCGCGACCGGGGCCGCCGAGCAGACCGAGCCCACCGCGGCCACCCGCCAGCAGATCAGCCGCGTGGTGAGCCGCGTGGCCGACGTCGCGACGAAGGCGGACGCCGACCGTGACGCCACCCTCGCCGAGACCCGCTTCACCGGGCCGGCGCTCGAGCTGCGCAAGGCCAACTACGCGATCCGTGCGAAGGACACCGACGTCGACGCGCCGCCGGCGATCTCGGCGTCGGACATCTCGGTCTCGCTGCCGCAGCAGACCGACACCTGGCCCCGCACGGTGTTCGTCGTGGCGTCGGACCCGGACGACGCGAAGACCGCGCCGCAGGCCCTGACGCTCGTGCAGGAGTCGGCACGCGACGACTACAAGGTCATGTACGACGTCTCCCTCGAGGCCGACGCCAAGCTGCCGTCCGTCGCCCCCGTGTCGATCGGCACGGCGCAGCTCGCACCGGACACGAAGCTCCTCGCGCTCGCACCCGACCAGGTCGCGACCGCCTACGGCGACATCCTCTCCAAGGACTCCGACAGCGAGTACGCGGACCTCTTCCAGTCCGACGGCGACGACCTGCGCGCGAAGATCGGCAAGGAGTACAAGGACAAGAAGTCCGCGTCGCTGCCGGACACCGCGAAGATCGAGTACTCGTCCGAGTCGCCCGACGGCACCGCGGTGGCGCTCGCGACGAACGGTGCCGGCGCCCTGGTCTCGGTGAACCTGAACGAGATCGAGAAGGTCACGCCGACCGCGTCCGGCGCCGAGGTGAACACCGAGGGGGCCGTGAAGGCCCTGTCCGGTGTCGACTCCAGCAAGAAGGGCGTGAGCGCCACCTACGGCGTCCAGCTGCTCTTCTCCGTGCCGGCCGTCGGGTCGGACGACAAGATAGTCCTGCTCGGGTTCACGCAGGGCCTGACCGCAGCGAGTGAGGTGCAATGACGAACGTCCCCCCGACCCCGTCCGGACTCCGCGGAGCCGTCGACCTGTCATCCCTGGTCGACCGTGCCCAACGACCGGCAGCACAGCAGCAGCCCGGCGGCCCGGGCGCGTCCGGCGGCGTCCCGTCGGGCGTCCCGGGCTCCGAGACCGGCGCGGACCTCACCGTCCCGTCGCTCGTCGTCGACATCACCGACGACACCTTCCAGGACGTCCTGCAGCTCTCCACCGTCGTCCCCGTCATCGTGGACATCTGGGCGGAGTGGTGCGGGCCGTGCAAGCAGCTCTCGCCGATCCTCGAGCAGCTCACCGAGGAGTACGCGGGGCGCATCGTGCTCGCCAAGGTCGACGCGGACACCAACCCGCAGCTCGTCCAGGCGTTCCAGGCGCAGTCGATCCCGACCGTCGCCGCGCTCATCGGCGGCCGTCCGCTCGGACTCTTCGTCGGTGCGCTCCCCGAGGCGCAGGTCCGTGACGTCTACGAGCAGGTGCTCCAGGCCGCCGAGCAGAACGGTATCTCCGGTCGCGTGACCGTGGACGGCGCTGCTGCCCCGGCCGAGGGCGCCGAGCAGGGCGAGCCCGAGCCGGAGCCCCTGCCGCCGCACCACCAGGCCGCGTACGACGCGATCGAGCAGGGCGACTACGCCACCGCGATCCAGGAGTACAAGACCGCGATCGCGCAGGACCCGCACGACCAGATGGCCGTCGCGGGGCTGGCGCAGGTCTCGCTGCTCGACCGGTTGAACGGCCGCACGGCGGACGAGATCCGCAGTGCGGCGGGGAACGCGCCCTCGGACGTCGGCGCGCAGCTCGCGGTCGCCGACCTGGACATCAGCGGCGGGCACGTCGAGGACGCCTTCGGGCGGCTGCTCGACCTGGTCCCGACGGTGTTCGGCGAGGACCGCGAGGCACTGCGTGTCCGGCTCGTCGAGTACTTCGAGCTCATCGGTGCGGAGGACCCGCGCGTCGTGGCGGCACGCCGCCGGCTGGCGAACGCCCTGTACTGAGCGCGCGCGGCGCCGCGCGCGGCGCCGCCTGGCTCGCGTGGCGCCGCCGGGTTCCCGAGACGCCGCCGATCCCGGCGGCGTCTCGGCGCTTCGGGGGTGTCTCGCGTGGTGGGGGCCGCCACACGCGCCAACGTGACCCCACGACGGACGGGAGGCCCGGTGCCAGCTGGCACCGGGCCTCCCGTCCGTCCATGTGGTCGCGTCTAGCGCGTCAGCTTCAGCCAGACCGCGCCGAGCGGCGGCACCACCAGGTGCGCCGACGCCGGGCGTCCCGCCCAGGGGGTGTCCTCGGCGGTGACGACGCCGAGGTTGCCGACACCGGACCCGCCGTACTCGGCGGCATCGGTGTTGAGGACCTCCTGCCACTGCCCGGCGACCGGCAGCCCGAAGCGCCGCTCCACCGGGACACCGGAGAAGTTCACGAACACCGCGAGCCGCTCGTCCCCGGTCTTCCGCAGGAAGCCGATCGTGGAGTGCGGGGCGTCACCGCCCTCGATCCACTCGAACCCGTCGGCGGTGGAGTCGTGCGTCCAGAGCGCCGGGGTGTCCTTGTACACCCGGTTCAGCGCGGCGACGAGGTCCTGCACGCCACGGTGCCCCGGGTCGTCGAGGTGCCACCAGTCGAGGCCGCGCGCCTCGGACCACTCCGAGATCTGCGCGAACTCCTGTCCCATGAACAGCAGCTGCTTGCCGGGGTGTGCCCACATGAACGCCAGGTACGCCCGGACGTTCGCGAGCTTCTGCCACTCGTCGCCGGGCATCTTGCCGTAGAGCGACCCCTTGCCGTGCACGACCTCGTCGTGGCTGATCGGCAGCGTGAACTGCTCGCTGAACGCGTAGACGAACGAGAACGTGAGCTCGTCGTGGTGGTAGCTCCGGTACACGGGCTCACGCTCGATGTACTGCAGCGAGTCGTGCATCCACCCCATGTTCCACTTCTGCCCGAAGCCGAGGCCGCCGGCGCTCGTGGGCTGGGTGACGCCCGGCCACGAGGTGCTCTCCTCGGCGATCATCACGATGCCGGGGTAGCGCTTGTAGGCGGTGGCGTTCGTCTCCTGCAGGAACGAGATCGCCTCGAGGTACTCGCGACCGCCGTGGATGTTCGGCAGCCAGTCGGTGCGGGAGTAGTCGAGGTACAGGATCGAGGCGACGGCGTCCACCCGGAGGCCGTCGATGTGGAACTCCTCCATCCAGTACAGCGCGTTCGCGACCAGGAAGTTCCGCACCTGCGGCTGCCCGAAGTCGAACACGTAGGTGCCCCAGTCGAGCTGCTCGCCGCGGCGGGGGTCCGGGTGCTCGAACAGGGCGTGCCCGTCGAACTTCGCCAGTGCCCACTCGTCCTTCGGGAAGTGTCCGGGGACCCAGTCCATGATCACGCCGATGCCCGCGGAGTGCAGCCGGTCGATCAGGTACCGGAGGTCGTCGGGGGAGCCGAAGCGGGCCGTCGGGGCGTAGTACCCGGTGACCTGGTAGCCCCACGATCCGCCGAACGGGTGCTCGGCGAGCGGCAGGAACTCGATGTGCGTGAAGCCGAGGAACTGCACGTGCCCGATCAGCTGGTCGGCGACCTCGCGGTAGCTCAGCCCGGGGCGCCACGAGCCGAGGTGCACCTCGTAGACGCTCATCGGCCGGTCGTGCGTGGTCGTCTTCGCGCGGTGGTCCATCCATGCCCGGTCGCCGTCCGACCACTCGTAGTCGGAGCTGGTGATCACGGAGGCGGTGAGCGGGGGGACCTCGGTGCGGCGGGCGAACGGGTCGGCCCGCTCGACCCAGCCGCCGTCGGTGAGGATCTGGAACTTGTACCGCTGGCCCTCGAGCGCGCCGGGCCAGAACAGCTCCCAGACGCCGAGGTCGCTCAGGCGGCGCATCGCGGTCGTGCGCCCCTCCCAGCCCTCGAAGTCGCCGATCACGCGGACGGCGGTGGCGCGGGGTGCCCAGACCGAGAACGCCACGCCGTCGACACCGTCCATCGTGCGGACGTGGGCGCCGAGGTGGTGCCAGAGCTGCTCGTCGCGGCCCTCGCCGAAGAGGTGCAGGTCGAGGTCGCCGAGCGTCGGCGGGAACCGGTACGCGTCGTCGGTCGTCCACGTGGCGTCGTCGGTGTCCGTCGTCTCGTCGTAGTCGTAGTCCGCCTCGACCCGGTACCGGCCGAGCGTCTCAGCGGTGGTACCGGCCCAGAGGCCGTCGCCCTCGTGGGTCAGCTCGATGTCGTCGCCGTCCAGGCGGACCAGGCGCACGGCGTGCG
The DNA here is from genome assembly GCF_044746585.1 of Curtobacterium sp. NPDC090223. Classification (NCBI taxonomy): domain Bacteria; kingdom Bacillati; phylum Actinomycetota; class Actinomycetes; order Micrococcales; family Microbacteriaceae; genus Curtobacterium; species Curtobacterium sp. NPDC090223. Next base: position 894,324 of record NZ_JBIVCN010000001.1, on the reverse strand, counting down.
CGAGGTGTCGGACCACGCGGATGCTCGTGCCGCCGTCGACGGCGTGCGGGCCGAGGACGTCGTGCGGCTGGGACCAGCGGCCCTCGGCCACGGCCTGGCGCAGCCAGTCCTCGAGGGGGGCGGGCCGCGGAGCCGTGCCGGCCACGCCCGCGTCGGGTGCGGTCGTACCCGCGTCGGGTCCGGTCGCATCCGTGTCGGACTCCGGCGCGGCCGTGTCGGCCCCGGCAGTGATGGTGGTCGCGCCGGAGGCCCGGGTCGTCTCCGCGGGCACGCCGCGGTCGTCCGGTGCCTCGCTGACGTGCCGCGGGTGCGCTGCGTCGGGGGAGTGCCCCGCCAGCGTGGCTGACTCCTCGACGCCGCGGTCCGGGGCCTCGCGGCGCGGCAGGCGTGCCCCGGGGAGGTCCTCTCCGGGTGCGGAGGTCCGCGGCTCAGTCCGGGGTGCCGGCTGCGGTGCGCGGGACGGCACCGGGCTGGGAACAGGTGTGCTGGGAGCAGGCGCGCTGGGAGCAGGCGCGCTGGGGACGGGCGCGGCCGGGCGTGCGGCCACCGGCGGGGGCGGCGGTTGCACGGCGGGTGTGCTCGGAGGCGGCGGCTGGACCGGTGGCACGCTCGGCCCCTGTCCGCGGTCCCGGGGTGTGGTCCGGTCGGCCTCGTTCGGGTCGGTGGTCATCGGTGCGGTCCTTCCACGACGAGCAGGTGCACTGGCTCTTGGAATGCGTCCAGGCGGACGTAGTTCGACGATCCCCACACCCACCGGGCACCCGTCACGACGTCCCGCACGTCGAACTGCTGCTCGGGATCGAGCCCCAGCGCGCTCAGGTCGAGGTGCACGGTCGCCTCACGGGCGGAGTGGGGGTCGACGTTCGCGACGACGATCACGGTGTCGTCGCGGCCCGAGCGGATGAACCGCCCGGGGAGGTGCTTGGAGTACACGACGATGGCGTCGTCGTCGCTCTCGTGCACGTGCAGGTTCCGGAGCTGCCGCAGCGCGGGGTGCGCGGAGCGGAGCCGGTTCAGCATCGTGACGTACGGTGCCAGGCTGGCTCCCTCGGCCTCAGCGAGGGCGAAGTCGCGCGGCTTGTGCTCGTACTTCTCGTTGTCGATGTTCTCCTCGGAGCCCGGTCGTGCGACGTCCTCGAAGAGCTCGTACCCGGAGTACATGCCCCATGTCGGCGCACCCGTCGCGGCGAGCGCCGCCCGCACCTTGTAGCCGGCACGGCCGCCGAACTGCAGGTACTCCGTGAGGATGTCCGGCGTGTTCACGAACAGGTTGGGGCGGAGGTAGTCGCTGGTCTCGTGGGCGAGTTCGTCGAAGTAGTCCGCGATCTCGTCCTTGGTGTTGCGCCACGTGAAGTACGAGTACGACTGCTGGAAGCCGGCCTCGGCGAGCGCCCGCATCATCGCCGGACGCGTGAACGCCTCGGCGAGGAACACCGTGTCCGGGTGCTCGTCGCGGATCTCGCGGATGACGCGCTCCCAGAACCAGAGCGGCTTGGTGTGCGGGTTGTCGACGCGGAAGATCCGGATGCCGAGGTCGATCCAGTGCCGGAGGACCCGCTCGACCTCGGTGACGAGGCCTTCCGGGTCGGAGTCGAACTGGATCGGGTAGATGTCCTGGTACCGCTTCGGCGGGTTCTCCGCCGTGGCGATGGACCCGTCGGCGCGGGTGGTGAACCACTCCGGGTGTTCGGTGACCCAGGGGTGGTCGGGGGAGCACTGCAGCGCGAAGTCGAGCGCGACTTCCATCCCGGTGTTCTTCGCCGTCTCGACGAAGTCGCGGAAGTCGTCCTCGGTGCCGAGGTCGGGGTGGATCGCGTCGTGGCCGCCCTCGGCCGAGCCGATCGCCCACGGGCTGCCCGGGTCGTTCGGGCCCGCGTCCAGCGTGTTGTTCGGGCCCTTGCGGGCGGTGTGCCCGATCGGGTGGATCGGCGGCAGGTAGACGACGTCGAAGCCCATCCGTGCCACACCGGGCAGCCGGCGCGCCGCGGTCCGGAAGTCGCCGCTCTTCCACGAGCCGTCCGGGTTCCGCTTCGCGCCTTCGCTGCGGGGGAAGAACTCGTACCAGGCGCCGACGCCGGCGCGGGTGCGCTCGACGTCGAGCAGCTGCACGGGCGAGTGGGTGCGGAGCGAGGTCAGCGGTGCTTCCTCGACCTCGGCGGCGATGCGGGGGTCGTCGACCGCGGCGAGGCGTTCGGCCGGGTCGAGGTCGGTGTCCCGGACGCGCGCGGCGGCACGGGTGGCCGCGGGGGAGTCGGTCTCGGTGGCGAGGCGGTCGAGCAGGACCGCGCCGTCGAGCAGCGTGGCCTCGGTGTCCACGCCGGCCGCGATCTTCAGGCGGGCGCCGTGCAGCCAGGTGTCCCAGTCGTCTGCGTAGGCCTCGACGTGCCAGGCCCAGACGCCCACGTGGTCGACCTGCACAGTGGCCTGGTAGCGGTCCGTGCCGGCTGCAACGAGCGTCAGCGGCACGGTCCTCGTGCCGCCGTCCGGTCGCTCGAGGACGAGGTCGGCGCCGATCACGCCGTGTCCTTCTCGGAAGACGGTTGCGCCGAACGTGATCACCTCGCCGTCGAACGCCTTGCCCGGGAAGCCGTTCGGCGTCCTCGGGGCGAGTTCGGTGATCGGGATGCGCCCGATCTTCGGACGCCGGGGTCGGTCTGCGGTGGCCACGGACCCGACGCTACCCGGCAGCGCCCTCCGTGTTCCCCGGAATGCCGCGAGACACCCCGAACTGCTCGAGACACCGCCGGGCCGTCCGGGCCCGTGGCGCCGCTCGCCAGCCGAGACGCCGCACACTCCCCGAGACACCGCCGAACTCCGCGGCGTCTCGGGGACAGGGCGGCGTCTTGCGGCGGGAGCGGCGCCTCGGCAACTCGGGGGCGCCACCCGCCACCCGCCACCCGCCGCACGCGCCACCACCCGCCCGCCGCGCCGCCACCCGCACGCGCCACCCCGCCGCGTCAGAGCACGTCGAACACGTGGATGCCCGGGCCGTACGCGGTGAACACCGTGCCGGCCGGCCGGTGCCGGTCGTGGTCGCGGTGCTTCTCGCTCGACCACGCCAAGCGGTACGCGAGCACGTCGTCCCGCACCGGCAGCGTCAGGTCCCGGGTCCGGCCGCTGCCGTGCACCACGACGAGCACCCGGTCGTACGGCTCGTGCTCCGGCGTCGACTCCACGTACCACTGCACCGCGCGGTGGATCGGCTGGTCCCACCACTCGCCCGTCATCGGGCCGCCGTCCGGCCCGTACCAGGTCATCCGCGACGCGCTCGGCGTGCTCTGCCCGTCGACACCGAACCGGTACGGCCGGAGCGCCGGGTGCGCCGACCGCAGCGCCGTCAGGGCCGCGACGGTCTCCGTCATCGCCTCGGCGTCCTCGTCGTCGGACCAGTCGACCGGGGTGAGGTCCTCGGACACCACGTAGGCGTTGTTGTTGCCGTTCTGCGTGCGACTGCGCTCGTCGCCCGCGGTGAGCATCGGGACCCCCGCGGACAGGAACAGCGTGCCGAGCAGGTTCCGCATCGAGCGCCCGCGAGCCGCACGCACCCCGCGGTCCTCGGTCTCGCCCTCGACGCCGTGGTTGAACGAGCGGTTGTCGTTCGAGCCGTCGCGGTCGTCCTCGCCGTTCGCCGCGTTGTGCTTGGTGTCGTACGCCGTCAGGTCGTGCAGCGTGAACCCGTCGTGCGCGGTCACGAAGTTCACGCCGGCGAGCGGCCCTCGTGGCACACCGAACAGGCTCCGCGACCCGGTCAGTGCACCGGCGAGCGGCCCGATCCCGGATCCGGGAACCCCGGAGCGGCGCTCCTGCGCGATGTCGGTGAGCCAGAACTGCCGGACGGTGTTCCGGAAGCCGTCGTTCCACTCGCTCGTGCTGGTCCCGTCGCCGGAGCCGCCGAAGGCCCCGGTGCGCCAGCCGTCCGGCCCGACGTCCCACGGCTCGGCGATGACCAGGACGTCCTGCAGGTCCGGGTCGTGCCGGATGCGCTCGAGCACCGGGTGCGACGGGTCGAACACGTGGGACGCATCGCGCGCGAGTGCCGCCATCAGGTCGAAGCGGAAGCCGTCGACCTGCACCTCGCGCGCCCAGTACCGCAGGCTGTCGAGGACCAGGTCCGCGGTGGCTTCCACCGAGGTGTCGAGCGTGTTCCCGCACCCGGTGGTGTCGTAGTACGTGTCGTCGGACGACCAGCGGTACCGGTTCGCGCCGTCGATCCCGCGGAGCGAGGACGTCGGCCCGCCGAGGCCCTCTTCGGCGGTGTGGTTGTAGACCACGTCGAGGACGACCTGGATGCCGGCCTCGTGCAGCAGCCGGACCATCCCCTTGAACTCCCGGAGCACCCCGTCCGCACCCTGTGCGCGGGCACCGGCGGACGCGTGTCCGGCGTGCGGCGCGAAGAACCCGAGGGTGTTGTACCCCCACGCGTTCTCCCGCCCGGCGTCCTGCAGCCAGCGCTCGGTGTCGAACGCGTGCACCGGCAGGAGCTCGAGCGTCGTGACGCCGATGCGCTGCAGGTGCGCGATGGTGCTCTCGTGCGCGACGCCGGCGTAGGTGCCGCGGAGGTGCTCGGGGACGGCGTGGTTCGCCGCGGTCAGCGTGCGCACGTTCGCCTCGTACACGACGGCACGGTCCAGGGGGACGACGGGCTTGACCGAGTCGCCCCAGTCGAAGGCGTCGTCCACGACCACGCTGGTCCACCGGGCTGCCCCGCCGGCAGCATCCGACGAGGAAGAACGGACGATCCCTCGTGCGTACGGGTCCAGCAGCGGTCGCGTCGGGTCGAAGTCGTGGCGTCCACCCGTCGGCCCGTCGACGAGCAGGTGGTACGTGTCCCCGGGACGGACGCCCTCGAGGGACCCCGTCCAGACGTCGGTCTCCGGCAGCCGCTCGAGCGTCACGGACCCGCGTCCGTCGACGACGAGTGTCGCCGAAGTCGCGGTGGCCGATCGCATCGCGAAGCGCGCGGCACCGTCGCCGAGCCGGAGGCCCTGGTCGATGTCGATCGCGATCTCGTGCATCCGACAAGGGTACGAGGACCCGCGGGTATCCTGAAAACGCTCGAAAAGGGGGCACCCATGCCGGTCTACCTCGACCACGCCGCCACCACACCGATCCTGCCCGAGGCGCTCGCCGCGTTCACCGATGCCCTGGCGACCGTCGGCAACCCCTCGTCCATCCACAGCGCCGGCCAGCGCGCGAAGATGCTGCTCGAGGACGGCCGCGCCCGCGTCGCCGCCTCGCTCGACGCCGAACCCGTCGAGGTCGTGTTCACCTCCGGGGGCACCGAGAGCATCAACCTCGCGATCAAGGGCCTGTTCTGGGCCCGCCAGCAGGACCGGCCCAGGCCCCGGATCGTGGTCGCCGCGGGGGAGCACCACGCCACGGTCGACACCGTCGACTGGCTGGAGCGCCACGACGGCGCCGTCGTCGACGTGGTCCCGTTGGACGCGGACGGTCGCGTCGACCTGGCCGGTCTGGAGGCTCGGCTCGCCGCCGCCTCGGACGTCGCCCTGGTCACGTTCCTCTGGGCCAACAACGAGGTCGGGACCATCCAGCCGGTCACCCGGATCGTGGAGCTGGCGCACGCCGCCGGTGTTCCCGTGCACGCGGACGCGGTCGCCGCCTACGGGCAGGTCCCGGTGTCCTTCCGCGACTCCGGGCTCGATGCCCTCAGCGTCTCCGCGCACAAGATCGGCGGTCCGGTCGGGATCGGTGCGCTCGTCCTCGGCCGGCGTGCGACCGTCGAGCCGCTCATCCACGGCGGTGGGCAGCAGCGACAGGTCCGGAGCGGCACGCAGGACGCCCCGGCGGCGATCGCGTTCGGCGTCGCCGCGTCCGCACCGCACGCATCCGTGCGCGCGCTCCGGGACCGACTGGTGGCCGGGGTACTCCAGGCGGTGCCGTCCGCGGTGCTCCGCGGCGACCCGGTCGACCGACTGCCGGGCAACGCGCACTTCACGTTCCCCGGCTGCGAGGGCGACTCGCTCCTGTTCCTGCTCGACGCCGCCGGGGTCGCGGTGTCGACGGGTTCCGCGTGCCAGGCCGGTGTCCCCGAGGCGTCGCACGTCCTGCTCGCGATGGGGCTGTCCGATGACGAGGCCCGCGGCGCGCTCCGCATCACCCTCGGGCACACCTCGACGGACGCCGACGTCGACGCGTTCCTGGCGGCGCTGCCGGACGCCGTCGCGCGTGCGAGCGCGGCGGGCATGGCGTCCCGGGAACCGCAGCTCGGCCGCTAGACCATCGCGCACCGGGCCGTCTCCCTGTGATACTCGAACATGCTCGAGTTGGTGCGACCGCACGCAGGGGCCCACGCGGCGTGGACGGAGGCCCACGACGAGTGGGGGCCGGGCCTGCACGAGGACGGCTTCGGGATCACCGCGCACGACGACGTCGGCACCGAGGCCGGCTTCGTCCGGTGGGTGGACCGACTGAACGCCGGCCCGGGCGCGCTCTGGTGGATCGCCGAGGACGGGCGGGTCCTCGGCGGCATCGCGCTCCGCTCCTCGGGTGACGACAGCGTGCCGCGGCTGGGTCACGTCGGGTACGGGATCCGTCCGTCGGCCCGCGGTCGCGGCGTCGCGACGTGGGCGCTGGGCCAGGTGCTCTCGCACGCATCGCGGATCGGCATCGACCCCGTGCTCGCGGTGTGCCGTGACGACAACGTCGGCTCGATCGCGATGCTGGAGCACTACTCCGCGACGCTCGTGTCGACCGAGCGCCGGGGGACCGTGCGGCTGCGGCACTACGCGATCGCCCGGTCGCACAAGCGTCCCGGGTAGCGACCGCGCCGCCCGCCTCCGGAGTAGCGTCACCGGCGTCGTCCCGGGCGGGACGGACTCGGGGACCGGAACGGACGACACATGCAGCGATCCACTCGCGCGGCGGCGATGACCGCTACCGCGCTCCTCACCGTCAGCGCGCTCGGGTTCACCGGCTTGCAGACGGCGTCCGCTGCGACTGCAGCGCCGACACCGACCGGCGGCGTGCTGCAGATCCGCTCGCCGCTCTACTCGGACCGCGGCACGCCGCAGTTCGCCGACGGTGCGAACGTGCAGCGCCTCCTCGCGGACACCACCCGCGGCATCGATGCCCGGATGACGGTCACCGCCACGACGAGCGCCTCCTTCGTGCTGACCCCGCCGGACGGCGAGCCGTTGACGACCGGTGTGTACCGGCTCGTCGGCGAGCAGCCCTACGGCGCGACGGTGCCGACGCTGCGCATCAACGGGACGGAGATCTCCGGCGAGTTCGACGTCCTGGACATCGCGTCGGACCCGACCGACGGCACGATCACGCGCTTCGACGCGCTCGTGCCCGGCATCGGAGAGTTCCGCTTCGGGGAGGACGCCGCGGGCTCGGTGGTGTTCGGCGCTCGGAACATCGTCTTCGCGCGGACGTTCATCGGCCTCCCGAAGACCACGCAGGTCGAGACGGTGCACAACACCGGGACGACCGCGGTCCCCCTCGCCGCACCGACGGTCAGCGGGGCCAACGCGACGTCGTTCTCCGTCAGCGGCAGCACCTGCGGAACCACGCTCGCCGCCGGCGCGACGTGTTCGTTCACGGTCGGCTTCGCGCCGAAGACCGCGGGGCCCGCCACCGCCTCGTTGGGCGTGAAGGTGGGGACGACGACCAGGACCGTGCCGCTCACCGGTTCCGCGTACCTCGGGACGACCGGGATCACCTCGTCCGGGAAGGACATCGTCGACAAGGGGAAGACGACGAAGGTGACCAGCGCCACCACGGCCATGACGGTCGTCGCGGTCGCCGGTGGGTGGACCTTCAACGCCGACCGCCTCGATGGTTCCGGCAGCGCGGTGAGCGTCCACGTCGAGGGGCCGGGCGACGGCCCGTTGCCGGTCGGGACACGGAAGACCACCGTGAGCGGCGGCTACAAGGTGCTCACGGCAGTGGACTCGAGCGGCTGCGACACCACCGGCACCGAGACCGTGAAGCAGTTCCGCAACGACCCGGTGACCGGGCTCCCGGACACCGTCGACATGTCGTTCACCCAGTACTGCGTGGACGCGAACGCGCAGACCGGGACGCTGCAGTGGCAGGCGCGCTCCGACGTGACAGCGCCGGCAGCGCCGACCTCGGTCAGGGTGTCCGCGACCTCGCCGCGGAAGGTCAGCTGGAAGGCGTCCGCCTCGACGGACGCGAAGTCCGTGGTCGCACGCCTCGTGCAGGGCACCGGTGCCGGCGCGACCCCGCAGAGCGGCACACCGCTCACCGTCTCCGGCACCACGGCGACCGTGCCGTCCGTGCCGGCGGGCCAGCAGTACACCGTGGTCCTGTTCGCCGTCGACGCAGCAGGGAACGTCAGCAAGCCGGCGACGACGCGGTTCGGCACCGTCCCGGTCACCGTGATGGCCCCGAGCCGCCCGACCATCACCAGCACGACCCCCGGGACCGGGTCGGTGACCGTCGAGTTCACGCCGCCGACGGACGACGGCGGGCTGCCCGTCACCGGCTACGTCCTCTCGGACGGGCGCACCTCGGTGACGGGGACGTCCAGCCCGATGACGCTCACCGGCCTGCCCGCGGGGAACGACATGGTCCGCGTCATCCCGGTCAACGCGGCCGGACAGGGGACGCCGTCGTACGCCGTCCCGGTCACGGTCGGGTAGCGAGCGGGGTTCCCGGGCCGAGCGCGGCGGCGGCTACGGCTTCTCGTCGACGAGCGCGACGAAGCGGCTGCCGATGCCCTCGACCTCGCGCCGGACGCGCCCGGCCGTGGGCTCCGGAGCCTGGTACGGCGCGTGGTAGTCGCAGACCAGTTGGTCCCAGTCCGGCCACCACTTCTTCGGCCGCGCCGTCTCGTCGTACCCGCAGACCGCGCACTGCAGGTGCACCCAGACCTTCTTGGCGCCCGTGCGGTTGGCCCGGGACTGCACGAGCCAGGCGGGCGGGTCCTGCTCGATCGCCTCGAGTTCCGCTTCGCTGAGCCGCGAGGGGATGCCGTGGTGCGTCGCCATCTCGATCGGGATGTCGAGTCGGACGGCGGCGTCGCGTCGGGAGAGCATCAGCCAAGGCTAGGTGCTCTCGGAGCACTCGGACGGTCCTCCTGGTGCAAGATCCGCAGATCGACCGATGTGGGGGCGCTCGGCGCTGAGTGTGATGGGCGCTGACGGTCGATCAGGATCATCAGCGAACGGCCGTTCCGTACGAAGACCGAGAGGAACGATCATGAGAGCCGTTGTCTACGAAGGCCCGAACAACGTGAGCGTCAAGGACGTTCCCGACGCGCGGATCGAACGTCCCACCGACGCGCTCGTCCGCGTCACCACGACGAACATCTGCGGGTCGGACCTGCACATGTACGAGGGGCGCACGGACTTCGAACCAGGGCGCTGGTTCGGACACGAGAACATGGGTGAAGTCATCGAGGTCGGCTCGGGCGTCGACAAGCTGCAGGTCGGCGACCGAGTGGTCGTGCCCTTCAACGTCGCCTGTGGCCACTGCAAGAACTGCGAACGGGGTCTGACCAACTACTGTCTGACCGCGCAGCCCGAACCCGCCATGGCCGGAGCGGCCTACGGGTTCGCAGACATGGGGCCGTGGGCCGGCGGGCAGGCGGAACTCCTCCGCGTGCCGTGGGCGGACTTCAACTGCCTGCGACTCGGTGACGACGCCGACGACAAGGCGAGCGACTACGTGATGCTCGCCGACATCTTCCCGACCGGCTACCACGCCACCGAGCTCGCGGGCGTGAAGCCCGGCGACCAGACCGTCGTCTACGGTGCCGGTCCGGTGGGCCTGATGGCTGCGCTCTCCGCGACGATCCGTGGCGCGAGCAAGGTCATGGTCGTGGACCGGCATCCCGATCGGCTCCGCCTGGCCGAGTCGATCGGAGCCGTCGCGATCAACGACGCCGAGGTCGACCCCGTGGAAGCCGTGCTCGCCGAGACCATGGGGCTCGGTGCTGACAACGGGTGCGAATGCGTCGGGTACCAGGCACACGAGCCTGACGGCGAGGAGCAGCCCGACCTGACCATGAACCGGCTCGTGGCCTCCGTCCGGTTCACGGGTGTCATCGGGAGCGTCGGCGTCTTCGTGCCACAGGACCCCGGGGGAGTCGACGAGCTGGCCAAGCAGGGCAAGCTGGCGTTCGACTACGGGCTGTTCTGGTTCAAGGGCCAGCACATCGGGAGCGGGCAGGCGCCGGTCAAGCGGTACAACCGGCAGCTGCGCGACCTCATCGCGGCAGGCAAGGCCACACCGTCGTTCATCGTGAGCCACGAACTCCCGTTGGACGCGGCGCCGGAGGCGTACCGGCACTTCGACCGGCGGGACGACGGCTGGACCAAGGTCGTCCTCAAGCCCGGGGCGGCGGCCTGATGGCGGGCGGGCCGGCTGAACGTCCTCGTGCCGGCCCCGACCCCGACCGGCAGCGTCGCATCGAGTACCGCTGGCGTGTCAACAGCCTCTGGCTCATCCCCGTGCTCTGCATCGCGGCGGGGTGCGCGGCCGCGGCGATCACGCTCCTGATCGACCTCGTCATCGGGTTCGACGCGCTCCCGGGGCACCCCCTCGGCACGGCTGGCGCGGTACAGACCATCCTCAGCACGGCCGCATCGGCGATGCTGACACTGACGACCGTCGTCCTGACCGTCCTCACGCTCGGTGTGCAGCTCGCCATGCAGCAGTTCTCGCCGAGGATCGTCCGAGCCCTCCTCGCCGACGGCCGGAGTCAGCTCGCCCACGGGCTGTTCGCAGCGACGTTCCTCTACTGCATGGTGGCGGTCGCCGCCGTCGACGACACCGGATCGCCGGGGCACCAGGTGCCGAACGTGACCGTGGCGTTCGGGTACCTCCTGCTGTTGGCCAGCCTGCTCGTCCTGATCGGCTACGTGCACCACGCCGGACAGTCGTTGCGCGTGGCTGGCCTCGTCGACCTCGTGGGTGACAACCTGCAGCGCGAGATCGACCGCTCGTTCCCGCCGATCGACCGGCCCGTCGTCGACCCGGCGACGATCGCCGGCGACGAAGCGGGCGTCGTCGTCATGGTCGACGTCGCTCGGCTGGTCGACGAAGCGCAGCGCACCGACGACTGCCTCGAGATGCTCGTCGCCGTCGGGGACTTCGTCCCGAAGGGCGCTCCGATGGTGCGATGGCGGAACGGCCGGACCCACGACACCACGACGATCCGACGCGCGGTCGTCCTCGACAACGAACGGAGCCACATCGGCGACGCCCCGTACGGGCTCAGGAAGCTCGTCGAGGTCGCAGAGCGCAGCATCGCTTCCGGCCCCCATGACGATCCCGGGACCGCCGTGCAGGCGATCGACCGGATCCACGACGGCATGCGACAGCTCTGCACGCGCCGGATGCCCGCGACGGAGCACCGGGACGCGGCCGGCGAGCTCCGGGTCGTGACCCGTGAACTCGCCTGGCACGGGTTCGTCGCCCTGGCGTTCGAGGACATCGTCGAACTGGGGAGCGCCGCACCGTTCGTCGCGCGCCGGCTCCTCAGCGCCCTCGACGACCTCCTCGCGACCGCGCCCGTCGACCGTCGGCCTCCGCTCGAAGCGCAGCGGCGCCACCTGCTGGCCGGAGCCGCCCGGAACGGGATCACGGTGCTGCCGGACGGTCAGGGTCGCGGCTCCGGGAGGGACGTCTCGGCCAGTGGGTGACGTGCTCCCCGGCGTCGCGCCGCCGCGGTGCAGGGCGGTGGCACGTACAGGCCTTCGCGCTGCGCCCGCAGTGCCGCGTGGGTGCGCGTCGCGCAGCACAGTTTGGCCAGGAGGTGCTCCACGTGCGTCGCGACCGTGCGCGCGGTGATGACGAGTTCACGAGCGATCTGGATGTTCGAGCAACCGTCGACGATGAGCCCGAGGACCTCGAGTTCACGCGCGGTCAACCCCCGCAGGTCTCCAGGGGGCGAGAGCAGCACGACCGCTCGGACTCCGGGGGCCATCGCCGCAGCCAGCACGATGCTCGTGACGCGCACGTAGTCGTGACCGGCCGTGCTGGCCCGGGGCCAGAGGAACGCGGCGGGGAGCGGGTCGTCTGTCATCCGTGTACGGACGACGGGGACGAGGTCCGAGCCGGCATCGAGCAGCGGGTCTCCGGGGAGACCCGGCAGGGGACGCGCCGAGTCGTCCCTGAAGAGCGCACCGGCGACGGCGTCGTCGACGAGTCGGCTCGCAGCGACCAGCGACGAGATCGCGTCGAACTCTGCCGGCGCGTCCGACGGGCGCTTCGCCGGAGTCCGTGTGGACATCGCGACCTCCTCAGAGCGCCGGCCGCAGGCCGTGTGTCACTATCCAATTTACGTATCTCCGACCGTACCACCCGGACCACGGCGACGTTCTACCGGACGCTCCGGAGGACCACGGCTTCCTCCGACGCCGTGAGCCCCGCGCGGCGCGGCCGGTCCCGTCCGCGCGAGCGTTCGTCGGTGAGCACGTCGGCGATGGTGTCCCGGAGCGGCCGTGTCCGTCCGCCGGAGGCCCGGTACCGCCGCGCGGAGCGCTGTGCGAAGGCCGTGTCGGAGGCGGGCAGCCACAGCGGCAGCGAACGAGGTCCGGCCCAGTACCGGACGTCCAGCGCCAGCAGTTCGTCGTCCCCGACCTCGACGAGGCCGTCGTCGTGACCGGTGACCGCCGCGACGTGCCGGAGCAGGTCGGACATCGGGATCGGTTCCCCGACCGCGTTCACGGTCCCGGCGTACCCGCCACGTCCCGCGTCGCCGATCCACGCGGCGAGGTCCGCCACGTCGACGACCTGGGCGAAGCGACCGGCCGTCATCGGTGCCAGCGCCGGCCCGCTCCGGTCGAGGCGCGCCGCCCAGTACCCGAACCGGTCGCTCGGGTCGCCGGCGCCGACGACGAGCCCGGGCCTGCCGATCGCCACGCGCGGACCGAGCCGAGCGGCCGTGCGCTGCTCCGCGCGGACCTTCGCGTCGGCGTACGCCGTCGGGTCGACCGGCTCCACGAGTGCGGCCGTCTCGTCCGCGTCCGGCTCGTCGTTCCGGGCGTAGACGGAGACCGAGGAGACGAGCGTCCAGTGCGCCGCGGTGTCGGCGAGCGCATCGAGTGCGGGATCGACGAGACCGGGATCGGACGAGAGCTCGACGACCTCGTCCCAGTCGCCGCGCACCAGGTCGTGGGCGTCGGCGGCGCGACGATCCGCGCGGACGAGGCGTGCACCGGCGGGGACGTCCCCCGACGTGCCCCTGGCCAGGCAGGTGACGTCGGTCCCTGCGTCGAGGAGGTCCCGGACGATCGCACGGCCGAGCCACCCGGTCCCACCCAGCACCAACGCTCGCACCGGACCAGTCAAGCGTGCCGCGCGCCGGCCGGGCGCCGTGTCCGCCGTCAGCGGAAGCGGCGCGGACCGCGACCAGCGGGGCGGACCCGCGCCGGGCCTCCAGGCCGTCGTCCGTCTCCTGCGCGCGCCGGTAGACTCGGTGACCATGGTCGAACTGGACTTCACCGAGCAGATCTCCGCCCTCCGAGAGACCTTCGGCAACATCCGCTCGGTGGTCGACGTCGACCGCCTGCAGCGCGAGATCGCCGACCTCAGCGAGCAGGCCGGGGCCCAGGACCTCTGGGACGACGTCGAGCACGCGCAGCAGGTGACGAGCGCGCTCTCGCACCGGCAGTCGGAGCTCAAGAAGATCACCGACACCGAACAGCGCATCGACGACCTCGAAGTGCTCATCGAGATGGCGAACGAGGGCGACGACCAGGAGTCCGCCGACGAAGCCGCCGCCGAGCTCAAGGCCATCACGAAGACCATGGGCGACCTCGAGGTGCAGACGCTCCTCGACGGCGAGTACGACGACCGCCCCGCCGTGATCACGATCCGCGCTGGTGCCGGTGGCGTCGACGCCGCGGACTTCGCCGAGATGCTCATGCGCATGTACCTGCGGTACGCCGAGCAGCACGGCTACAAGACCACCGTGATGGACACGTCCTACGCGGAAGAGGCGGGCATCAAGTCCGCCACCTTCGAGGTCGACGCGCCGCACGCGTTCGGCACGCTCTCGGTCGAGGCGGGCACCCACCGCCTGGTCCGGATGTCGCCGTTCGGTGCCGCGGGCAAGCGCCAGACCTCGTTCGCCGCGGTCGAGGTCATCCCGCTGATGCCGGAGACCGCCGTCATCGACATCCCGGAGAACGACATCCGCGTCGACGTGTTCCGCTCGTCGGGCCCCGGCGGGCAGTCGGTCAACACCACGGACTCCGCGGTGCGCCTGACCCACCTGCCGACCGGCACCGTCGTCTCGATGCAGAACGAGAAGTCGCAGATCCAGAACCGCGCGGCCGCCATGCGCGTGCTGCAGTCGCGACTCCTGCTCCTGAAGAAGGAAGAGGAGAACGCGAAGAAGAAGGAGCTCGCCGGCAACATCACGGCGAGCTGGGGCGACCAGATCCGCTCGTACGTGCTGGCGCCGTACCAGATGGTCAAGGACCTGCGGAGCGAGCACGAGGTGAACAACCCCTCAGCGGTGTTCGACGGCGACCTGGACGGCTTCATCAACGCCGGCATCCGCTGGCGGAAGCAGTCGGTGGAGTCCTGAGCACCCTCGTGCCGCGCGCCTCGCTTGCTTTCCAAGCGGGGCGACCTACCCTGATCCGGTCATGATCAAATTCGACCAGGTCACCAAGCTGTACTCGGGCAACCCGAGTCCCGCGCTCGACAACATCACCCTCGAGATCCTCAAGGGCGAGTTCGTCTTCCTCGTCGGCGCGTCCGGCTCCGGGAAGTCGAGCTTCCTGCGCCTCGTGCTCAAGGAGGAGAAGCCGACGCGCGGCCAGATCCACGTGCTCGGCCAACGACTCGGTGCCCTGTCCTCGCGGAAGGTCCCGTACTTCCGCCGGAACCTCGGCGTGGTCTTCCAGGACTTCCGCCTGCTGCCGAACAAGAACGTCTTCGACAACGTCGCGTTCTCGCTGCAGGTGATCGGCAAGAGCAAGGGCTTCATCAGCGAGGCCGTCACCGACGTGCTCAAGCTCGTCGGCCTGAACGGCAAGGCCACCCGCATGCCGCACGAGCTCTCCGGTGGTGAGCAGCAGCGCGTGGCCATCGCCCGCGCCGTGGTCAACAAGCCGTCGGTGCTCCTCGCCGACGAGCCCACCGGCAACCTCGACCCGACCACGTCGGCGGGCATCATGGCGCTCCTCGAACGCATCAACCAGGGAGGCACCACCGTGCTCATGGCGACGCACGACGCCAGCATCGTCAACCAGATGCAGCGCCGGGTGATCGAGCTGTCCGGTGGCGTCGTCCTGCGCGACGAGCAGTCCGGCGGGTACCAGACCCAGGCGCTCCCGACGATCCAGCAGGCCGGCGTCTCGAACACGACCGGCATCCAGACCATCCCGGGGCTCATCCGATGAGGCTCGGGCTCGTCATGTCCGAGGTCGGTTCCGGCCTGCGGCGCAACGCCTCGATGGTCGTCTCGGTCGTCCTGGTCACCTTCATCTCGCTGACGTTCGTCGGCACCGCGATCCTGCTCCAGATGCAGATCAACCAGATGAAGGGGTACTGGTACGACCGGGCGCAGGTCGCGGTCTACCTCTGCACCGACACCGACACCACCGGCAACTGCACGGGGGCGAAGGCCACCGACGACCAGCGCCAGCAGGTCGAGGAGCAGCTGAAGGGCTCCACGCTCGCGCCGTACATCGAGAAGTACTACTTCGAGAACCAGCAGGACGCGTACACGCGGTTCAAGCAGCAGTTCAAGGACTCGCCGGCGACGGAGTTCGTCAAGCCCGAGTACCTCAACGAGACGTACTGGGTGAACCTGAAGAACCCGTCGCAGGCCGACGTCCTGCAGGAGAGCCTGTCGAAGGTGGCCGGCGTGCAGAGCGTCGTCGACCAACGCGGCTACCTGCAACCGATCTTCAACCTGTTGAACGCGTCCTCGTACACCGCGATCGGCATCGCGGCGCTGATGCTCATCGCGGCCGTGCTGCTCATCGCCACCACGATCCGGCTCTCGGCGTTCTCGCGCAGACGGGAGCTCGGGATCATGCGACTGGTGGGTGCGTCGAACCGGTTCATCCAGACGCCCTTCGTGCTCGAGGGGGTGATCGCCGCAGCCATCGGCGCGGTCCTCGCGGGCGGGGCGATCACCGCGGTGGTGTGGTTCTTCGTGCGCAACTACCTGACGAAGCGGTTCTCCGGCACCGCCTTCATCGGCATGAGCGACGCCGCGATCGTGGTCCCGGCCGTGATCGTCATCGGCGTGGTGCTCGCGGCGGTGTCGGCGTCGATCGCGATCCGGCGCTACCTCAAGGTGTAAGCTGCAGGGCTGCGCATCCGCAGCGACCCGTCGGAAGGAGACGCGCATGGCGAAGGAACGCGGCGAGAAGATCGTGGCGACGAACCGTCGCGCGCGCCACGACTACCTCATCGAGGACACGTACGAAGCGGGCATGGTGCTCTCCGGCACCGAGGTGAAGTCCCTTCGTGAGGGCCGCGCGTCGCTCGTCGACGGGTACGCCTTCGTCGACGCCGGGGAAGCCTGGCTCGACGCCGTGCACATCCCCGAGTACACCGAGGGGACCTGGAACAACCACGCACCGCGGCGCAAGCGGAAGCTGCTGCTGCACAAGCAGGAGATCGTCAAGATCTCGCACAAGACGGCGCAGGGTGGCTACACGCTCGTCCCGCTGCAGATCTACTTCCACGACGGTCGGGCCAAGGTGGAGATCGCGGTCGCCAAGGGCAAGCGCGAGTTCGACAAGCGGCAGGCCCTCCGCGAGAAGACCGACAAGCGCGAGGCCGAGCGGGCCATGCGCAGCCGGAACCGCCTCGGCGACTAGCGGGCCGAGGGTTCGTTCGGTAGACTGAACAGCTGCCTGCGACAACAGGCATTCTCAACTCCACAGTGTGACAGCGGCTCGCTGCTCGGCCCGTACGGGGATGATCGGTTTCGACATCGCCTGTGTGCCGACGGGAAGCGGGCCGAGGACCCACGGTCATCTCGTGAACGATCCGTGGAAAACAACAAGTGCCAATTCCAAGCGCACTGACTTCGCTCTCGCTGCGTAAGCAGCCCAGCACATGAAGTCCGTCGGCCAGGTGATCGTCTCCTAACCTGAGTTCCGGCGTCATCCAGGGGGCTTGCTGCACGGTTGCGCCTCAGGGCCGTGCGGGACTTGCACTGAGACTGGGCCCGTCGTCCTAGAAGCCGGTAGCAAAGGACGGGGCCGAGCAGAACGAATCATCCGGATACGCCCGTAGAAGACGTCGAATTGCAGCGATGGACGGGGGTTCGATTCCCCCCATCTCCACCAACGCCGAAGCGACGCAGCCGCTGTCACACCGTGGTCACTCTTCCGGTTCACCCGGCAGGACTACGCTCCGCACCAGGCGCAGGAACACGCCAGCGCCGGTGAGTGGAAGGTCCCGTCGTGCAGGAGATCGCGATCCGTGTCCGGCTGCGAGAGCAGGAACGAGTCGGCTTGGCCGAGTACGAGCGCATCGTGGGGTCGGTCGCGACCGTCGCTGCGCTCACCGCCTGGTTGCCGACACCCGACGCCCGCCTCGTGATCCGCGGCCGGGGCGCCGAACCAGTCCGGCTCGAGACCGTCTCGTACGGTTCCACGTTCGAGATGCTCGTCGTCCTCGACCAGCGGAGTGCCGCCGTCGAGCGGGCAGCAGCTGCCGTCGCAGCGCTCATCGAGTCCGTCCGGCACGAGCACGTCGAGGACGACGTGTCCGGGGTGGCCGGCGAGCTCGACCGACTCGACCGTTCCGCGCCGCGGGGCCGATCGGCCGTCGAGCGGTCGCTCCGGGCGTTCCTCGAAGGTGCCCGCGCCGACGTGCTCGCCCGGAAGAGCACGACGCGACTCCGTGCGGCCTCGGCCCTCGTGCGCCTCGCGGAGGACGCCGCCGAACTCACCGTCGAGCGGGTCGAGGACGCGCTGGCGTCGGAACTCACCGAGCGACCCGTCGACGTCCTCGCGGACACCGGCGCTGCGGTCGTCGTCGAGCCGGTGGACGGCGTCGACGCCCCCGACGAACCCGAGCCCGAGCCCGAGCTGAAGCCGGAGCAGGCGGCGAAGAAGCAGGACAGCAAGAAGCAGGACAAGCAGGACGGCAAGAAGAAGAAGGACAAGAAGGACAGCAAGAAGCAGGACAAGAAGGACAGCAAGAAGAAGGACGGCAAGAAGCAGGACGGCAAGAAGAAGGACAAGAAGAAGGACAAGAAGTCCTAGCCTGAGTGCTTATACAGGGCATTTGTTTCCACCTCGTTAACAAATCGTCCGAGAACGCCGCACAGTGCCAGAGTCGATGAGCGCGGCCCCCGCAAGGGGGCCGTGCCCACCTCGACAGGAGCAACTGTGGCTACATCCACCTCACAGGCGCTGCCCGACTCCGGGCTGAAGCGCAACGTCGGCTTCATCGGCCTCATCTGGGCCTCGACCGGATCGATCATCGGTTCCGGCTGGCTCTTCGGCTCGCAGGAGGCCCTCAAGACCGCCGGACCGGCCGCGATCATCTCGTGGCTCATCGGCGGCGTGGCGATCCTGGTCCTCGCACTCGTGCACGCCGAGCTCGGCGGCATGTTCCCGATCGCGGGCGGAACGGCGCGGTTTCCCCACATCGCGTTCGGTGGCATCGCCGGGGCCTCGTTCGGCTGGTTCTCCTGGCTGCAGTCGGTCACGGTGGCCCCGATCGAGGTCGAGGCCATGATCAAGTACGCGCAGCACTGGCAGTTCGCGCACCCCTGGTTGCACACCACGACGGTGGACGGTGAGACGCAGCAGCTGCTGACCGGCGCCGGCATCGCGGTCGCGGTGCTGCTGATGGCGGTCGTCACGGTGATCAACCTGCTCAGCGTGAAGATCCTCGCGAACACGAACTCCGCCGCCACGTGGTGGAAGGTCGCAATCCCCCTGCTGGTCATCATCGTGCTGGCGTTCAGCGGCTTCCACGGCTCGAACTTCACCGCCGCCGACGGTTTCATGCCCGAGGGCGCGAAGGGCATCCTCGCCGCGGTGTCGACGTCGGGCATCATCTTCGCGTTCCTCGGCTTCGAGCAGGCGGACCAGCTCGCGGGCGAGGCGAAGAACCCGAAGCGCGACATCCCGCGCGCGGTCATCGGGTCGGTGCTCATCGGTCTCGTGATCTACCTGCTGCTGCAGATCGTGTTCCTCGGCGTGCTGCGCTCCGACGCGATCCAGGGCTCGTGGGCGACCGCGGACTTCACGAAGTACACCGGTCCCTTCGCTGACATCGCGATGGCCGCGGGCATCACCTGGCTCGCCGTGATCATCTTCATCGACGCGATCATCTCGCCCGCCGGAACCGGCCTGATCTACGTCACGGCGACGTCGCGCATCTCGTACGGCCTCAGCCGCAACGGCTACTTCCCGAAGGCCTTCGAGTGGACGACGAAGCAGGGCGTCCCGTGGGTCGGGCTCATCACGGCGTTCGTCGTCGGGTGTGCGTGCTTCGCGCCGTTCCCGTCGTGGCAGGGGCTGGTCAGCCTCATCACGAGCGCGTCGGTGCTCATGTACGCCGGCGCACCGCTGGCGCTCGGGGCCTTCCGGAAGCGGATCCCCGAGATCGAGCGTCCGTACCGGATGCCCGCCGCGACCGTGCTCTCGCCGATCGCCTTCATCGTCGCGAACCTCATCATCCTCTGGACCGGGTGGGACACGGACTGGAAGCTCGGCGTCGCGATCCTGATCGGCGCCGTGGTGATCATCCTCAACAACGTGTTCCGTGGCGCCTCGAGCGTCCGACCGCGGTGGGACTGGAAGGCGGCCCAGTGGCTGCTGCCCTACCTGATCGGCATGGGGCTCATCGTGTTCCTGAGCGACTTCGGTCCGCTGACGAACCCGGTGTTCCCGCTCTGGATCGACATCGTCGTGGTGGCGGTCTTCTCGCTGATCATCTACTACTGGGCGATCAACTCGGCGTCCCCGCGCGAGGAGATCCTCCGTACCGCTGAGGACGTCCGCGACGTCGAGGAGTCATCGGTGGTGGAGCCCGTCCGGCACTGACGCCGTCAGAAGTCGAACAGGTTCGCGCGGATCCCTCCGGCGCCGTACTCGCGCCGGAGGAGTCCGCGCTGCCGCAGCACCGGCACCAGGTCACCGAACATCCGGTACACCTGGGCCGGGTGCAGGTCGCCGGAGAAGATGATCCCGTCGTTGTCGGCGTCCGCGCCGAGCTCCTCGATGAAGTCCGCGAACTCGTCCGCGGTGCCGACGAACCCCGACCGGGACGACACCCGCCCCTTGCGGGCCTTCCGCGTCAGCAGCTCCCGGAGCGGCGCGTCCGGGGTGTCGCCGACCAGGCCCCGGATCGTCCCGGCGGAGACGTGGTCGCCGAACGTCCCGGCGGGGATCGGGGCGTCCAGATCGAGTGCGAGCAGGTCGGTCTCGGAGTCGCTCGACCACGCGATCGCAGCGGTCCGGAGGTCCGCGTCGGACGGGTGCTCCGAGGCGTCGACGATCCGGTCCGCCTCGGCAGCGGAGACCGCGATCTCCGGCTTCAGGACGAACAGGATCCGGAGCTCGTCCGCGGAACGCCCGGCGTCCGCGGCGGCCGACAGCACCCGGGCCCGGTAGTCCGCGACGGCGGACGCCGAGAGCGGCGCGAGTGCGAGCTGCACGTCCGAGTGGGTGCCGGCGAACCCGAGTCCGCGGCCGGAGCCGCCGGGGGAGACCACGATCGGGTCGCTCTCGAGCGGCAGCGCGTTGAGCGGCCCGTCGGCGGTGAAGTACGCGCCCTCGTGGTGGAACGCGTCGAGTTCCGACCCGTCGGCGAAATGCCAGTCGGGGCGCGAGCCGACGTACCCGGCGGACCCCCACGAGTGCCAGAACCGGCGGAGCAGCGTGATCCACTCCTCGGCGCGGTCGTACGCCTGGTCGTGGGGGAGTGGTTCCAGTCCCGCGTGGCGCGCGCTGCCGACGTCGGTCACCACGTTGATGCCCAGTCGCTCGGAGGACAGGTGCGCCAGCGTGGCGAACTGCCGGGCGGCGAGGTACGGCGGCGTGATCCCGGCGTTCACGGTCGGCGCGATCCCGATGTGCGAGGTCGCGGCGAACAGGTACGGCGCCAGCAGCAGCGGGTCGTGCTTCGGGCCGCCGTAGGCCTGCCGGATCCGCAGGTCGAGGGTCGACGGGTTGCCGAGCGAGATCGCGTCCTCGGCGATCACCAGGTCCATGCCGGCCTGCTCGAGCGCCCGCACGGACTGCTGGTAGAGGTCCGGCTTCGTCCAGTCGTGGCCCCAGTCCCAGTCGGACCGGCCCCACGCCTGCGGGCCGAATCCGCGCGAGAAGAAGTACCCGAAGTGCTGCAGGTCCGCCATCGTCAGAGCTCCTCCGCGATCACGTGCTGCCCCGGAACCGTGTGTCCCAGGGACTGCAGCTCCGCGTCGGTCGCGGCCCCGGCCTCCAGACCGACAACGCCGCGGACCGCGGCGAGGCCGCGTTCCAGGTCGCGGAGCAGGTCCGCGACGTCCTCGATGCCGACCGACAGCCGGATCAGGCCGTCGTCGATGCCCTGCGCGGCCCGTTCCTGTGGCGTGCGGCCGGCGTGCGTCGTCGTCGCCGGGTGCAGGATGAGCGACCGGACGTCGCCCAGGTGGGTCATCCGGCTGAACAGCTGCACCGCGTTGATGAAGTCGCGTGCGGCCGGCTCGCCGCCGGCGAGCGTGAAGGCGAACACGGAGCCGGCTCCGCGGGGCAGGTACCGCTGGGCGAGGTCGTGGTACGGACTGGAGGCCAGGCCCGCGTGGTCGACGCTCGTCACCTCGGGCTGCTGGTCCAGCCATTCGGCGATGGCCAGCGCGTTCGCGCTGTGCCGCTCCACGCGCAGGCTCAGCGTCTCGATGCCCTGGCGGAGCAGGAACGCGTTGAACGGGGACGGCGTCGGTCCGATCCGTGAGCTGATCACGTCACGTGCGAAGACGATGAACGCGCGGTTGCCGTACTTCTCGACGTAGCTCTGGCCACCGAGGGACCGCTCGGGGCTGGTCAGGTGGGTCCACCGCTCCGGCGATGCCGACCAGTCGAACGTGCCGCCGTCGACGACCACGCCGCCCAGGCCGGAGCCGTGGCCGCTGAGGAACTTCGACGCGGAGTGCACGACGACGTCGGCGCCGTGCTCGATCGGCCGGACGAGGTACGGCGTGGCGAGCGTGTTGTCCACGACGAGCGGGACGCCTGCACGGTGCGCGGTCTCGGCGACGCCGGTGATGTCCAGGACGTCGTTCTTCGGGTTCGGGATCGTCTCCGCGAAGAACGCCTTCGTGTTCGGACGGACCGCGGCGGCCCAGGCGTCGAGGTCACGGGCGTCGGCGACGAAGTCGACCTCGATGCCGAGCCTGCCGAGGTTCTGGAGCAGCAGCCCGCGGGTGCCCTCGTAGATGCTCTGGGCGCTGACGACGTGGTCGCCGGCCTGCAGCAGTCCGAGGAACGCCACGGTCGCCGCCGCCTGACCGCTCGACACCAGGATCGACTCGGTGCCGCGCTCGAGGAGCGCGATGCGGCGTTCGACGTCGCCGTTCGTGGGGTTGCCGAGCCGGGTGTACGTGTAGCCGTCGTCCGTGCCGGCGAACCGGTCCCGTGCCTGGTCGAAGTCGTCGAAGAGGAAGCCCGACGACATGTGGATCGCGGGGACCCTCGCACCGTGACCGGCGTCGGGAACGAACCCGCCGTGCACCTGCTCGGTCGCGAACCCGTGGTCGTCGTTCGACATGGCATTCCTCTCGGTGATCTGTTGTCCGTACTCTCGCAGGCCTCGCTCTGCGGATACTCCATTGCTGCCCCCGGTTACGACAGGATGGTGGGATGGTGAACGACGACGTGGACCTGGTCATCCGAGACGTGCGGCCGTGGGGAGGCGCGTCGGCGGACATCGTGGTCAGCGGATCGCGCATCGCGTCCGTGGTGCCGAGCGGCACCGCGCCGGTGACGGGAGCGAGTGTCGTGGACGGCCGCGGGCTGCTCGCGCTGCCGGGTCTGGTGAACACCCACGCGCACGCCGACAAGAGCTGGTGGGGGCACACCTGGGAGTCGTTCGCGGGTGCGTCGACGACGCAGGGCCGGATCGCGCACGAGCGTGCTCGGCGTGACGCGCTCGGGATCCCGAGCGTCGGCATCGCGAAGCGGGTGCTCCAGGAGTACCTCCGCACCGGGACCACCCGGGTCCGGACCCACGTGGACGTTGACCTCAGTCTGGGACTGCGCGGCATCGACGCCGTGCGCGAAGCGGCGGCAGAGCTCGACGGCGCCGTCGAGCTGTCGATCGTCGCCTTCCCGCAGGACGGCGTGCTCCGGCGCCCCGGCGTGCTCGACCTGCTGCGCCAGGCGGCAGCGGACGGCGTGGAGCACATCGGCGGCCTCGATCCCGCGCTCATCGACCGCGACCCGGTGGGGCAGCTCGACGGGCTGTTCGACATCGCCGCGGAGCACGGGTGCGGGATCGACGTCCACCTGCACGAGCCGGCGGATCTCGGTGCGTTCTCGTTCGACCTGGTCCTGGACCGCGTGGAGCGGCTCGGGATCGCACCCGGGAAGGTCAACATCGCGCACGGGTTCGCGATCGTCGACGTCGATCCGGTCCGTCGCCGCGACCTGCTCGGCCGGATGGCAGGGCTCGGCGTGACGATGACGACGGTGGCGCCGGTACGGATGCGGCAGCTGCCCCTGCACGAGTTCGACGACGCCGGCGTCCGGTTCGGGCTCGGCACGGACGGCATCCGCGATCTCTGGAGCCCCTACGGCGACGGTGACCTGCTCGGCATCGCGTGGCAGTACGCGCGTGGCGGCGGCTACTCGCGCGACGAGGACATCACCCGTGTGGTCCAGGTCGCGACGCGGGACGGCGCGCGGTTCGTCACCGACGAGGAGCACGACCTGGTCGCTGGAGCCCGAGCGGACGTCGTGCTCGTCGACGCGGAGAACCCGATGGACGCCCTGGTCCGTCGGGTGCCCCGGTCACTCGTGGTCGCCGGTGGGACGGTGTTCGACCCGGCGGACCTCGCCCGGCACCCCTGGGAGTGAGGCCGAGGGCCCGGAGCGGCGGGTGACAGCCGAGTCCGGCAGCGGATTGTCGACTGGGCACGGGTTCCGGCGCCCGTGTGATCCTGTTCGCATGCGATACCGACTCATGAATGACTACAGCGCGGATTGGCCGCTCTGGCGGGATGACGGCGGGGCTCCGGAAGGGGAACCCCAGCTCCCTGCGTGGCTGGAGGCGGACATTCGCCAATGGGCTACGACGTTCAACTCCACGTATTCCTACGAGACCGGCTGGCCGGATGCCCAGACCGGCCACCGACAGCGGCTCAGAGGCGAGCGCCTGGCGGCCGCGATCGCTCGGGAACTGAGCCCGGGCGACTCGATCGCGTTCGCTCATTGGGAGACGAACGTTGCCGGGCAGGAGCCCTAGGACGTGCCTGCACGAGGCCGCTGTGCAGTCAGAGCGCGCCGCGCACCGTGCAGCCCCGCGGTCGTCTCGGTGCCGATCCTCTATTGAACGGCGTTCGTCCTGAGCGGTGAGCACATCGCCACGACGACGGCGCCAGCGAACACGAGGGTCACGGCGAGCAGCGCGAAGCCATCCCCAGCGACGGTCATGAGTGCGCCGCCACCCACTGCTCCGGCAGCCGCGAGGGTTCTGTTCGCGCTGCGCATCGTGCCGTTCATCCGACCGAGGAGTGCGTCGGGTGTGACGGTCTGGCGAAGGCTCATCTCGTTCGCGTTCTCGCAGCCCGCAGCAGCGCCGTGTACGGCGAAGGCGACGAACAAGACCACGACGGTCGCTGGTGGTGCTGCGACGCCGAGGCCAACGGTCGTGAGCGTGATGGCTGCCCACGCGATCGGGTACGCGGCACGAGCGGCGATGATCGTCCGGCCGGCGCCGAAGCGTGTGCCGAGGCGTGGCGCCGCAGTGGCGCCGAGGAGCATTGCGACGCCGCTGACGGCGAGGATGGCCCCGTACAGGGCCGCTGGGAGCGCGAGGGTGCGGAGCGCGAGTGTCGCGAACACCGTCAGTCCGGCGGCGTTGGCGAGGAATCAGAGGTGCGTGGACAGCGCCAGCGGTGCGAGCATCGGATGACCGTACGTCCACCGCAGACCATCGGCGATGTTGCTCCGCAGCCTCGCACCCGCCACGCGTGCTGCCGTTTGCTCGACAACGCGGACCCGGGCGATGAGGACAGCGTCGACGAAGTAGCTCACCGCATCGAGCGCCATGGCCACCGGCGCGGTCACGATGCTGACCAGGACACCTCCGAGAGCCGGGCCCACCGTCTGCGCTGCCGCGTCACTCTGATCCACCCGCGCATTCGCTACCAGGAGGAGAGGACGAGGAACGATTCGAGGGAGGAGGGACTGCGTCGCGGCGAATCCCACAACGGACAAGATCCCGAACACGAACAACGCCGCCGCCGTCACCCACAGGTTCAAGAGCCCGGTCAACCACAGCGCCGGGATCGCGCCCAGGCACACGCCACGACCGACACTCGCCCAGATCAGGAGTGGCTTGCGTCGGAAGCGATCAACGTAGGCGCCGACGATCAGACCGAACAATGCATACGGAAGGAACTGGGCAGCGTTCACCAGCCCCACCTCGAACGGGCTGGCGCGCAGCACCTTGACCACGAGAACCGGGACGGCGACCGCGCTCACTGCTGATCCGAAAGCTGAGACGGTCGCGGCGGACCAGTACGAGCTGAACCCGGGCACTCGACGCAGCGTGGTCACGTCGTCGCCCATGCGCCAACGCTGGCAGACCGCAACGCTGCGAGCAAGACAAGTCGCACCCCCGCGTCCTTGTCTCGGTAGCCGACCAGCTACCGGACCAGCTCGTGTTCGTAGAGGCTGGCATCCCACCCGTAGTCCGCCTCGGCTACGTCTGACATGCAGTCGTTGAGCGCGTCCAGGTTCTTCCCGAAGTGGCTGGGGAACTGGAGGGCCGTCGCGAAGGCGATGTGCATCTGCTTGTCTTCTTGCCAAGCCCCGGCGTCCAGCTCGATGACCCGATAGCCCTCGCGCCGAAGCCACGTCTCGGCATTGCGCAACGCGGCATCGTCTCGCAGCCTGCGAACGAATCCGTCGCGGGCAATCTCGAAGTCCAGCCTGTTGCCGAGGATGTCGTCGGTGGAGAACGCGGTCACGCTCGAACCGTAGTACGCGAGGAGGTCAGAGTATGGCCGCGACCGACCTCGCAGAAAGAGCCGTCGCTGCCCATCAGCGTTTCCAATGGAGGTCCTGATGATCGTCCGATAGCCGATCGGCTATCGAGACACGCAACGAACCATCAGGCAACGGGGCCGGGCGGAGTGAGGACGGATTGTATTGCTGGCCCAACGGTCTCGACGATGCGGTCGTGGTTCGCTGCGACGAGCGTTGGAACGCCGATGATTCGGCGGCTGGTGACGATGCCGACGAGCATCGCTGCCGCGAGGCCGGCACGCAGGGCCCGGTCGTCGTGGTCGAGGGCTCCGGCACCGTTCTCGAGTCGGGCTTCGATGAACTCCCGCAGCTGGGTGTTCGCCTCCTCGTTGACGACTGCCCCGCGCAGCATCGCCATGAGCGGCTCGGACTCTTCGCCGGGCGCTTCCCACGCTTCGAGGAACGCCCGGACGACTCGCTCGCCGAGGCGCTCACTCGGACCGTCGAACGCCGTGTCGAACCGGGCCAGCGCGGAAGCGGGCACCGCCATGACGGCGGCGAACAAAGCGTCTTTCGACCCGAAGAACTGCATCACCTGCGACGGATCGACCCCCGCGTCAGTCGCGATCCGCCGGATCGTGGTCGCCGCGTACCCGTCGCTGGCAAACCGCGCACTCGCGGCCGTGAGCACGGTGGTCCTCGTGCTCTCCGCACCGGGCCGTCGTCCGACTCTGGCCGAGCGGGTGGCCTGCGATCCGGGGGTCATGTGCCCAATCTACCGCTGAACCCGCCTGTTCTCAACGCCTGTTGAGTTCTGGGCCGATCGGTCGTACGCTCGCTCCGACGACGAGCCCGTGGAGGACTCCCGCACGAAGGAGATCGCGATGACCGACCAGAGGATGTACGTCCCCTCGACCCCACTGCCCGCGCCCCGCACGGGCCTCCTGACCCCGTCCGAGCCGGGCACCCGCACGCTCGAGGCAGGCTTCCAGATCGCGCCGCAGTTCAAGCCGCTGCCGGTGGACACGGTGTTCGACAAGGACGTCGCCGTGCAGCTCCGCGACGGGACGACGATCCACGTCGACGTCTTCCGGCCGGTCGGCACCGAGCCCGTCCCGGTGATCGTGGCTTGGAGCCCGTACGGCAAGGCGCAGGGCACGTCCCTGAGCGTGATGGGGGTCTTCGGCCTCGTCGGCATCCCGAACAGCGCGGTGTCGGGGCTGGAGAAGTTCGAGGCACCGGACCCGGCGTACTGGGTGCAGCACGGATACGCGATCGCGAACGTCGACGTCCGCGGCGTCGTCGACTCCGACGGCGACAGCGTCCTCTGGGACCGGCAGGAGGGCCGTGACGCCTACGACGTGATCGAGTGGCTCGCCGAGCAGGACTGGTGCGACGGCAAGGTCGGGATGAGCGGCACCAGTTACCTCGCGGTGTCGCAGTGGTTCACCGCCGCGGAGCAGCCGCCGCACCTGGTCGCGATCAACCCCTGGGAGGGCGTCAGCGACGTTTACCGGGACCTCGTCATGCGTGGCGGGATGCCCGACACCGGGTTTGCGCAGCAGCTACAGGACGGCAGCTTCTTCGGGAAGAACCGCAAGGAGGACATCCTCGCTGAGGTCGACGCGTACCCGCTGATGGGCCGGCTGTGGGAGGAGAAGATCCCCGACTTCGACCGCATCACCGTCCCCGCGTACGTGGTCGCGAGCTACTCGAACACCCTGCACACGGCTGGCACGTTCCGGGCCTGGAGGCGTATGGCCAGCACCGAGAAGTGGCTGCGGATCCACAACACGCAGGAGTGGCCCGACTACTACGACGAGGCCAACGTCGAGGACCTCCGCCGGTTCTTCGACCACTACCTGAAGGGCGTCGACAACGGGTGGGAGAGCACCCCGACGGTCCGGTACTCGATCCTCGACCTCGAAGGCGGCGACGAGGTCGCCGTCCCCGCCGACTCCTTCCCACCGGAGGACGCGACCTCGACGAAGTACTACCTCGACGCCCACACCCGCACCCTGACCACCGCCGCCCCCGAGGCTGTAGCCGAGGCTTCGTACGCAGTCGCGGCGAACCCGAACGCGGTGTCGTTCCTCACCAGGTTCGACGAGGAGACGGTCCTGGTCGGCTACCCCAAAGCGCACCTGTTCGTCGAGGCCCGGGATGCCGACGACATGGACCTGTTCGTCCTGGTGCAGAAGCTCGACCGGTGGGGCACGCCGCTGCAGGCGTTCACGGTCCCGAACCAGACCGCGATGGCGCACGACCTCACCGACCATGGCGCGACGATCCTCCGCTACAAGGGCTCCGACGGTCGACTCCGCGTCTCCGCTCGGCACCTCGACGCGCACCTGACCAAGGACGACGTCCCCGCGCACACCTTCGACCGGGTCGAGAAGCTCATCCCGAGCGAGGTCGCGGAGATCGAGATCGACCTGTTCCCGGTCGGGCTGCGTTTCCACGCTGGGGAGCAGCTGCGGTTCATCATCAGCTCCCGGAACCTCCTCGGTACCCTCATGCCCGCGATCCGTGAGTACGTCGGTGCCAACACCGGCACCCACGTCGTGCACACCGGAGGCGAGCGCGCCTCCTACCTGCAGCTGCCCGTCCGGAGCGCCCGATGACCGCCGCGACAGTCCGCCTCGACGGGCAGGACACCGATGCGACGATCGACGGGTACGAACTATTCTCCGCCCGCCGTGCGCTGGAACTCCTGAAGCGGAAGCTCGGTCGCGAGCGGCTCCTCGAGCTCCTCGCCGACGAGATCGCTGCGGGGGACGCGTTTCTCCGCGGTCACCTCGAACGCTCGGGCGGCGAGGAGGCGAGCGGCACCACGACGCTGCGCGCCCGTGGGATCACTGCGGCGCAGTTCGGTGCATGGCTCGGTGCGGCGTTCGCTCGGGAGGACGTCATGCTCGCCGGGAATCCGGAGCACTATGCGATCCACACGGAACCGGGGCAGCCGGTGAACATCGTCGAGACCCTCGACGACCAGGTGTGCTCGTTCTTCATGCGCCCCTGGGACGACAGCGTCATCGTCGACCAGGAACTCCCGCCTGCCGCCGGCCGGCCTGCTGGCCGCCGCTCGCACATGCTCCTTGCCGACGGCACCGTCGTCGGCTCGATCGCCAACGCCTTCGAGGACGAGGCCGACGGGTTCACCGCACGCCTGTCGGTCACCCTTCCGGCAACGTGCGAACCCGATGTGATCAAGCAGCACCTCGAGCACTTCGCCGTCGAGTTCCGCACGTGGATCCTCCTCGCCGCGAGCGATCTGTAGGGAGATCAGACAGGGAGCAGATGGAACCGCCCGCTCCGATGCCCGTCCAATCCATTGATGAGACGCCAATACGAACGCCCCGCCGGGTCATTCCCCGCTGGGGCGTTCTGGCGTCTGGTGAAGGATCGGCTATCGAGACGCAACGTCCGGTCACTTGGTTTAGAGTCTGCGTGTGCACGTAGACAAGCAGGCATGCGGCCTTAGTCCGGAGTCGGAGTACGTCGAGCTCGCGGTGGAGGTGTTCGCGATGCTTGCAGACGCCACGCGGGTGAAGATCATTCTCGCGTTGCGGAGCGCGGAGGAGATGTCGGTGAACCACCTCGCCGACGTCGTGGACAAGAGCCCGGCAGCAGTGTCGCAGCACCTGGCGAAGCTGCGGCTGGCTCGGATGGTGTCGACGAGGCGGGAGGGTACGACGGTGTTCTACCGGCTGACGGACGAGCACGCCTCAGAGCTGGTCGTCGACGCCGTGAAGCAGGCTGAGCACGTCGTCGGTGCTGCACCGCACCACCGCGGGGAGCGGGAAAGCGCATGACCGGCCATGACCACGCGGCGGCCCACGTGGAACACGATCATCCGCACGACCACGACCACGACCACGACCACGACCACAGTGAGCATGGGCACCCGCATCCGCACGGCGGTGTGAAGGGGTTCCTGTACGACCTGTTCGTGCCCCACACGCACGATTCCGCGGACTCTATCGATGACGCGATGGAGGCCAGCACCGCCGGCGTCCGCGCGCTGAAGATCAGCCTGTTCGTCCTGCTCGGCACGACGATCCTGCAGGCGGTGCTCGTCGCGTTCACCGGGTCGATCGCGCTGCTGGCGGACACGATCCACAACTTCGCGGACGCGCTGACCGCGGTACCGCTGTGGATCGCGTTCGTCCTCGGGCGACGGCTCGCGAACCGACGCCTCACCTACGGGTACGGCCGCGCGGAGGATCTCGCGGGCATGTTCATCGTGATCGTCGTCGCCCTCTCCGCAGTCGTGGCTGGCTGGCAGGCCATCGACCGGTTCATCAACCCGCGACCGATCGAGAATCCCTGGCTCCTCGTCGCGGCAGGGCTCGTCGGGTTCGCCGGCAACGAGATCGTCGCCATCTACCGCATCCGCGTCGGCCAGAGGATCGGCTCCGCCGCGCTCGTTGCCGACGGGGTGCACGCTCGCCTCGACGGGTTTACGTCACTTTCCGTCGTCCTCGGGGCCGTGGGGGTGATGCTCGGCTTCCCGCTCGCGGACCCGATCATCGGTCTGCTCATCAGCATCTCGATCATGCTGCTGCTTTGGGGCACCGTGAAGTCGATCGGCTCCCGGCTCATGGACGCCATTGACCCGGCGCTCCTCGAGCGCGCGGAGCACGCGCTCGAGCACACGGACGGCGTCCACGCCGTGCGGGACGTGCGGCTCCGCTGGGTCGGGCACCGCCTGACCGGCTCCGCGACGATCGTCGTGGAGACCAGTGACCTCCACGAAGCTGCGCACGTCGCCGCCCATGCGTCCGAGCACGTCCACGAGGCAATGGGCAACGTCGACGCCTTCACCGTCACTCCCGCGCCGCCGTCACGTCGATGACCATTCCGGTCGACGAAGTCCACCGAGTGCGGTTGCTCCGCGTCGGCCGAGGGTTGGAGTGGTGCACGCTCGCGTGGAACGTGATCGACGTCGTCGTCCTCGCTGTCCTCGCGGTGCGTGCAGCGTCGGTTGCGTTGGCCGGCTTCGGGTTGGACTCGGTCATCGAGATCGGAGCGAGCGTCGTTGTCCTCTGGGAGCTGGCGGGGACCGGCGCCGCCCGGCAGGAGCGAGCGCTACGGATTATCGGCGTGGCATTCATCGCCCTCGCCGTCTACCTGACCGCGCAGTCGGTGACGGCGCTGGTCACCGGGCACCATGCCCGTCCGTCCGCAGGCGGGATCGTGTGGTCGGCGATCACGGCCGCGGTCATGTTCAGCCTCGCCGCCGCGAAGGACAAGGTGGGCCGCGCGCTGCGGAACCCGGTCTTGCAGACTGAGGGGTGGATGACGTTCATCGATGGTGTCCTCGCCGTGGCCGTCCTCATCGGTGTGCTTCTGGACGCGACACTCGGCTGGTGGTGGGCCGACCCCCTTGCCGGCCTCGTCATCGTGTTCTACGCGGCCCGCGAGGCCATCACGATCTTCCGACCACCGTCCGCAGCCTGAGAGTGCCGAATCGGTCAGAGCCCGAGTAGGCGACACGCACCGATGCGACGTTCGGCGTCATCCAGGCTGTCACAGGTGGACTCCAGGCCGGAGCGGAGCATGCACACCCGGCACGCCTCCGGCAGCGTTTCGATGTCAGCGACCGGTTCGGTGGTGTCGGCGGACCAGAGGCGGTAGCCCGGGTCGAGGGCTTCGGCCTCGAACCAGTCCAGCAGGAATCGCTCGCCGCGCTGCATCGGTGGGCTGCGCGGTCAGCAGCAGTCGCAGGCGTCGACCCGTCGCTCACCCGTGAGCGCGGAGACGGGTTGCTTGCAGGCGTCGCCCCGCCACGCTTCGAGGCCTTCGCGGACGGCGAAGACGACCACGACCAGGCCGGCGATGGGATCGGCCCAGGTCCACCCGAAGAGGGTGTTCAGCAGCAGGCCGATGAGGACGGCGGCGGAGAGGTAGCTGCACACAAGGGTTTGCTTCGAGTCCGCGATCGCTGATGCGGAGCCGAGTTCCTTGCCGGTGCGGCGTTCCAGGAGGCTGAGGAATGGCATGATCGCCAGGCTGACCACGGCGAGGACGATACCGACGGTGCTGTGTTCGGGTTCGCGGAGGCCGGTGAGTGCCAGGATCGCGTCGGCGCTCACGTAGAGGGCGAGACCGAAGAACGAGACCGCGGTGACCTTCAACGCGGTGCGTTCGCGCGCTTCTGGGGCGTGGCCGGCGAACTGCCATGCGACAGCCGCGGCGGAGAGGACCTCGACGATGGAGTCCAGGCCGAACCCGACCAGCGCTGTGGACGACGCGATGGTACCGGCGCTGATCGCGACGATCGCCTCGATGACGTTGTAGGTGATGGTTGCCGCGACGATCCACCGGACCCGGCGCTGCAGGAGCAGCCGCCGCGCGGCGGAGAGTGGCGTGCTGAGCTGGATGGTGGCGCTCATGCGCCGACTCCGCAGCACAGCGGCACGTCGCAGTCCGCGTCGGTGCAGCCGACGCCGTCGTCGACGGCGAGGACGACGTCGACGAGCGCTTCGAGGGCACGCGTGAGGTGCGGGTCGGCGATTTCGTACCGGGTGCTGCGTCCCTCCGGTGTGGCGACGACGATGCCACACCCGCGCAGGCACGCGAGGTGGTTCGACACGTTCGTCCGCGTCAGTTCGAGCTCGTCAGCCAATCGCGCCGGGTAGCCGGGGCCGTCGAGTAGCCGGAGCAGGATCCGCGACCGAGTCGGGTCGGCAAGGGCCCGCCCCAGTCGATTCATGACGTCGAGCCTCGGCGCTATGGTCAGCATTCGATGACTATACAGCGCACGGTGACGTGAGCTGAACGGTGAGCGATGGCCCATGGAGACAGGGACCGCGGCTGTTCAGTCGTGGCTGACGAAACGGTGAGGCCGGGGGCTCTAGGTGCGGGTGAGAGTCTTCAGGAGAACGACGGCGGCCGCGGTCAGCAAGAGTGCCCCGCCGAGGCCGGCGAGCGGGTACCAGACGCCGTTGGCCCGGTAGCGGCGGCGGATGCCCAACCCACCCCCAGTGATGACTGCAGCGAAGCCGCCGAGGAAGGTGAGGCCCATGCTGCTGTACCAGCCGGCATCACCGCAGGCCACAGTGCGGGCGCCGCAAGTGCTGTACGAGATGAGGCTCTCGTTGAGGATGTACCCGACGCAGCCGATCGCCGTGAGCAGTCCGATGACGATGACCGCCCAGATGAGGGCGAGGTTCCACAGGGCACCGCGGTCGCTCAGTGTTGCGCGTCGGGTGCGGGACGCCATCGGGACTCCTCAACTGGTTCGTTCGTCGGATGTCAACAGGGTGCCATGCGGCGGTCAGATCCGAATGCAGCGTCGACCAGCGGCGGCCGTTCATCGGCCATGGTGGGACCTGTTCTGACGTCTGCCGATCCGGCGGCCCGATCGGGGATCCCCGACCGGAGCAAGCACGAGCGCACGAGGCGGCGTTCGGTTGCCGACCGGCTATCGGACAGGTGCGTAGAGCAGGCCGGCAGTGTCGCGAGGCGTGAAGCGTTGCTCGAAGTCTCGTTCGTTCGGTAGCCAGATGTCGTGCCAGAGCGCGTCGTGGCTCCGGCCGAGCTTCCGGTCTCGGGCGACACCACGGCGGGCGGCAGTACCGAGGTCGACGTCGCACCAGATGGTCACGTCAAGAGTCGGCAGCGCCTCAGGGTGAAGGAGTCCGATGAGGTCCACGACCAGAGTTCTTGCCTGCGGCAGGGGCTCCTCGGGGCCAAGGGCTCGTCGCGCCCAGTCGTACCGCTGAAAGTGGCTTGCGCGTCCTTCTCGGAACGGTTCCAGCACTGTCGAAACCAGGCGCTTCCGATCCACGCCGTCCCAGTCCGAGGAGCGACGGTGAGAACGTGCGGGATCTAGGAAGTCGTCACCGCGCATCCGCACTGCGTCGGGAAGCGCTGCGACCAGGCCTCGCGCGAGCGTCGATTTGCCGGACCCGCAGAAGCCCGAGACACCGACGGCTATCGGGCGGTCCGAAGCTCGCTCCCGCTCGACGATGTGCTCGAGAACGTCGTCCTGGTTCATCTGGCGAGGTTACAAGGAGCCCTCGCTGCTTGAGTCGTCTCGGCAACCGATCGGCTACCGGGCAGGACCGCCAGGTGCGGAGCGAAGGGCTTTGAGATCCCGCATCCACGCGACTTCTCGCTCGAGCTGACCCGTCCCGGTGAAGAGGCGCACTTGCTGCGTGTCGGAGAGCACGGCGGTGAGCTCGTTCCGGTCTGCCAGAGCGAATCCGAGTTTCTGCCAGAACGGTCCCGACCTGCGTGAGAAGAGCCACGCCCGCGTCGCGCCCGAGCCAACTGCTTCTTCGAGGGCGAATCTCGCGAGACGGGTGCCTGCACCTGCGGTGCGCCGTGCGCTCGAGACTGCGACGCTGCGGATCAGGACGTCTGCGCCGTCAGCGCTGGCTTCGTAGCCGGTGCTGCCGATGATCTTGCCATCCTGGTCGCGCTCTACCCACACGCGGACGGCAGTCGAGTCGAGCCCAGCGACAGTGAGGTCAGCTTCGCTGAGGAATGCCCGGAGCTCCTGGACATCGTCGTTCGTCACCGGCGAGTAGGTCATGACTCATGCTCTCGCACCACGCCGCCCAGTCAGGGATCGGCTGCCGCGCACTTGCAACGGACGTCAACGCTGATGTCGTTCCGGGTCGGGACGCCGTCAGACGAGGCCGCGGACCCCGGCGGCGATCGTGTCCCACACGCCGAGCAGCGGGTCGCGTGCCAAGGACACCGCGACGCCGTTGACGAGCACGAACAGCACGAACCAGACCCCGGCGGGCAGGCGCATCTCGGCGGCCGCGATGTGGAAGTCGGTCTGCACGCGGGCACCCGTGGCGATCCAGCGCGCGACCTGCACGACGGAGCGCAGGCCGTCCACGACGAAGAGCGCACCGACCGCGGCGACCACGAGCACCGTGACCTCGGAGGGACGGAGGGCCACCCAGAGTGCCAGGGCGTCGAAGCCGACGACGACGAGCAGCCCGAACCAGTTCCGGACGAACACGAGCGCGACGAGCCCGATCACGCCGAGGACCACGACCGGGAGCCACCGCGAGCCGTGCAGCACCCCGGTCAGCAGCAGGGTGCCGGCCCAGAGCGGTGCGCTGTAGCCGGCGTAGAGGTTGAGCACCCGGACGAGCCACCGGATCGCGCCCGGCACACCGCCGAGCTGCACCCAGGCCTCGCCGGAGCCGTCCGGACGCAGGTCGATGCGCCGGATCCGCCCGCCGAAGGGCACGACCACGACGCAGTGCCCGACCTCGTGCGCGATGGTCGCGGCGATCCGCGCCACCCGTCCGACCACGGGGACGAACGGGAGCACGGCGCCGACGAGGATCGCGACGAACACCAGGGAAGCGGACGAGACCAGCGGGACGGAGGACATCGTCGGCAACTGTGGCAGAAGTGGCTAGGAGAGCACCGAGGGGAGCAGCAGGATGACGGCCAGCGTCACCAGGACGGCCACCACGGTGAGGACGGTGAGGAACACCGTCAGACGGTTCATGCGCGGCTGCCTCGCTATTCGACCGTCACCGACTTCGCGAGGTTCCTCGGCTTGTCCACGTCGCAGCCGAGCTGCAGCGCGAGTTCGCGGGCGAGCATCTGGAGTGGCACGACGGCCTCGAGCGGACCCCACGGCGCGGTCGTGCCGAGCGCGGGGATGTCCGAACCGGCACCACCGATCGTGATGACGAACCCGCCACGGGCCCGGACCTCGGCGATGGCGGCCTGCAGCCGGTGCTCGCCGTGGTCGACCACGACGACGGGAGTGCCCTCGTCGACGAGCGCGAGCGGGCCGTGCTTGAGCTCGCCGGACGGGTACGCCTCGGCCCACCGGTAGCTGAGCTCCTTCAGCTTGAGCGCGCCCTCCGCCGCGTACGGCAGCCCGACGCCCCGCCCGAGGAAGAGGAACCCGGTCGCGTCGCGGACGCTCGACACCAGCAGCGGGATGCGGTCGGCGGCGACCCGACCCGCGGTCTCGATGCGGGCCGGCAGCTCGCGGAGGGCGGCGACGTGCGCAGCGGCCTCCGCGAGGGTGATGCGTCCCGAGGTGACGAGCGCGGCGATCATCGCGGCGACACCGACGACGACCTGCGCCGTGAAGGTCTTCGTCGCGGCGACGCCGATCTCGGGCCCGGCCTGGCAGTCGAGCACCGCGTCGGCGCGTCGGGCCAGGGACGAGTGCACGTTGTTCGTCAGCGCGAGGACGGGGTGCGCGTCCCCGAAGCGGTCGAGCGCGCGGAGGACGTCCGCGGTCTCGCCGGACTGGCTGATCGCGATGACCAACGTGCCGGGTCCGAGGACCGCCTGGTCCGCCTCGCTGGCGACGACGATGTCGGTCGGGACTCCGCCGATGCCCCGGAGCGCGGTCGCGATGACCTGCCCGGCGTTGAGCGACGTCCCGCACGCGACGATCGCGAGGCGGTGGAACCCGGGGAGCCCGAGGCCGACCCACATGCTGCCGTCGGCGGTGCGGGCGGCGATGCGCTCGACGATCTCCGCGACGACGGCGGGCTGCTCCTCGATCTCCTTCGCCATGTGGTCCGGGTGGTCGCCGAGCTCGAGCGCTGCGGCCGCGAACGGCGAGGGCGTCGGGAACGGCACCGGCACCGAGACACCGGCGGAGGACCAGTTCCAGGACTCGCCGAGCTCGACGACGTCGCCGTCGCGCAGCGCCACGAACGTCTCGCACCACTCGGCGATCGCACCGATGTCGCTCGCGACGAAGTCTCCGCGGGGTGCCCGGGCGACGACCAGGGGCGAGCGCTCGGCGGCGACGACCATCCGGCCGCTGCGGGAGTCCAGGACGACGATCGCCCACGACCCCTCGAGCTGGGCTGCTGCGATCTGCACGGCGAGCATCAGGTCCGGGTCGACGGCGAGGGCGCGCTCGACGAGGTGCGTGATGACCTCGGAGTCGACGTCGGAGCGGAACTCGTGGCCCTGCGCCTCGAGCATCGTGCGGAGGCGCTCGGCGTTCTCGATGATGCCGTTGTGGACGACGCTGATCCGGCCGGTGCAGTCCAGGTGCGGGTGGGCGTTCCGCTCGGAGACGCCGCCGTGCGTGGCCCAGCGGGTGTGGCCGATGCCGGTGCCGGTCAGGGCGTCCCCGGACCGCGCGGCGACGAGCGTGCGGAGGTCACCCACCCGCGACACCGACCGGATGGTCTCGAACGCACCGGAGGCGGTCCGCACGGCGATGCCCGCCGAGTCGTAGCCGCGGTACTCGAGCCGTTCGAGGCCGTCGAGCAGGTACGGGGTCGCGTCGTCGGAGACGCGGGCCGCGATGATGCCGCACATCGGTGGACCCTTCGGTCGGGGAGCAGAGGGGGAGTGCTGGGAGAGCGGGGTCGGCACCGACCGCCGCTCGGGTCTGCCACGCGATCGGGACCGCGGCCCGTACCGCCGCCCGTCCTCGGATCAGGCGAGGACGGACGACGGCGTACGTGGGCCGACGGTTCGGGTACCGATCGGGGTACCGTGGGCTGGCCTCCGGAGAGGCGCGGCGGTCGGTGCAAGAACGAGCATCACCGGACGGGCCGCCCCCCGACAACGGTCCGCGACGCTTGTTGCGGTTCTTCGCGCGCAGCGTGCGAGACCGCGCGGTGGCGTGCGGAGTCGCGCAACGGCCCGCAGGGTGGGCACACGACGGACGGGAGGCCCGGTGCCAGCTGGCACCGGGCCTCCCGTCCGGAAGAACGCGACCGTCAGATCACGTGAGCAGCGCGACCAGGTGGGACCGCGACCGCGCCCCGACCTTCCGGTAGATCTGCGTGAGTCGCAGCTCGACCGTCCGCTGGGACATGTAGAGCGACGAGGCGATCTCGCGGTTGCGGTACCCCTCGGTCACCTTCTGCACCACCGCGCGCTCCTCCGCCGTCAGCGAGGTGAGCACCGCCGCCGCGTCCGGAGCGCTCCGCGGTGTCCCGGGCGTCATCGGGGTCGTCGCGGACAGCAGCGCGCCGGAGCGCACCCCGCCCG
The DNA here is from genome assembly GCF_044746585.1 of Curtobacterium sp. NPDC090223. Lineage (NCBI taxonomy): Bacteria > Bacillati > Actinomycetota > Actinomycetes > Micrococcales > Microbacteriaceae > Curtobacterium > Curtobacterium sp. NPDC090223. Next base: position 856,258 of record NZ_JBIVCN010000001.1, on the reverse strand, counting down.
TGAACGGACCCGAACCGATCCCGGTGCCGCCGAACGACGGCATCGCGACCGTCGGTGCCGGCGTCGCGAGCGGACGTCGGAGACCAGCGGCCTCGTACGCCGCGGCAGCCGCCGCGCCGAGCCGGGCACGGTCGGCCGGCGCACCGATCGCGGCGAGCGCCGCGAACGTCCGAGCCCGCTCGAACTGCGAGTCCGCGGGCTGGAAGATCTCCAGCGCACGACGCCGCGAGGTGTCGCGTGTGGTGTCGTCCGCGATGAGCGCGAGGCTCCTCGCCAGGACGAGCGCCCCCCAGCGCGACGGCCGGGCGTGGTGGTCGGCAGCGAGCCGCGCCGTGATGTTGCGCGCGTCGTCGGTCCGACCGAGCCGGACGTACGCCTCCACCAGGTCGCCGAGGTGCCGGAGCACCGCCGGGTTCCGGAGGCTGCGACCGATGGCGTCGGCGGCCTCGAGGGACGCAGCCGCCTCTTCGAGACGACCGTCGAGGAGCAGGACCCGACCGCGGAGGGCGTACAGCTTCGCCGTCGCTCCCCAGAGCCGGTTCGTGGAGCGCTGCCGCAGGCAGTGGTCGACGACGTCGAGTGCGTCGGCGGACCGACCCTCGGCGAAGTGCCGCCACGCGACGGCGATCGCCCGCGACGGTTCGCGGAGGCGTTCGACGACGGCCGAACCGGCCTCCCACACGTCGATCGCGCGGAGCGCCTGCCGGAAGTTCCCGGAGCGCACCTCGTTCTCGGCGGACAGGTAGCGCGCGGCCTCGAGCCACACCGGTGCGGTGTCGGTGGCGCGGGCCAGGACGAGCGCGAAGACCCGACGGGCGCTGCGGTAGCGCTCGGCGAGGCTGAGTGCGTGCGCCAGGAGCAGCAGTGCCGGGTCGGACATCGCGAGCAGTACCTGCGCGGCGAGCCCGTCGTGCAGTTCCCCGTCCGGCGGCAGGGTGCCGTCGACCGCGGCCACGAGCTCGCGCGCGGAGCCGAGGATCTCCGCGGTGTGCGCCGAGGCACGGTCCTCGAAGGGCTCTGCCCGGTGCAGCAGGTCGCGGGCCTGGTCGAGTTCCCACGCCTCCGCTCGGAAGGACGCCACCATGGCCAGGAGACCGGCGAGCGAATCCGCCTCGGCGCCGTCCTCGGTGTCGATCGGCACCATCAGTTCGTCCGCGTGGACCGCGTCGCCGCTGAGGTACTGGACGGAGTACTGCAGCCGGAGCCGCCGTACCTCGTCCGCGAGTTCCTTGAACGGCTTGATCGCCGCCAGGTACCGCGCCGCGAACCCGAGGAGCCGGTGTCCGAGCAGGACCTCGGCGACCCCGAGCAGTGCGACGTGCTCGTCCTCCGAACCCGTCCCGATGTGCAGGGCACGTTCGGTCAGGGCGACGGCGGCGTGCGAGTCGCCGTCGACGGCGTAGGAGCGTGCGGCCGAGAGCAGGGTGGCGGCGTCGGGGACGTCGTCGACGAAGCTCGCGTGCCACGCGGCCGAACGGTCGTCGTGGGCGGCGGCGCTCGTCGCCAGCTCGGTGTGCGCCTCGCGGCGGTCCCGTGCGGGCATGCTCCAGTACAGCGCGGAGCGGACGAGCGGGTCGCGGACGGAGATCGACTGCCCGCGGACCGTGGCGAGGCCGGCGCCCACGAGGTCGTCGATCGCGTCACGGTCCCAGCCGGCGACGCGCGCCGTCGGGACGAGGGCCAGCCGGGCGAGGACGTCCAGATCGCGTCCCACGGCGGCTTCGAGGACGAGCTCCGCGGCTGCGGAGGTCGTCGGGGTCGGTCGCAGCGGCAGCACGAGCGGCTCGGTGCCGACGAGCTGTTCACGGCGGAGTGCGCCGATCTGCTCGCGGAGGGCACCGGGGTTGCCGCCGGTCTCGTCGGCCAGGACGGCGAGGACGCCGTCGTTCGCCTCCTCGGACGCCATGTCCCGGGCGAGCACGAGTGCCTCGTCCGGCTGCAGCGGTTCGAGCCGCAGGATCGGCAAGGACGCCAGCGGACCGTTCGCGGGGACACGGCGGACCGTGGCCACGAGACGGAGTGCCGTGCCGGCGAGCCGTCCCGCGAGGAACGCGATGAGCTCCTGGCTCTCGGCGTCCATGCGGTCCAGGTCGTCGATGAGCACGAGCGTCGGCGGGAGCGTCAGCGCGTGCACGGCGTCGAGGAAGTCGTGCGCTGCGGCGAGGCCCTCGTCGACGTTCCGGACCAGGCGCGCGATGTGCGCCGAGGCCCGGGGGTCGTCGAGGGCGGTGAACAGGGATGTCACTCCCGACATCGGCCAACGGGCTTCAGAGCCGTTGACGCCGAGTCGGACGACGGGGATGGAGACGCGGTTCGAGACCGCGTCGAGGACGCTGGAGCGTCCGGAGCCAGGGTCGCCGACGACGACCATCGCGGACTCCCGGGGGAGCACTGCGAGGGTCGCGATCCGGTCGACCTCAGAACGTCGACCGGTGAGTTCCATGCGGACTCACCGGCCTCCGGGTCCTGAGACGGACGAGACGGCGGGGCGCACGGAGGCGGATCGGATGCCGGCGCGGGGGTTGGCCGCACGGCTGATCGATCGTGAGGCGCTCATCAGGGGGGCGCCGGAGGATTCGTGGTTGGAATGCGGACGAGTGAGGGTGCACTCGATCTCGCTCGGGAACGATGATGTCATCGTCTGTATCACCCCTCGGGTTAGGGTTTCGACGAACACGACCGGCCGGATCTGCATCGGGACTAGGGATCCCGAGACGCCACCTGACCTGTCGTCTGAGAGCGACGATAACCCAGGCTCGGACCGGATGAGCCAGTGCGCGCAATCGGATGTGACGGTTCATCACCCCAGTACGGGGGGTGCGACCCCCCGCGTGGGGGGTCAGGATTGGCGTCGCTCGGTACTTCGTGGTACGGAAACGGGGTACACGTCGGCCCGTTGGTACTGGGGCACGCCAGGTGCGATCCGCGTAGAACCGGTGAGGTGACCGACGACCTCCCCGACGACCGGACACGCTGGCGGGCCTTCGGGGTCTGCGTGGCCGTGGCGGCCCTGACGATCCTCGACCTCTCGAAGGTGAACGTCGGCCTGCCGTCCATCGAACGTTCACTCGGTGCGACCAGTTCGTCGCTGCAGCTGATCGTCGCCGGGTACGCGCTCGCGTTCGGCCTGGCGCTCGTCCCGGCCGGCCGGCTCGGGGACCTGAAGAGCCGCCGCGCCCTGTTCATCGTCGGGCTCGTGGCGTTCACCACCTCGAGCCTGCTGTGCGCCGTCGCGCCGACCATCGAGGTGCTCATGGTCACCCGGATCCTGCAGGGGTTCGCGGCGGGGACGCAGATGCCCCAGGTGATCGGCCTCGTCCAGCAGCTGTTCCGGGGCGCCGAGCGTGGCCGGGCCTTCGGGCTATTCGGCGCGATGATCGGCATCTCGACCGCGCTCGGTCCGACCGTCGGCGGCGGTCTGATCGCGATCGGCGGCGAGGAGAACGGCTGGCGGCTGCTCTTCTGGATGAACGTGCCGCTCGGCATCGCAGCGCTGCTGTTCGCGCTGCGGCTGCTGCCGAAGGGAGCGCAGGGCCGTGCGTCCGACCGCGAGCTCGACATCGTCGGCATCCTGCTGCTCGGCGCCGCGATCGTCACGCTGATGCTGCCGTTCGTGCTCACCACCGGTGCGGGGGACTCGGGCGCCCGCTGGCTGTGGCTGGTCGTCTTCGCGGTGTTCCTGGTGCTGTTCGTGCTGTGGGAGGTGCGGTACAAACGGCGTGGGAAGTCGCCGGTGGTGCACTTCGAGCTGTTCCGGCTGTCGTCCTACCGCAACGGACTGTCCATCGTCGCGGTGTACTTCGCCGCACTGCCGGCCTCGTTCCTCATGGTCACGCTGTACCTGCAGGAGGGCCTCGGGCTCTCGCCGCTGTTCGCCGGCATGGTGAGCATCCCGTTCGCCGCGACGAGCGCGGTCGGGGCGTACGTCGGCGGTCGCATCGTGAACCGGGTCGGGCGCGCGCTCGTCGTCTTCGGGCTCGGCATGGTGGTCGTCGGCTTCCTGCTGCTCGTGCTCGCCGCGACCCTGACCACGCCGGACGTGACGCCGTGGGCGATGGCGGGCGCGTTCCTGGTCGGCGGGCTCGGCGGTGGATTCGTGGTGTCCCCGAACCAGACCCTGACGCTCGCGGAGATCCCCGTGGAGCAGTCCGGGGTGGCGGGGTCGATGCAGCAGCTCGGGCAGCGCGTCGGCACGGCGATCGGCACGGCGGTCGCGACGAGCATCTTCTACGGGATCGTCCGGGGGTCCGCGGCAGCGTCGGGCTCCACCGGTTCCGCAGAGCGGTTGGACGCGTACCACGACGCGTTCCGGAGCGGTACGACGTTCACGGTGTCGCTCATCGCGCTCGCGCTTGTGCTCGCGGTGGGGGATCTGGCCGTCCGCCGTCGGGCGTCGCGCCGGACGGCCGTGGACGCGGGGTCCGCGACGGGCGACGCGCGCGCGTGAGCCGCGTCGGGCCTCCCGGTCGTGTCAGCGGCGGATGACCTCGACGACGGCGTCGTGCACCAGCCCGTTCGTCGCGAGGGCGCTGCCGTGCCAGGGCCCCGGGTCACCGTCGAGCGAGGTGAAGCGACCGCCGGCCTCTTCCACGATGGGGACGAGCGCGGCCATGTCCCAGGGCTTGAGGTCCGGTTCGCCGGCGATGTCGAGGATGCCCTCCGCGACCATCATGTAGGACCACATGTCCCCGTACGCACGGGTGCGCCAGACCTTGCGGGACAGGTCGATGAGCGGCTGCAGTCGGTCGTCGTCGTCCCACTGCTGGATGCTGTTGTAGCTCAGGCTGGCGTCCTCGAGCCCGGCGACGCCGGAGACGTGCAGCTCGCCGTCGAAGGAGTGCGCGCCGAGCCCCTCGGCCGCCCACCAACGCTTGCCGAGAGCGGGTGCGCTCACGACGCCGAGCACCGGGCGGCCGTCGACCGCGAGGGCGATCAACGTCGCCCAGACCGGCACACCACGGAGGTAGTTCGCGGTGCCGTCGATCGGGTCCACCACCCACTGGCGGTGGCCCTCGCTGGTGGCCTCGGCCCCGGAGTCGGCCGTGGTCTCCTCGCCGAGGAAGGCGTCATCGGGGCGCTCGGTGCCGATCCGGTCCCGCACCGCGCGCTCGACCGCCTGGTCCGCGTCGGTGACCGCGGTGTGGTCGGCCTTCGTCGACACGTGCAGGTCCGCGGCACGGAAGCGCTCCAGGCTGATCGCGTCGGCGGTGTCGGCGAGTGAGCGGGCGAAGTCCAGGTCGGCGCTGAGGTCCACGGCTCCGAGCGTAGCGGCGTCAGGCCGCGACGACCTCTTCCTCCTCGAGGCGGCTGACCTCGCGCTCCCGGGCGATCCGGGTGCGGCGGCCGACGAGGCCGTGCACGACGACGCAGAGCAGCACGGCGCCGACGAGCCACAGCGTCAGCACGAGGGAGCTCCGCCCGAGCGAGGCGCCCGGGAAGTACTGCAGGTCCTGCGCGGCCTGCAGCCAGGCCGCACCCGACCAGAACGTGTTCAGCGCGGCGAAGAACCCGGGCTGGAACGCCGGCTGGAAGATCCCGCCGGAGGACGTGAAGTTGAGCATCACGAAGAGCATCGTCAGCACCGGGGTGGTCCACCGCCCGAGGATCGGGTGCAGTCCGATCCCGAGACCGATGATGATCGCGTCGTACATCCACGCGAAGAGGAAGATCTGCCACTGGTGCGTCGTGATCACGCCGTAGATCGGTCCGGCGATGACGATCCCCATCCCGGCGACGACCCCGGCGGTCGCAAGGCCGATGACCGCCGTCCACACCGCGCGGAGCTTCGTGGCGAACGCGGCGACCGCGATGGCCGACGCGTACCCGCCGACGCTCAGGGCGACGAGCAGGAAGAAGAGCCCCTGGCCGGTGCTGTCCTGGTCGCCCGAGGGCACGACGTCCACCACGTGGAAGGGCAGGTGCTGGTCGTAGGCGATCGGCATGAAGACCTTCTGCGCCGCGGTGGCGGTGGTCTCGCTGGCCGCCGACGAGACGTAGAGCGTGGCGCCGGTCGCCGAGGTCGAGAACACGGCGGCGAGGTCGCGGTCCCTGACCTGCTGCTTGGCCTCGGCGTCGGTCGACACGACGTGCGCGACGAGGGCGCCGTCGGACTCGTCCGTGACGGTCTGCGCGAAGACCTGCGTGGTCGCGCTCTGCCCGACGATGCCGACGGGGAGGTCCTTCGGCGCGGGGGCGTGGAAAGCGCCGAGGTAGGCCAGACCCATCCCGGCCGCGAGGAACAGCGGCACGAGGATGTGCGAGGCGAAGGTCAGGAGTGTGCGGCCGAGTCCGACGGGGCGGAGGACGTTCGGGGCGCGGTGCGGCGGCCGGGGGGCGGCGTGGCCCCGGTGCTGGTTCGCGGCGTCGTCGGCGCGGTCGATGGAGGCGGGAGCGTCGACGCGGGTCGGCGCAAAGTTGTACTTTGCAACTTCAGACACGAGGCGCAATGGTACGCCTCCGGTACGACTTTGTCGACGCGGGGCGCGCGCGCCCGGCCGCCCGTCGCCCCGTCGCCTCGTCGAGGTTCCACAATCACGGCACCTCGGCGCCCGAGATGCCGTAATTGCGGCACCTCGGTGCGCCCGCACGGCGAGTTGCGGAACCGCGACGCAGTCCGCCCCCGCGCGGCGCGCTAGTCCGTGCCGGGGTCGTGCGCGCCCATGCCCGTCAGGAGCGCGCGGAAGGAGTCGAGCCGTTCGATGCCCGTCGGCCCGAGCTCGCCGGCGTTCACCCGGTCGACGATCTCCCAGTCGTGCGCCTGGTCGAGCGGGATCGCGGGGCCGTCGCCGTCGCCGGAGGGGGAGTCGGAGCCGGAAGCGGCATCGGACGAGGGCGCCGCGACGGGGATCGCGTGCGAGGCGAACGCCCGGAAGACGTTCGCGGGGTCGACGTGCCCGAGGCCGAACGACCGGACACCCGGCGTGTCGATGATCCAGCCGCCGTCCCGGACCTGCAGCGCGATCGACGACGACGACGTGTGCCGCCCCCGCCCGGTGACCGAGTTCACGACGCCCGTGGCCCGGGTGGACCCCGTGAGCGCGTTCACGAGCGTCGACTTGCCGACGCCGGAGTGCCCCACGGTGACCGTGACCTGGCCGTCCAGCACCTCGTGCATCGCCGCGAACGGCACGTCGTCCGCGCGGCTCGTCACGATCCGCAGGTCCAGGCACGCGAAGTGCGCCAGGAACGGCGCGGGGTCGGCGAGGTCGGTCTTCGTGATGCAGAGGATCGGGTCGAGGCCGGCGTCGAACGCGGCGACGAGGTACCGGTCGATCAGCCGGGTCCGCGGTTCCGGGTCGGCCGCGGCCACGACGATGAGCATCTGCGTCGCGTTCGCCACGATCACGCGCTCGACCTCGTCCGAGTCGTCGGCGCTCCGGCGGAGGAGCGTGGATCGCTCGGCGACGCGGACGATGCGCGCGAGGGAGCCCTCGGAGCCGGAGACGTCGCCGGCCAGGAAGACGTTGTCGCCGGTGACGACGGACTTCTTGCCGAGTTCCCTGGCCTTCGTCGCGGTGATCAGGTGCTCCCCGTCCGGTGCACTGACGAGCACCCCGAACCGGCCGCGGTCGACGTTGGTCACCCAGCCGGTCGGCGCGTCCTCGTAGGTCGGCCGGACCTTGGTGCGCGGGCGGTTGCCCTTCGGGTTCGGTCGGACCCGGACGCTCGACTCGTCGTACTGCCCGTACGGCTCGTCCTCGTCCGCGTCACCGTCGACGTCGTCCCACCAGCTCACGTCAGACCCCCGACCCGGAGGTGTCGGTTCCGGCGGGGTCGCCGGTCGCGACGAGCGCCGCCCACAGCTCCGGGAACTGCGGCAGCGTCTTGGCGGTCGACCCGATGTCGTCGACCGCGATCCCGTCCACCACGAGTCCGACGATCGCACCAGCGGTCGCCATCCGGTGGTCCTCGTACGCGGTCCAGCCACCGCCGTGGAGCCGCGCCGGGCGGATCAGGAGGCCGTCCTCGAGTTCCTGCACCGAGCCTCCTGTCCGGTCCACGTCCGCAGCCAGCGCTGCCAGCCGGTCCGTCTCGTGCCCACGCAGGTGGCCGATGCCGGTGACGGTCGTCGGGCCGTCGGCGAGCGCCGCGAGCGCGACGAGCGCGGGTGCGAGCTCGCCGCCGCGGGTCAGGTCCAGTTCGAGACCCGGGACGGAGGCCCCACCCCGGATCCCGACGCCGCCGTCGAACACCAGGTCGTCACCATCGCGAGCCACGCTCGCCCCCCACAGGGGCAGGAGCGTCTCGAGGTCGGCGCCGACCTGTGTCGTCGCCGTCGGCCAGGTGCGGATGCGGACGGTGCCGCCCGCGACGAGGGCTGCGATCGCGAAGGGTGCGGCGTTCGACAGGTCCGGCTCGATCGTGCGGTCGAGCGCGGCGATCGGTCCGGGGTGCACGACCCACTCGCCGACCGCGGGCTCGTCGACGCGGACGCCGCGCTCGCGGAGCGCGGCGACGGTCATCTCGATGTGGGGCAGGCTCGGCAGGCGCTCGCCCTCGTGCGTCAGGTGGAGGCCCTCGTCGAAGCGGGGCGCGGAGAGGAGCAGGCCGGAGACGAACTGCGACGAGGCCGAGGCGTCGATCGTCAGCGCGCCGCCGCGGACCGAGCCGGTGCCGGTGAACGCGAACGGCAGGGAGCCGTCGCCGTCGTCGGTGACGTCCACGCCGAGGGCCACGAGCGCGTCGATGACCGGGCGCATCGGGCGGCGGCGGGCGGCCTCGTCGCCGTCGAACACGACCGGGCCGGTGGCCAGGGCGGCGAGCGGCGGGAGGAAGCGCATCACGGTGCCGGCGAGCCCGCAGTCGATGCGGACGTCGCCGTGCATCGGGGCCGGGGTGATCCGGAGGTCGGGGCCGTACGGGTTGTCGCCCGGGAGCTCGTCGATCCGCACGCCCAGGGCACGGAGTCCGTCGATCATCAGTGCGGAATCGCGGGAGTGCAGGGGGAGGCGGATGGTCGAGGGGCCGTCGGCGAGGGCGGCGAGGACCAGCTCGCGGTTCGTCAGGGACTTCGAGCCGGGCAGCGAGACGTCGCCGCTGAGGGGGCCCGCGGCGACGGGGGCGATCCAGGGGGCGTGCTCGCGCTGGGAATGCTGTGTCTCGGCCATCGGTTCACAAGACTACTGAAACGATCGGGAGGACCCTTGGCGACAGCACTCGCACCCACGCGGACGCACCTGCCCGCAGCGGTGACCACGCTCGCTGGAGCGGGCGGCGTCCGCCTAGACTGGCCCGCGATGACCACCGACGAGCCGCAGGCAACACCGCACGACCTGGTCGAGGAGACCGAGGCCCAGCTCGACGCCGTCTCCGAGGAAGCCGCGGCGCTCGAGACGCCGGACGACGACGACGACGTCGTCGACGCGAAGACCGTCTCCGAGGCCGAACTCCGGAGCCTCTTCGAGGACCAGGCGCTGCCCTTCATGGACCAGCTCTACGGCGCCGCGATGCGCATGACGCGGAACCCCGCGGACGCCTCCGACCTCGTGCAGGAGACCTTCGTCAAGGCCTTCGCCGCGTTCCGCCAGTTCAAGCAGGGCACGAACCTCAAGGCCTGGCTGTACCGGATCCTCACGAACACGTTCATCAACACGTACCGCAAAAACCAGCGGAACCCGTACCAGGGCACCATCGACGAACTCGAGGACTGGCAGCTCGGCGGCGCGGAGAGCGTCACGCAGTCGATCTCGGCGCGCTCGGCCGAGGCGGACGCGATCGACCACCTGCCGTCCTCCGCCGTGAAGGACGCCCTGCAGGCCATCCCGGAGGACTTCCGGATGGCGGTCTACTTCGCCGACGTCGAGGGCTTCTCCTACCAGGAGATCGCCGACATCATGAAGACCCCCGTGGGGACGGTCATGAGCCGCCTCCACCGTGGTCGCCGGCTCCTCCGGGGGCTCCTGGCGGACCACGCCCGTGAGACCGGCATCGTCCCGGACGCAGCGTCGACGGCGACGATGCGCGGACGCGGCCGGAACACCGCGACCACCGACCGCACTGCGGCACCGGGTCGCACGGCGGCATCGGGTCGCACCGCGACCTCGGGTCGCTCGGATCGAAAGGGAGAACGATGAGCGGCTGCGACTGCTCCAAGGCCAAGGCGGAGCTCGAGGAGTTCCTGCACGACGAACTCCGCCGCGAGGACGCGGCGGACATCCGCGAGCACATGGACGGCTGCGAGGACTGCACGACCGAGCACCGCGTGAACGTCGTCCTCATGGAGACCGTGAAGCGCGCGTGCAAGGAGACCGCTCCGGACCAGCTCCGGACCGAGATCCTCGCCCGCATCCGTGTGGAGCAGGCGACGCACTGACGGCTCCGGGCCGCGCGGGTCCGCGCCGCGCCGGTGTCGTCCGTCTCAGCGCCCCGCAGTGAAGCGTGCACTGATCTCCGCGGAGGTCAGCGTGCCGTGATGGACTCGGACCGAATCGATCGCACCGACGAACGTCGGGTCGGTCGGCGCGCTGGGCCACGTCGAGTCGATCCTGCCGTGGCCTGCCCGCCAGTACCCGTTGTAGGACACGGCAGTCAGCACGTCGGTCCGTGACGCGGCGAGGACGCCGTCGACGTGGAGTTCGAGCCGGCCCGCGGTGAACTGACCCACCGCGTGGTGCCAGGTGCCGTCGTCGATCCGGCCCGGGCTCTGCACGACCTTCGCCACGGACGTGTCCCACACGCCGAACACCAGGCGCCCGTCTGCGCCGACGTAGAAGTTGCGGTCGTACGCGCCCGTGGTCCCCGTCGGTGTCCCGGTGAACCCGAACAGCCTGCCCTGGGGTCGGTCGGTCCGGAACCACAGCTCGGCAGCGAACGTCGGCGGCGCTGGCGTGGAACTCGTCGTGTGGACGACGGCGGACTCGCTCGAGCCGTCGAAGAACGTGACGAAGGGGTTCTCGGTGCACGAGCCGTTCGTGCGTGCGGCACCGGCACCCAGGAGTCCGTCGCGGCCGTTGCCGGAGGAGTCCAGCGCCGTCGAGCCGCCGCGTTCCGCGAAGTCCAACGCCAGCGCGGTACCCGCGACACCGCGGTGGAAGCACGGGAACGAGTCCGTCGTGCCGAGTGCGGCATCACTCGTGGTCGACCCGCTGAACCCGGCGCCGGCCGTGGTCGCGGCGATCGCGACGAGTGCCACGGTCGCGGCGAGGGGGAGCGCGAGCGACGTCCCGCCCGGCGCGTCGGGGCCGGTTCGCACGACGGTCGTGTGCAGGTCCCAGCGGGGCGTCCCGCAGCGGTGGCAGGGGACCCCGGTACGGAGGTCACGGTCGACGCGCCCCAGCAGGACGAGCGCGACCACCCCGAGGCCCGTCGCGGCGAGCGGCACCCAGTCGCCGCTGCGGAGCCACACGCTCGGGAGCCCGACGACCGGGAACCGCAGCACGCCGACGCCGAGGACGGTGTCCGCATCGACCGCGGTCCGGTCCGGCTCCGGGTTGGCGTCCCCGCGGAGCCGCAGGGCGCCGTCGGACTCGATGCGCTCGAGACGGTGGAGTCGCTGGCGGTCCTCGTGGTCCGGGTCCTCCACCAGGAGCACCTGCCCGATGGAGGCCGTTCCCGGTTCGATCGGCATCGCTGCGACCACGTCTCCGGTCCGGACGGCCGGGGACATCGAGTCCGAGACGACGGTGGTCACGCGCCAGTCGAGTGCGGCGGGGAGCGCGGCCCAGACGGCGAGCAGGAACACGGTGGCGAGGGTCGTGCGTGCTGCGATCCCGAGGAGCAGGAGGACGAGGTCGCCGGTGCACCGGGTGGTGCGACGGGCGGGCGTGCGTGCCATCGGGTGCTCCTCGGGATCGTCGGGTCGCTGGCGCTTCGGGACGGGCGGTCGGCCCTTCGGGTCGGGCCGTCCGCTTCGGCTCGGGCAGTCCGCTTCGGGTCGGGCCGTCCGCTTCGGGTCAGTCGGTCTGCGCTTCCCAGACGAACGTGGTGCCGACCTCGGAGTCCTGCGCGGTGTTCGGGGTGTCCGCGTCGAGGGCGTACGAGAACCGGTAGGTCGTGGAGGACGTCCCGGTCGCCGGCTTCCAGTCGTCGACGCCGTCGCCGAACGACCCGGCGGCGAGCAGTTCGGCGAGCGTGCCGTCGTGCACGGTCGACGCACCCGTGAAGGTGGTGCAGTCCCCGGCGGTGGCGAGGGTGCCGCGCTCGACCGTCATCTGGAGGTGCTGCCCGATGGTGTCCTCGTCCGACTGGGCTGCGGTGTAGAGCCGGACCTCGGCGGGGTTCGTCGTCGTCGACGTCACCGTGATGCAGTTCGAGTCACTGCTGCCGGGGACGAGGTCGTCAGCACTGAAGAGCGCCACACCTCGGTCGTCGTCGGAGAGCGACACGGCACCGGTGCGCCAGGAGTTCGCGGCGTTTTCGGTGGTCGCGGAGAAGGCGGCGTACGAAGCGGTGGCGATCACGGCTCCACTCGCGACGACGGCCAGGGGCAGGGCGATCCAGGCGGCGGTGCGGCCGTGGCGGGCGGTGAGGTGCATGATGGCTCCAGTAGTTCTGACGCGGTGTCTGATATGCCAGCAGTGTATTTGAATATCACCGGTACTCACAACCGCTCGTCGTCACACCACGGGGCCAGTCGGTAGGGTCGCGTGCATGACCCTCTCCGTCGAGTCGATCACCACCTGGTCCGACCCGGACGTCGCCGACGTCGCCGCCCTCGTCCGCACGCTCGGTCACACCGCCGACGACGCCGCCATGCGCGCTCGACTCGAACGGCTGACCGCCGAGGCCGGCCACCGCACGTGGCTCGTCCGTGACGACGCCGGTCGCGCGGTGGCCGTCGCCGGCGCGCAGGTCACGTGGGCGTACGCCTCGGACGAGCCGACGGCGCAGCTCCTCCTGCTGGTGGTCGACCCGACAGCCAGGAGGCTCGGCACCGGTTCCGCGCTCATCGGCACGTTCGAGACGTGGGCCGTCGCGCAGGGCGCGCGTCAGCTCTCGGCCGTCAGTGCTGCCGCGACGGACAGCGCGCACCGGTTCTACCAGAAGCGCGGGTACCACGACGCCGGGGTGCGCTACACCCGCATCGTCTAGCGGACGCGGAACAGGAACAGCACCACGGGATCCCGTGGTGCTGTTCCTGTTCGTGCTGTCCCCGCGCCGTCGTCCGGCGCGGGGCGACGGGTCAGCCGAGCGCCTTCGTGATGACCTCGGTGGCCTCGTGCGCGCTGCGCTTCGAGGACCCGGTCGCCGGTGCGGCACTCGCGGGTCGGGACGCCACCGAGAGCGGGCGTCCGTCGAGGTGCGGCGAGAGGTTCATGCACACGAACGGCCAGGCGCCCTGGTTCTCCGGCTCCTCCTGGGCCCACACGACGTCGGCGTTCGGGTAGCTCGCGAGCACCTCGAGGATGCGCTCCAGGGGGAGCGGGGCGAGCTGCTCGAGCCGCACGAGAGCGACGTCGGTGGTGCCGCGCTTGTCGAGCTCGGCCCGGAGGTCGTGGTGGACCTTGCCGGAGTGCAGGACGACCCGGCGCACGGCACCCTTGTCGGTGATGTGGCCGTCGTCGATCACCTCTTCGAAGGTGCCGCTCGTGAACGCCTCCACCGGGCTCGTCGCCTGTCGGAGTCGCAGCATCGCCTTCGGGCTGAACACGATGAGCGGCTTCTGCGGGCGCTCCCACGCCTGACGACGCAGCAGGTGGAAGTACGACGCCGGGGTCGACGGGCGTGCCACCACCATGTTGTCCTCGGCGCAGAGCTGCAGGTAGCGCTCGATGCGGGCGGACGAGTGGTCCGGTCCCTGTCCTTCGTACCCGTGCGGCAGCAGCAGGACGAGGCCGGAGCGCTGCCCCCACTTCTGCTCGGCCGAGGAGATGAACTCGTCGATGACCGTCTGCGCGCCGTTGGCGAAGTCACCGAACTGGGCCTCCCAGAGGACCAGCGCTTCGGGACGTTCGACGGAGTAGCCGTACTCGAACGCCATCGCCGCGTACTCGCTGAGGAGCGTGTCGTAGATGTAGAAGCGGGCCTGGTCCTCGGTGAGGTTCGACAGCGGCAGCCACTCCTGGCCGTTCACCCGGTCGTGGAAGACGGCCTGGCGCTGGACGAAGGTGCCGCGTCGGGCGTCCTGCCCTGCGAGGCGGACGGGCTTGCCCTCGGTGAGGATCGAACCGATCGCCATGAGCTCCGCCATCGCCCAGTCGACACCGCCCTTGCGGGTCATGTCGGTGCGCTTCGTCAGCAGGGCCTGCAGCTTCGGGTGCACCTGGAACCCGGCGGGCGGGTTGCCGTGCGCGTCGCCGATGAGCTCCACGAGCTCCTGCGAGATCGCGGTCTCGTGGACGTCGTTCTCCGAGTCGTCACGCTGGGAGGTCGGGCGTTCGAGTCCCTGCACGGCGCCGTCGTCGTCGACGGTGATGACGGGGATCGTGCCGGTCTGCGCCTCGTGCGTCTCCGCGAAGGCCCGCTCGAGGCGGTCCTGGAAGTCGCGGTGCGCCTCGTCGTACTCCTCTTGCGTGATGTCGCCGCGACCGACCAGGGCCTCGGTGAACAGCGTGCGGACGGACCGCTTCGCCTCGATGAGGTTGTACATGAGCGGCTGCGTCATCGAGGGGTCGTCGCCCTCGTTGTGGCCGCGTCGGCGGTAGCACACGAGGTCGATGACGACGTCGCGGTGGAACTCGTCCCGGTACGCGAACGCCAGGTCGGCGACGCGGGCCACGGCCTCGGGGTCGTCACCGTTCACGTGGAAGATCGGCGCCTGGATCGTCTTCGCCACGTCGGTCGAGTACACCGAGGTGCGCCCGGAGTCCGGCGGGGTGGTGAAGCCGACCTGGTTGTTGATCACGAGGTGCACGGTGCCGCCGGTGCGGTACCCGCGGAGCTGCGACATCTGCAGGGTCTCGACGACCACGCCCTGTCCGGCCATGGCGGCGTCGCCGTGCACGAGCACGGGGAGGACGCCGAACGTGCCGGCGGGCTTGCGGTCCTGCTTGGCGCGGACGATCCCCTCGAGCACGCCGTCCACGGCTTCGAGGTGGGACGGGTTCGCGGCGATCGTGATCGGGATCGAGGTGCCGTCCGACGCGCGGAACACGCCCTCGGTGCCGACGTGGTACTTCACGTCGCCGGAGCCCTGGCCCTGCACGGCGCCCGGGAGCGTGGTGCCCTCGAACTCCCGGAAGATCTGGCCGTACGTCTTGCCGGCGATGTTCGTCAGCACGTTGAGGCGACCGCGGTGCGCCATGCCGATCGCGACCTCTTCGAGCCCGGCGAGCGCGGCCTGCTGGATGAGGGTGTCGAGGAACGCGATCGTGGACTCGCCGCCCTCGAGCGAGAAGCGCTTCTGGCCGACGTACTTCGTCTGCAGGAAGGTCTCGAAGGCCTCGGCCTCGTTGAGCTTGCCGAGGACGCGGAGCTGTTCTTCCTTCGACGGCTTCGAGTACGGGACCTCGATGCGGGACTGCACCCAGCGGCGCTGTTCCGGGTCCTGGATGTGCATGTACTCGATGCCGACCGTGCGGCAGTAGGCGTCCCGGAGGACCCCGAGGATGTCGCGGAGCGGCGCGGTCGTGGTGCCGGCGAGACCACCCGTGACGAACTCGCGGTCGAGGTCCCAGAAGGTCAGCCCGTGGCTCTCGATCTCGAGGTCGGGGTGCGTGCGCTGGCGGTACTCGAGCGGGTCGACGTCGGCCATCAGGTGACCACGGACCCGGAAGCTGTTGATGAGCTCCTGCACGCGGGCGGTCTTGCCGACGCGGTGCGCCAGGTCGACGTTGATGTCGTTCGCCCACTGGATCGGCTTGTACGGGATCCGGAGGGCGGAGAAGATGCCCTCGTAGAAGCCGTGCTCGCCGATGAGTCGCTCGTGCACCTTCTTCAGGTACTCACCGGACCCGGCGCCCTGGATGACGCGGTGGTCGTACGTGCTCGTCAGCGTGATGGTCTTGCCCACGCCGAGCTCGACGAGGGTCTTCGGGGCCGAGCCCTGGAACTGTGCGGGGTACTCGAGTGCGCCGGCGCCGATGATCGACCCCTGGCCCTTCGTCAGGCGCGGGACCGAGTGCACGGTGCCGATGCCGCCCGGGTTCGTCAGGGAGATCGTGGTGCCCTGGAAGTCCGTCGGGGTGAGCTTGTTGTCGCGGGCACGCTTGACCAGGTCCTCGTAGGCGGTGAGGAACTGGCCGAACGTCAGCGTCTCGGCGCGCTTGATGCTCGGGACGAGGAGCGAGCGGGTGCCGTCCTTCTTCGGGACGTCGATCGCGATGCCGAGGTTCACGTGCGCGGGCTGGACCACGAAGGGCTTGCCGTCGCGCTCCTCGTAGAAGACGTTCTGGCTCGGGAAGTCCTTGAGCGCCTGGACCATCGCCCACCCGATGAGGTGCGTGAACGAGATCTTGCCGCCGCGGGCACGACGCAGGTGGTTGTTGACGACGATCCGGTTGTCGATCATCAGCTTCGCCGGGATCGTCCGGACGCTGGTCGCGGTCGGGACCGTGAGCGAGGCGTCCATGTTCGAGGCCAGCGTCTTCGCCATGCCGCGGAGCGGGGTCGCCACGTCTTCGTGGGTCTCCTCGTGGTCGTCGGCCTCGTCGTTGGCCTCGGCCGGGATCGGCTGCGGCGACGGCTGCTTCGACGTCGTGCGCGCCTGGATCTGGCCACCCTTGCCCTCGGCCGGCGCGGTGCCCTGGGCCGGAGCGGCGCCGTCGGACGGTGCGGACTGCGTCGGGGCCGGCTGCTCAGCGGCGGGTGCGACGGCGGACTTGCCACCGGCGCTCTGGTGGTAGCTCTCGAGGACCGGCCACCAGGACTTGTCGACCGAGTCCTTGTCGGCGACGAACTGCTCGTAGAGCTCGTCCACGAGCCACTCGTTCGCGCCGAATTCGCCCGCGGTCTCGTCAGTTCCGGTCAGATGGCTCGACACAGCCGATCGCCCACTCTCCGTCGATTGATGCTCGTGTGTGTCGTGCGGCGCAACCCTGCCCCGCACGACGTCAAGCGTAGCCGTTTCCACATGTCCGTTCGGTGTCAGCCCGAGGCATGTCGTCGAGCAGTACGGTGGGCCGCATGAGGTTCTACGAGACCCGGCCGACGCACGACCTGACGTACTCCGACGTGTTCCTCGTCCCGAGCCGATCGGCCGTGACGAGCCGCTTCGACGTGGACCTCGCCGCGAACGACGGCTCGGGCGCCACCATCCCGATCGTCAGCGCGAACATGAACTCGGTCACCGGCCCGCGGCTCGCGGCCACGCTCGCCCGGCGGGGTGGCCTCGGGGTGCTCCCGCAGGACATGCACCTGCAGGACCTCGACGCGGCGATCCGGTGGGTGAAGGACCAGCCCGTCGAGTTCGACACCGCGGTCGAGATGGGCCCGGACACCACCGTGGCCGAGACCCTCGAGCAGCTCCTGCCGGTCGCCGGCCGCGGTGTCGTGGTGCGCGACGCCGAGGGCGAGTACCTCGGCTGCGTCCCGGCGACCCGGCTCGGCACCGCGGGCCCGGACGCCACCCTCCGCGACCTGCTGCACGGCGCCTCAACCGGCATCGACGCCGAGGACGCCGGCACCCCGCGGCACGTCTACGACGTCCTCACCGCGGCGGGGGCGGACTTCGCCCCGGTGACCCGGCACGGCCACGTCGTCGGTACCACCAGCCCGACGAGCGCGATCCGCTCGAGCATCTACCAGCCGGCGGTGGACGCCTCCGGGCGGCTGCGCGTCGGCGCCGCGATCGGCATCAACGGCGACGTCGCCGCGAAGGCGCAGGCCCTGGCCGCCGCCGGTGTCGACGTCCTGGTGCTCGACACCGCGCACGGCCACCAAGAGGGGATGCTCCGCGCGCTCCGGACCGTCGCCGCGCTCGACCTCGGCATCCCGCTGGTCGCCGGCAACGTCGTCACCGCTGACGCCGTCCACCACCTGGTCGAAGCCGGAGCGTCGATCATCAAGGTCGGCGTCGGTCCCGGCGCGATGTGCACCACACGGATGATGACCGCGGTCGGGCGGCCGCAGTTCTCCGCCGTGCTCGAGACGGCGGCGGCCGCCAAGGCCCTCGGCGCGCACGTCTGGGCAGACGGTGGCGTGCGGTACCCCCGCGACGTCGCCCTGGCCCTGGCAGCGGGCGCGAGCGCCGTGATGATCGGCTCGTGGTTCGCCGGCACGCTCGAAGCCCCCGGCGTGCTCCGTCGTGACGCGAAGGGCGCCGCGTACAAGGAGAGCTGGGGCATGGCGTCCGCCAAGGCCGTGCGCGAGCGCTTCGAACGCCTGGACCCCTACGAGCGTGCGCGCAAGGCGCTCTTCGCCGAGGGCATCTCGTCGTCGACGATCTACCTCGACCCGGAGCGCCCGAGCGTCGAGGACCTCCTCGACATGATCACCACGGGCGTGCGCAGCTCCGCCACGTACGCCGGCGCGACGAGCCTGGCCGAGTTCCACGACCGCGCGCTCGTCGGCATCCAGTCGGCTGCCGGCTACGAAGAGGGCAAGCCGCTCCCCGTCAGCTGGTAGCGGCCCCGAGCGCCACACCGCTGAGCGCGCGAGGCGCCTCCGTGCGCGCGAGACGCCGCCGAATCCGGCGGCGTCTCGGCGGGGGAGCGGTGTCTCGCGGTAGGAGCGGCGTGTCAGCGGCGCCGGGTCGCGTCCTCGACGGTGCCGACGAGCTCCTCGAGGATGTCCTCGAGGAACAGCACGCCCGTCGTCCGGCCGTCCGCGTCGAACGCCCGCGCCACGTGACGCCCGGCGGCGCGCATCGTGGCGAGCGCGTCCTCGAGGTCCATCTCCGTGTACAGCGAGATGAGCTGACGGATGCGCTTCGGCGGCACCGGGTCGTCGAACTCGTCCGGTCGCAGGTCGATGACGTCCTTGACGTGCACGTACCCCGTCGGCTCGCCGGTCTCGCCGATCAGCACGTAGCGGGAGAACCCGCGCTGCGCCACGGCGCGTTCGACGTCGCTCGGGGTGGCGTCCTCGGGGAGCGTGACGAGCTCGGACATCGGCACCGCGATGTCCCTGACCTTCTTCTCGGTGAACTCGAACGCCATCCGGAGCGTGCCGCCGTCGTCGGAGAGGGTGCCCTCGCGGCGGGACTGCTCGACGATGGTCTGGACCTCTTCGACGGTGTAGGCGCTGACGGCCTCGTCCTTCGGCTCGACCTTGAACAGCCGCAGCACGGCGTTCGCGATCTCGTTGAGGCCGACGACGACCCAGTGCAGCCCGTGGCCGATGTACCAGAGCGTCGGCACCAGGAGCAGCGCGGCGCGGTCGGGCATCGAGAACGAGATGTTCTTCGGGACCATCTCGCCGAAGACCACGTGCAGGAACGACACGAGCAGCAGCGTGAACACGAACGCCACGATGCCGATGACCTCGACGCTCCACCCGGTCAGGTGCAGCGGGACCTCGAGCAGGTGGTGGATGGCCGGCTCGGAGACGTTCAGGATGAGCAGCGAGCACACCGTGATGCCGAGCTGCGTGGTCGCGAGCATGCGGGTGGCGTGCTCCATCGCCCACAGCGTCATCTGCGCGGCGCGGGAGCCCTCTTCGGCGCGGGGCTCGATCTGGGAGCGGCGCGCGGAGATGACGGCGAACTCGGCTGCGACGAAGTAGGCGTTGCCGAGCAGCAGCACCACGAGCCAGAAGATGCCCCACCAGTCGGAACTCATCGGGCGGCCTCCTTCTTCTTCGTGTGCTGGTGCTTGGCGTCCGGCAGGGCGATGCCGCCGGGCGGCGTGTCCGTCGGGGTCGGGGTCCAGCGGACCCGGTCGACCCGGCGCCCGTCGAGGCGTTCGACGCGGAAGACGCCGTCCTCGAGGGGGACCTCGTCGCCGACGACCGGCAACCGGCCGAGCGTCGACATGATGAACCCGCCGACGGTCTCGTACGGGCCGTCCTCGGGGACCTTCACCCCCGCGCGGTCCTCGAGCTCGTCGGGGCGCAGCAGCCCGGGGAACGTCAGCCAGTTGCGGGAGCGGACCACGTCGATGCGGGCGCGGTCGTGCTCGTCGGAGACCTCACCGACGATCTCCTCGATCAGGTCCTCGAGCGTGACGACCCCGGCCGTGCCGCCGTACTCGTCGACGACGATGACCATCTGGTAGCCGCGACCGCGGACCTCGGTGAGGAGGGTGTCGCCCGGCATCGTCTCGGGGACGCGCTCGGCATCGGTCATGAGCGCGCCGACCGGGACCTCCGGGCGCTTCTCGCGCGGCACCGCGACGGCCTGCTTGACGTGCACGATGCCGACGACGTCGTCCGCGTCCTCCTCGATGACGGGGAAGCGGCTGAACCCGGTCTTGCGGGCCAGGGCGATGACGTCCTCGGCGGACTCGGACACGCGGATCGTGGAGAGCCGGGGACGCGGGGTCATCACGTCGCTGGCGTCGAGCTCGGAGAAGGACAGCGTGCGCTGCAGCAGCGTTGCGGTGTCCTGTTCGAGCGAGCCCTCGGAGGCGGACCGACGGAGCAGCGAGGTGAGTTCCTCGGCGCTGCGGGCCCCGGAGAGTTCCTCCTGCGGTTCGATGCCCATCGCACGGAGCACGGCGTTCGCGGTGCCGTTCAGCACGGCGACCGCGGGCTTGAAGACCGTCGTGAACGCGATCTGCAGCGGCACGACGAGCTTCGCGGTCTGCAGCGGCAGCGCCAGCGCGAAGTTTTTCGGCACCAGCTCACCGAGGATCATCGACAGCAGGGTCGCGATGACGAGCGCCACGATCGAGCCGACCGTCTCGACGATGCCCTCTGGGAGCGACAGTGCCAGGAACGGCGCCTCGAGCAGCTTGGCGATCGATGGCTCGAGCAGGTACCCGGTCAGCAGCGTGGTCAGGGTGATGCCGAGCTGTGCGCTGGACAGGTGCGTCGAGGTGACCTTGAGCGCGCCGATGACCGGCGCCAGGCCGGGCTCGCCGCGATCGCGACGTGCCTCGACGTCGGCGCGGTCGAGGTTCACGAGCGCGAACTCCGAGGCGACGAAGACGCCCGTGCCGAGCGTCAGCAGGATGCCACCGACGAGCATGACGATGTCGATGGGGCTCATCGGGTCCACCCCCAGGGGCGGAGCGCGCGCTGCGGGTGGACAGCGCTCGGGGCACACGACGAGTCAGGGCAGCTCACTGAGTGAGCGCCGGATGAGTGGTGGGGCGAAGAAGGATTCGGAGGATCGTCCACAGTGGTCATCATCGTAATCACGCGGTGGGG
Organism: Curtobacterium sp. NPDC090223; assembly: GCF_044746585.1. NCBI lineage: Bacteria > Bacillati > Actinomycetota > Actinomycetes > Micrococcales > Microbacteriaceae > Curtobacterium > Curtobacterium sp. NPDC090223. The sequence continues at coordinate 835,132 of NZ_JBIVCN010000001.1, read as the reverse complement.
TCGGAACCCGAGAATCCGCCCTACTTCGTGACGCTTGCTCGGTGGTACTGCTGCGGCTCGTAGTCGAGTTCGACACCGAGCTCGCGCGCAGCACGGAGCGGGAAGCCCGGGTCGCGGAGGAACTCCCGCCCGACCATCACCACGTCCGCCTGTCCGGTCGCCACGATCTGCTCGGCCTGGAACGCCTCGGAGATCATCCCGACCGCGATCGTACCGATGCCGGCGGAGCGCTTGATCTCCGCCGCGAAGGGCACCTGGTACCCGGGGCCGACGGGGATCGGTGCGCTCGCGACGTTGCCGCCGGTGGAGACGTCCGCCAGGTCGGCGCCGTGCTCGGCAGCCCAGCGGGCGACCTCGGTGACCTCGGCGAGCGTGAGCCCGCCCTCGGTCCAGTCGGTCGCGGAGAACCGGACGACGACGGGGAAGCCCTCGCCGACCTCGGCCCGCACGGCGTCGACGACGTCGAGGAGGGCGCGGGCGCGGTTCTCCAGCGAGCCGCCGAACTCGTCGGTGCGGTGGTTGCTCAACGGGGAGAGGAACTGGTGCAGCAGGTACCCGTGTGCGGCGTGCAGCTCGACGAGGTCGAAGCCGGCCTCGACGGCGCGACGCGCGGCGACGGCGAAGCCGACCGCGACCAGGCGGATGTCCTCGGTCGAGAGCTCACGCGGGACGTCGTAGCCGGGGAACGCCTCGGCCGACGGGCCCACGGCGGTCCAGCCACCCTCGGACGCCGGGACGGTGCCGTGCGACGACTCCCAGGGACGGTAGGTGGATGCCTTCCGGCCCGCGTGGGCGAGCTGCACGCCCGCCGCTGCACCCTGCGAGTGGATGAAGTCGACGATCGGGCGGAACGCGTCGCGCTGCTCGTCGTTCCAGAGGCCGAGGTCCTGCGGGCTGATCCGTCCCTCGGGAACGACACCGGTGGCCTCGACGACGACCGCGCCGGCACCGCCCTTGGCGAACCCGCCGAGGTGCACGAGGTGCCACGGCGTCGGCACGCCGTCCTGCTGCTCGACCGAGTACTGGCACATCGGCGAGACCCAGATGCGGTTGCGGACGGTCAGGTCGCGGATGGTGATCGATTCGAACAGGGCGTGCGTCACGCGGTGGCTCCTTCTCGGGGTGCGGTCTCCGCCAGCTCCTCCAGTGCGGTGCGGAGCAGGGCGGGCGACGTGTAGTGGTGGCCGACCGCCCCGATCGCTTCCGCGCCCGCGGCGTTCTCGGCCCTGTTGTCCACGAACACCATCTGCCCCGGCTCGATTCCCAGACGGTCGCAGGTGTCGCGGTAGATGGATGCGTCGGGCTTCAGGACGTGCTCCTCGGCGCTCACCACGACGGTCTCGAACAGCGATCCCATCGGTGACCGCCGGTACGGGTCGCCGAAGTCGAAGCCGGCGTTCGAGAGCAGGGCCAGGCGGGTGCCGGCGTCGTGCAGTTCCTCGACGAGGTCGAGCACCGCGGGGTCGACCTCGAACCAGCCGGTGTAGTCGATCGCCCAGAGCCGGTGGACCTGACTGACCGTCCAGGACCTGCCGGTGCGGTCGGCGATCGCGCGCCAGTACTCCAGCACGCTGAGGTCGCCGCGGTCCAGGTCGTGCCGGAGCTCCTGGTAGACGGGGAACAGCTCGTCCGCGGTGAGGCCGGTGGCCTCGAGCAGGGCGTCCCGCGCGGCCGTCGGTGTGCGGCTGATCACCTCGCCGTAGTCGAACACGACGACGCGACCAGGCAGGAACAGGCTCATGCGCTCCACCGTAACGTGGGGTCGATGAACGACTTCGTGCCCTTCTCCGTGTCCGATGCCGCCGCGTGGACGACCGCGCCGACCGCGGAGTCGACGAAGTACCGGCGCGGGGTGCTCGGCGTCGCGACAGGCTCGGACACCTACCCGGGTGCCGCGGTGATGGGGGTCGACGCGGCCGTGCACACCGGGGTGGGGATGGTCCGGTACGTCGGACCGTCCCGTGCGACGGACTCCGTGCTCGCCCGTCGCCCCGAGGTCGTCGCCGGCGTCGGCCGGGTGCAGGCGTGGCTCGTGGGGTCGGGCATCAGCGCCGGGTCCCTGGACGACCTCGACGACACCACCGCCTCCGCGTTCCGGCACGCCGCCGACGACGGCGTGCCGGTGGTCGTGGACGCCGGGGCGATCCCGCTCGTGGACCTCGGGCCCCTCGCGGTGCTGACGCCGCACGCCGGGGAGCTCGCGGCACTGCTGCAGACCGACCGGGACAGCATCGAGCAGGACCCCAGGGGCGCGGCGCTCCGGGCCGCCGAGCAGACCGGCAGCGTCGTGCTCCTCAAGGGCGCGGACACGCACGTCGTCACGCCTGACGGGTCCGTGCGGCTCGTCGCGTCCTCGGCCACGCCGTGGCTCGCGGCCGCCGGCGCGGGGGACGTCCTCGGCGGGGTGCTCGGGGCGCTCGTGGCCACGCGCGCGGGCTCGGGGGACGTCGGGCCGGACGACCTCGCGCACCTGGCGGCTGCCGCGGCGGTCGTGCACGGGACCGCCGCGCGGCGGGCGTCCGGCGGCGGGCCGTTCCCGATGACGGCGCTCATCGAGGCGCTGCCCGGTGTCGTCCGTGACCTCCTCGTGACCGGGGACGCGCCGGCCTGACGGGCGCCGCCCCGAGGCGGGCGGCAGACGGCGCGGCGGTTCCGACACGACACCGGTCGATCGACTTCTGCCGTGTCGAACCGTGCGGACGCATCCGATACGTCCGCAAGGTTCGACACGGCATCGGTCGAACGACTTCTGCGGTGTCGTATGACGCCGCCGCACGCGCGCCGCCGCACGGGTGCGTCCGCAGGGGAGCCGCCGCACGAGTGCCGCCGCACGGGGTGCCGCCACGCGCGGGTGCCGCCGCGCGGGCGCCACCATGCGCGCGCGCCGCCGCGCGGGTGCCGCCGCACCAGTGCCGCCGCACGAGCGTCCGGCGCCGGGCAGCCGGCAGCGGGGTGCGGACGCACGGTGCGGGCGGTGGCGGCCACGTGCACTGGTCGCGACCACCGCCGGACGGGAGGCTTGGTGCCGGACGAGTGGTCAGCCTCCAGGCCGGTGGGGTGTGCGTCGGCACCGTTCGACACGGCGCGCGTCGATGCGGGCGGCCGGAGCGCAGCGGAGGCGGCACCCGCGCTCGCGGGAAGCCGCAACGACCGCGGGATCACGCATGCGGCGCGGGAGCCCGCACCCATCCCGCAGGCGGGGGGCGGGGTCCTCGTGGTGGGCACGGGGGACGCGTAGACAGAGCCGTGTGGGACGCCGCCCGACCGTGAGCACGGCCGGCCGGGGCCCCGGAACCGCCCACCCAGAAAGCGATCCACGACCATGCAGGACGCACACCGCGTCGTGTGCCACGTCGATGACGACGACGGCAGCACGACAGCTCCCACCCGATGCCGGGACGACCGATGAAGGTCTCCAGGTCCCTCCTCGTGTTCGCCGCGGTCATCGCCGCGGGCGTCACACTCGGCACCGTCTCCACCGCCGACGCCCGACCGTGGGTCGGCGACCCCGCGTCGCCGGCTGCGACGGCGTCGCCCTCACCGACCCCGACGGTGCCCGCGAACGGAGCGGCACCCACCTTCTCCGAGGACTTCGACACGCCGGCCGCGGCGGGCGGGCAGTTCGCCGCCACGTACGCGAACTCGTGGCAGCCCTACCCGGACGGCATGGCGGACCGGTACTGGTCGGGCGAGGTGATCAGCGCGCACGACGGCTACATGGACGTCGCGATGGACGGCAAGCGCGGAGCAGCCGGCACGTTCGGCACCCCGACCGGCGCCTGGGGTCACGTCGGCGGGACCTTCAGCGTCCGCGCTCGGGCCACCGGTGGGGACGGCAACGGCGCCGCCTTCATGCTGTGGCCGACCTCGAACGTGTGGTCCGAGGGTGAGGTCGACTTCCCGGAGGGCACCTTCCAGGGGACCGTCGGCGCGTTCAGCCACTCGATGGTGCGAGGGCACGAGCGGAGCGCGGTCGGGCTGCACACCGACGCGACCTGGCGGGAGTGGCACACCTACACGACCGAGTGGATCCCCGGCGAGGCGGTCCGGTACTACGTGGACGGGCAGATCGTGCTCACCGTGACGGAGCACGTGCCGACGACGGCACACCGGTTCATGTTCCAGATCGGGAACTGGGGCAAGCCAGGGCACCTCGAGATCGACTGGGTGAAGACCTGGGACCGGACCTGACCGACGGCGTCACGACGACGCCGGGGCGTCATGACGAGGCCGGCGTCATTTCGACGGAGTCGCGTGGACCAGGAACTCGACCGCGCCGTCGTCGTCGACCTTGACGAACCCCAGGCTCGGCGCCTGCACGCCGAAGTCGGCGAACGTGATCGGGATCGAGCCGGAGATGTCGACGCCGTCGCCGTTCAGCCCGACCTCGAGCGTCGCGGTGACGGCCTTCGTGACCCCGTGCAGCGTCAGGTTCCCCGCGGCCTCGACCTGCTTCGTGCCGCTGCCCGACGGGACCGCGTCGGCGATCGGGCTCGTGAGCGTGAAGGTCGCGGTCGGGAACGCCGCGGTGTCGAGCGCCGAGTCCCGGAAGTAGGAGTCGCGCTGCTCGGAGTCGGTGGCGATGTCGGCGACCTGGACCTCGATCTGCGCCGCGGTGATCGACGACCCGGCGACGGTGGCGGTGCCGGTCACGCTGTCGGTGCGGCCGGTGACGGTGACGTCCGACCCGTTCAGGACCTCGTGCAGGCGGTAGCCCGCCTCGGAGTCCCCGCCGACCGTCCAGGTGCCGGCGAGGTCGCTCGTGTCGAGCGTGGACGGAGCCCGGCTGGCGGCGACGCTCGGCGCGGCCGACGCCTTCGCGTTCTCGGTGTTCGAGTACACGGTCGTGCCGACCACGACGCCGACGACACCGAGGACGACGACGCCCGCGGCGACGGCGATCCAGATGGTGGCCGTGCGGCGGCGGGTGGACCCCGGCCGTCGGTCGCGGGGGGTGCGCTGGCGCTCGGGGCTCCCGTTCGTGGTCACGGGGACGACGGTGACACGTCACCCTCGGGAACTCCTGGGTGCGGCCGCAGTCCGTCCGGTGCGAGGTCCGACCTCGGCACGATCGGTGCGCTCGTCCGGTGTGAGGTCCGACCTCGGCACGGTCGGTACGCTCGTCCGGTGCTGAAGTCGCATCGGTCCGAGGTCGCCTGGTTCGCCGTGGCGCTCCTGGTCGTGCACGCGGTGCTGTGGTGGCTCACCTCGGTGACGGCCAACCTGCCGCTCGGCGACGTCACCATCACCTACCGGCGGTGGATCGAGACCGGCCTGCACGCGCACTTCTGGGTCGGGATGGACTCGGACTGGGTCTACCCGATCGTCGCGATCGTCCCGATGGCCGCGGCGGCCATGGGCGGCGTCGCGGCGATCGGCGCCGGCTGGCTCGTGCTCACGGTCGTGCTCGACGCGCTCGCGTGCTGGTCGCTCTGGCGGTTCCGTGCCCTCGGGGTCCGCGTGGTCTGGTGGTGGCTCGTCTTCCTGCTGGCCCTCGGCCCGATCGGCCTCGGTCGGATCGACACCGTCGCGACCGCCGTGGCCCTCGTCGGCGTGGCGTTCGTGGCGTCCCGTCCGGCCGTCGCCTCCGCGGTGTTCACCGTCGCCGCGTGGATCAAGGTCTGGCCCGCCGCGCTGGTGGGGGTGCTCCTCGTGCTGCGGCGCGGGCACCGCCGGGGCGTGCTCGCGGGGGCGCTCACCGTCACCGCCCTGGTCGTCCTGGTGGACGTGCTGTTCGGTGGGGCGGCGCACCTGCTCTCGTTCGTCGGCCAGCAGTCCGGCCGGGCGCTCCAGATCGAGGCGCCGCTCGCGACGCCGTTCATGTGGGCCGCCGCCGCGCACGTGCCGGGTGCCGCCGTGTTCTACGACACCGAGATCCTGACGTTCGAGGTGTCCGGCACCGGCACCCACCTCGCCGCCGCCGTGTCGACGCCGCTCATGGCGCTCGTCGTCCTGGTCGGGATCGCGCTGGCCGTCTGGGCGGTCGCCCGTGGTGCCCGTCGGGCCGAGGTCGCGCCACTCCTGGCACTGCTGCTCGTCGCCGCACTCGTCGCGACGAACAAGGTGGGCTCGCCGCAGTACATCGGGTGGTTCGCGGTGCCGATCGTGTGGGGCCTGATCGCCGGCCGGGGGAGTGCGCGCCGCTTCCTGCCCGTCGCCGTGGCGGCACTGCCGATGGCGTTCCTCACGCAGCTGGTCTACCCCGCCTACTACGACCAGGTGCTCACCGTGCAGCCGTGGATCCTCGTGGTGCTGACGGTCCGGAACGCGCTCGAGGTCGCGATCCTGGTGTGGGCGGTGGTGCTGGTGGTGCAGCTCGGCCGCCGGGCGCACCGCCGCCACGACACGGACGGGCGGCCGACGCTCGCCGAGGGCAGGATGGACGCATGATCGTCGCGTTCTCCATCGCTCCGTCCGGCGGGCCGTCCGCAGCCTCGGACGGTTCCGTCCACGACGCCGTCGCGGCGGCCGTCCGGGTCGTCCGGGAATCCGGGCTGCCGAACCGCACCTCGTCGATGTTCACCGAGATCGAGGGCGAGTGGGACGAGTGCATGGCGGTCGTCAAGGCCGCGACGGACGCCGTCCTGCCGTTCGGCACCCGCGTCTCGCTCGTGCTCAAGGCCGACATCCGCCCCGGGCACACCGGTGAACTCGACGGCAAGATCGATCGGCTCGAGGCGGCCCTCGACGCTTGACCCGGGCGGCTGCGGGAGCGTCGCCGACACGCCGAGGGCCTCCCGCGGATGTCGGTGGTCGGGTGTCTCATGGGGTTCATCGAGCCGCACCCGGCGGCACCGGTGACGACGAGGAGATCGCGATCATGGCGGACCTGACGATGCACGACGGATGGTGCGAGGACTGCGACGCGCAGACGGTCGTCATCGACGCCGACGCGCACGGCGAGCACGCCTGGGCGACCTGCACCGAGTGCGGTGCCGGCTGGGTGCACCGCGACCAGACCTCTGCGCCGACCGCCGTGGAGCGCGAACTCGAGCGACGCGCCGCCTGACGCGCGGCACCACGGCTCGAATCGATTCGTGCCGGTGACTTCCGTGGGCGTTTGGAGCGGTCTACACTGATCCGACCGGACCGTTCACGGCCCGGTCGCTTCCGTTCACCGTCGAGCGGACCGGCTGCCCGCCGGTCGCGATGACGCGTCCCCTGCCAGGAGGCCTGGTGCGGCCCCGCAGCACGCCGCACCTCCAGCCCCACGGCTGGGTCCAGACCCGCTCTCCCGTTCGAAGACCAGGCACCATGTCACAGCTCACGCCTGCGCGCCGCGCACTCGCGCTCATCGCGCTCGCCCTCGGCGGGTTCGCCATCGGTTCGACGGAGTTCGTCGCGATGGGCCTCCTGCCGAACATCGCCGCCGCACTCCTGCCGACGCAGTACGCCGCCGACCCGGACGCCGGGGTCGCGCATGCCGGCTGGCTCGTCAGCGCCTACGCCCTCGGGGTCGTCGTCGGTGCACCGACCATCGCCGCGATGTCGGCGAAGTTCCCGCGCAAGGGGCTCCTGCTCGTGCTCCTCGTCGGCTTCGTGGTCGCCACGATCGCCAGCGCCCTCCTGCCGTCGTTCGGACTCGTGCTCGTCGCGCGCTTCGTCGCCGGCCTGCCGCACGGCGCCTACTTCGGCATCGCGTCGATCGTCGCCGGGGACATCATGGGCCCGGGCAAGCGGGGCAAGGGCATCGCGATGGTGCTGCTCGGTCTGTCCGTCGCGAACGTGGTCGGCGTCCCCGCGATCACCTGGGTCGGTCAGAACGCCGGCTGGCGGGTCGCCTACGGCGTGGTGTCGGTGCTCTTCGCGGCGACGTTCCTGGCCGTCGCGGCGTTCGTCCCGCGCAGCGCACGCGACGAGTCCGCCTCCATCGGACGGGAACTCCGCGCCTTCCGCGTCCCGCAGGTCTGGCTCGTGATGGGCCTCGGCGCCGTCGGGTTCGGCGGGTTCTTCGCGGTGTACTCGTACATCTCCCCGCTCGTGCAGAACGTCACCGGCCTGTCCGAGGGCGCCGTGCCGCTCGTGCTGGTCGTCGTCGGGCTCGGGATGGTCGTCGGTGGCGTCCTCGGCGGGCACCTGGCCGACCACAGCGTCAAGCGCACCATCTACGTCGGCATGTTCGCCCTCATCGGAGCGCTGCTCGTCACGGTGCTGACCGCGCAGTGGACCGTCGGTGTCTTCGTCGGCGCGTTCCTGCTCGGAGCGACCTCGTCCGCGATCCCGCCGGCGGTGCAGTCGCGGCTGATGGACGTCGCGGGTGATGCCCGCACGATCGCCGCCGCGCTGAACCACTCGGCGTTCAACATCGGCAACTCGCTCGGTGCGGCACTCGGTGGCGCCGTCATCGCCGCCGGGTTCGGCTTCGTCGCCCCGGGGTGGCTCGGCATCGGGCTGGCGCTCCTCGGCGTGGTGATGACCTCGATCAGCTACGGCTTCGAGCGTCGCTCCACCCAGCGTGCGCGCGTGTCGTCCTCGCACCCGTCGACCGGCCCGACCACGGCGCCCGTCCCGACCGTCTGACGGCGGGCGTCCTGTCAGGGCGTGCCTCGGGCGTCCCCTGAACGCGCTGAGATCGCACTCCGTGTCAGAGCGACCGTGGTCGAAGCGACGCGGAGTGCGATCTCAGCGGAACGGGCGCGGGCGCGGGCGCGAGCGCGCGCGGCAGCGCTGCTACAGGCCGTGCGGGCTGCCGTCCTGCACGATGATGCCGTCGGTGATCGCCCGCTTCCGGAGCGCCACCTTCGTGCCGACGTCGAAGCCGGCCACGCGGTACTTCTCCCGGATGCGCTTGAGGTAGCTCTTCGCGGTCTCCTCCGAGATGCCGAGCTGGTACGCCACGCTCTTCACGGGCTCGCCGCCGCCGTACAACGCCATCACGCGGCGCTCCTGGGCGCTGAGCTTCGGCACGCCGCCGACATCACCGGAGTTGATCGCCAGGTCGAGCTCGGCGGAGACGTACTGCTCGCCACGCTGGGCAGAACGGATCGCCTCGACGATCATCTCCGCGTCCTCGCTCTTCACGAGGTAGCCGAGCGCGCCGGACCCGAGGGCCTCGCGCACGACGTTCGGCTCCGAGTAGGTGCTCATCACGACGGTCTTCACGCCGGCGGTCTTGAGCGTCGAGATCTTCAGCGAGACCGGGATCGAGTCCTTGAGGTCGAGGTCGAGGAGCACCACGTCGACCGGGAACGCGGGGCTCGTGAGGAGCTCCGGCCAGGTCGTCACGGCGGCGACGAGCGTGATGTCGTCGGCGGCGCCGCGGATCCACTCGGTGAGCGCGCCGAGGAGCATCTTGTGGTCGTCGACGAGGGCGAGTCGGATCGGTTCCTCTGGAGTCGCCATGCTGGCGTCCTTTCTCGTGGTCTGCGTGGCCGAGCCTAGGTGGTGGGCCCACTCGGCGAGGACAGGCTGGTCAGGGTGTCCGGCAACCCGTCACATCGTGGGGTGCCGGTCGACGACGCAGTGCGCGACGATGTGCAGCGCGCCGTCCCGCATCGTGTCGGTGTACGGGCCGATGCGGGCCAGGCCGCTCCACGCCGTCGGACCGAGCCGTCGGCGGGTGACCCCACGCGACTCGATGACGATCGGGACGTCCATGGTGTCGTCCGAGACGGGGTGTCCGGCGGTGCCGACGGGGCCGAGCGTGACCGAGACCATCGGCACGCCGGGCTGCAGACCGCGGCCGTCGCCGACCATCTGCCAGAGGGCCTGCAGCAGGCCGTCGCGCTGTGCCGGGGTGAGGTGGCCGGCCAGGGAGCTGGGGTCGGCGACGCTGACGGCGCGGCCGAGGTGGTCCGACTCGGTGATCGCGTGGTACAGCCAGGTCTCGCGGCGTCCTTCGATGAGGTGCAGGCGGAGCTCGGTGGCCAGCGACGCGGCGACCGAGGACGACGCGTCGGACAGGGGGAGCGGGTCGGTGCCGTTCGCGACCGCGTCGAGGAGCTTCTCGGCGGCGAGGTCGAGTCGGGCGAGTTCGTCCGAGGCGAGCATCCCGACCGCGAACTGCGGCGCGGTGACGTTCGACTGCACGAGCACCCGGTCGAGTTCCCGCTGGACGAGCTGGCGGAAGCGGTGCGTGACGAAGATGGCGACGGACGGCGGGACGATCACGAGCGCGAGCATCGAGAACAGGCCGGGGATCGTGTCCGTCGTGATCGGGGTCGACGCGATCGACATGCCGACGAACGCCAGCCCCAGGACCGTGATCGCCGCCGCGACCTCGCGCGCGGGGCGGAGTGTCGCGACGGGGAGCAGCGCGAAGCCGGCGGCCACCGAGGCGCTCGCGGTGTGGGCGAGGTCGTGTTCGGGCCAGACGCCGATGAAGTCGAGCGTCACGACGCAGGCGAGCACGACGCAGATCAGGCCGAAGGCGAGTCCGGTGAGGCGTTCGCCGTAGGTCATCACGCTCAGGCCGACGCCGACCGCGGCGACGATGAACAGCATCCACGCGGCGGCGGGCAGCCAGGGGTCGGTGTAGTCCGGCCAGTGCGCGAGGAACAGCGCGATGCCCGCGACGGCCTCGAGCGCGGTGAGCACCGCGGCGCCGAGGCCGAGGTGCCCGGCGCCGAGGGAGGCTCCTGGCTTCGCCGCCTGCCGCAGCGACCGTGCGCCGGTCGAGGTGGAGGGGAGGCCGCGCGCCTGCCGACGTTCCGTGCCCCGGTACCGCTCCCGGGCCTCCCGTCGGGTCCGCGGAGCGGGCTGCGCGCTCTCACCGGGGAGACCGCGGCCGATGGTGTCCTCGGGGATGCGGCTCATCGGGGCGCCTCCAGGACGACGGTGGTGCCGGAACCCGGCGCGGAGAAGAGGCGGGCGTCGCCACCGACCTCGCGGAGGCGGTTCACGACGCTCTCCTTGAAGCCGAGGCGCTCTTCGTCGATGGCGCCGATCTCGAAGCCGACGCCGGAGTCGGTGACCATCGCACGGACCATGTCGTTGTCGTGCACGATCGTGACGTGCGCCTCGGCCACGCCGGCGTGCCGACGGACGTTCTCCAGGCACTCGGCGAGGGCGAGCAGGAACGCGTCGAGCACGTTCGTCGGGAGCAGGACCTGCCCGGTGCCGTGCCAGCTGACCTCGAGGCCCATCCGGCCGAAGCGCTGTTTGACCGACTCGAGGGTCTGGCCGAGCGGGGACTCCTCGGTGCGGGTGAGCGAGTAGTCGCCGGACTGCTGCGGCTGCGGCGTCGCGCCGAGCCGGAGGTGCCGGAGGAGCCTGGCGTCCTCGGCGGCCTGCTCGCGCATGGCCTGTTCGGAGACGCCGACGCCGGAGTGCGCCAGGAGCGTCAGGGTCGCGAGGACGGTGTCGTGCAGCAGCCGGGCGCCTTGGCGGCGCTGCGCCTCGGTCTCGCTGGCCTGCCGCTCCGCGCGGTGCGCCGTGCCGATGCTGTAGATGCGGCGGGCGACCCGCGGGATGCTGCGGGAGATCCAGAAGGCCACGACCGCGGTGAGGACCCAGCCGAGCAGGGTGCCCCCGACCGGGGAGGTGAGCACACCGCCGGACGCGTTCACCATCACCGCGAGCGAGGCCGCACCGCCGAGGATCGTCAGGCCGAGGCCGACCAGGTGCCCGCGCTGCGCCATCAGGAGCGAGGAGAGGCCGCCTGCGGCGAGGGGGACCAGGGCGCTGGCGACGACCGGACGGGCGTCGGGGTCGGCCCCGGTCGTCAGGAGGACGAGCGCGCCGAGCCCGGAGACCAGCGTGAGGGCCGTCCACCAGACGGCGCCGTTCCAGCCGAAGACGACGAGCGCGCCGATCATCACGGCGATGCAGGCGACGCCGCCGGCGAGCGGGCCGGCCGGGACGGCGAGGGAGCAGAGGACACCGACCAGGCTGACGAGCGTGCAGATGATCCCGACGACACGGGTCGTCGACCGGAGGAGTCGGTCACGTTCCTGTGCGAGGGGTTCCATCGGGGTCCTGATCGGTGCGGATCGGTGCGATCGGTGCGGATCGGTGTGGTCGGTTCGGCCTGTGCGGTCGGTCCGGCCATCATTCCACGGGCGACACCCGTTGGGGGGTGTTCGGCACGCCCGCCAGTTGGGTTTGGCAACGAAGTTGTTATTGCAGCCGCTATGGAAACGGCGTCCGCTCAGTCGAGCAGGCGTCGCAGGTGCGCCCCGACCGCCTCGTGCTCGATGAGGAACCCGTCGTGCCCGAACTCGCTGTCGATCACCGCGGCCCGGTCCCCGTCGAGCGTGTCCGGGATCCCGGCCGCGATGCGGTGCTGGTCCTCCACCGGGAACAGCCGGTCGCTGGAGATCCCGACGACCAGGGTCCGCGCCGTGATCCGCCCGAGCGCCGCGGCGACACCGCCCCGACCCGCCCCGAGGTCGTGCGAGTCCATCGCGTGCGTCAGCGTCACGTAGGTGGACGCGTCGAAGCGCCGGGTGAACTTGTTCCCGTGGAAGTCGAGGTAGCTCTCCACCGAGAACCGGCCGTCGTCGCCGAGCGGCGACACGTCGGACTGCCACGACCGGTCGAAACGGCCGTTCAGCTCGTCCGACGCACGGTACGTCATCATCGCCATCCGGCGGGCGAGCGACAGCCCGCGCGAGGGACCCTCGCCGGGGTCGGCCTCGAAGTAGTCGCCACCGGCGAACCCGGGGTCCATCTGGATCGCGGCGCGCTGCAGCGAGTTCGCGGCGATCTGGTCCGCGGTGGTCTGCGCGGTGCTCGCGAGCACCGCCAGCCGGGACACGCGCGACGGGTACGAGGCGGCGAACTCCAGTGCGTGCATGCCACCCATCGAGCCGCCGACGACCGCAGCGAACGTCTCGACCCCGAGGGCGTCGGCGAGCTGCGCCTGCGCGGCGACCTGGTCGCGCACGGTGACGAACGGGAACCGCGAGCCCCACTCGACGCCGTCCGGGGACACCGACGACGGTCCGGTCGAGCCCTGGCAGCCACCGAGCATGTTCGGGGCGACGACGAACCAGCGGTCGGTGTCGATCGCACGCCCGGGGCCGACGACGTCGCCCCACCAGCCGGCGGTGCGGTGGCCGGGGCCGGGCGCGCCCGCGACGTGCGAGTCGCCGGTGAGGGCGTGGAACACCAGGATCACGTTGTCCTGTGCCGGGTTCAGCTCGCCCCAGGTCTCGTAGGCGATCCGCACGCTCGGCAGCCGGCCGCCGCGGACCCACTGCTCGCCGAGCGCGGTGAAGTACCGGGAACCGGGGTGGTCGCCGGGGCGCCAGGCGCCGGTGACCGGGGGCTTCCCGAGGGTGCCGAGTGCGGTGCCTGGGACCAGGGTGGACGGCACGGAGTCCTCGGGAGTCGTCTGCCAGTCCATGGTCCGTCCATTCTCCCGGAAGGAGCCCCGCCCCGTCGCCGTGTTACGTGGACCGGGTGGTCACCGACGGCCGGACGGGAGGCCGGGGTCGCCTCCGCCGCGCGGGTCGCCGACAGGGTGGGAACGCCGGAACGGACACAGCATGTGCTGTGTCCGTTCCAGGGTCGGGCTGTCTCCGGGGCTAGGCGCGCAGGCCCTCCTGCGCGACGGCGCGGGCCGCGGCGAGTCCGGCCTCGAGGTCGGCCTTGAGGTCCTCGACGTTCTCGATCCCCACCGACAGGCGCACCAGGCCCGGCGTGACACCGGTCGTGAGCTGCTGCTCGGGCGTGAGCTGCGAGTGCGTCGTCGACGCCGGGTGGATCACGAGCGAGCGCACGTCGCCGATGTTGGCCAGGTGCGAGAACAGCGACAGGTTGTCCACGAGCGCACGGCCGGCGTCGACGCCGCCCTTGAGCTCGAACGACAGCACCGCGCCGACGCCCTTCGGCGCGTACCGGGTGGCGGCGCCGTACCAGGGGGAGGTCGGCAGCCCGGCGTACGCGACCGTGGCGACGTCCGGGTGGCGGTCGAGCCACTCGGCGATCTCCTGGGCGTTCGCGACGTGCCGTTCGATGCGGAGCGAGAGCGTCTCGATGCCCTGCAGCAGGGCGAAGGCGGTGTCCGGGGAACTCGAGGCGCCGAGGTCGCGGAGCAGCTGCACGCGCGCCTTGATGATGTAGGCCAGCGAGTTGCCGACGGCCTCGGCGAAGACGGCCCCGTGGTACGAGGGGTCCGGGGTGTTGAACTCGGGGAACTTCTCCGGGTGCTGCGACCACGGGAAGGTGCCGCCGTCGACGATGACGCCGCCGATGACCGTGCCGTGTCCGCCGAGGAACTTGGTCGCGGAGTGCACGACGATGTCGGCCCCGTGCTCGAACGGGCGGATCAGGTACGGCGTCGCGATCGTGTTGTCGACGATGAGGGGGACGCCGGCCTCGTGCGCGATGTTCGCGACGGTGGTGATGTCCAGGACGTTGATCTTCGGGTTGCCGATGGTCTCCGCGAAGAACAGCTTCGTGTTCGGGCGGACGGCGCGGCGCCACTCCTCGGGGTCGTCCTGGTCCTCGACGAAGGTGGTCTCGATGCCGAGGCGCGCCAGCGTGTACTTGAACAGGTTGTACGTTCCGCCGTAGATCGACGACGACGACACGATGTGGTCGCCGGCCTGTGCGATGTTCAGCACCGCGTACGTCTCGGCGGCCTGCCCGGAGGCGACGAGGAGCGCACCCGAACCCCCCTCGAGCGCGGCGATGCGCTGCTCGAGGACGTCGTTCGTCGGGTTCATGATCCGCGAGTAGATGTTGCCCGGCTTGGCGAGGGCGAAGAGGTCACGTGCCTCGTCCGAGTTCGCGAAGACGTACGAGGTCGTCTTGTAGATCGGCGTGGCGCGGGCGCCCGTGGTCGGGTCCGGCTGCGCGCCGGCGTGGACCTGCGTGGTCTCGAACCGCCACTGCGCGGCGTCGTTCTCGGTCATTGCGTGCTCCTGTCCGTGCAGCTGGTCGTCGGGTCGCCGTGGGTGCCGGTCGGGAGGAACGGCGCGTCGTCACGTCGTCGCACACGCTACGGACGTGGCCGGTCCCGCACCACCGCACCCGTCTCGTGACGTAACGAGGGCACCGCACTGTGCGCCGTCGCGGACAGTGTGCGGGCCAGCCGCCCCCGCACCGTGTACGGAAGCTCGCACCGTGCGGGCGCACCTCGCACGGTGCGAGGGGGCGCACCTCGCACGGTGCGAGGGGGGCGCGCCTCGCACGGTGCGAGGGGAGGGGCGGTCAGGCGGGGTCGCGGCGGAAGAGCCAGCGGACGTTCGGCTCGAGGAGCCAGTGCATGCCCCGGCGGACGAACGGCTGCGCCAGGAACAGGCTCACCGAGCACGCGATCGCGACCATGAGCAGCACGAACGGCCACGCCGAGTGCGGTCCGGCCAGGACGCCGGACTCGCGGATCGGGTAGAGCACGAACGTGTGCAGCAGGTAGACGTACATCGTCGCCGCGCCGAACTGCGTGATCCAGACGTTCCGACGGGGGACCAGCACCAGGAACGACGCCGTCAGCAGCGTCGCCAGCAGCATCAGCCCGAAGCGCACCGCGCCGGCCCACCAGGCGTCCTCACCGAGGCCCGAGTACGAGTCGTCGTAGAAGAACCAGTGGTGCAGGTCGAACTCCTTGAACTGCGGGATCCACAGCGCGCAGGACACCGCCCACGCCAGGAACACCGCGCCTGCGGCGACCCGGACCCGGACGACGGTGCGCCGGGACGCGTCGTACCAGCGGTCGAACACGCCCCACTGCTTCACCTGCCAGCCGAGCAGGAAGAACGGCAGCAGACTGATCGCCCGCGACAGGGAGAGCGTCGAGTCCACGTTGTCGAAGTACCCGACGCCGATGCTGAACACCACGGCCCAGAACAGCGGCCACCGCAGCTGCGCCAGGTACGGCAGGATCAGCTTGAAGATCCCGAGCGCGAGCAGGAACCACAGCGTCCAGGTCGGCTGGGTCGGGTTGAACTTCTTGCCACCCTCGACCAGGGCCTGCACCACGGTCCAGATCGTCTGCATGATGATGTACGGCACGACGATGTCGGTGATCGTCCGCCGCATCCGCTTCGCCGTCGGGGTGTCCGCAGAGGAGAAGTACCCGCTGATCACGCCGAACGCCGGCATGTGGAACGCGTAGATGAACGTGTACAGCGCCAGGGCGTGCTCGCTCGCCGTCGTCTGCCGTTGGATCGCGTGACCGATCACGACGAGCGTCACGGCGATGAAGCGCGCGGTGTCCCACATCGGGATCCGGCGTGGGGTCTTCCCGGGCTCGAGCCTCGTGTCCGGGGCCGAGGGCGCCGGGGGCGCAGCGTCCGTCGTCATCGGCGGTCACGTTACCGGATCGTGATGTGCCCGGTTCGGTACGGTTGTCCGGACATCGCATCCGGTGTCGGATCTGACCTGCGCTGGAGGAAGCACATGGCACGTCGCGTCGTCGTCACGGGAGCGAGCTCGGGGATCGGAGCGGCCACGGTCCGCCTGTTCGCCGCGCACGGATGGGACGTGCTGGCCGTCGCCCGACGTGCCGAGCGGCTCGCGGCGCTCGCCGAGGAGACCGGCGCCGACACCCTGGTCGCGGACATCACGGTCGCGGACGACGTGGCCGCGCTGGCGGCTCGCGTCGCGGAGGCCGGCGGCGCGGACGTCCTCGTGAACAACGCCGGTGGCGCGTTCGGGTCCGCGAGCGTGGAGGAGTCCGACGTGGACGACTGGCGCGCCATGTTCGAGGTGAACGTGATCGGCACGAAGCGCGTCATCGCGGCACTGCTCCCGCAGCTGCGTCGTCGCGCGGCCGATGCCGGGAGCGCCGACATCGTCACGGTGACGAGCACCGCGGGCTTCACGGCGTACGAGAACGGCGGCGGGTACAACGCCGCCAAGTTCGCCGAGCACGCCCTGGTCGGTGCACTCCGGCTCGAGCTGAACGGCGAGCCGATCCGCGTCGTCGAGATCGCTCCCGGCCTGGTGAAGACGGACGAGTTCGCGCTGGTGCGGTTCGCCGGCGACGAGGCCAAGGCCGCCGCCGTGTACGACGGCGTCGAGGACCCGCTCACCGCGGACGACGTCGCGGCGGCGATCGTGCACTCGGTCGAGCTGCCCGCGCACGTGAACCTCGACCTCGTCACGATCCGTCCGGTCGCGCAGTCCGCGCAGCACAAGCTCGCGCGCGGACACCTGTCGCCCAAGTCCTGAGCACGGTCCTGAGCGCCGCCGAGCGTGGCGACCACCGCCCCGGCCCGTGTCCGCACGCGCCCGGGCGGTGACTGCGGGTCGCGGCGGCGGCATCCCTGCCGGTACCGTGGTCGGATGCCGATCAGCAGCGAACCCGCCGAGTCCCCGTCGCCCGCTGTCGTGACCGTCACGAGCGGGCCAGAGATCCTCGGCTGGCTCGAGTTCGGCGACGCGGCACGACTGCTCGCGAAGGACGTCCTCTCCGCCGGCTTCGAGCCCGAGGTCGTCGTGGCCGTCGCCCGCGGCGGACTCATCATCGCCGGGGCCGTGGCGTACGCCCTCGGCACGAAGGAGTGCGGCTCGATCAACGTCGAGTTCTACACCGACGTCGAGCAGCGCCTCGAGGAACCCGTCGTGCTCGCACCGGCACTCGACGCCCCCAGCCTGGCGGGCAAGCGCGTCCTGGTGGTGGACGACGTCTCCGACTCCGGACGCACGCTCGCGCTCGTCGTGGACATCATCGCCAAGGCCGGCGCCGAGGTCCGCAGCGCGTGCCTCTACTCCAAGCCGGGCACGGTCCTCGAGCCGGACCACGTCTGGCGCCGGGTCGACGGCTGGATCACGTTCCCGTGGAGCGCCCTCGCACCCGTGACGGCCGAGTCGTGAGCATCCACCTCGTCGGCGGCGGACTCCTCGCCGCGTCCGACGCCGCAGCCCCGTTCCTCGCCGAGGCGACCGCCCGGTCCGCCGCCGTCGGCCGCAGCGTCCCGCGCATCGGTCTCCTCTCGGTTGCCGGTGCCGACGGTGGCATCCCCTCGTCCACGGCGGACATCGCGGAGACCCTCGGTGGTGCGCGCGCCGCCGAGGTCCTGGTAACCGAGGTCGCGCCCGGTCAGCCCTTCAGCACGGCCGTCCTCAGCGACATCGACGCGCTCGTCATCGGCGGCGGCCGCACCCCGGACTACCTCGACGCGATCGCCCCGCTCGTCGACCAGATCCGGCTGCTCGTCTCGGACGGTCTGCCGTACCTCGGTTACTCGGCCGGCGCGATGATCGCCTCCGACCGGGCGCTGCTCGGTGGCTGGCGCGTCGGCGGCGTCGAGGTCTGCCCCGAGGGCGCCTCCGAGGGCCTCGACGAGGTGGAGCTCCGCGAGGGCCTCGGCCTGGTCGACCTCACCATCGACGTGCACGCCGTGCAGGCCGGCACGCTCGCCCGGCTCATCGCCAGCGCCGAGGCCGAGTTCGTCACGGCGGGCCTGGCCATCGACGAGGACACCGTGCTCGTCGTCGGCGAGGGAGCACTCGAGGTCCGCGGCTCCGGCAGCGTGTGGCGGGTGGTGGCCGACGAGGAGTCGGTCTCCGTCGCGACCATGGGCGCGTAGCGGCGCCGGCACCCGGGATGCAGCCCGCGCCGCTCACCGACCTGGTCGACCCCGGCTGGGCGAGGGCGCTCGCCCCGGTCGAGGACGACGTCCACCGCCTCGGCGCCTGGCTCCGCGAGGAGACCGCCGCCGGGCGTCCGTACCTGCCGGCCGGCGCCGCGGTGCTGCGCGCCTTCGAGTACCCCTTCGACGAGGTCAAGGTGCTCGTCGTCGGGCAGGACCCGTACCCGACGCCCGGGCACCCGATCGGGTTGTCCTTCGCGGTCGACCCGGGCGTCCGCCCGGTGCCGCGCAGCCTGGCCAACATCTACCGCGAGCTGCACGACGACCTCGGGGTGACCCCGCCCGTGCACGGGGACCTGCGCCCGTGGTCCTCGCGCGGCGTGATGCTGCTCAACCGGGTGCTCACCGTCGGCGCGGGGGACGCCGGCAGCCACCGGAACAAGGGGTGGGAGCGGGTCACCGAGCAGGCCGTCCGTGCACTCGTCGCACGCGGAAAACCCCTGGTCGCCGTGCTCTGGGGTGCGCAGGCCGGTTCCGTCCGGCCGTTCCTCGGGGACACACCCGTCGTCGCGTCGGCACACCCGAGCCCACTGAGCGCCTCCCGCGGGTTCTTCGGCAGTCGCCCCTTCTCGCAGGTGAACGAGCTGCTCGTCGCCCAGGGCGCCGACCCCGTCGACTGGACGCTGCCCGCCCAGGTGTGACGAGCCTCCAGGCCGGGTCCGTACCCATGCGTCGGACGTGACCCGTAGGCTCGGATCGTGCTCGAGGAGGAATACCGCCAGCGGCGGGTGCTGCCGCGCCACCTGCGCGCGCCGGCGCCGTCGGAGACCGCGTTCGTCTGGTCGATCCGCGCGGCGGAGCCCTCCGACCTGCCGGACATCCGCGACATCCACTCGCACTACGTGCGCAACTCGTCGGTGACGTTCGACGGTTCGGTGCTGTCGTTCGCCGCGTGGAAGCAGCGGTACGACGAGATCCGTCGGCGGAAGCTGCCGTTCCTGGTCGCGGTGAACCCGTCCGGGCAGCTGCTCGGGTACGCGCTCGTCGACCCGTGGAACCCGCGCGACCGGTCGAACCGCGTGGTGGAGAACTCGATCTACCTCGGTCCGGCATCTGGCGGGAAGGGGCTCGGGCGGGCGCTGATGGAGGCGCTCCTGGACGAGTGCCGTGCCGCGGGCGTGCGCGAGGTCGTGGCGGTGATCGCGGACCGGTCCGCGGACGCCTCGATCCGGTTGCACCAGCGGCTCGGCTTCGAGGAGATCGGGCGGATGGGCAAGGTCGGCTACAAGTACGACCGGTGGCTCGGCACGGTGACGATGCGGTTGCGGCTGCGCGGGCCGCGGACGCGGCGCGGCGCGCCGGTGGCGGCCGGGCGCCGCTGAGGCGGCGGGGCGCCGCGGGGGCGGCGAGGCGCCGCCGGATTCGGCGGCGTCTCGAGCACGGTGCGGTGTCTCGGGACCGGTGCGGCGCCGCGCGGCGTGCGTCGTGCCGGACGGGAGGCTCGGTGCCGGCCGTGCGCCGGGCCTCCTGTCCGCCGTGTGGTGGCGCCGCTCGGGCGGCGGGGCGCCGCTGTGGCGGCGGGGCGCCGCCGGATTCGGCGGCGTCTCGGGGGTGGTGCGGTGTCTCGGGACCGGTGCGGCGCCGTGCGGCGTGCGTCGTGTGGTGGCGCCGCTGCGTCCATGGTGGCGCCGGCGTCTCGGGACGCGCACGGCGCGGCGTCAGCGCGCGGGCTGCAGGGCGAGGCGGGCGATGACCTCGGCGGACTCCTCGGACGGGGTGCGGTCGGCGGCGATGGTGATGTGCGCCTCGTCGGCTCCGGGCAGCTCGAGGATCGCCAGCTGGGACGCGAGCAACGACGTCGGCATGTAGTGCCCGGTGCGCGCGGACATCCGCTCCTCGATGAGTGCACCGTCCCCAGCGACGTGCACGAACACCACCCCGGGTGCGCGGAGCACGTCACGGTAGGAGCGCTTCAGCGCCGAGCAGGTCACCACCCCGTGCGAACCGGACCGCAGGTGGTCGTCGATCCAGCCGGAGACCACGTCGAGCCAGGGCCAGCGGTCCTCGTCGTCGAGCGGGATCCCGGCGTGCATCTTGTCGACGTTCGCCGGCGGGTGCATCGCGTCGCCCTCGGCGAAGTCCCACCCGAGGCGATCGGCGACCATCGCCGCGACGGTGGACTTGCCCGAACCGGAGACGCCCATCACGACGAGGACGCGGGCGTCCAGGGCAGCGGGAGTGGTGTCGCTCACGAGATGAACACCCCGGCGAGCAGGACCCCGAGCAAGCCGAACACGGAGATCAGGCACTCCAACACCGTCCACGTCTTGAACGTCTGTCCGACCGTCATGTTGAAGTAGCTCTTCACGAGCCAGAACCCGGCGTCGTTGACGTGCGAGAGGAACACCGACCCGGCACCGATCGCCAGCACGAGCAGCGAGGTCTCGGGGGTGGACAGCCCCTGCGCGATCGGGGCCATGATGCCCGCGGCGGTGACCGTGGCGACGGTGGCGGAGCCGGTCGCGACCCGGACCAGCGCCGACACGACCCACGCGACGAGGAGCACCGACACGCCGGAGTCCTTGACGGCGTCGGCGATCACGCCACCGATGCCGGTGTCGATGAGCACCTGCTTGAAGCCACCGCCGGCGCCGACGATGAGGAGCACCCCGGCGACGGGCGGCAGTGCGCTCTCGAGGGACCGCGACACCGCGGACCGGTCCATGCCGCCGCCGATCGCGAAGAAGACGATGGCGTAGACCGCGGCGAGGCCGATCGCGATCATCGGCGTGCCGAGGAAGTCGAGCAGCCCGACCCAGGGGCCGGACGCGTCGGGGACGGTGGCCTCGCGGATGGCCGCGGCGAGCATGAGCACGACGGGGAGCAGGATGCCGATCAGTGCGACCGTGAAGGACGGGCTGCGCGGCTCGCTGATCGTCCGCGTGAAGTCGCTCTTGCCGTTCGGCAGCGATGCGGTGTCCTGGGTGGGGCGACCGCGGCGGGCCTGGCGACCCTCGTGCGCGGGGTCCGTGCGCGAGCCGGAGCCCGAACCGGACTCCGATCCGCCGCGCGAGCCGAACAGGTCCGGGGCCGGGATCGGCACCCACCGGGCGGCGAAGCGGGCGAAGACCGGCCCGGAGAGGATGATCACCGGGATGGCGAGCACGATGCCGAACGCCAGCGTGGTGCCGAGGTTCGCGCCGACGGTCGAGATCGCGACGAGCGGCCCGGGGTGCGGCGGGACGAAGGCGTGCATCGTGGAGAGGCCGACGAGCGCGGGGATCGCGATCTTCATGACCGGGACCTCGCTGCGCTTGGCGACGAGGACGATGATCGGGATGAGGAGCACCAGGCCGACCTCGAAGAACATCGGCAGGCCGATCAGCGCCCCGATGAGCGCCATCGTCCAGGGCAGCAGCGCCTTCGACGACTTCCGGACCAGGGTGTCCACCACCCGGTCGGCGGCGCCGGAGTCGACGAGCATCTTGCCGAACATCGACCCGAGGCCGACCAGGATGCCGACGCTCGTCATGGTGTCGCCGAAGCCGGTGCCGAAGCTCTCCACCGCCTTCGACGGCGCCAGACCGGCGCCGATGCCGACGCCGATCGCGCCGATCGTCAGCGCGATGAACGGGTGGATCTTGAGCCACGTGATCAGGACGATGATCACGACGACGCCGACGAGCGCTGCGATCACGAGCTGCGGCACACTGCCGGCGGCCTTGACCGTCTCGGTCCCGGCGGCGAGCACGGTGCTGGTGACCGGGCCGCCCGCGGTGAGGGGGTGAGGCATCGGTGCCCCTTCCTGGAGCCGCTGATGCGTGGCTCCGTCGCCTTGCTTCTCGATGGTGCTGGCGCGCGTTGCGCCGAGCAAATAATCTGATTAATCAGACTACATGGCGATCTGCCCGCGCGGCACCCTCCCGTGCGGGCAGTCTGCCGGTCTGATGGAGATCGCGTCACACCGGCGCGCACGACGTACTGCACGGAGGAACGATGGCGACCCCACGCGGCCTGCACGCGCACGTGCTCGACACGCTCGGGCAACGGATCGTCGCCGGGGCCACGACACGGCCGACGTCCGTCGGAGCGGTCCCGGCCGGCACGGTGCTCCGTCCCGAGGACGTCGCGTCGGAGTTCGGCGTCTCCCGCTCGGTCGTCCGCGAGGCCCTGCGCGTCCTGCAGTCCCTCGGCCTGGTCGAACCCCGCCAACGCGTCGGCACCCAGGTGCTGCCGCCGTCCGCCTGGGAACTGCTCGCACCCGAGGTGATCCGGTGGCGTGGGGCGTCGAGCGGGTACTTCGTGCAGCAGCGCGAACTGCTGGAGCTCCGGCTCGGGATCGAGCCGGTCGCCGCGTCCCTCGCAGCGGCCCGCGGCCCGGCCGCCACAGCGCCGGTGCTCGCCGCCGCGCTCGAGATGGTCGACGCGGCCGCCCGCGACGACGGCGCCGCCTACCTGGAGGCCGACGTCCGCTTCCACCGCGCGCTGCTCACCGGCTCCGGCAACGCCGTCTTCGCGCACTTCGCGACCACGGTCGAGGCACTCCTGCGCACCCGCACCTCCGAGTCCCGCGACACCATCACCCGCTGGACCGACGCCGCGGCGGCCCGCCACGAGGCCGTCGGCCGCGCACTGGCCGCCGGCGACGCCGGAGCGGCGGCGACCGCGACGACCGCCCTGGTGGGCGTCACGCGCGACGAGTTCATCGCCGAGGCACCCGACCACTGACGCGGACGGCCGCACGCTGGGTGGGGACGTGCGTCACCACCGGACGGGAGGCCCGGTGCCAGCTGGCACCGGGCCTCCCGTCCGGCGGTCTCAGCGTTCCGAGACGCGACCCGCCTCGACCCGCCACTGGCGGTCCAGACGGACCGTCTCGAGCATCCGGCGGTCGTGGGTGACGAGCAGCAGGGTGCCGTCGTAGGAGTCGAGCGCCTGCTCGAGCTGCTCGATCGCGGGGAGGTCGAGGTGGTTCGTCGGCTCGTCGAGCACGAGGACGTTCACCCCGCGGGCCTGCAGCAGCGCCAGCCCGGCACGGGTGCGTTCGCCGGGGGAGAGCTCGCCGGCGGCGCGCCCGACGTGGTCCGCCCTGAGGCCGAACTTCGCCAGGAGCGTGCGGACCTCGGCGGTCGCCATCTCCGGGACGAGGCCCTCGAACAGCGCGGCGAGCGGCTCGGAGCCGGTGAAGAGCCCGCGTGCCTGGTCGATCTCGCCGACCGCGACGTTCGCCCCGGTGCTCGCGGTGCCCGTCGTCGGGGCCTGCTTGCCGAGGAGTGCGCGGAGCAGGGTCGACTTGCCGGCGCCGTTCGGGCCGGTGATGCCGATCCGGTCACCCCCGTCGACCTGCAGCGACACCGGGCCGAGCGTGAAGTCGCCCTGGGTGAACGTGGCGTCGGACAGGGTGGCGACGACGGCGGAGCTCCGGGGGGCCTGGCCGATGGTGAACTCGAGCTGCCACTCCTTGCGGGGCTCCTCGACCTCGTCGAGGCGAGCGATGCGGGACTCCATCTGCCGGACCTTCTGCGCCTGCTTCTCGCTCGACTCCGAGGCGGCCTTGCGGCGGATCTTGTCGTTGTCGGGGGCCTTCTTCATCGCGTTCCGGACGCCCTGGCTCGACCACTCCCGCTGGGTGCGGGCACGGGACACCAGGTCAGCCTTGGTCGCGGCGAACTCGTCGTACGCGTCGCGCTTGTGCTGCCGGGCGATCTCGCGCTCCTCGAGGTAGGCGTCGTACCCGCCGCCGAAGAGCCGGTTCGAGGACTGCGCCAGGTCCAGCTCGAGGACCGCGGTGACGGAGCGGGCGAGGAACTCCCGGTCGTGGCTGACCAGCACGGCGCCGCCGCGGAGGCCGTGCACGAAGTCCTCGAGGCGGCGGAGGCCGTCGAGGTCGAGGTCGTTCGTCGGCTCGTCGAGGAGCACGACGTCGAACCGGGAGAGCAGGAGCGCGGCGAGGCCGACCCGCGCCGCCTGCCCGCCCGAGAGCGACGTCATCAGCGCCGTCGTGTCGACCGTGAGCCCGAGGTCCGCGAGGACGACCGGCACGCGTTCGTCGAGGTCCGCGGCACCCGAGGCGAGCCAGCGGTCGAGCGCCGTGGAGTAGCGGTCGGCGGCGTCGGCACCGGCGTCCGGGTCGCCGAGGGCCGCCGCTGCGGTGTCCATCTCGGCGGTGGCCGCCGCACAGCCCGTGCGGCGCGCCAGGTACGTCTCGACCGTCTCGCCGGCGACGCGCTCGTGCTCCTGGGGGAGCCAGCCGACGAAGGCGTCGGTCGGTGCGAGCGACACCGTCCCGGCGAGGGGCTCGTCCACGCCCGCCAGCAGCCGGAGCAGCGTCGACTTGCCCGCACCGTTGACCCCGACGACGCCGATCACGTCCCCGGGTGCGACGGTGAGGTCGAGGGAGTCGAACAGCGTGCGTGCGGCGTAGCCGCCGGCGAGGCCCTTGGCGACGAGCGTGGCGGTCATGGTGCCATCGTCCCATCCCTCGGGGTGTGCCAGGATCGCCGTGTGCTCACCGCGCTGTTCCTGCTGGCCGCCGGGGTCCTCGCCGGCGTGATCGGCACCGCTGGTGGCATCACGTCGCTCGTGGCGTACCCGGCGCTCCTCGCGGTCGGCGTGCCGGCGCTCGCCGCGAACGTGACGAACTCGGTCGCGCTGCTCGGCAGCGGTGCGAGCTCGGCGCTCCGGGCGCGGGGCGACCTGGACGGCCACGGGCCCACGCTCCGCCGGTGGTTGCCGGTGACCGTCGTCGTGTCCGCGGTCGGTGCCGGGCTGCTGCTCGTGACACCGGCACACCTGTTCGACCGGATCGTGCCGTTCCTGGTCGCCGCCGGGTCCGTGCTGCTCCTGGCACAGCCGTGGATCGACCGCCGTCGTGGCGCAGCACGGATGCGGCGCGGGACCGCGGCCGCGAGCGTGTCCGCGGTGTCGCTGTACAACGGGTACTTCGGGGCGGGGTCCGGCGTGCTGATGATCGCGGTGATGCTGCTCGACGGGGAGCCCGTGCTGCACCGGGCGAACGCGCTGAAGAACGTGCTGCTGGTCGCGGCGGACCTGTTGCCCGCCGTGCTGTTCGCGGTGTCGGGCACCGTGGTCTGGTCGATGGTGTGGCCCCTCGGCGCCGGGGCCGTGGTCGGCGGGCTGATCGGGCCGTCCGTCGCCCGCCGGGTGCCGCAGACCCCGCTCCGGATCGCGATCGCGGTGTGCGGGTTCGTCCTGGCCGGGTACCTGCTCGTCGCCGGGTGACGCGCTCCCGGAACGGGGCTTGCGGATGCATACCGAGTATGGGCATACTCGGTATGTCCACGAGCGCGTCGTCCACCGGGGCGGCGCACGCGTCGGACACGACCGCGAGGGGGATCGCATGAGCGTCAGGATGGGTGTACTCGCGCTGCTGGTGGGAGGACCCGGGTACGGGTACCAACTCCGGGGGGAGTTCGAGCACAGGACCGGCGGGAGCTGGCCGCTGAACATCGGCCAGGTCTACACGACGCTCGACCGCCTCGAGCGGGACGGTCTGGTGGCCCGCGGCGACGCCGACGACGACGGACACGTCGTCTACACGGCGACGCCGGCGGGCCACCAGGAGGTCGCCCGGTGGTTCAGCGAGCCGGTGCCGGCCAAACGGGGCCGGGACGAGCTCGCGATCAAGTTCGCGCTCGCGGTGACCGTCCCCGGTGTCGACGTCGCCCGGCTCGTGCAGGTGCAGCGTGCCGCGGCACTGCGGAACCTGCAGGACCTGACGCGACTGAAGCGGTCGGCGGACCCGGCGTCCGACCTCGCGTGGTCGCTGGTGCTCGAGTCGATGGTGTTCCAGGCGGAGTCCGAGGTCCGGTGGCTCGACCACGTCGAGACCTCCGTCGCGCGGTACCGCCCGTCGGCATCGCCCTCGCCCTCGCCCTCGCCTGCGCCTGCGTCGCAGTCGCCGTCGTCCTCGGGTTCCGCGCGGGGTGCCCGGTGACCGCGCCGGGGGCCACGGCCGCGCCGCTCCTCGAGCTCGACGCCGTCAGCGTGCAGTACGGGTCCGGCGCGAAGGCCGTCACGGCGCTCGCCGGCATCGACCTCCGGGTGGCCCGTGGCGAGATGGTCGCCGTGATGGGTACGTCCGGGTCCGGGAAGTCGACGCTGCTGGCGTGCGCCGGCACCCTGCTCCCGCCGACGAGCGGTGAGGTCGTGATCGACGGGGACTGGCTCTCCGATCGCCCCGCGCGGGACCTCGCGGCACTCCGACGCAGGCTCGTCGGGTTCGTCTTCCAGGACTTCAACCTCATCCCGTCGCTCACGGCCGCCGAGAACGTCGCGCTCCCGCTGGAGCTCGACGGCTGGAAGCCGAGCCGTGCCCGACGTGCTGCCGAGCTCGCGCTCGACAACGTCGAACTCGCGCACCGCGCGGACGCGTACCCGGACGACCTCTCGGGAGGACAGCAGCAGCGCGTGGCGATCGCCCGCGGTGTCGTCGGTGACCGGCGGCTCGTGCTCGCCGACGAACCGACGGGTGCCCTCGACTCGCAGACCGGTGAGGTGGTGCTGCGCATGCTCCGTCGGCACGTCGACGCCGGTGCCGGTGCCCTCCTCGTCACGCACGACGCACGACACGCCGCCTGGGCCGACCGGATCGTGTTCCTCCGGGACGGCCGGATCGTCGACGAGACCGCCTACTCCGGCGTCGAACTCACGCTCGCGACCGGACGGTCCGGCTCGTGAGCGGCCGACGGGACTCCACCGGGGGCCGCCGTCGACCGGAAGCCGCGCGACCCGACCTGACGGTCCGGACGCCGCTCGCGCTCCGGACGGCGATCCGGCTCGGCCGACGACTCGCCTTCGCCCGCCTCGGCCGTGCGGCGCTCATCGTGGCGCTCATCGGCGTCCCGACCGCGGGCTTCGCGGCGGCAGCGGTCGTGGTGCAGTCGACCAAGGCGACCACGGTCGAGGGGCTCGACTACTCGCTCGGGCACGCGGCGGCGCAGATGCGGGTCGTCGGTCCCGACCTGGCGGGGATGCGGCAGGACCCGGTCGACTGGCAGGTCACCGACACCCGCCGGAACTCCCCGGCGTTCCGTTCCTCCGACGCCGACCAGCCGTGGACGTCCGTCCTCGACCACGTCCCGTCCGGCGCGGTCTCGATCCCGGTGGGCTCGACGAACGTCGTCGTGGACGGGCCGAAGGGGCCGGTCGCGCTGCCGGGGACCGAGGGCAGCACGTGGGACGACGCCCTCGACGGGCACTGGCGCGTCCTGAGCGGCAGCGTGCCGACGACCCCCGCCGAGGTGATGGTCACCCCCGCGACGCTGGAACGCCTCGACGCCCGCATCGGCGACACGGTCGACGTCACCGACCCGATGACGAAACGGTTCACGATCACCGGGACCATGCGCGACCTCGGCGCCACGTCGGACGCCCAGGGCGTGTACCTGCCGTGGGGCACCACGCTCGGGAGCGCGTCGGACGCCACCGGTGTCGACCCGTACGACCTGACCGTGTACCTGGCGACCGACGCTCCGACGTGGTCGGAGATCCGCGCGCTCAACGCGCACGGCATCGTCGTCGAGTCCCGCCCGGTGGTCCTCGACCCGCCGGACGACCGCGTCGGCGGGCAGGGGAGCGGGATGAACTGGTACCTCGCCGGCCTCGGGTTGATCGGCGTCTTCGCGCTCTTCGAGGTCGCACTCCTCGCCGGTGCGGCGTTCCTCGTCGGGACCCGCGCGGAAGCGCGCTCGTACGCGATCCTCGCCAGTGTCGGCGGTGACCGGCGGTTCGTCCGGACCGTCGTCGCCGGCTCCGGCCTGGTGCTCGGCGTGACCGCGGCCGTCCTCGGCGTCGCCGCCGGCATCGGCATCGGGCGGGTCGCGTTCGGTGTCCTCGACGACGGCGACGTCACGGCGTACCCGGGGTTCCACGTCCCGGTGCTCCTGCTGCTCGCGATCGCGGGTGCCGGGGTGCTCGCCGGCCTGGTCTCCTCGCTGGTCGCCGCACGGGCCGCGACCCGGATCGACGTCCTCAGCGCACTGCGCGGTTCCCGACGTCCGGTGACCCCGAGCCGGAAGACCCGTGCCCGGCGCCGGACCTGGGGTCCCGTGCTCGTCGTCGTCGGAGCCGTGATGACCCTGGCCTGCGGTGTCGGTGTCCTGATGCTCAACGACCGCCCGGTGCAGCACGACGACCTCGCCTGGCTCGTCGGTGCCGGGGTCGCCCTCGGCCCGTGCCTGGTCCAGCTCGGGGTCGTGCTCTGCGCGCCCGAGGTGCTCGCCGCGGCCGCCCGCTCCACGGAACGCCTCGGCCTCGCGCCGCGGCTCGCCGCCCGGGACGCCCGACGCAACCCGATCCGGACCGTCCCCGTGCTCGCCAGCGTCATGAGCGTGGTGTTCGTCGCGTCCGTGGTGATGACCTGGACGGCGTCGTCGCACGCCGCGTTCGTCCGCGACTACGAGTACCGCACGGCCGTCGGCGTCGCCACGGCCGACGTCTCGGTGGACAACGGCGGGTACGACGCCGCCGTGACCCGGCACGCCGCCGAGGTCGTCGGGCGCGTGCTCGACCACGACCGCGTGCGGGTGCTCGGCGTCGCGCAGGAGCAGACGACGGAGCATCCCGGCACGCAGACCCTGCCGCACGACTGGCAGCAGCGCGACTGTCCCACGAACGACACCACGACGTGCTCGCGGTTCCTGCAGTCCACGGACAGCAGCGCCCCGCACATCTGGGCCGGCACGGCGGACGACCTCGCGGTGCTCACCGGGCACCGCACCTCGGCTGCCGTGACGGACGCGCTCGCCTCGGGCAGGGCGGTCTCGCTCTGGCCGGAGTACGTCCACGACGGCGCGGTCCGCATCGACACCTTCGAGGACCGGGACTGGGACGACCCGCTGCCGTCGGGCGGTACCCGTCCGGACGCCAGTGTCAGCATCCCCGCGGTCCTCGACGTGCAGAGCCCGCGCATCATGGTCGGTGTCTTCATGACCCCGGAGACCGCACGAGCGCACGGCGTCCCGGTGGTCGACGGCATGCTCGTCACCCGGCTGCCCGGGCAGCTGACGACGGCGCAGTGGGACGACCTGAACTCGGCCTGGCAGGCCCGTGGGGGAGCGGACCGCGATGCATGGGGCGGGCCGGCCTTCAGCTACGAGGCCGGGCCGGTGGACGGCTCGGCCCCGGTGATGACCGTCGCCCTGGCGTTGGCCGCCGCGGTGACGATCGGTGCGACCGGAGTCGCGGTCGGGCTGGCCCGGGCCGACGGCCGGCGGGACGACGAGGTGCTCGACGCCGTCGGAGCGGCACCGCGCCTGCGGCGGCGCATCTCGACCTGGCAGGCGGCGATCCTCTCGGCCGTCGGCGCGGTGATCGGTACCGCGCTCGGGTTGCTGCCGATCCGGGCGCTCACGCTCCGGTTCTCGGACTCCGCCGCGGGGGTCACGCACACCCCGTTCGCGCCGGACTGGACGATGCTCGTGCTCCTCGCGCTCGGCCTGCCGGTCGTCGTGACACTGGGGACGTGGCTGACCTCCGGCCGGCGGAGCCGCCCCACGGTGCGCCGCGCACCCTGACACCGCCCGTGCTGCGGGTAGCGTCGCGGACATGGCGAGGGTGCAGGTCGTGGCGTACCGGGACGAGTGGGCCGACCGGTTCGGCGAGCTGCAGGACGCCTACGCGGCCGCGCTCCGGGCGTCCGGCACGACCCCGGTCGCGATCGAACACGTCGGGAGCACGGCGGTGCCGGGTCTCGCCGCGAAACCCGTCATCGACGTCGATGTCGTGGTGGTGGCCCCGGACGTCGACGCCGCCGTGCGAGCGCTCAGCCGGATCGGGTTCGAGCGGTCCGCCGGCGTCGGCGTGCCCGGACGGGTCGCCCTCGTGACGCCGGAGCGCTTCCGACCGAGCAACACGTACGTCGTGACGGACGGCTCGCTTGCCCTCCGGAACCACCTCGCGGTGCGGGACGTCCTGCGAGCCGACCCGGCGCTCCGCGACGAGTACGGCGCGGTCAAGCTCCGCGCGGCCGAGACCGCGGCGGACATCGACGCGTACCTGGCGGCCAAGGACGAGGTCATCGACGGGATCCTCCGCCGGGCCGGCCTCAGCGACGAGGACCGCGCGGCGATCGCCTCCGCGAACCGGGCGATCGCGGCGCGCGGTGCGCTGGGGTAGCCGGCGAGCGCGCCGGGTCAGCCTGCGAGACGCTCGACGGTCTCCGCGCGCTCGGTGAGTGCCCGGACGCGGTCCGCACGGTCGCGGGACGACAGCCCGAGGCGCTCGCCGGTGAACCGGACGAGGTCGAGGAGGACGAGCGCGACGCAGGCACGGAGGACGACCGGGTCCGCGGCCCTGGAGCCCGCGTCGACGATCCGCGCGAGCGCGCGCGGTTTGATCGGCCCGTGACTGAGCAGCGTCGCGAAGTCGACGGCGCGCGTGTCGCTGCCGATCGCCTCGATGTCGACGACGCCGCGCACGACGCCGTCCTGGAACAGCAGGTTCGCCGGACGGAGGTCACCGTGCACCATGTCGGTCCGTGGCCAGACGACCCGGTCGGCTCCGTCGGCCAGGCGGTCGCACACGTCGAGCAGGCGACGGTCGGCCCCGTGTTGCCGGGCGCCGGAGCGGAGCCGGTCCCGACCGTCACCGAGCTGCTCGCGCACGAAGTCCGTCCACGAGCGGCCGGGATCCGGGTCGAGGCCGGCCTGCGACTCGACGACGTCGACGACCGCCGCTGCGGCGCGGTCGTCGACGAGCTCGATGGTCCGCCCCGGGCACCGGTCCTGCAGGACGTACGTGGCGCCCGCGCTCGTCGTGCCGACCGCGGACCACGCCGGGGTCGGGTACCCGGCACGCCGGGCGGCCGCGACGGCAGCCGCAGCGGCCGTCACGCGACGACCCCACTCGGCGTCGGCGGTGACCTTCAGGACCGCCGCCCGGCCGTCGTCGTGCCGGACGGTCCACGCACCGGACTGCAGCCCGCCCCGGAGCGGCGAGCCGAGCCTCCAGCCCGGTGCGCTGCCGTGGACCTGCTGCAGCACCCGCTCGGCGGCTGCACGGTCCGTGGTCACGGGCCCGACGCTAGCGGGTGACGGCGCTGCCGTCACCCGCGTCCGGGCCGCTCGCGGCGAGCCACGCGGTCGCGAGCTCGATCGCGGCCGAGGAGTCCGGCGTGCCCGGGCGGTTCAGGAACGCGTGCCGGCTGCCGGCCAGCACGTGCCGCTCGACATCGACGCCCGCCGCGGCGAGCTCGGCGGCGAACCGCTCCGCGGACGCACGCATCGTGTCGTGGTCGGCGTCGAGCAGGAGCGTGCGCGGGAAGGTGTGCAGCGGATGACCTCCCGGGAACGCACGGGCGTCGGCGCGGGCACCGCGGGTGCGGGCATGGGCGCGGTTCGCGGCGTCGAGGGCCGACGGCGCGTGCGTCAGACGACGGTGTCCGCGCACGGTCCGGGTGATCGCCGGGTCCCGGGGCGTCCGCGCGTGGAAGAACCCGTAGGCGAGGAACACGCCGACCGGTGCCGGCGCGTCGTCGGCCACGGCGAGCGCGGCCGCAGCGGCCAGACACGCACCGGCACTCGCACCACCGAGCACCACGCCGTCGGACGCCTGCTCGCGGACCGAGCGGTGGGCGGCCAGCACCTCGTGGTGCGCCAGCGGGAACGGCGTCCGCGCACGGGGTCCGCGTCGGCCCACCAACGGCAGCCCCGGGAGCGGCGAGAGCCGGTAGTCGACCGTCACGACGGGAACCCCGCGTGCCGCGAGCGCCCGGGCGACGGCATCCGACTCCGGCAGGTCGAGGTCACCGGCGAAGAAGCCGCCACCGTGCAGCCAGAGCAGGGTCGGCGACCCGGCGCGGACGACGGTCGGCCGGTAGCGACGGATCGGCACCGGACCGGCCGGCCCGGCGACCTCGTCGTCCTGCAGCGTCACGGTCACGGCAGCACGTCCACCACGCGGGCATCGCCGACGACCGGGTCGAGCGCACCCGCGGACGCCGCGGCGAGGTCCGCCCGCAGCACCTCGAGGTCCTGGTCGGGGACCCAGAGCTCGAACGTGGCGGCGGCACCGTACGTGGTGGTCCCGAGGGTGGCGCCGTGGTGGTCGACCCAGGAGCGCAGCACGTTGTCGAGCCGGCCGGCATCGGCGTGCTCGACGTCCACCGTGACCCGGGTGAGCGCGACGCGGCGGACGACGGTGGCGTGGTCGAGTGCCTCGGACACGGACGTCGAGTAGGCCCGGACGAGCCCGCCCGCGCCGAGCTTCACCCCGCCGAAGTACCGCGTGACGATCGCGACGACGTCCGTCAGGTCCCGACGGCGCAGGACCTCGAGCATCGGGACACCGGCGGTCCCCGACGGCTCTCCGTCGTCGGAGGACCGTGCCTGGTCGCCGAGGACGCCCGTGACCATCGCGGTGCAGTGGTGCCGTGCGTCCCACGCGGCGCGACGCACCTCGGCGATGGCCCGGTCTGCGTCCGCGACGTCCGCCACCGGCACGAGGGAGGTGATGAACCGCGACTTCGTGACCACGATCTCGTGCCGGAGCGGCGCCGCGATGGTGGACGGGTAGGTGCGACTCACCCGACGAGCGTACCGAGCACCGGGAGCGACGGCCTGGCAGGGCGACGGCCTGGCAGACCGACGGCCTACAGTGCACCATGACCGAAACCGAACCGTCTCCGGGACTCCTCCGTCTCGGGGTCGTAGCGACCTCCCGGAAGGCCGACGAACACCGGCTGCCCGTCCACCCCGCCCACTTCGGCCGCATCGACGCGGACCTCCGAGCGGCCATGGTCGTCGAACGGGGCTACGGTCTGCGCTTCGGCGTCCCCGACGAACAGCTCGAACCCCTGGTCGGCGCGCTCGCCGACCGTGCCGAGGTGCTCGCGGCAGCCGACGTCGTCCTGCTCCCGAAGCCGCAGGCATCCGACCTGGCCGAGCTCCGGGACGGCCAGGTCCTCTGGGGCTGGCCGCACTGCGTCCAGAACCGGGAGATCACCCAGCTCGCGATCGACAAGCAGCTGACGCTGATCGCGTGGGAGGCCATGAACCACTGGCAGCCCGACGGCGGCTTCGGGCTGCACGTCTTCCACAAGAACAACGAGCTCGCCGGGTACTGCTCCGTGCTGCACGGGCTGCAGCTCTGCGGCTCCACCGGCGACTACGGCCGCCGGCTGACCGCCGTCGTGATCGGCTTCGGCGCCACCGCCCGCGGCGCCGTCACCGCGCTGAACGCCCACGGGGTGCACGACGTCCGGGTGCTCACGAACCGCCGACCGGCCGCCGTCGGGTCACCGATCCCGTCCGTCGACGTCGTGCACTTCGAACACGACGCAGCGGCCCCGCACGCCAGCACCGTCGCCACCGACCGGGGACCGATGCGCCTCGCCCCGTACCTGGCCGAGAACGACATCGTCGTGAACTGCACGCTGCAGGACCCGAACGCCCCGCTGACGTACCTCCGCACCGAGGACCTGGACGCCTTCCGTCCGGGGAGCCTCATCGTCGACGTGTCCGTGGACGAGGGCATGGGCTTCGAGTGGGCACGCGCCACCACCTTCACCGAGCCGATGGTGACCGTGGGGGCGTCGACGAACTACTACGCGGTGGACCACAGCCCGTCACTGCTCTGGAACTCCTCGACGTGGGAGATCAGCGAGGCGCTCATGCCGTTCCTCCGGACGGTGATGTCCGGTCCCTCGGCGTGGTCCCGCTCCGAGACCATCCGTCGGGCCATCGAGATCGAACACGGTGACGTCCGCAACGAGGCGATCCTGACGTTCCAGGGGAGGTCGCGGGTCCGCCCCTACCCGGTCCGCTGAGCGCGAGCGGACCCCACCACGGTGTCGCGGGCGCGTCACTAGGCTCGGGAACCGTGTTCGAACTCCACCACCTCTCCGCACAGGAACTCTGGGACTGGATCCGTCGCGGCGACACGACGGCCCGCGAAGCCACCGAGCACTATCTCGCCCGGATCGACCGCCTCGACCCCGGACTCGGCGCGTTCGTGACGGTCACCTCGGACGCGGCACGGGACCGAGCCGACCGTCTCGGCCACCTGGTGCCGACGTCGCGACCGCTGTACGGCCTCCCGTCCGGGGACAAGGACCTGTACGACCGGGCCGGCGTGCCCACCGGATCCGGGACCGTCGCGCTGCCGGAGCGGCCGGCGACCGTCGACCACCCGCTGGTGGCGGCGCTCGCCGCGGCCGGCGCCGTGAGTCTCGGCAAGACCGCGAGCCCGGAGTTCGGCATGTCGTCCTCGTCGGAGACGCGTCGCGGCACGACGCGCAACCCGTACGACACCACGCGTGCGCCGGGCGGGTCCTCGAGCGGTGCGGCCGTCGCGGTGGCGGCCGGACTGCTGCCGGCCGCGGTCGGGTCCGACGGCGGGGGATCGGTGCGGATCCCGGCGGCCGCGACGGGCCTGGTCGGGCTGAAGCCGAGCCGGGGGCGGGTGCCGTCGATGCCCGGGCGGTCGGGCGTCGGCGGGCTGTCGGTCGCCGGGCCGCTGACGCGGACGGTCGCCGACGCCGGGATGTACCTCGATGCGCTCGTCGCGCCGACGGGGCTCGACGAGCCGGTGCCCTACGCGCTCGTGACGCCGGACGTCGGCGACGGGCCGTTCACCGCCGCGGCCGTCCGCGGCGAGGGACGCTTCGTCGTCGGGGTGCTCGAGGGGTCGCCGTGGGACGACACCGTGGACGTCGTCGTCGACCCGGCAGCCCGGGACGCGGTGGAGACCGCGGTGCGGGTGCTCTCGGAGGTCGGGCACGGCATCGAGGACGTCGCGATGCCCCGGGCGCCGTACGCCTCGGCGTTCCGGGTCGCGTGGGAGAGCTCCGCGGCGCGGCTGCCGTCCGTGCCCGGGATCGACCTCGACGCGCTGACACCGCTCGTGTCGTGGCTCGTCGCCCGGGGTGCGGCGCTGTCGGGGACGCAGGTGCTCGACGCGATGACGGCACTCGACACGTTCTCCACGACCCTGATCAGCGCGTTCGGCCGGTTCGACGCGGTCCTGACGCCGACGCTGGCGCTCACCCCGCGGCCGCTCGGCTGGTACGGGGACGACCCGTCCGAGGACTTCCGCCGCCAGTGCGCGTACTCCCCGTGGACCTCGATGGCGAACGTCGCGGGCCTGCCGGCGATCACGCTGCCGGTCGGGGTCACTGCGCCGGACCACCCGGACGGTGGCGGGCTGCCGATGGGCGTGCAGTTGATCGGGCGCCCGGGAGGGGAGCGGACGCTCCTGGCGCTCGGGGCGCAGCTCGAGCGTCGGCTGCGGTGGCAGCGGAGGCACCCGCCCGGGTGGTGAGGGGGCGCGGCGGGGTGCGGGAGTGGGCCGGGCGCGGGGTGGGCGCGGGGTGGGCGCGGGCCGGGCGTGCGGGGGCCGGGCGCGGGCGCGGGCCGGGCGTGCGTGGGCGTGCGCGGCCCCCGACTTCGACACGCCAGAGGTCGATCGACTTCTGCGGTGTCGAAGTATGCAGACGCACACGATCCCTCCGCATGGTTCGACACGGCGCCGGTCGATCGACTTCTGCGGTGTCGAAGAGCCCGCGCCACGCAAAGCCCGCCGCGCCGCGCGCCGCGCCGCCCGCGCCCCGCGCCTACGGCAGCGTCGGCGCCGCCTCCACGAGCGCCCGCGTCACCGGGTGCGTCGGCGCGTCCAGCAGCGACACCGGCCCGTGCTCGACGATCCGCCCCGCCGCCATCACCGCGACGGTGTCGCACAGCCGCTGCACCACGCCGATGTCGTGCGACACGAGCACCATCGTCAACCCGAGGGACCCGGCGAGGGACTCCAGCAACTCGATGACCCGCGCCCGCACCACCACGTCGAGGGCGCTCATCGGCTCGTCCCCGAACAGGATCCGCGGCCCGTGCACGACTGCCCGCGCGATCGCGATGCGCTGCCGCTGCCCGCCGGAGAACTCGTGCGGGTACCGGTCGACCGCATCGGTGGGCAGGTCGACGCGGGACAGCGCCGATGCGACCAGCGACCGGTGCGACCCCGGGATCCGCAGGGCCCGGAGCGGCTCGGCGACGATCGCACCGACGCGCATCCGCGGGTCGAGCGACGCGTACGGGTCCTGGAACACCACACCGGTCTCGCGCCGGAACCAGCGCATCGCGGCAGCGGACCCGGACGCGAGCACCGGACGACCGTCGGCCGACACGCTGCCGGCGGAAGGAGCCTCCAGGCCGGCGAGCAGCCGCACCAGCGTCGACTTGCCGGATCCCGACTCACCGACGATCCCGAGCCGCTGCCCGGTGGCGACCGTCAGGTCGACGCCATCCACGGCCGTGCGGATCGGTCCGGGCTCGAACGGCCCGCGGCGGGGGAGCCGGTACGTGCGGTGCAGGCCGGTGCCGACCAAGGCGTTCCCGGTGCCGACCACGGCCTTCCCGGTGCCGGTCAGGGCGTTCACGGGGTCCTCCTGGCGGTGGCGCGGGCCGCGTCGACGAGCGCCCGGGTGGCTGCGTGCTGCGGCGCGGCGAGCAGGTCGGTGACGCTCCCGGTCTCGACGACCCGCCCGGCGTCGAGCACCACGGCGGTGTCGGCGATCCGGGCGAGGACCGCGAGGTCATGGGTCACGAACAGGATCGAGACGTCGAGTCCGGCGAGCAGGTCGAGGATCCGTGCCTCGGTGGTGACGTCGAGCGCCGTGGTGGGTTCGTCCGCGATCACGAGACCGGGCTGCCCGGCCAGCGCCATCGCGATGCAGATCCGCTGGCGCTGCCCACCGGAGAGCTGGTGCGGGTACTGCCGGAGCAGCGACGCCGGATCGGGCAGCCCGACCGCGCGGGCGAGGTCCAGCGCGGCGGCGTCCGCCCCCCGTCGGTCCAGTCCGCGGTGCAGCCGCAGGGGCTCGACGATCTGCTTGCCGACGCGGCGCAGCGGGTCGAGCGCGGTCCCCGGTTCCTGGAAGACCATCCCCATGCGCGCGCCGCGGACCGCGGCACGCGCCCGCTCCGGCATGCCGACGAGCTCCGTCCCGTCCAGCCGGATGCTGCCCGCCACCGTGGCGCCGGTCGGCTCCAGCCCCATCAGGGCCAGTGCGGTCATCGACTTCCCGGATCCGGATGCGCCGATCACGCCGACACGACGGCCTGGAGGCACGGTGAACGTCACGTCGTCCAGGACCGTCCGCCCCGTGATGCGGACCGACAGTCCACGCACCTCGAGCCCGCCGGCTGCGGTCGCGCTCATGCGGTGACCCCCGTCTGTGCTGCGGTGTCGACATCGCGGCCGGTACCGCTCCTGCGGTCGCCCGACGTCAGCCGCGGGTCCGACGCGTCGCGGATGGCGTCCCCGAGCAGCGAGAGCGCCGCGACGACGAGCGCGATGGCCGCTCCCGGCCAGGTCGCACTCCACGGGTGCACCCCGATGTAGGTCTGCAGGTCGGCGAGCAGGCTGCCCCACGACGCGGTCCCGGACCCGGCGCCGTAGCCCAGGTACGAGAGCCCGGCCTCGGCGAGGACCGCGGTCGCCATCGCGAGCGAGAGCTGCACCGTGAAGATCGGCGCCGCGTTCGGGATGAGGTGCCGGAACAGCACTCCACCCGGCCCGACACCGGACGCCCTGGCCGCCGTGACGTAGTCGCTCCTGGCGATGCGGCGGATCTCCCCGCGGGCGACGCGGGCGATCGTGACGCCGAAGCTCAGTCCGACCGCCACGACCACGACCCCGAGCGACCCGCCGAAGACCGCCGTGAGGAGCATCGCGGTGAGGAGCGTCGGGAACGCCACCAGGATGTCGAGCAGGACCGCGGTGCCCTCACGGACCCAGCGCGCGGTGAGCGAGCCGATCGCGGTGAGGACGATGCCGACGACACTGGCGATCACGCCGGCGCCGATCGCCACGACGAGCGTCGTGCGGGTGCCGGCGAGCAGGTAGCTGGCGATGTCCCGGCCGATGCCGTCGGTGCCGAACCAGTGCGCGGCGCTCGGGGGGTCCCACTGGTGGAACGGGTCGGCGCGGAACGGGTCCTGGGGCGTCCAGAACAGCGACACGACCGCGAGGACGACGAGCAGGCCGAGGACGACGACGGCGAAGGCCCCGGTCGGGCGGGCGACGATCCGGCGGATGCCGGCTCCGGGCGTCATGCGGCCTCCCGCTGCCGTGGGTCGAGCGTGCGGTGCACCACGTCGACCGCGAAGCCGACGAGCAGCACGAGCCCGGTGAGCACGAGGAGCTCGGACTGCACCTTCGTGATGTCACGGCGTCCCACGTCGGTGACGAGCATCCGCCCGACGCCGGGCAGCGAGAACAGCTGCTCGACGACGACGGCCCCGACGAGGAGCCCGGCGATCTGCACGCCGAGGACCGCGAGCACCGTGAGCGCGACCGAGCCGAGCCCGTGCCGCAGCAGCGCCTGCGTGCGGGTGAGCCCGATCGCCGCCGCCGTCCGGAGGTGGTCGGCGTCGAGCACCGAGAGCGTGGCCGATCGGGTGAAGCGGAGGATCACCGCGCCCTCCACGGCGCCGATCGTCAGTGCCGGCAGCACGAGCGACGCGAACGCCCGCCCGGGTTCGGACCACCCGTCGAGCGGGAAGCCCTGCGTCGGGAGCCAGTGCAGCGTCACGGCGAACAGCGCGACCATGAGCATGCCGGCCCAGACGATCGGCACGGACGCGACGGCCTGCGCCACGAATGCGATGACCGCCCCGCCGGCACGGCGCCGGAGCACCGCGGCGAGGACGCCGAGCGGCACCCCGAGGACGAGCGCCGCCGCCAGGGACATCCCGGCCAGGGGGAGCGTGACCCCGAGCTTCTGGGTGATCTCCGGGCCGACGGCGCCGTTCGTGACCAGCGAGCGTCCGAGGTCGCCCCGGAACACCCCGCCGATCCAGTCCAGGTACTGCACGATCGCGGGGCGGTCCAGGCCGAGCTGCTGCCGGAGCTGCTCGACCTGCGCCGGCGTCGCCTGGGTGCCCGCGACGATCTGCGCGACGTCACCGGGCAGCACGCGGAGCGTGGCGAAGATGATCATGCTCGCGACGAGCAGGCCGACGACGAGCAGCAGCACTCGCCCGATGAGGAACCGGGTCATGAGGTGGTCGCCGCAACGGCAGGCAGTCGCACTGCCCCAGGGGCGAGGAACCGGGTCACGAGTCGATCGTAGTTGTGTCCGGCCCCGGCTACTGGATCGCCAGCTTCGACAGGTCCAGGCGCGAGTTCCCACCGTCGTACGGGAAGCCCGTCACGCCCTTGCGGACCGCGGTGATCGACGTCGCGGTGTAGAGCCACTCGCCGGCCGCGTCCTCGCTGACGATCTTCGCGGCCTTCCGCAGGTCCTCGGTCTTCGTCTCGGTCGACGTCGTCGCGACGGAGTCCGCGTAGAGGGCCTGCACCTCGGGGTTGTCGTACCCGAAGTAGTAGTCCGGGTTCGCCCAGTTGCCGAAGTCACGCGCCTCGACGTGGTTCACCATCGACAGGTCGAAGTCCTTCTTCTCGAACACCTGCGACAGCCACGTGGCGAAGTCGACGCGCTTGACCGTCAGCGTGATGCCGACCTCGGCGAGCTGCGACTTGAGGACGTCGCCGATGGTCGTCGGGTAGACGTTCGCGTACGTGAGCGTCAGGTTCAGCTTCGGCGTGCCGGCGGCGGCGAGCAGCTTCTTCGCGTTCGCCGGGTCGTACGCGTCGATGTCGGTCAGGTCCTGGTAGCCGGGGTCGAGCGCCGGGATCGGGCCGCCCTGCTCGACGCCGGTGCCGCCGATGGCCTTGATGAGCGCCTTCGCGTCGATCGCCTGGCGGATGGCCTGGCGGACGCGCTTGTCCGTGAAGGGCGCCTTCGCGTCGTTGAACGCCAGCGTGTACTTGTCCGTCGTCTTGCCGGTGTGCAGCGCGATGTCCGCGTTGCCCTGCAGCTGGCTCTTCAGGGTGCCGTCGACGGCGGTCTGCACGTCGAGGTCGCCGTTCGCCATCGCGTTCACGGCGGTCGAGGGCTGCGTGATGTAGCGGAAGACGATCTTCGCGACCTTCGCCTTCGTGCCCCAGTAGTCGGCGTTCCGCGTGAAGGTCAGGGAGTCGCCCTGCTTCCACGAGGCGACCTCGTACGGCCCGGTGCCGTTCGCGGTGTCGGAGAGGTCGTTCTTCGCGGCCTGCTCGAGCACCAGCCCGGAGCGCCCGGTGAGGTTCCAGAGCAGGTCGGAGTCCGGCTTCGCGAGCTTCAGCACGACGGTGTCGGCCGACGGCGACGCGATCGAGGTGACCCCGGCCAGGCGGGCGGAGTCGACGTAGGACGCGTTCGACTTGACCTGCTCGAGCGACCACACGACGTCGGCGGCCGTGACCGGCTTGCCGTCCTGGAAGGTGGTGCCCTTCCGGAGCGTGAACGTGTACGTCAGGCCGTCGCTCGACACGTCGTGCGAGGAGGCGAGGACGTTCCGGATGTCGCCGGTCGAGGTCCGTCCGACCAGGCCCTGGTAGACGTTGTCGATGAGCACCTGGTCGAGCGCTGCGCCCGACTGCGTGCGGATGTCGAGGCTCGTCGGCTCGAGGACCAGGCCGACCCGCGCGGTGGCGTCGTCGCCACCGGTCGTGGTGTCCGAGGACCCCGAGCAGCCGGCGAGCGTGACGCCGGTGACGAGTGCCATCGCGGCCGCGACCATCGCGGTCCGGCTGCGGCGGGAGAGGGAGAAGCTCATGGGTCGTGGGTTCCTTCCGGCGCACGTGGAGCGACGGTCGTCGCGCGCGCTCGGAAGAATCTACCGGCGCGCGGGGGTTTGTTCGATCCCGTGCAACAAACCGTTACGAGCGGCCCATTCCCGGATCGCGGCGGCGAGCTCGAGGGGCGCCTGGGTCTGCACCGCGTGACGGGCCTCGACCGTGACGATCTCGGCGTGCGGCAGCCGCTCGGCGAAGGTCGTGACGAGCCTGGGGGAGACGTAGCCCCGGTCGCCGCGGACGAGCAGGACCGGGACGTCGAGTGCCTCGAGGTCCGGCCAGGCGTCCGCGAACCGCCCGACGGACGAGGTCCGGCCGGCGGGCAGGTGCGGGAAGTGGTGGCGACGGACGAGCTTCCCGTCGTCGCCGAGCCGCGTGGTGTGCCGGGCCTCCCGCAGCAGCACGGCGCGGTCGTCCCCGACGCGGGCCTCGATCGCGCGGTCGACGACCTCGTCCAGGGACGCGAACGGCTCCTCGGTCTCCAGCGCCCGGGCGATCCGGTCGACGGCCCGCTGCGCGAAGTCCGGCGACATGTCGACGAGCACCAGGCCCGTCACCCGCTCCGGTGCCGTCGCCGCGATCCGCGCCGCGAGGATCGCGCCGAGCGAGTGCCCGACGAGCACCCCCGGTGGGACCGCGAGGGCGTCGAGCGCGGCGAGCACCGCCGGTGCGGTCGCCGACGCCGCGTAGTCGGCGTCGTCGCGCCAGCCGGACCGGCCGTGGCCGGGCAGGTCGAGGGCGACCGCCGGCTGCCCGACGGCCATGGCCGTCGCGTCGAAGCTGTGGGCGTCGATGCCGAGCCCGTGCAGGTAGGTGACCCGGGCCTCCTGGCCGGGGTCCGCTGGATCCTGCCAGCGGATCGCGGAGATGTCACCGCCCAGCGTGGTCCGGATCTCCTGCCTGGAGGCTCGGAGCGGCTCCGTCACGCCGCTCGCGCGGGCGAGGTCGGCCAGGTCACGGAATTCGTCGTCGGCATCGGACACCGGGCCAGTCTCGCACCCGGTACCGTCCTTCCGTCCTTAGGTAAGGCATGCCATACTCGATCTTCGTGGCAGCCCGGTTCCGTGTCTTCTCCGTCCGTGTGGCAGCCGTCACGTCCCTCACCCCGAACTTCGTCCGGGTGACGCTGACGGGCGACGAGCTCGGGTCCTTCTCGGCGGTCGGCCTCGACCAGCGGATCAAGATCGTGCTGCCGATCCCCGGGCACGGCTTCACCGACCTGCCCGACGGGTCGGACTGGTACACGGCGTGGCGCGAGCTGCCGGACGCGACCCGGAACCCGCTCCGCACCTACACCGTGCGCTCCTTCCGCCCGGACGCCCGCGAGCTCGACATCG
Organism: Curtobacterium sp. NPDC090223; assembly: GCF_044746585.1. Taxonomy (NCBI): domain Bacteria; kingdom Bacillati; phylum Actinomycetota; class Actinomycetes; order Micrococcales; family Microbacteriaceae; genus Curtobacterium; species Curtobacterium sp. NPDC090223. Next base: position 792,732 of record NZ_JBIVCN010000001.1, on the reverse strand, counting down.
ACTTCGTCGCCCACGGCGACACCGGCCCCGCGTCGCGCTGGGTCTCCTCCTGCGCGGTCGGGGACGAACTGCGCATCGTCGGACCCGCCGTGCCGTCCTCGCCCGCCGAGCTGCCGGCCGGCGGTGCCGAGTTCGCACCGGGCGCCGCGAACCGGATCCTGCTGGCGGGCGACGAGACCGCCGCGCCGGCCATCTGCGCGATCCTCGAGTCGCTCGACGTCGCCACCGTCGGGCACGTCTTCATCGAGGTCCCGACCGACGCCGACCGGCTGCCCGTCACCGCCCCGGCCGGGGTGGAGGTGCGTTGGATCGCGCGGAACGGCGCGTCGCACGGGGTCCGGATGACGGACCAGGTGCACGCGTGGGCGTCCACGGCCGTGTCGGGGGCCGCTCCCTGTTCGTCCTCGGACGAACTGGTCGACGTCGACGTGGACGAGCAGGTCCTCTGGGAGATCCCGCCCGTGACCGACTCGCAGCTGTACGCCTGGATCGCGGGCGAGGCCGGGTGCATCAAGGAGCTCCGCCGGCACCTCGTGCGCGGGGTCGGACTCGACCGGAAGCAGGTCGCGTTCATGGGCTACTGGCGGCACGGCAAGGCCGAGAATTGAGCTCGGTGGTCGCTGGCGTCGCGGCCCCGACCACGGCACTCGGTGCGCGTGGCCTGACGCTCGCCTACGACGACCGTGTGGTCGTCGACGGGCTCGACGTGGACATCCCGGACGGTGAGCTGACCGTCATCGTCGGGCCGAACGCGTGCGGCAAGTCGACGCTGCTGAAGTCCCTCGCGCGGACGCTCAAGCCGAGCGCGGGCACGGTGTACCTCGACGGGGCGCCGATGTCGACCTACCGACCGAAGGCCGTCGCGCGCCGTGTGGCGATGCTGCCGCAGACGCCGATCGCCCCGGACGGCATCACCGTGCGGGACCTCGTGTCGCGCGGGCGGTTCCCGCACCAGGACCTGCTGCACCCGACCTCCGGGTCCGACCGGGCCGCCGTGCAGCTCGCCCTGACGCAGACCGACACGCTCGCCCTCGCCGACCGCGGCGTCGACGAGCTCTCGGGTGGGCAGCGGCAGCGCGTGTGGATCGCGATGGTCCTCGCGCAGGAGACCGACATCGTGCTCCTCGACGAGCCCACGACCTTCCTGGACATCGCGCACCAGTACGACGTGCTCGAGCTCGCCGCGACGCTGCACGCTGCCGGCCGGACGGTGGTGGCGGTGCTGCACGACCTGAACCAGGCGGCGCGGTACGCGACCCACGTCATCGCGATGCGCAGCGGGTCGATCGTGGCGTCCGGGCCGCCGGCGTCGGTGGTGACGGCCGACCTCGTCGAGGACGTGTTCGGCCTGCCGTGCGTGGTCGTCCCCGACCCCGAGACGGGCACGCCCCTCGTGGTCCCGCGCCGCGCGCGCTGATCCGTCCCGTGCCCGCGCGTCCGTCCCCCCCCCCCCCCCGTGAGATCGCACTTCGCGTCGGGTCCTGGGTCGGACAACGAACACGAAGTGCGATCTCAGAGGAGGGAACGGGATGGGTCAGCGGTAGTTGCCGTCCTCCAGGCCCGCCTCGATCTCGAACCGGTTGTGCAGGGGATCACGCCCGGCGAACGCGTACAGCAGCGGCATGAGCATGCCGTACCGCCGCCACTGCGCGACGTGCACCCGCTCGTGCCGGAGCACCCGCTCGCCGTCGTTGTCCCGCGTCAGGTACACCGACCCCACGCAGGTCCCACCGCGGCGGAACACCCACCGCGGCAGGCCCGAGCAGACGATCAGCCCGTCGACCACCCGGACCGGACCGGTCGAGAGCGGCAACCCGATCGCCAACCCGACGAGGGTCGCGAACGCCCATCCGACCCGCGACACGGGGGAGTCGAGCAGCGGGTTCCGCACCCGTTACTCCGGGCGGCCGTAGGTCTCGAGCAGGCGCAGCCAGATCTCGTTCATGGTGGGGTAGGCGGGGACGGCGTGCCAGAGGCGGTCGATCGGGACCTCGCCCACGACGGCGATCGTCGCGGCCTGCAGCATCTCGGCGACGTCCTGGCCGACGAAGGTCATGCCGACGACGACGCTGCGGTCCTCGTCGACGACCATGTTCGCGCGCCCGGTGTAGCCGTCCGCCTGCAGGGCAGAGCCGGCGATGGCGCCGAGGTCGTACTCGACGACCCGGACGTTCAGTCCCTGCTGGCGTGCCTTCGCCTCGGTCAGGCCGACGCTGGCGACCTCGGGGTCGGTGAAGGTGACCTGTGGTGCCGCTGCGTGGTCGGCGGTCGCGACGTGCGCGCCCCACGGCTCGGTGTGCAGTGGCGTGCCCTGGAACCGGGCGGCGATGGCCTCGCCGGCGGCTCGGGCCTGGTACTTGCCCTGGTGGGTCAGGAGGACGCGGTGGTTGACGTCGCCGACGGCGTACAGCCAGTCGGTGCCGGTGACGAGCATCGTGTCGTCGACGTCGAGCCAGTCCCCGGCGGTGAGCCCGACCGATTCGAGGCCGAGGTCGCGGGTGTGCGGGGAACGGCCGGTCGCGGCGAGGACCTCGCTCGTGATCACCGTCGTGCCGTCGTCGAGGGTCGTCGTCACGAGTCCGTGCTCGTCGCGGTCGACGCGTGTGGGGTTGACGCCGGTGCGGACGTCGATGCCGGACTCGCGCATCGCGTCCGCGACGAGTTCGCCCGCGAAGGGTTCCATCCCGCCGAGCAGTCCGTGGCGCGCGACCAGGGTGACCTTCGCGCCGAGCGACGCCCACGCGGTCGCGAGCTCGGACCCGGAGACCCCGCCGCCGATGACCAGGAGGCTCTCGGGGACCGACTGCGCGCTCGTGGCCTCTCGGGTGCCCCACGGCGTCGCCTCCGCGAGGCCGGGCACGTCGGGGAGCGTGTGCAGCGAACCGGTCACGACGGCCACGGCGGCACGCGCGGTGTGCGTCGTCCCGTCGACCTCGATCGTCTTCGGACCGGTGATCCTGGCGTGCCCGCGGATCAGGTCGATGCCGGCGGACTCGAGCCACGAGACCTGTGAGTCGTCCTTCCAGTCGCTCGTGAACGACGTGCGGCGTGCGAGGACGGCCGCTGCGTCGAGTTCTCCGGTGACCGCCTGCTTCGCCCCGTCGAGCCGCTTCGCCGCGGCGAGGGCGTGCCCGCTCCGGAGCAGCGCCTTCGAGGGCATGCACGCCCAGTAGGAACACTCACCCCCGACGAGTTCCGCTTCGACGATGGCGACCGAGAGGCCGCGCTTGTGGGCGTAGTCCGCCACGTTCTCGCCGACAGCACCGGCGCCGATCACGATGAGGTCGTAGTCCGTCATGCAGCCGAGCGTACGCGGACCGGCATGGAGGGCGTCAGGAGACCCGGGCGGCGGCGGTGAGTGCCCCGACGGCGCGGAGGATCACGCCCATGTCGTCGACCGCGCGGTCCGGATCGACCGGGGCGAACCCGGTCAACGCGGCGCCGACGAGCCGTCTGCCGCGGGTGGCGGCCTGGATGCGCTCGACGAGCGCGGCACCGTCGAGGCCGAACGGCACGGGTTCCAGGAGCCCGTCCACCTCGGACGGGTCCAGGACGTCGAGGTCGACGTGCACGTACACCGAATCGGCGCCGGTGGCGTCGACCGCGGCGGCGATCGCGTCGGGCGTGGCGGCGTCGACGTCGAGGTGCCGGATGCCGGCCCGGTCGACGGCGTTCGTCTCCGAGTCCTCGACACCACGGGTGCCGGCGAGCACGACGGACGACGCGGGCAGCGTCGGCAGCCCCGGGAAGAGCTCGGACGGACGGTCGACCAGGATCCGCAGGGCGGCCGTCTCGGCGGCGATCGGCTGGGCACGGTTCAGGGGGCGGTAGCCGCTCGACCCGGCTATGCGCACGAAGGCCGTACCGGGCTCGAGCGCGACGCTCCCGCCGAGCGCACTCGCACCGTCCCCGCCGATGACCAGGACCGGTTCGGCGGCGATGGACACTTCCTGCGCGACGCGCTCGGCGACCTGGAGCACGGACGTGTACCGCGCGACCGCCGTCTCGAGTCGGTCGCCGGCGCCGGTCGGGACGTCGACGACGGTGGTGGCGGAGCGGGGGAGGTCGGCTGCTATCGCGGCGGCGCCGTCGCCGAGGCGCATCGCGCGCGACGACGCCGAACCCTGCCACTGACCGACGACGAGGAACTGCATGTGCTCATCCTGTCAGGCCGGGCCCGGCGTCGTCCGTGCGCGACGGGTCGGGGATCAGAGCGTCGAGGAACCGCCGGACTTCAGCGCGGCGAGCCGGGCCTCGACCTCGGCGTCGCGTCCGACGTCCTCGAGCGACTCGAACTGGGCGTCGAGGCTCGACGACTGCAGTTCCTGCTGGCCGATGACCTTCGCCTCTTCGCGGCGGACCTTCTCCTCGAAGCGCGCGAGGTCGCTCGTCGGGTCGGTGATGTCGATGCTGCCGATGGCGTCGTTGACCTTCGACTGCGCCTCCGCCGTCTTCGCGCGCGCGACGAGCGTGTTGCGCTTGGACTTCAGCTCCTCGAGCTTCTGCTCCATGCCGGCGAGGCCCGACTTGAGCTTCTCGACCTGCTCGTTCTGAGTGGCGAGCGGCGTCGCGTTGTCCTTGACCTCTTGTTCGGCGGCGATCTGCTTGCCGATCGCGATCTTCGCGAGGTTGTCGAACTTGTCGGCGTCGGCGGCCTTGCCCTCGGCGCGGTACTTGTCCGCTGCGGTCGACGCGTTCGCGGCCTTCTGGCCCCACTCCTGCGCCGCCCGGACGTCTTCCTCGTTGTCCTGCTCGAGGAGTCGGAGGTTGCCGATGGTCTGCGCGATGGCGCTCTTGGCGTCCGCGATGTTGTTCGTGTAGTCACGCACGAGCTGGTCCAGCATCTTCTGCGGGTCCTCGGCGTCGTCGATGATCTGGTTGAGGTTCGCCCGGACGAGCGAGGAGATGCGACCGAAGATCGTCTGCTTTGCCATTGCGGTTCCCTTTCTGGGGTGGTTGTCCGTCGGGTCTGTGAGTCAGCGTGTCGGGTGCGGGGTCGGGGCTCAGCGGTGCCGGGTCAGAAGCGACCACCGCCCGAGAAGCCGCCGCCTCCGCCGCCTCCGCCGAAGCCCCCGCCGCCGCCACCGAAGCCGCCGCCACCGAACGAGCCGCCGCCGAAGCTGCCGCCGCGTCCGCCGAGCAAACCGCCGAGGACGATGCCGGTCACGAGTCCGCCGAGCTGTGCGCCGTTCCCGCCGCCGCCGGAGCCGGGCCACCCGCCCATGTCGTTGCCGGCCTCGTCCATCGCGGCCGCCGCGTACTGCTCGGCGGCACGCGCTGCCTGCAGGGCACGCTGGGGGTCGGTGGTGGCGAGCTGCACGGCGTCGTCCAGGGCGCGCTCGGCCTCGGACAGGCGGGTGCGAGCCGTCGGTCCGACGCCGCCGCGACGCATCGAGATGAACTCACGGGCCTGGCTGATGCGGGTGCGGGCGTCGCGGAGTGCGGCGTCGAGGGCCTGCAGCGCGCGCTGGTTCTGCTCGTCGGCGGTGCGGGCCGTCGCGAGTGCGGCATCGATCGCGGTGTTCGCCTTCGTGAGGGCGTCGACCGCGGCGATCGGGTCCTTCGGGTCGAGTCGTTCACGGAGGACCGTCTCGGCGGTGGTGACCGCTGCGGCGAGGTCCGGGCCGCCGGTGCGCAGCGACCGCGCCGCCGCGACGTCGCCCTCGATGTCGAGGCGCATGGCGTCGACGCGGGCGGAGGCCTCTTGGAAGGTGCCGGCGGCGCCGATGGCGGAGCCGGTGAGCTGCTGGACCTGGGCGAGCGCGTGCTGGGCGTCCCGGACGGCGACGACCGCTTCGCCCTTGTCACCGTTCGCGATCGCGGCGTCCGCGGCGGCCGAGCGCTCCGTCGCGTACGCCAGGACCTCTCGTGCCTGGTCCACGCTGTCGGCGACCGTCGCGAGCGTCCGGCCGGTGTACGACCCACGGACGCGGTCGAGCGCGGCCGCTGCCTGCTCGACGCTCGGCGGTGCCGCCCGCACGGCCTCGGCCAGGGTGACCGCGGCGGCCTCGACCCCGTCCTCGAGCGCGCGCAGCTGGTCGAAGGACTCGGTCTGCTCGGTGATCGCGGCGTGTGCCTGCTCGCAGATCGCGATGATCTGGTTCGACCAGTCGGCCCGCTGCTGCGGCGAGTCCGGGATCTCGTCGTCGAGCTGCTGCTGGAAGGTGAAGGCCTTCCGCACGTCGCGCTTGGCGGTGGCCACCGCGTCGGCGAAGGGCTTCGCGGCGTCGGCGCCGAACTGCGCGGTGGCGAACCCGACTTCTTGTTCGGCGGTGCGGAGTTCGTCGTCGATGGTGACCAGGGCGCCGCCGGCGGTGCGTTCGAGCTCGGCGAGGGAGGCTTCCTGCGCCTTCGTCGCGGCGGCGGTCCTGCGCTTGTTCCGGGTGCGCACCACGAGGACGATCACGACGACCGCGATCACGACGACGAGCAGCAGGATCCACAGCCACGTCAGGTTCGGCGGGTCCTGCGATGCGGAGAGCCCACTCGCGAACGCGGTGGCGGCGCCGGCCCAGTCACTGTCGCGCAGCTTGGGCACGAGGTCGTCGTTGACCGCGTTCTGCACGTCCGACGAGGTGATCGCGGTCTCGTTGGTCTGCTGGACGTCGTACGTCCTGGCGTCCGTGGCGATGGAGAGCAGGATGCCGTTCGAGTCGATCTGGTTGAGCGACATCGTCTCGTCACCCCACGCGGCGTGGTCGCTCGGGTCCGTGAACTCCGGCACGTAGACGACGTAGAGCTGCGTGTCGGTCTTGTCGGCGAGGTCCCGGACGGCCCGCTCGACCGCCGTCTGCTGCGCGGCGCTCAGGGCGTCGGCGTCGTCGAGGACGTAGGCGCCGTCGAGCTGCACGGGTGCGGTCGCCCGCGCCGCCGTCGCCGGAGCGAGCACCAGGAGCGCGGCGATCACCGCTGCTGCGAGCCGGGCGCCCCATCGTCCGGACGTCCCCCTGCCCGTGTCAGACCGCCTGGTGTGCGATCCACCCTGGACCGTTCGCATCCGTTCTCCGTCCGTCCGGCAGCGCACCACCACGCGCCCCCGGGAAGCCCGGAGCGCCGCGGGAGAGCGCCGTCGCCCGGAGTCTATCCAGGGACCGCATCCGTTGGCCCGGTACGTCCAGCACCTGTGGAGCGAGTTCACCGGGGGACGGATCCTGTCCCCCGATCGGGGTAGTATCCGCAGGAGACCGTTTCGACGACGAAAGGGGTCAGCAATGGAGCGAACGATGAACACGGAGGTCGTCCCACTCGAGGACGGCTTCCACCGGGTGTCCACACCCGCCAGCGGCGTGATCGGCTTCGTGCGCGAGCACAACGGCCGCTACGAGGTCCTGCGGGGCCGCGTCCGTCAGGCGACCCGGTCCGAGGGCCTGTACTCGACGATGAACGTGGCACTGATCGCACTGACGCACGCATGAGCACGGCGCTCCGCGCCTGAGCACGAGACGCCGCTCACCACACGAGACACCGCCGGAACCGGCGGTGTCTCGTCGCGTACGGGGCGTCTCGGCGACAGTAGGGTGCCTGCGTGGGTGAGTCGAGCCTCCAGGCCGTGTCGGTGCGCGTGTGCGCGCCGGGCGCGACCCGACAGGCCGACCGGGAGGCCCTGCTCGCGTTCGTCGCGGAGGTCACCGGAGCGGACCCCGCGGTCACGGCCACGGGCCGTCGCTGCCCGCACTGCGGCGGCACCGACCACGGGCGGCCGTGGGCCGCGGCCGACGGCGTCACGGTCGGCGTCAGCCTGTCCCGCACCGATGGTGCGCTGGCACTCGCGGTCGGACCGCACCCGATCGGCGTCGACGTCGAGCGGGTGCGCCGGGTGTCCGCCGCGCCGCTCGACGCGTCCTCCCCGGGGGAACGTGTCCGGTACGGGGACGACCCACTCGCCCTCACTGCCTGCTGGTCGGCCACGGAGGCCGTGCTGAAGCGCGACGGCCGCGGGCTCCGCGTCGACCCGGCGACCGTCGACGTGGACCTCGACGCGGGAACGGCGTTCCTGGACGGCGTCGCACACCGCGTCCTGGTGCGACGACTCGACGACGACCTCGTGCTCGCGGTGGCCGCCGACGGCGTTCCGGTCGACGTCGAGGACCGGCGCTAGGGGAGTTCCGGGACGCCGGTCTCGTCGATCCAGGGACGGATGACCGCGCCGATCGTCGCCGCCGTCCGGCCCGACGTGGTGGCGAACGCGGCGACCACGTCGGCGGGCTCGACCGTGCCGTGGCGGTGTCGTTCGGTGATGGTGCGGAGTCCGTCGAAGAACGCGGCGTCGCCGATCGTCCGGCGCAGGGCGTGCAACGCGAGGGCGCCGCGCTTGTAGACCCGGTCGTCGAACATGTCCTTCGCGCCGGGGTCCCCGACCACCAGGTCCGCCGGCGCTCCGAGGAGTCCGTCGCGGTGCTGTTCGGCCAGGACGTCCGCGCTGTCGCCGCCGCGGTGCTCGGACCACAGCCACTCGGCGTAGCAGGCGAACCCCTCGTGCAGCCAGATGTCGCGCCAGCGGCCGAGCGTCACCGAGTTGCCGAACCACTGGTGGGCGAGCTCGTGGGCGATCAGCCGGTCGGTGCCGTGCTCCCCGTCGACGTGGTTCCGGCCGAACACGGCGAGGCCGTGCGCCTCGAGCGGGATCTCGAGCTCGTCGTCGGTGACCACGACGCCGTACGTGGGGAACGGGTACGGGCCGAACCGGTCGGCGTAGAGCGCGATCATCTCCGGCACCTGGCCGAAGTCGGTCTTCACCGCGGCGCCGAGGTCGGCCGGGTGGTGGATCGTCACCGGGACCGGGGCACCACGGAGCGCGTGCGTCCGGTAGCGGCCGATCTGCACCGTCGCCAGGTACGTCGCCATCGGGTCGGTCGTGGCGTAGGTCCAGCGGGTGCCCCGGCCGGCGCGCTCGTCACCGAGGAGCTCCCCGTTCGCCAGGACGTCGTACCCGGACTCGCAGGTGATCTCGAAGCGGTAGGTGGCCTTGTCGTCCGGGCGGTCGTTGCAGGGGAACCACGACGGCGCACCGGTCGGCTGCGCGGCGACGATGACGCCGTCCGTCAGTTCCTCCCAGCCGATCTGCCCCCACGGGCTGCGCAGCGGGTGGGGCGTACCGCGGTACCGGACGTGCAGCGTGAACTCCGCGCCGGCGTCGATCGGCTCGGCCGGGGTGACGGTGAGCTTGTGCACCGCGGTCGACACCTTCTTCGCCCGGTGCCCGTCGACGTCGACCCGGTCCACGGACATGCCGTGCAGGTCGACGACGACGCGGTCGAGCGGGTCCAGCGCGGTCGCGGTGATCGTCGCGGTGCCGTCGAGGCGGTTCGTGGCGACCCGGTAGTCGAGTCGGAGGTCGTAGTGCGTGGCGCTCCAGCGTCGGTCGCCGCTGTGCGGGGTGTACGGGTCGGCGGCTGCGTTCGTCGGCTTCACGGTGCCGGTCAGTCTGCCACGACGCCGGCGACGGGGCCCGCCGACGAGGTGTCCGCTGTCCGGGGTGCGCTCTCCCACGGCGAGATCGGGTTGCCGGCCCACGAGGTCCCCCCTGGTACCTGCTCGCCACGCATCACGAGCGACGCGGGCGCGATCGTCGCACCGGGACCGATCCCGGCTGCCGGCAGGATCACGCTGTGCGGTCCGAGGGTGCCGCCGGCGTCGACCCGGACCTCGTCGAGCTGCATCACCCGGTCGTGGAACAGGTGCGTCTGCACCACCGTGCCCCTGGCGATCGTCGCGCCGTCCCCGATGGACACCAGGTCCGCCTCCGGCAGCCAGTACGTCTCGCACCAGACCCCGCGGCCGATCGTCGCCCCCAGGGTCCGCAGCCAGGCCGCGAGGGCCGGCGTCCCGGTGGCCTGCTCCGCGAACCACGGCCGGGCGACGGTCTCCACGAACGTGTCCTGCACCTCGTTCCGCCAGACGAACGAGGACCACAGCGGGTGCTCGCGCGCGCTGATCCGGCCGACGAACAGCCACTTCGCGATCGTCGACACCGCCGCGGCCACCGCACCGGCCGCGATCAGGACCACCGCGGCGAGGAGCACCGTCCAGCCGATGCCGACCGCGGACCACAGCGCCAGGAGCACCCCACCGACCCCGAGCGCGATCGCGCCGGACACCATCGGCGCGACGACCCGCAGGACCTCCCAGCAGCCCCGTGCCACACGGAGCCGCCGCGGCGGACGGAACGTGCGCTCCTCGTCGAAGGACGTCGCCGCCCGGCGGAGCCGCACCGGGGGAGAGCCCAGCCACGACGAGCCCCGCTTGGCCTTCTTCGGGACGGCGGACAGCACGGCCACGAGCGCCTCACGCGGGACGCTCCGCCCGGCGCCGGTCATCCCGCTGTTGCCGAGGAACGCCCGGCGGCCCACCTTCGACCGGCCGATCGTGATGCGCCCGCCACCGAGCTCGTACGTGGCGACCATCGTGTCGTCCGCGAGGAACGCCCCCGACGCGATCTGCGTCAGCGACGGCAGGAGCAGCACCGTGGAGATCTCCGTGTTCCGCCCCACCCGCGCGCCGAGCAGCCGGAGCCACACCGGCGTGACGAGGCTCGCGTAGAGCGGGAACAGCAGCGTGCGCGCGGCGTCGAGGACCCGCTCCGTGCACCACGCCTGCCAGCCGATCCGGGAACGCACCGGGTGGCGTCCCTCGTGCAGCCCGATCCCGAGCAGCCGGACCGCCGCGACGACGAGCCCCGCGTAGACCACCCCGGCGACGACCGTCGCGAGCGGGACGAGCGCGAGCGCGTGCAGGACCGCGCCGCCGAGGGTCGCCGCCCGCCCGACCAGCGCGGCGACGACGAGCAACCCGACCGCCACCCCGACGACCGGCAACCCGGCCACCGCGACCGACGCGGCCCCGTACGCGACGAGCCACCGTCGACGGGAGGCGGGGCGGGCCTCCCGTCCGTGCCGTGCCGACCCGACGCGCTCCGCAGGCGACCCCGCCCAGCGTTCGCCGTCGGGCACCCGGCCCTGGACGGCGGAACCCGCCTCGATCTCGGCGCCCGCGCCGACCACTGCACTCGGCATGAGCGTCGTCCGACTGTGCACCACGGCGTCGGACCCGACGGTGACGTGCCCGAGCCGGAACACGTCGCCGTCCACCCAGTGCCCGGCGAGGTCCACCTCGGGTTCGATCGACGCACGCTTGCCGATCGTCAGCATCCCGGTGACCGGTGGCAGCGTGTGCAGGTCGACGTCCCGCCCGATCCGCGCACCGAGCGCCCTGGCGTAGTAGCTGATCCACGGGGCCCCGGCGGTGGATGGGCCATCGACGGCCTCGGCGATCCGCTCGGCCAGCCACACCCGCACGTGCACCGAGCCGCCACGCGGGTGCTCGCCCGGCCGGACCCCGAGCAGCACCAGGCGGGCGAGTGCGACCGTCACCGCCATCTTGCCCACCGGGGTCACGAACACGAGCACCGCGGCGACCAGGACCGGCCACGGCAGCACGGGCAGGAACGGCAGGGTCGTCGTGTGCAGCACCGCGGCGACGACCGCCGTCCACGTCAGGACCCGGAGCCCGCGGAGCACCTGCACCGGCAGCCCGAGGAGCGTCAGCACGAACCCCGTCGCCGGCGGCGTCGGACGGACGTCACGGCGCGCGGCCGCCACCGGGCCCGAGGCGTCCAACGCGTCCGCCAGCGCCCCGATCCTCGGGTGGTCGTAGACGTCCGCGACCGTGGTCGTCGGGTACCGCTCGCGGATCGCCGAGACCAGCTGCGCCGCCGTCAGCGACCCGCCGCCGTGCGCGAAGAAGTCGTCGTCGACGCTCGTCACCGGGATCCCGAGGATCGCGGCCCACCGCTCGGCCACCCAGGCGACCGTCGGCGGCAGACCAGCAGCCGCACCACCGGCACCCGCGTCGCCGGTCAGCGGCCACGGGAGCGCCGCCCGGTCGACCTTGCCCGACGTCCGCGTCGGCAGGGTGTCCACCACGACCAGGAGCGGCACCAGCGCCGCCGGCAGCTCCTCGCGCAGCCGGGCGTTCGCCGCCGCGGTGTCGACCACCGCACCGGCCACCGGCGCGACGTACCCGACGAGCACCTGGTTGCCCGCCGGGGTCCGCTGCACCACGGCAGCACCGCCAGCGACGTCGTCGAGCGCCTGCAACGCCGCGTCGATCTCCCCGAGCTCGATCCGACGCCCGCCGAGCTTCACCTGGTCGTCCGCCCGGCCCTGGAACACCAGCCCCTCCGGGTCGTACCGCACCAGGTCACCGCTCCGGTACGCCCGCTCCCACCCGAGCTCCGGGAACGGCGCGTACTTCTCCGCGTCCTTCGCCGGGTCGAGGTACCGCCCGAGGCCCACCCCGCCGATGACGAGCTCGCCGACCTCGCCCGGCGCGACCCGCGCACCCGCGCCGTCGACCACCGCGAGGTCCCAGCCGTCCAGGGGCAGCCCGATCCGGATCGGCACGCTGCCGTCCATCAGGGAACCGCACGCCACCACCGTCGCCTCCGTCGGCCCGTAGGTGTTCCACACCTCGCGGTCCCGGCTCGCGATCCGGGCCGCGAGCTCGGGCGGGCAGGCCTCGCCGCCGAAGATCACCAGGCGGACCTGCTCCAGGGCGTCGTCCGGCCAGAGCGCCGCCAGCGTCGGGACCGTCGACACCACCGTGATGCCGTGCACGATCAGCCACGGGCCGAGGTCCACACCCGTCCGCACCAGGGAGCGCGGAGCCGGCACCAGGCAGGCACCGTGGCCCCACGCGAGCCACATCTCCTCGCAAGACGCGTCGAACGCCACGCTCAGCCCGGCGAGCACACGGTCACCGGGGCCGATCGGCGCCCGCTGCAGGAACATCCGGGCCTCGGCGTCGACGAACGCCGCCGCGGACCGGTGCGTGACCGCGACGCCCTTGGGGACGCCCGTCGAACCGGACGTGAAGATGACCCACGCGTCGTCGGTCGTGCTCGGTGCGTCGGCGCTCGCCGCGGGGTCGACGACCGGCGCAGCCGTGCCGTCCGCCGCGTCCGGCGCCGTCGCGTCCGCCGCGTCCGGCGCTGTCGCGTCCGCCGCCGCCGCGTCCGGCGCCGTGCCGCCCGCCGCGTCCGCCGTGCCCGCCGCCGTGCCGTGTCGGCGCAGGACGCCGCCCGCGCCGATCACGCCGACCACCCCGGCCTCCCCGAACACGAGGGTCGCCCGCTCCTCCGGGTCGTCCGCGTCGACGGGCACGTACGCCGCGCCCGCGGCCAGGACCGCCAGGATCGACAGGTACAGGTCCCGGCCGCCGGAGGGGATCCGGATGCCCACGCGGTCGCCACGCCGCACGCCCCGCCGGGCGAGGTCGTCGGCCCGCTCCTGCACGAGCCGCACGAGCGTCCGGTAGTCGATCGCGCCGTCGGGGTCCTCGAGCGCGAGCGCCGTCGGGTGGTCGCTCGCGGTCGTCCGCAGCACGTCGAGCAGCGTGCGGGCAGGCGGGACGAGCGCGCCGCGGGCCAGTTCGGTCTGCGGGCTCCCGGTGGCGAGCGTCATCGAGTCCTCTTCCCGGTCGTGTGCGGGTCGACCGGCCCGGATCCTAGGGGGCCGAGGTGTCCTGTTCGGAAACAGCCGCCCGCGCCGCGTCCAGCGACGCCGCGAGCCCGATCGAGTCGTCCAGTCCGTGCAGCGGCGACTCCGTGCGGCCTTCTGCGACGTAGGCGGCCAACGCCACCGCCTGCCACACCAGGCCCTGCCGTCCGCGGAGCCCGCTCGGCTCCGACCAGCGGTCCGCGTCCGCACCGTGGTGCAGCGCGAACGAGGCCGGGAACACGAAGTGGTCCGTGTAGCGCACCGTCGCGCGGCTGCCGGCGATCGTCGCCAGGCCCGGCGTCCACGCGGTGATCGTCGTGGTCGCGACGGACTGCGCGCCGCCGGTGGCCGTCGACACGGTGACGGACTGGAGGTCCACCCCACCGTCCGAGACCACTCCCGTCGTGCTGCTGGTCACCGGGGCGCCGGTGGCGAACCGCGCGAACCAGTGCGCGTACACACCGGCGTCGAGCAGGGCGCCGCCACCCTGCGCCGGATCGAACATGCGGTCCTCTGGGTCGGGGTCGTGCGGCCAGCCGACGTCGACCGTCGCCAGACGGACGTCGCCGAGTCCGCCGTCGGCGAGGAGCTGTGCGATCACGGTGGTGCCCGGCAGGTACCGGGTCCACATCGCCTCCATGGCGAGGACGCCGGCGTCGCGGGCGGCGGTGGCCAGGCGCCGGGTGTCGGCCTCGGACGTGGTCATCGGCTTCTCGACGAGCACGTGCTTGCCGGCGGCGATCGCGAGGAGCGCGTGGTCGAGGTGCTGCGGGTGCGGTGAGGCGACGTAGACGACGTCCACGGCGGGGTCGGCGACGAGGGCCTCGTACGAGCCGTGCGCGGTGGCGACCCCGTGCCGCGCGGCGAAGGCGGCGGCGCGTCCGGGGGAGCGGGAGCCGACCGCCACGACGCGCTGGTCGGAGTTGGCGTGCAGCGTGGTCGTGAAGTCGTTCGCGATCGCGCCGGGGCCGATCACGCCCCACCCGAGGGTCGGACCCCCGCGCAGCGGAACGGTCGAAGGCAACGGGAACGTCATCGTCATGCCTCGACGCTACCGAGGATTCGTCTGTGCCCCCAGGAGGATTCGAACCTCCGCCCCTGCCTCCGGAGGGCAGTGCTCTATCCCCTGAGCTATGGGGGCCCGGGGTGGGAACAACCGTAGCAGGTCCCGGCAGACCTCCAGGACCACCCGTTCCGCCGGGCGTGGCCGATGCGCCAGGATCGTTCCATGCAGCCGGAGCCCCGTCCCGTCCTCGCCGTCGTCGACGTCAGCGACGCCGACCGTGCGGACCCCGCGTTCCACGACGCGCTCACCGCGTTGACCTCCCGGGCGATCGAGGTCGCGCGTGCCGCCGGGTGGGAGCCGCGTCGTTTCGCGGCCGAGCAGCTCGGCGTCGACGGTCTCGACGCGGCGCTGTCCGCGGCGAACGGCGTGCTCGTGATGGGCGGCGAGGACGTCGCCCCTGCGCACTACGAGGGCGACGACGACTACGAGGGGCGCGGTCAGCACTTCGCGGTGGCCGACGCCGCCCAGATCGCCGCGGTCCGTCGTGCGCTGGCCGGGGCCGTGCCGACGCTCGGCATCTGCCGCGGCATGCAGGTCGTCAACGTCGCGCTCGGCGGCGACCTGGTGCAGCACCTCGACCAGGGCGGTCACGTCCGGCCGGGCGACCCGGCTGCGAGCATGGTCGACCACCCGGTGCTCCTGGAACCGGACAGTCGCCTCGCAGCGGCGCTCGGAGCGGCGCGACTCGAGGTCCGTTCCTCGCACCACCAGGCCGTCGGACGGGTGGGCGACGGGCTCCGCGTGGTCGCGACCGCGCCGGACGGCACCGTCGAGGCCGTCGAACACGTCAGCGCTCCGCTGTGGGCGGTGCAGTGGCACCCGGAGGACTCCGGTGCCACCGGGACGGCCCTCCGCGACCTCCTGGTGGCGATGCTCCCGCGCTGATCGCGGACCCGCCCGCGTCAGCCCGCCGGTGTCGCGGTGGGGGTCGGAGTGGGCGTCGCGGACGGTGACAGCGACGCGCTCGGGGTGCCCGTCGAGGTCGGCGCGAGCACCTGCCGGACCGCGTCGACGACGGGTTGCGCCGAGCCCGGCTCGGTGAACAGCGTCGAGGAGGTCGTGATCCAGTACGGGTCCGCGAAGGCATCGGCGCGGCCGACGTCGTCGGTCAGCGAGAAGTAGCCCTCGACGGTGTACGTCGGCACGGAGCCGCCCCGTTCGTAGAGCGCGTCCTTGAGGTTCGTGAGCGACTTCTCAGGGAGGTCGGCGACCGCGACGGTGATCGTCACCGAGCTGTCCGCGACCTCGTCGAAGACGCACACCCGACCACGCTGCTCGGCGATCCGGGCCGCGGCCGACCCCTTCTCGGGCTCGGCAGAGGTGTCGAGCTCGAACTGCTGGCCGTACACGGCGAAGGCGGTGTCCGGCAGGAGCTCGGCGCACGTCTGGGTGACGCGCTTGCCGATCGGGGCCGCGGTGGCGGACGCGCTCGGGGTCGGGCTCGCGGACCGGGTCGCGGTGTCGTCGGCGTCACCGCCGGAGCAGGCGGCGAGCACGAGGGCGGCGGGGACGGCGAGCGCGGCGACGCTGATCGCCCGGACCGATCGTCGGGAGGTCATCCGGCCATGATGCTGCATGCGCCCGAGTGTGGGACGGGTGTCGGCGCCACGCCCGGTAGACTCGTCCGCCGTGACTCCTGCCGAACTCTCCGCCGCGTACCTGTCGATCCTGACCGGGATCGTCGAGCGCCGAGGCGCGTCCGACACCGTGACCGTCGAGGAGTCGCACGTCGCCCTCGAACGCCCGAAGAACCGGGCGCACGGCGACTGGGCCTCGAACGCCGCCATGCAGCTCGCGAAGCGCCTCGGCACGAACCCGCGCGAGCTCGCGACCGAGATCGCCGGCGAGCTGACCGAGCTCGACGGGGTGGACTCGGTCGACGTCGCCGGCCCGGGCTTCATCAACATCACGCTCGAGGCCGCTGCAGCGGGCGAGATCGCGCGCACCATCGTCGAGGGCGGCGAGTCCTTCGGGCACGGCGACCTCTACGACGGCGTCCGCATCGACCTGGAGTTCGTCTCCGCGAACCCGACCGGGCCGATCCACATGGGCGGTGTTCGCTGGGCAGCGGTGGGCGACAGCCTGGCCCGCGTGTTCCAGGCGCAGGGCGGCCTGGTCACCCGCGAGTACTACTTCAACGACCATGGCAGCCAGATCGACCGCTTCGCCCGGTCGCTCGTGGCGTCGGCGCTGGGCGAGCCCACGCCGGAGGACGGCTACGGCGGCGCGTACATCGCCGAGATCGCGGCGCGCGTGCTGTCGACCTTCGACGGTGACGTGCGCGACCTGCCCCGCGACGAGGCGCAGGAACTGTTCCGGCGCGAGGGCGTCGACTTCATGTTCGCGGACATCAAGCAGTCGCTGCACGAGTTCGGCGTCGACTTCGACGTCTACTTCCACGAGAACGCGCTGCACGAGTCGAAGGCCGTCGAGCGCGCCATCGAGCGCCTCCGGTCGAACGGGCACATGTACGAGGCCGAGGGAGCGCAGTGGCTCCGCACGACCGACTTCGGCGACGACCGGGACCGCGTCGTGATCAAGTCCGACGGCGAGCCCGCCTACATCGCCGGCGACCTGGCGTACTACCTCGACAAGCGCGAGCGCGGGTTCGAGCGGAACCTGATCATGCTCGGCGCCGACCACCACGGCTACGTCGGCCGGATGATGGCGATGTGCGCCGCGTTCGGTGACGAGCCGGGCAAGAACCTCGAGATCCTGATCGGCCAGATGGTCAACCTGCTCAAGGACGGCGAGCCGATGCGCATGTCGAAGCGCGCGGGCACGATCGTCACGATGGAGGACCTCGTCGACGCCGTGGGTGTCGACGCCGGCCGGTACTCGCTCGTCCGGTTCGCCAGCGACACCGCGATCGACATCGACCTCGACCTGCTCACCAAGCGCACCAACGACAACCCGGTGTTCTACGTCCAGTACGCCCACGCCCGCACGCAGTCCGTCGCGCGCAACGCCGCGGCCTCGGGTGTGGACCGCTCGGCGTTCGACGCGTCCCTGCTCACCCACGACACCGAGGGTGCGCTGCTCGGGGCCCTCGCGGAGTACCCGCGGGTGGTCCGGCAGGCCGCCGAACTCCGCGAGCCGCACCGCATCGCGCGCTACATCGAGCAGCTCGCGGGGCTGTACCACCGCTGGTACGACGCCTGCCGGGTGACCCCGCTCGGCGACGAGACCGTCACCGACCTGCACCGCACGCGTCTGTGGCTCAACGACGCGACCGGTCAGGTCGTGCGGAACGGCCTCGGCCTGCTCGGCGTGAGCGCCCCCGAGCGCATGTAGCGCGCCGCGCGCCGCGCGCGCCGCGCCGCGCCGCGCGCCGCCGCCAGCCGCGCTTCGCACAACCGAAAGCACTCCGAACCACGCAAGTCCGTGGTTCGGAGTGCTTTCGGCTGTGCGGCGCCACACCGCACCGCCCCGCCGGCACCGCCGGCACCGCCGGCGCCGCCGGCGCCCGCACCGCACCACGCGCCCGCCGCGCCGCCGCGCCGGGCGCACGCCGGGCCTCCAGGCCGCATCCCGGGGGACGCTGGCAAGGTAGGACGCATGTCCACCGCACCCGCCGCCCCACGCAAGCGCCGCCGCGGGCGCACCGCAGCGATCGTCGTCATCGGGATCGTGGTGCTGCTCGCCGTGCTCGTCGTCATCGCCGAGTTCGTCCTCCGCGGCGTCGTCGACCGGATGATCGCGCAGCAGGTCGAGCAGTCGCTGCCGGACGGCACGACGGGCACCGTGGACGCCCACGCCGAGGGCGTCATCATCCCGCAGCTCATCGGCGGCAGCCTCGACGAGGTGGCGATCTCGTCACGCAAGATCACCGTCGACGGCATCCCGCTCGCCGCCGACGTCACCGCGCACGACGTCCCGATCGACGGCAAGGGGAACGTGCACGACGTGGACGGCACGGTCACCCTGGCCGCCACGAGCGTGAAGGACCTCGCGAAGTACAGCCCGCTGTTCGACCGCCTGTCGCTCGTGGACGGCGGCGTCGAGCTCTCCGGGACCACCGCGGTGCTCGGCTACGACATCTCCTACCAGGCCCGCGGCACCGTCGCCGCGCAGACCGCCGGGAAGGGCATCACGATCACCCCGAAGACGGTGCGGATCACGAACTCGGCGCTCGACCTCAAGGTCGACGACATCCCCGGCGTCACGAACACCCCGGTGCAGGTCTGCACCGCGCAGTTCCTGCCGGAGGCACTCCGCGTCCGCTCGCTCGACGTCACCGCCGCGAAGGCCACGGTGCGCATCACCGCCGACGAGCTGCCCCTCAGTGAGCAGGGTCTCCAGACCACCGGGACGTGCTGACTTCTCCACAGGGGCGTAACCAAGGACTGGAGGCCCGTGTCGGCTCGGTAGGATCGGGTCCCGTGAGCGAGAACCCACTTGCCCCGCCGCGGCTGCGGTTCCCGGCGGATGCCTCCGCGCTGACCGCGCGGATCTGGCCCGCCTCCGCGACGCGCACCGACGACGGTTCGCTCGCGATCGGCGGTGTCACCGCGTCCGACCTCGTCGCGCAGTTCGGCACGCCGCTGTACGTCGTCGACGAGCGCGACGTGCAGTCCCGCGCCGTCCGGGTGCGCAACGCCTTCACCGAGGCATTCGGCCGCATCGGCACGCACGCGCACGTCTACTACGCCGGCAAGGCGTTCCTCACCACGCAGGTCGCGGCCTGGATGGCCGAGGCAGACCTCCGCGTCGACGTCTGCACCGGTGGCGAGCTCGCGGTCGCCCTGGCCGGCGGCGTCGATCCCGGTCGGCTCGGGTTCCACGGCAACGACAAGTCCGACGCCGAGATCGCCCGCGCGGTGCAGGTCGGGGTCGGCACGATCGTCCTCGACTCGCACGAGGAGATCGACCGCGTCGCCGACACCGCAGCGGCCGCCGGCGTCGTCCAGCGCGTCCGCATCCGGATCAACAGCGGGGTGCACGCGTCCACGCACGAGTACCTGGCGACCGCACGCGAAGACCAGAAGTTCGGCATCCCCCTGACCGAGGCCGTGGCAGCCGCCGAGACCATCCGGTCCCGCCCGTCGCTCGCGTTCGTCGGCCTGCACTCGCACATCGGGTCGCAGATCTTCGACGAGTCCGGGTTCCGCGAAGCCGCCCGTCGGTTGATGGACGTGCACGCCACGCTCGTGCAGTCCGGACCGGTCCCGGAACTCAACCTCGGTGGCGGCTGGGGCATCGACTACACCGAGGCGGACTCCGCCTTCGAACCCGAGGACGTCGCGGACGCCCTCGCGACCATCGTCGCCGATGCCTGCGCCGAGCGCGGCATCCCGGTACCGGAGATCGCGGTCGAGCCTGGGCGGTACATCGTCGGTCCGGCCGGCATCACGCTCTACCGCGTCGGCACCATCAAGCCGGTCGCCCTCGAGACGCCGGACGGCGACGACGCCACCGCCACCCGCACGTACGTCTCGGTCGACGGCGGGATGAGCGACAACGCCCGCCCGGCCCTGTACGGCGCCGAGTACACCGCCCGTCTCGCCCGCACCTCCGACGCACCGGCGGTCCTGACCCGGGTCGTCGGGAAGCACTGCGAGAGCGGCGACATCGTGGTCCACGACGAGTACCTGCCCGGGGACGTGCACCGCGGGGACCTCCTCGCCGTCGCCGCCACCGGTGCCTACTGCTGGAGCCTCGCGAGCAACTACAACCACGTCGGTCGCCCGCCGGTCGTCGCGGTCGCCGACGGCCGAGCACGTATCCTCGTCCGTGGTGAGACGGTCGACGACCTCCTCGCCCGCGACAGCGGGGTGTCGCCCGTGGCCGCTGCCGGTGCCGCGCGGTGAGCCCCCGAGATCCCGGAGACACGCACCACATGATCGAATACCGCAACGTCCGCGTCGCGCTGCTCGGAGCCGGCTCGGTCGGCTCGCAGGTCGCGCGACTCCTGCTCGAACACGGCGACGAGCTGGCCTCGCGCGCCGGCGCCGGCCTCGAACTCGTCGGGATCGCCGTCCGCGACGTCGATGCGCAGCGTGACGTCGACCTGCCGCGCGAGCTGTTCACGACGGACGCGGAGTCGCTGATCCTCGGCGCGGACATCGTCGTCGAGCTCATCGGCGGCATCGAGCCGGCACGCACCCTGGTGCTGCAGGCCCTGCAGTCCGGCGCCGACGTCGTCACCGGCAACAAGGCGCTCCTCGCGACGCACGGGCCCGAGCTCTTCGCCGCGGCCGAGCAGGTCGGCGCACAGCTCTACTACGAGGCCGCCGTCGCCGGGGCGATCCCGATCATCCGGCCGCTGCACGACTCCCTCGCCGGTGACCGCATCGTGCGGATCATGGGCATCGTGAACGGCACCACGAACTTCATCCTCGACCTGATGGACCGCGAAGGCGCCACCTTCCAGGACGCCCTGGCCACGGCGACGGAGCTCGGGTACGCCGAGGCCGACCCGACCGCCGACATCGAGGGCTACGACGCCGCGCAGAAGGCCGCGATCCTGGCCTCGATCGCGTTCCACACCTCGGTCCCGCTCGCCGCCGTGCACCGGGAGGGCATCACCTCGGTCACCATCGAGCAGGTCCGTGCCGCACGCAAGGCCGGCTACGTCGTGAAGATCCTGGCGACGTGCGAGCGCCTCACCGACGAGAACGGCCGCGAGGGCGTGAGCGCCCGCGTGTACCCGGCCCTCGTCCCCGAGTCGCACCCGCTCGCCAGCGTGCACGGTGCGAAGAACGCCGTCTTCGTCGAGGCAGAGGCCGCCGGCGACCTGATGTTCTACGGCGCCGGAGCCGGCGGCGTCGAGACGGCCTCCGCGGTCCTCGGTGACCTGGTCTCCGCCGCCCGTCGTCACGTGATCGGTGGGCCCGGCATCGCCGAGTCCACCCAGTCGGACCTGCCCGTCTTCCCGATCGGCACCGTCCGCACGAGCTACCAGATCACCCTGCACGTGACGGACGCCCCCGGCGTGCTGTCCACGGTCGCGGGCGTCCTGGCGAAGCACGGCGTCAGCGTCGAGACCGTCGAGCAGTCCAGCGCGCACGGCGACGGCGGCACCGCCACCCTGGTGATCGGCACGCACGAGGCCCGCGAATCGGACCTCGCCGACACCGTCGTCGCACTCCGCGGCGAGACGACCGTCACCGACGTGGCGAGCGTCCTCCGCGTCGTCGGCGCCTGACCGGCCGCCAGACCCACCAGTCCCACCAGCAGCACCGACAGAGAGAGAACCCCGATGGCCCACCAGTGGCAGGGCGTCCTGCGCGAGTACGCCGACCGACTCGACGTGACCGAGGCGACACCCGTGATCACCCTGGGGGAGGGCGGCACGCCGCTCATCCCGGCACGGCGTCTCTCCGAGCGCACCGGCGCCGAGGTCTGGGTGAAGTTCGAGGGCATGAACCCCACGGGCTCCTTCAAAGACCGCGGCATGACGATGGCGATCTCGAAGGCCGTCGAGCACGGTGCGAAGGCGGTCATCTGCGCCTCGACCGGCAACACGAGCGCCTCGGCCGCCGCGTACGCCACGCACGCCGGCATCACGGCTGCGGTCCTGGTCCCCGAGGGCAAGATCGCGATGGGGAAGCTCAGCCAGGCCGTCGCCCACGACGCCCAGCTGCTCCAGGTGCAGGGCAACTTCGACGACTGCCTGGACATCGCACGGGACCTCGCCGCGAACTACCCGGTGCACCTGGTCAACTCGGTCAACAACGACCGCATCGAGGGCCAGAAGACGGCCGCGTTCGAGGTCGTCGACGTCCTCGGTGACGCCCCGGACTTCCACTTCCTGCCCGTCGGCAACGCCGGTAACTACACGGCGTACTCCCGCGGCTACCGCGAGGACGTCGCCGCCGGTCGTTCCTCGAAGCTCCCGCGGATGTTCGGCTTCCAGGCCGCCGGCTCCGCCCCGATCGTGAACGGCGCCGTCGTCCAGCACCCGGAGACCGTCGCATCGGCGATCCGCATCGGCAACCCGGCATCGTGGAAGTTCGCCCTCGAGGCGCGCGAGGAGACCGACGGCTACTTCGGTGCGATCACCGACGCCGGCATCCTCGCCGCACACCGCATCCTGTCCGCCGAGGTCGGCGTCTTCGTGGAGCCGGCCTCCGCGATCGGTGTCGCCGGGCTCCTCGAGCGTGCCGACGCCGGGGAGATCCCGAAGGGCGCGAAGGTCGTCATCACGGTGACCGGCCACGGCCTCAAGGACCCGCAGTGGGCGCTCCGCACCGAGGACGGCAGTGACGTCACGCCGACGAGCGTCCCCGTCGACACCGCCGCGGTCGCGGACGTGCTCGGACTGGCCGGCGCGCAGTGAGCCCCGACCGCTCGTCCGGACCGGAGGAGGGCACGATCGCCCGCATCGCTGTACCGGCCGGACGGGCGGTCCGTGTGCGTGTCCCGGCGACGTCCGCGAACCTCGGTCCCGGGTTCGACTCGCTGGGGCTCGCGCTCTCCCTCTACGACGAGGTCGAGGTCCGTGTCCGGCCCGAGCCCGGCGCGACCGTCACGGTCGAGGGCATCGGCGCCGGTGAGGTCGCGACCGACGACACGAACCTCGTCGTCCGTGCCGTTCGCCGCGGGCTGGAGCACGCCGGGGTCGAGCAGCCCGGTCTCGAGCTGTCCGCGGTGAACGCGATCCCGCACGGCCGCGGCATGGGGTCGTCCGCCGCGGCGATCGTCGCCGGGCTGATGGCCGCACGGGGCCTGCTCGAGGGCATCGTCGACCTCGACGCCTCGACGCTCCTCACCCTCGCCACCGAGATGGAGGGACACCCCGACAACGTCGCCCCGGCGCTCTTCGGTGGGCTCACCATCGCCTGGATGACCGCGGACGGGCCCGCGTACAAGCGGCTCCTGGTGCACCGCGGTGTCGCGCCGGTGGTCTTCGTGCCGACCTCCACCCTGTCCACGAAGCTCGCGCGCTCCCTGCAGCCCGAGAGCGTCCCGCACGCCGACGCCGCGTTCAACGTCTCCCGGTCGGCGCTCCTCGTCGCCGCGCTCATCCAGAGTCCGGAGCTCCTGCTCGCCGCGACCGAGGACCGGCTGCACCAGACGTACCGAGCGAGTGCCATGCCCGAGACGGACGCGCTGATCCGCCTGCTCCGGCAGCACGGGCTCGCCGCGGTGGTGTCCGGCGCCGGGCCGAGCCTGCTCGTGCTCGGATCGGACCCGGCACAGCGCCTGACGGCCGCCGATCTGGTCGAGCGACACGCCGAATCGAGCTGGCGTCCGCTCATGCTCGCCGTCGATCTCGGTGGTGCTACAGTGAATCCGCACCCGGTGAACCACGGAGGCAACCCGTAGCGAGGCTTCGTGCCCATCACGAACGACAGCCAGCACGTGTTCCACGGTTCGCAGGTGTGATCTCCCTCAGATCACCGCTTCCCGGTCCGTCGTCTGAACGGCGGCCACGCAACAGTGTCGGCCCACCCGTGTGCCGAGCGCGTCCGCGCAGGAAGTCGGTGAAAACTCTCCGCGCTCTGCGGTTCGGAAGGAACACAGCAAACGTGACCAACGTGAACAACTCTGTTGCATCGGCAGAGATCCCCAGCGACCTGCGCGCGCTCCGTCTGCCGGAACTGCAGCGGATCGCCTCCTCCCTCGGCATCACGGGGCTCTCGAAGCTCCGCAAGGGCGACCTCATCGCCGCGATCGAGGACAAGCGCCCCGAGACGACCGACGCCCCCGCCGAGGCAGCGGCGCCGGTCAGCACCCCCGAGCCGGCCGCAGCGCCGGAGCCCGTGTCGGCGACCGGCACCGCGGCCGCCGCCGTCTCCGAGGAGCTCGCCCCGGCGACCCCGACCCACCACGAGGCCGGCGCCGAGGCGACCGACGTCGTGGACGTCACCCCGACGACCGAGGCCGCGCCGTCGCGTGCCCGTCGCTCGCGCCGCGCCAGCTCCGGCGGCAACGTCACCACGGCGCCCACCACGGCCGCCGAGCACACCAACCACGGCCAGACCGGCACCGAGGACCTCCTCGCCGGCCTCGACCAGGTCCGCGCCGAGAAGGACGCGCAAGAGGCCCAGACCGGCGGCCAGCGTCGTCGTCGCGGCCAGCAGCCGAAGGCGGACCAGGCAGCCGTCGTCGCCGAGGAGACCCCGGCCACCGAGCAGGACGCCGACGCGACGACCGCGCGGGACGACCAGCAGGACCAGAACGACCAGGGCCAGAACGACCAGAACGACCAGAACGGTGACAACGAGGGCGGCTCGCGCCGCGGTCGTCGCAGCCGGGGCCGCGGTCGTGGTCGTGGGCAGAACGCCGAGTCCGGCGAGCAGCAGAACCAGCAGCCCCAGGACGCCGAGACCGCCGCGCAGCAGAACGGCCGCCAGCAGAACAACCGTCAGGCCGACAAGCAGGACCAGGGCGACCAGGTGGAGCAGGGCGAGCAGAAGCAGGGCCGCCAGAAGCAGGGCCAGCAGAAGCAGAACCAGGGCCAGCAGAACCAGAACCAGCACCAGAACCAGGCCCAGAACCAGCAGAACCACGCCCAGCAGCAGCGCGACGACCAGCAGCGCCGCGACCAGGAAGAGGCCGAGAGCGGCCGCAGCCGTCGCCAGCGCGACCGCAAGCGCGGCCGTGGCGGGCAGAACGACGACTTCGAGCCGGAGATCACCGAGGACGACGTCCTGATCCCCGTCGCGGGCATCCTCGACGTGCTCGACAACTACGCCTTCGTGCGGACCACCGGGTACCTCCCGGGCCCGAGCGACGTCTACGTGTCCCTCGGCCAGGTGAAGAAGTACCACCTGCGCAAGGGCGACGCGGTCGTCGGTGCGATCAAGCAGCCGCGCGACAACGAGCAGCAGAGCCGCCAGAAGTACAACGCGCTGGTCAAGATCGACACGATCAACGGCCAGTCCGCGGACGAGGCGGCCAGCCGCGTCGACTTCCAGGACCTCACCCCGCTCTACCCGAACGAGCGTCTCCGCCTCGAGACCGAGCCGGCGAAGCTGTCGACCCGGATCATCGACCTGGTGTCGCCGATCGGCAAGGGCCAGCGCGGCCTGATCGTCTCGCCGCCCAAGGCCGGCAAGACCGTCGTGCTGCAGGCCATCGCGAACGCGATCTCGAAGAACAACCCCGAGGCGCACCTCATGGTCGTCCTCGTGGACGAGCGGCCCGAAGAGGTCACCGACATGCAGCGCACGGTGAAGGGCGAGGTCATCGCCTCGACCTTCGACCGTCCCGCCGAGGACCACACCACGGTCGCCGAGCTCGCCATCGAGCGTGCGAAGCGCCTCGTGGAGCTCGGTCACGACGTCGTCGTGCTGCTCGACTCGATCACCCGCCTGGGCCGCGCCTACAACCTGGCGACCCCGCCGTCGGGCCGTGTGCTCTCCGGTGGCGTCGACTCGGCCGCGCTGTACCCGGCGAAGCGCTTCTTCGGCGCCGCCCGGAACATCGAGAACGGCGGCTCGCTGACCATCCTCGCCACGGCGCTCGTCGAGACCGGATCGAAGATGGACGAGGTGATCTTCGAGGAGTTCAAGGGCACCGGCAACATGGAGCTCCGCCTGAACCGTCACCTGGCGGACAAGCGGATCTTCCCGGCCGTCGACGTCAACGCCTCCGGTACCCGTCGCGAGGAGCAGCTGCTCTCCGCCGACGAGGTCAAGATCACCTGGCGGCTGCGTCGTGCCCTGGCCGGGCTCGACCCGCAGCAGGCGCTCGAGATCGTGCTGCGGAACCTCAAGGAGACGCAGTCGAACGTCGAGTTCCTGGTGCAGGTGCAGAAGTCGGTCCCCGCGACCGGTCACCACAACGGCCACCAGGAGTAACCGGTGTTCGAGTCGGTGGCAGGGCTGCTGGCGGAACACGAGGACCTGACGCAGCAGCTGTCGGACCCCGCGCTCCACGCCGATGCGGCCCGGGCGAAGAAGGTCAACCGGCGGTTCGCCGAGCTGAACCAGATCAAGTCCGCGTACGAGGCCTGGACGGCGGCGGGGGAGGACCTCGCCGCCGCCCGGGAGCTCGCACGTGAGGACGCCGCGTTCGCGGACGAGGTCCCGGACCTCGAGGAGCAGCTCGCGGAGCGCCAGGAGCGGCTCCGCCGGCTCCTGATCCCGCGCGACCCGGACGACGGCCGTGACGTCATCATGGAGATCAAGGGCGGCGAAGGCGGCGAGGAATCGGCGCTGTTCGCGGCCGACCTGCTGCGCATGTACTCGCACTACGCCGAGTCCAAGGGCTGGAAGGTCGAGCTCCTCGAGCGC
Organism: Curtobacterium sp. NPDC090223; assembly: GCF_044746585.1. NCBI lineage: Bacteria > Bacillati > Actinomycetota > Actinomycetes > Micrococcales > Microbacteriaceae > Curtobacterium > Curtobacterium sp. NPDC090223. The sequence goes on along the minus strand of NZ_JBIVCN010000001.1, from coordinate 765,985 downwards.
ACCGAGAGCGACCTCGGCGGCTACAAGGACGTCCAGGTCGCGATCAAGTCGAACTCCTCGGACCCCGCGCAGGGCGTCTGGGCGCACCTGAAGTACGAGGGCGGCGTGCACCGCGTGCAGCGCGTGCCGCAGACCGAGTCGCAGGGGCGGATCCACACCTCGACGACCGGCGTGCTGGTCTTCCCCGAGGTCGACGAGCCCGAAGAGGTCGAGATCAACCAGAACGACCTCAAGATCGACGTGTACCGGTCCTCCGGTCCCGGCGGTCAGTCGGTGAACACGACGGACTCCGCGGTCCGCATCACGCACCTGCCCACGGGCATCACGGTCGCGATGCAGAACGAGAAGTCCCAGCTGCAGAACCGTGAGGCCGGCATGCGCGTCCTGCGCGCCCGCATCCTCGCGAAGCAGCAGGAGGAACTCGACGCCCTGGCGTCGGACGCCCGTCGCTCGCAGATCCGGGGGATGGACCGTTCGGAGCGCATCCGCACGTACAACTTCCCGGAGAACCGGATCGCGGACCACCGCACCGGGTACAAGGCGTACGACCTCGACCGCGTCATGAACGGCGCGCTCGAACCCGTCATCGAGTCCGCCATCCGTGCGGACGAAGAGGCACGTCTGGCCGCCGTGGGCGACCAGAACGCCTGACTGGAGGCCCGGATCACCTCCGACACGCCCGTCACGTTCGCGGCCGATCGCCTCCTCGAGGAGGCGACGGCCGCGCTCGTCGCGCACGGGGTCCCGACACCGCGCGTGGACGCGGAGCTCCTGCTCGCCTGGGCGACCGACACCTCACGCGGTGCCGTGCAGGCCCGCGCCATGACCGGCGGCGCGATCGCGGGGGAGCACGTCGAACGCTTCCGCCAGGCGGTCGCCCGGCGCGCCACGCGGCTGCCGCTCCAGCACATCACCGGCGAGGCACACTTCCGCGCGCTGACCCTCGCCGTCGGACCCGGGGTCTTCGTGCCCCGGCCCGAGACGGAGGGCGTCGTGCAGTTCGGCATCGACGCGCTGCGGGCGACCGCGGTGCCCGAGCCGATCGCCGTCGACCTCGGCTCCGGCAGCGGCGCCATCGCGATCGCCATGGACACCGAGGTGCCGAACGCGCTCGTGTACGCCGTCGAGCGATCGGCCGACGCGCTGCCCTGGACCCGGCGCAACGTCGCGACGTACGGCGGCACGGTGCGGCTCGTCGAGGGCGACCTGGCCGATGCGTTCCCGGAGCTCGACGGCACGGTGTCCGTCGTGGTGTCGAACCCGCCGTACGTGCCCGACGACGCGATCCCGGTCGACCCCGAGGTCCGCGACCACGACCCGGCGCTCGCGCTCTACGGCGGCACGGACGGGCTCGACGCGGTCCGCGCCCTCACGGAGACCGCGTGGCGGCTCCTGGTGCCGGGCGGACTGCTCGTCATCGAGCACGCCGAGCCGCAGGGCGCAGCCGTGCGCGACGTGCTCGTGCGCCGGGGGTTCCGGTCCCCGGAGACGCACCAGGACCTGACGGGACGCGACCGCACGACCACCGCGACCCGCTGACCGACCCGCCCCGAGCCTCCCGGCCGGTGCCCGGCCCCCTGCCGGCGTTCCGCGTGCTGCCCCGCCGCCCCGCCGCCCGCCGTATCGCGCGAAGGAAGTTGTTTCGCGCGTGGTGGGTCGTTCCTTCCGACTGCGCACGCGCGTTCTCGCTTCCCACAGCGCACGCGATGGGAAGGAACGCGCTAGGAGACCGTGGCGTCCGAGCGGGCCGCGACGAAGGCGCGGACCGCCTGGCGCAGGTCCGTGTCGCGCTCGACCAGCACCGCGGAGATGCCGACCGACCTGGCGCCCTCGACGTTCTCGGGCATGTCGTCGGCGAAGAACGTGTCCTCGGGGCGGGCGCCGTGGTGCTCGAGCGCCCGGAGGAACACCTCGGGCTCGGGCTTCCGCGCGCCGAAGTTGCTCGACGTGTCCAGGTGCTCCCCGAACAGCGGGGGCAGGGACGGCGCCCACCGGTGGATCCAGCGGCCGGCGAGCGGTCCGTTGTTCGTGAGGAGCGCGACACGCCCGTGCTCGCTGGCGATCCGGACGGCCTCGATGCGTTCGGGCAGCTCGGTCATCGCGGCACCGCGGATGCGCGCCCACTCGGCCTCGGGGACCTCGCACTCCATCGCGGCCTCGAACGCGGCCAGGTAGGCGTCCCCGTCGGGGAAGTGTCCGGCCTCGGCACGCATCTCGCCACCGGTGCGCCACCAGCGGCGTCGGAGCTCGTCGAGCTCGTGCCCGGTGAGCTCGGTGAGACCCGCCATGCGGGTCTTCCAGTCGTACCGGACGAGCACGTCGTCCATGTCGAAGAGGAACAGGAGTCGGGGCGCAGGCGTCTCGTTCACGATGTCCACCATTGTGTCGCACTATCATCGTCGAGTCATGGCATCCCGATACGACTGCAACGACCCCGACGGGCTCCTGACCGGGATGCGGCTCGCGCGCGCAGCACTCGGTCGGGGCGAACTCGTCGTGGTCCCCACCGACACCGTGTACGGCCTCGCTGCCGACGCCTTCGACCAGGCCGCCGTGCAGCGCCTCCTCGACGCGAAGGGACGCACCCGGCAGTCACCGCCGCCCGTGCTCATCCCGGGTCCGCCGACGCTCGACGCGCTCGCGAGCGAGGTCCCGCAGCAGGTCCGCGACCTCGTCGCCGAGTTCTGGCCGGGCGGGCTCACCGTCATCCTGCGTTCGCAGCCGTCCCTCGACTGGGACCTCGGCGAGACGCGGGGGACCGTCGCGCTCCGGATGCCGGACTCGCGGATCGCACTCGAGCTCCTGCAAGAGGTCGGGCCGCTCGCGGTGTCCTCCGCGAACTCCACCAGTGACCCCGCCGCGATGGACATCGACGCGGCCGAGGCGATGCTCGGCGACAGCGTCGCGGTGTACCTCGACGGGGGATCGCTCGCCGCGCACGACGGGTTCGCGGCCTCCACCGGCTCGACGATCGTCGACGCGACCGGGCTCTCGACCGGGGACGGCCTGCGGATCGTCCGCCACGGCGTGATCCCGGACTCCGAGATCGAACGGGTCGTGGGGGCCGACCTCGTCACATGAAGTACTACCTGCTCGCGGGGCTGATCTCGGCGGTCGTGAGCTTCCTCGTGAGCTGGCTCGTCTGGAAGCTCGGGATCAAGTACAAGTGGTACCCGAAGGTCCGCGAGCGGGACGTGCACCGCACCCCTACACCGCGGCTCGGCGGGATCGCGATGTTCATCGGGATCATCGTGTCGCTGCTCTGCGCCTGGTTCGTGTTCCCGGAGATCGCGGGCGTCGACTACTTCCGGCTCGTCTTCGCGGAACCGCAGCGCGTGCTCGCGGTGCTGGCCGGAGCGACCATCATCGTGGTGCTCGGTGTCGCCGACGACATCTGGGACCTCGACTGGATGACGAAGCTCGCGGGGCAGATCATCGCGGCCGGCATCCTCGCCTGGCAGGGCGTCGCGATCGTGTCGCTCCCGATCGGCAACTCGCTCGGCGTCGGTTCGTCCTACATGAGCCTGATCTTCACGGTGCTCGCCGTCGTGCTGGTGATGAACGCCGTGAACTTCATCGACGGGCTCGACGGCCTGGTCGCCGGCGTCGCGATCATCGCCGGCGGGGTGTTCTTCCTCTACACGTTCTTCATCAACCGCGTGGTGGTGCAGACCGAGTTCTTCTTCAACCTGCCGTCCCTGCTGACCGCGGTGCTGGTGGGGGCGTGCTTCGGCTTCCTCATCCTGAACTGGCACCCGGCGAAGCTCTTCATGGGGGACGCCGGCGCGCTGCTCGTGGGCTTCCTGATGGCCACCAGCGCCGTCTCGATCACGGGCAACATCGACCCGGCCGCGGTGCGCACCCGGACGGACCTGCTGCCGGCGTTCATCCCGATCCTGCTGCCGTTCGCGATCCTCATCGTGCCGATCCTCGACTTCGGCCTGGCGGTGTTCCGTCGTCTGAGCGCCGGGAAGTCCCCGTTCTCCGCGGACCGGAAGCACCTGCACCACCGGCTGCTCGACATGGGCCACTCGCACTTCCACGCGGTGCTGATCTTCTACGCGTGGACGGCGACCGTCGCGATCGGCTGTCTGCTCTTCCTGTTCGTGCAGTGGTGGTGGGTGGTCGCGTTCGTCGCGGTCGGGTTCACCATCTGCGCGATCGCCACGTTCGCCCCGCTCGGGCGGAAGCGCACCGAGATCCGGGTGCAGACCTCCGGCGCCGCAGCCGGGGTGGTCGACGCCAGCCTCGACCCGCTGGACCGGGCCGCCGCCGCACGTGACGGCCGTCCGGTCACCGGGCCGTCGCGCACCGCCCGCGCCCGTTCCGGCGGTGCGTCCACGTCCGCCCGACCGTCCGCGTCCGCCGGACCGGCCGCGGGGCCGGGAAGCCCGTCCACCTCGACCGACCGCTCGACTCCAGGAGATCCCTCGTGACCGCACCGAACGGACTCGACCACGTCCGTCCCGTCTTCCGCCGCATCCTCGTGCAGGGAGCCGTCCTGGCGGCCGCACTCGCCGTCGTCGGTGGGCTCGTCGGGTTCCTCGTCGCCGGGGGACCGGGACTCGCCGGGGGCCTGATCGGCGCCGTCATGAGCGTGGTGTTCTGCGGGCTCACCGCGGTGAGCGTGCTGCTGGCGATCCGGTTCTCCGGCGGTCAGATGATCTCCGGCGCGTTCTTCGGCACGATCATGGGGATGTTCCTCGTGAAGTTCGTGCTGTTCATCGTGGTGCTCGTGCTGCTCAAGGACCGGGACTGGGTGAGCACGCCGGTGCTCGCGATCGCGATCATCGTCGGGGTCATCGGTTCGCTGGTGATCGACGTGACCGTGATCAGCAAGGCCCGGGTCCCGATCGACGTCCGGCTGCCGGGCTCGAGTGCGGAGACCCCAGGCTCAGCGGACCCTGAGAAGGACGACCCGCGCGTCTGAGAGCCCGGGAAGGCTCTCACACCTGATAGTGTTTGTTGCGTCCGCGTCCGGAGCCTCGCTCGGAGCGGACAGCCTCCACACAGTCCACCATCGCGTGCCATGATGTGCGCGCGCCGACACAGGAGACAGCGCTGCTATCCCACGCTCTTCCCCTGTCCCTCACCGCTGCGGCCAACACCGTTGCGGCGGGGAGCAGTAAGGCCGCCGAATTCCATGGTCCGTCGATCAACGAGTTCTTCCCGGACCCGATCTTCTTCGCCGGGACGCCAATCGAGATCGATCGCGTCGTCATCATCCGCTTCATCGCGGTCGCAGTGCTGCTGGTATTCGCCTTCGCGGGGACCCGTGCGCTGAAGCTCGTCCCGAACCGGGGTCAGGCGTTCATCGAGTACGGCTTCGACGTCGTGCGCCGGAACACCTTCGACAACCTGGGTGAGAAGGACGGCAAGCGCTTCCTGCCGCTCCTGGCGACGATCTTCTTCGGTGTGCTGTTCATGAACCTGACGGGTCTCATCCCGTTCATGAACCTCGCCGGCACCAGCCGCATCGCGATGCCGATGATCCTGGCGATCGTCGCGTACGTCGCCTTCATCTACGCGGGTCTCCGCAAGCACCCGGGCACGTTCCTGCGGAACTCGCTCTTCCCGCCCGGGGTGCCGTGGCCGCTGTACATCATCGTGACGCCGATCGAGCTCGTGTCGACCTTCGTGCTCCGTCCGATCACCCTGACGCTTCGACTCCTGATGAACATGGTCGTCGGGCACCTGCTGCTCGTCCTGTTCTTCTCGGCCACCTGGTTCTTCTTCTTCGAGTCGCACAGCCTGCTGGCGTTCTTCGGCGTCGGGACCCTGGCCTTCGGCATCGCCTTCAGCTTCTTCGAGATCCTCGTCGCGCTGCTCCAGGCCTACGTCTTCATGCTCCTCACCGCCGTCTACATCCAGCTGGCGCTGGCCGACGAGCACTGATTCCTCACTGACCCCCTACGGGACCGGCATCCGTCGGACCCGCACCTCGAAAGGAAAACACGTGGACGCAACGACCGTTCTCGCGGAGATCAACGGCAACATCGCGACGGTTGGCTACGGCCTCGCAGCGATCGGCCCGGCCATCGGCGTCGGCATCGTCGTCGGCAAGACGATCGAGTCCGTCGCTCGCCAGCCCGAGCTCCAGGGCCGCCTGACGACCCTCATGTACATCGGTATCGCCTTCACCGAGGCCCTGGCCTTCATCGGTATCGCGACGTACTTCATCTTCACCAACTAAGGTTCCTCGATGCAGCACGCACTCATCATCGCGGCGGAGGAGAACATCAATCCGCTGATCCCCCCGGTGTACGACATCGTGTGGTCCGCGGTGGCCTTCGTCATCATCTTCCTGGTGTTCTGGCGTGTCGTCACGCCGCGCATCACGAAGATGCTCGATGAGCGCACCGAGGCCATCGAGGGTGGCATCAAGAAGGCCGAAGCTGCTCAGGAGCAGGCCGCGGCCGCGCTCGAGGAGTACAACAAGCAGCTCGCCGACGCCCGTGCCGAAGCCTCCCGCATCCGCGAGCAGGCCCGCGCCGACGCCACGGCGATCGGCAACGAGGTCCGCGAGCAGGCTTCCGCCGACGCCGCCCGCATCACGTCGAACGCCCAGGCGCAGATCGAGGCGGAGCGCCAGAGCGCTCTGCAGTCGCTCCGCACCGAGGTCGGCTCGCTCGCACTCGACCTCGCGTCGGGTGTCATCGGCGAGTCCCTCAAGGACGACGCCAAGGCCACCGCGGTCGTCGACCGCTTCCTCGCCGACCTCGAGTCGTCGAGCAGCGCCGAGGCGTCGCAGGCCGAGACGGAGCGCTGAGCATGCGGAGCGCCACCCGAGCAGCACTGACGTCCACGCAGGCGGTGCTCGCCGACCTCGGCGGCAGCGCCGACCTGGCGAGCGGTGCTGAGATCCTCGCCGCTGGGCGAGTGGTCGCCGGTGCGCCGCAGCTCCTGACGCTGCTGGCGGACCCGACTGCCGACGTCGTCGGCAAGAAGGCCGTCATCGACCGGGTCTTCGCCGGACAGTCCGACGCCACGCGCGCCGTGCTGACCGCCGTCGCCGGTTCCCGCTGGTCCTCCCAGCAGGACCTCCTCGCCGGCATCGAGGACGCGGGCATCCGTGCCGTCGCGGCCACGGCCGAGGCGGGCACCCCGATCGAGGCCGAGCTGTTCGCCTTCGAGACCGCGGTCCGTTCGGACGCCGGACTCGAGCTGGCGCTCGGCACCAAGCTCGGCAGCCCGGAGCAGAAGAGCGCGCTCGTCGAGCGTCTCATCGGCAGCAAGTCGTCGCCACAGACCGTGACGATCCTGTCGGCACTGGTCCAGCAGCCCCGCGGCCGCCGGATCGGTGAGCTGGTCCGCGATGCCTCGCGCATCGTCGCCGACCAGGCCGAGAAGGTCGTGGCGACGGTCATCACCGCCACGGCGCTGTCGGAAGCACAGGCGGCCCGTGTCGCCCGCGGGCTCTCGGCGCGCTACGGCAAGGACATCATCGTCAACCACGTCGTCGACCCCCGGGTCGTCGGCGGGGTCCGGGTGCAGGTCGGCGGCGACGTCATCGACGGCACCGTGTCCACGCGCCTCGCCGACCTCCGGCTCCAGCTCGCCGGCTGAGCGTACGGTCGAACCGACACCCCAAGTCCACAACGGGAACTGTCCCCACCGGGCAGCATCACCCTCTCGGAGCCGAAGGGCCCCGGAAACCAACAAGGAAAATCCCATGGCAGACATCACCATCAGCCCCGATGAGATCCGTGATGCCCTGAAGGACTTCGTCTCGAACTACGAGCCGACGAAGGCCTCCACGGCCGAGGTCGGGCACGTCACCGACGCCGGTGACGGCATCGCCCACGTCGAAGGCCTCCCCGGCGTCATGGCCAACGAGCTCATCCGCTTCGAGGACGGCACGCTCGGCCTCGCGCAGAACCTCGACGAGGACTCGATCGGCGCCATCGTGCTCGGCGAGTTCGCCGGCGTCGAAGAGGGCCAGGAAGTCACCCGCACCGGCGAGGTCCTCTCGGCCCCGGTCGGCGACGGCTTCCTCGGTCGCGTCGTCGACCCGCTCGGCGCCCCGATCGACGGTCTCGGCGAGATCCCGGCCGAGGGTCGTCGTGCCCTCGAGCTCCAGGCTCCCGGCGTCATGTCCCGCAAGTCGGTGCACGAGCCGCTCCAGACCGGCATCAAGGCGATCGACGCCATGATCCCCGTCGGCCGCGGCCAGCGTCAGCTGATCATCGGCGACCGCCAGACCGGCAAGACGGCGATCGCGATCGACACGATCATCAACCAGAAGGCCAACTGGGAGTCGGGCGACGAGGACAAGCAGGTCCGCTGCATCTACGTCGCCATCGGCCAGAAGGGCTCCACGATCGCCTCCGTCAAGGGTGCGCTCGAGGACGCCGGCGCGATGGAGTACACCACCATCGTCGCCGCTCCGGCCTCCGACCCGGCCGGCTTCAAGTACCTCGCCCCGTACACCGGCTCGGCCATCGGCCAGCACTGGATGTACCAGGGCAAGCACGTCCTGATCATCTTCGACGACCTGTCGAAGCAGGCCGAGGCCTACCGTGCGGTGTCGCTCCTCCTGCGTCGTCCGCCGGGACGCGAGGCCTACCCGGGTGACGTCTTCTACCTGCACTCCCGTCTGCTGGAGCGTTGCGCGAAGCTGTCCGACGAGCTCGGCGCCGGTTCGATGACGGGTCTCCCGATCATCGAGACCAAGGCGAACGACGTCTCGGCGTACATCCCGACCAACGTGATCTCGATCACCGACGGCCAGATCTTCCTGCAGTCGGACCTCTTCAACGCGAACCAGCGTCCGGCCGTCGACGTGGGCATCTCGGTGTCCCGCGTCGGTGGTGACGCCCAGGTCAAGTCGATCAAGAAGGTCTCCGGCACGCTGAAGCTCGAGCTGGCGCAGTACCGCTCGCTCGAGGCCTTCGCGATGTTCGCGTCCGACCTCGACCAGGCGTCGCGTCGCCAGCTGGACCGCGGTGCTCGCCTGACGGAGCTCCTCAAGCAGCCGCAGTACTCGCCGTACCCGGTGGAGGAGCAGGTCGTCTCGATCTGGGCCGGCACCAACGGCAAGCTCGACACGGTCCCCGTCTCCGACGTGCTCCGCTTCGAGTCCGAGCTGCTCGACCACCTGCGTCGCAACTCCGACGTGCTCACGATTCTGCGCGAGACCAACCAGCTCAGCGACGACACCGTCGCCGAGATGGACAAGCAGATCGACGAGTTCACGAAGAGCTTCCAGACGAGCGACGGCAAGACGCTCGGGTCGGAGCAGGTCCAGGCAGCGGACGCCGAGGACGTCGACCAGGAGCAGATCGTCAAGGGTCGTCGCTAGATGGCAGCGCAGGTCCGGGTCTACCGCCAGCGGATCAAGTCGGCGAAGACCACGAAGAAGGTCACGCGCGCCATGGAGTTGATCTCGGCGTCGCGGATCCAGAAGGCGCAAGCCCGGATGGCCGCGTCCGGTCCGTACTCGCGTGCGGTGACCCGGGCCGTCTCGGCCGTGGCGACGTTCTCGAACGTCGACCACGTGCTGACCACCGAGCCCGAGTCGTCGACGCGTGCCGCCGTGGTGCTGTTCACGTCGGACCGCGGCCTGAACGGCGCGTTCAGCACGAACGTCCTCAAGCAGGGCGAGGAGCTCGCCTCCCTGCTCCGCAGCGAGGGCAAGGACGTCGTCTACTACCTGGTCGGTCGCAAGTCCGTCGGGTACTTCGCGTTCCGTGAGCGTCCGTCCGAGCAGCAGTGGGTCGGCAACACCGACCAGCCGGAGTTCTCGACGGCCAAGGAGATCGGCGACGCGGTCGTGTCGAAGTTCCTCCAGGACACCGCAGAGGGCGGCGTGGACGAGATCCACATCGTGTTCAACCGGTTCCTCAGCCTCGCGACCCAGGAGCCGCAGGTCGTGCGCCTGCTCCCGCTCGAGGTCGTCGACGGCGTCGAGGAGCCCACGAACGACGAGCCGCTCCCGCTCTACGAGTTCGAGCCGGACGCCGACGCGGTGCTCGACTCCCTGCTCCCGGTCTACATCGAGAGCCGCATCTTCAACGCCATGCTGCAGTCGGCTGCTTCCGAGCACGCCGCACGGCAGAAGGCGATGAAGGCGGCCAGCGACAACGCCGACTCGCTGATCCGTGACTTCACCCGACTCGCGAACAACGCGCGTCAGGCCGAGATCACGCAGCAGATCTCCGAGATCGTCGGCGGCGCCGACGCCCTCTCGTCGAAGAAGAAGTAGTCCGCGTCGTTCGCGGACAGCAACCCACCCTCAGGAAGGCACCAGCCATGACCGACACCGCTACCACCGCGGTCGAGACGTCGTCGGCGCCCGGTGTCGGCCGGATCGCCCGTGTCACGGGCCCCGTCGTCGACATCGAGTTCCCGCACGACGCAATCCCGGAGATGTACAACCTCCTCTTCACGACGATCACCATCGGTGACTCGTCGCAGGAGATCGGCCTCGAGGTCGCGCAGCACCTCGGCGACGACCTGGTCCGTGCCATCTCCCTGAAGCCGACCGACGGCCTCGTCCGTGGTCAGGAGGTCCGTGACTCGGGCGCCCCGATCTCGGTCCCCGTCGGCGACGTCACCAAGGGCAAGGTCTTCGACGTGCTGGGCAACGTGCTCAACACCGACGAGAAGCTCGAGATCACCGAGCGCTGGCCGATCCACCGCAAGGCCCCGGCCTTCGACCAGCTCGAGTCCAAGACCTCGATGTTCGAGACGGGCATCAAGTCGATCGACCTCCTCACGCCGTACGTGCAGGGTGGCAAGATCGGCCTCTTCGGTGGTGCGGGCGTCGGCAAGACCGTCCTCATCCAGGAGATGATCCAGCGCGTCGCGCAGGACCACGGCGGTGTCTCGGTGTTCGCTGGTGTCGGTGAGCGCACCCGAGAGGGCAACGACCTCATCGGTGAGATGGAAGAGGCGGGTGTCTTCGACAAGACGGCCCTCGTGTTCGGCCAGATGGACGAGCCGCCGGGAACGCGTCTGCGCGTGGCCCTGTCGGCGCTGACGATGGCGGAGTACTTCCGCGATGTCCAGAAGCAGGACGTGCTCCTCTTCATCGACAACATCTTCCGCTTCACGCAGGCCGGCTCCGAGGTCTCCACGCTGCTCGGTCGCATGCCGTCCGCGGTGGGCTACCAGCCGAACCTCGCCGACGAGATGGGTGTGCTCCAGGAGCGCATCACCTCGACGCGTGGTCACTCGATCACCTCGCTGCAGGCGATCTACGTCCCGGCTGACGACTACACCGACCCGGCGCCGGCGACCACGTTCGCGCACCTCGACGCCACCACGGAGCTCTCCCGCGAGATCGCGTCGCAGGGTCTCTACCCGGCGATCGACCCGCTGACCTCGACGTCGCGCATCATGGACCCCCGGTACCTGGGCGCCGACCACTACGAGACGGCCACGCGCGTCAAGCAGATCCTCCAGAAGAACAAGGAGCTGCAGGAGATCATCGCCATCCTCGGTGTCGACGAGCTCTCCGAAGAGGACAAGATCACGGTCGAGCGCGCTCGTCGTATCCAGCAGTTCCTCTCGCAGAACACCTACATGGCCAAGAAGTTCACGGGCGTCGAGGGCTCCACGGTGCCGCTGAAGGACACGATCGAGTCCTTCCGCGCGATCGCCGACGGTGAGTTCGACCACGTGGCCACGCAGGCCTTCTTCAACGTCGGTGGCATCAACGACGTCGAAGAGAAGTGGGCGCAGATCCAGAAGGAGAACCGCTGAGATGGCGGGTCTCACCGTGAGTGTCGTCTCGGCCGACCGCGAGGTCTGGACGGGCGACACCACCATGGTCGTCGCACGCACGACGGAAGGCCAGATCGGCATCCTGGCGGGGCACGAGCCGATGCTCGCGATCCTCGCCCAGGGCCAGGTCCGCATCACGCGGGCCGACGGCTCGACCGTCGCGGTCGACGCTGAGGACGGCTTCCTCTCCGTCGAGCACGACACGGTCACGATCGTGGCGCGGCAGGCCGCGCTGGCGTCCTGACCGGACTGACCGTCCTCCTCCCGCCTTCGGAGACGAAGCGGGAGGGCGGGGAACCGGGCAGCGCACTCGATCTGGGTGCGCTCTCGTTCCCGGAACTGACCCCAGAGCGGGCCGCGGTGATCACCGCGGCCCGCTCCGTCAGTTCCGAGGAGTCCACCGCGCGGACGGCGTTGAAGCTCGGCCCGAAGTCGATCGCCGAGCGGTTCCGGAACCTGACGCTCGAGTCCTCGCCGACGTTGCCGGCGATCGAGCGCTACACCGGCGTGCTCTACGACCCGCTCGACGTCCCCGCGGCGTCCGGAGAGGTCCGTGCCTGGTGGTCGCGGCACGTGGTCGTGCAGTCAGCCATGTTCGGGCCCGTCGGTGCGGGGGATCCCATCCCGGCGTACCGGCTCTCGCACGACTCGAAGCTCGCCCCGCTGCGCCTGGCGTCGCACTGGCCCCTCGCCGCCGGCCGGGCCCTCGCGTCGCGAGCCGACGGCCTCGTGCTCGACCTGCGCTCCGAGGGCTACCGCGCGCTCGGTCCGCTGGACGGTGCGGTGCCGCTGCGGGTGGTGAGCGTCGACGGCGTCGGCCGGCGCAAGGCGCTGAACCACTGGAACAAGACCGCCAAGGGGCGCCTGGTCGCGCTGTTGGCCAGGACCGGTGCCTCGGTCGGCTCGATGGACGAGCTGGTCGACTGGGCACGGGCCAACCACGTGGTGCTCGAGCGGGTCGACGGCGGCTGGGACCTCGTCGCGGAGAGCCTGGCGCCGGTCACGGTCTGACCGGCGCGGCCGTTCCTGCACAGGCTGTCGGCGCGGTCGCGTTCTCCACGGGGTCGCGCCCGGCACCTGCCTGGAGGCCCGGATCACGCTTCGATGGCGGCATGAACCCAGACGCCGTCACATCCACCGCTGACCCGTACGTCCGCTACCCACGTGAGATCGCTGCCGCGGTCACACTGCCGGTGGCAGCCACGGCGCTCGTCGCGCCGGGCACCGAGCCGCCGTCGCCCGGCGGCAGAGCCGCCATCGGCACCGCGTGCGGCGCCCTCGCCACCCGCATGGCGCTGATCCGCTTCGTCGCGTCTCCGGCCGGGGGAGCGCACCCGGCGTCGGTGCAACCGTTCGACCCCTTCCACGAACCGGCTCCGCTCTCGCTCCACGGGTTGGGTCCGTCTCCGGACCGCGACCGCGTCCGCGTCGCGGGGGACCGGGCCGTCGCGGTGTGGCACGGGTGGACCGCGCAGGGGTCGCCGCGGGACGACCGGCGGGGTGTTGCCGGCGCGCTCGCGCTCGGCGCGTGGTGCGCGTGGGCGCTCGGGTCGTCCGCCCGAGCCGAGGTCCGCGCCCGGTACGCGCTCGACGTCGTCCCGGACGACGCACTCGCCGGACTGGTCCAGCGGACGTGCGCTGCCGGGTCGGCGCCGGCGTGGTCGGGGTGATGCACGGTGCACCGGATCGTCTACGGTTGTCGTGACCACGCAGGAAGGGCACCACGTGCACGACGACGCCGACGACATCGAGGACACGGTGCTCCGTCCTCGGTCGACCCGGCCGTCCGCGGGTCCCGACGGGCTCGTGGGCCGCCTGCCCGGTGACGACGATCCGCTGGGGGACACGGTCGTCCGCGGGCCGCGCCACGCTCAGGCCGGCGTCCCGGACAGCCGCGACGGTTCCCTCGACGACACCGTCGTCCGCGCTCCGCGACCGGTGGGCTCCCCGGAGACCGGCCACGTGCCCTGGACGCCACCAGGAGCCGATCCGGCCGGCGGCCTGACGGACGTCGCCAGCGGCCTCCCGTCGGTACCGGAGCCGGTGCGCACCCGGGTGCCGTCGATCCGGATCGGCGACCGGGTGATCCGCCTCGACCACCCCGTGGTCGTCGGCCGTCGGCCGGCACTCCCACGGATCGTGCGGGGGCCCGTCCCGGAACTGGTGGCGGTGCGCTCACCGAGCGGACTGGTGTCCTCGTCGCACCTGCTCCTCCACGCCGAGGGCGAGGTCGCCGTCGTCGACGACCTGCGTTCGACGAACGGCACCCTCGTGCGTCCGGCCGGCGCTCCGGCGTACCGGATGCCGTCGGGTGCATCCATCGTCGCGCTGACGGGTACGGTAGTCGAGATCGGGGACGGGGTCGCCATCGAGATCCTCTCACCGCACCTCCGTGCGACCCCTCCGCCCGACGGTGTCCCGCCGTCCTCGCACCAGCCCCCGGTCACCCGTTGACCGGCACGCCCCGAACCCCCAGAGAGCGATCCAGAACGTGACCGAACTCGGCCGAGCCGCCGCCGCCCACGCCATCGACGTCCCGGGCAGGGACGGCGCCACCATCACGCTGTCCTGGGGTGCCGCGACCGACGTCGGTCGTCGGCGTGACCACAACGAGGACAGCTACATCGTCGAGGCACCGTTCTTCGTCGTCGCCGACGGCATGGGCGGACACCTCGCCGGTGACCGCGCGAGCGACGCCGTGGTCCGTCGTCTCGGCGACGCCGTGGACGGCCCGTTCGGCACCCGTCAGGCGGTCCAGCGCGCACTGCTGCTCGCGACCGCGGACATCGAGCGCGCCGCCGGCGGCAACGCCATCGGTGCCGGCACGACGGTCACCGGCCTGGCCCTCGTGGCGTCCCACGGGCAGCCCGCCGCGCTCGTCTTCAACGTCGGCGACTCGCGGACCTACCGGGTCGAGGACGGGGTCCTCCGTCGCATCACCGTGGACCACTCGGTCGTGCAGGAGATGGTCGACGCCGGTGTCCTCCGCGCCGAGGACGCAGAAGCGCACCCGGACAGCAACGTGATCACGCGCGCGGTCGGGTTCGGCGAGCCGCCGGCCCCGGACTGGTGGACGCTGCCGCTCCGCGCGGGCGACCGCTACATCGTCTGCTCCGACGGCCTGACGAAGGAGATCGGCGACGCCGGCATCGGTCGGATCGCGGCGAAGGTGGCCGACCCGCAGGAACTCGCGGAGCGTCTCGTCGGGGACGCCCTCGTCGCGGGTGGCCGTGACAACGTCACCGTGGTGGTCCTGCAGGTCGACGAAGCGCCGGCCGACAGCGACCTCGAGGACACGCTTCCCCGCCACTGAGCTGGCCCCCGAACTGGGGGATGATCGTCGTCCCCTGTCTGCTGGTGTACAGAATTCCGGTGTCGTGGTTCCGTAGGATGGAAGGCCGCGACGTACAACGGGCCGATCGGCCGGAGGGGAGCGCACGATGGCCCGACGCCTGCCGTCGACACCCCCTGTCATCGCCGGGTTCAGCCCCGTGCACGTGCTCGGTTCCGGTGGTTTCGCCGACGTCTTCCTCTACGAGCAGGACATGCCGCGGCGTCAGGTCGCGGTGAAGGTCCTCCTGGACGAAGTGGTCGACGACCGCGTCCGCCAGATGTTCCAGGCCGAGGCGAACCTGATGGCGCGTCTCAGCACGCACCCGTCGATCCTCACGGTGTTCCAGGCGAGCGTGGCAGCAGACGGCCGTCCGTACCTGGTGATGGAGCTCTGCTCGTCCTCGCTCAGCGAGCGCTACCGTCGCGAGCCGATCCCGGTGTCCGAGGTCCTGTCGATCGGGATCCGGATCGGGTCCGCGCTCGAGACGGCGCACCGCGAAGGCGTGCTGCACCGCGACATCAAGCCCTCGAACATCCTGCTCACCGCGTACGGCAACCCGGTGCTCTCCGACTTCGGCATCGCGGCGACGATCGGCGGCACGGACCCGGACGAGCCGATCGGCATGTCCATCCCGTGGTCCGCACCAGAGGTCCTCATCGACGAGTCCCGCGGCACGATCCAGTCCGAGGTCTACGCGCTGGCCGCCACGGTGTTCTCCCTGCTCGCCGGTCGCAGCCCGTTCGAGGTCCCCGGCGGCAAGAACGGCGCGTCCGACCTGATGGGACGCATCGACAAGGGCGGCGTGAAGCCGACCGGCCGCGCGGACGTCCCACCGTCGCTCGAGCGCCTGCTCGCGACGGCGATGTCCCGGAAGACCCAGCTCCGTCCCGCGACCGTGATGGAGCTCGTGCGCGGGCTGCAGCAGGTGCAGGCCGAACTCGGCCTCCCGCAGACCGCGGCGGACGTCGCCGTCGAGGCCTGGTCGATCGCCACGCCGAGCCCGGACGGCGACCGCACGATAGTCCGTGAACTGCAGCCGCCGTCCCGTGTCGGACGTCGCCGTCGCACCCGTCGGCCGGTGCAGGGCGGCGTCGCGGCGACCGGCTCCCGGAGCGTCGGGACCGTGCACCGCACCGGGTCGGTGACCCGCGGGCGCCGACGTTCTCGCCGGACGGTCGTGTGGGTGTCCTCGCTCGCCGCCGTTGTGGTCCTGGCCCTCGCCGCGACGAGCGTCGTGCTCGTGTCGCGGGTCGGCTCCGGCGCGATCCCGACCGTCTCGGACGTCCGGGCCGCAGCGTCGTCGGAGTCCGTGACCTTCCGCTGGTCGGACCCGGGGCTCCGGAACGGCGACACCTACGTGATCTCCTCGAACGGCGCCTCGAGTCAGCAGTCCGGCACGTCGTTCGTGGTCTCCGGCAGCAAGGGCGACGAGGAGTGCATCTCCGTCGCCGTGAACCGTGACGGCAAGACGGGCGTCGCGAGCGCCGAGCGGTGCGCGACGATCGGCAGCGGGTCGTGATCCGGCGCCTCCTGACGCAGCACCGGTCCGCCGCGGTCACGCTCGGCGTCTCCGTGCTCGTCGGTGCGCTCGTCGCCGGGGCCGCGGTCGTGTCGAGCGGGTACCACACGCAGCGGGTTGACCTCGGCGACGGCACCGTCTGGGTGCCATCGGCGGAGTACGGCGCCGTCGGCCGCGCGAACACCGCCGTCCTGCAGCTGAACACCGCGATCGAGGCCTCGTCGGACTCGCTCTCGGTGTTGCAGCGTGGCTCGACGGTCTACAGCGTGGACGAGACGAAGGGCACGGTCGCGAAGGTCGACGTCGCGGACGCCACCGTCGGGGACGCCGTGACGCTGCCGTCCGGCGCTCCGCAGGTGTTCCTCGCCGGGGACACCGCGGTGATCGGGAACCAGGAGACCGGTGAGCTCTGGTCGACCCCGGCGTCCGAGCTCGACGAGTTCGACGCCTCGACGAAGGCGGACCTGACGCTCGGCGCGGACGCCGTGTTCGACGCGTCCGAGGACCACGTCGCCGTCTACTCCCCACGGACCGGTACCGCCTCGTTGGTCGACGTCGGCACGACGCTCTCGGTCGCGAAGCGCTGGACCGTGCGGATGGACCGCAAGGACGACTTCCAGGTCGCGGCCGTCGGCAGCCACGTCGCGGTGCTCGACCGGACCGACGGCACGCTGTCCGTCGACGGCACCGAGGTCGACCTCGGCGACCGGGTGGGTGGCTCCCCGTCGCTCCAGCGGTCCACGACCGACGGCGACGCGGTCGTCGTCGCCGGCGCGGCCGGACTCGTCCGGGTGACGCCGACCGGCTCGGCGACGACGACCGCACTCGCGGTGTCCGGTCGCGCGGCCCGCCCGTACGTGGACGGCTCCTGCACCTACGGGGCATGGAGCGGCGGTCAGGCGGTCGACACCTGCGCCGGACGCGCGCTGCAGCGGCTCGACCAGGTCCCGGGCGCGGCGGCGCTCCAGATCGTGCACAACGGCGACACGGTCGTCGCGAACGACCCGTCGACGGGCCGGGCCTGGGCGATCGACCGCAGCGGCCAGCTCATCGACAACTGGGCCGACCTCATCAAGCGGGACGACGACCAGCAGCAGGAGCAGGTCTCCGACGACGACCCCGAGGTCGAGAAGGACCAGAAGCCGCCGGTCGCGGTCGACGACGACCTGGGCGCTCGTCCGGGACGCACCACGAGCCTCCCGGTCCTGCTCAACGACTACGACCCCAACGGCGACCCGATCGTGGTGAGCGAGGTCGGGACCGTCGACGGCGGCGGCACCGTGGCCGTCGTGGACGACGGCCAGCGGCTGCAGATCACGCTCGACGGCAGCGCCAGCGGCACCGTGACCTTCCCCTACACGATCACCGACGGCAACGGCGGTTCCGCCAGCGCGACCGTCCGCGTCTCCGTGCGCCCGGAATCCGAGAACGAAGCGCCACGACAGGTCCGGGACACCAGTGCGGACGTCGTGCAGAACGGTCACGTCTCCACGAACGTCCTGGGGGACTGGGTCGACCCCGACGGCGACCCGGTGTACCTGAAGTCGGCGACGGCGTCCGACGGCGACCAGGCGTCGACCACGCCCGACGGCCTGCTCGACTTCCGGAACGCGAGCGGCCGCACGGGGGAGCGCAGCGCCCAGCTCGTCGTGAGCGACGGCCGCGCCGACGGCCGCGGGTCCCTGACGGTGCACGTCGCCAAGCAGGGCAGCGTCCCCCTCCGCGCCGACGCGTTCCCCGTGCAGGGCTACGCGGGCAAGGCCTTCACGGTCGACCCCCTCGAGCACGTCCGGGGCGGCAACGGCACGGTGACGCTGACGAGCGTGTCCTCGACGAGCGGGCTGACGATCACCCCGAGCTACGACGCCGGGACGTTCCGGGTGCAGGGCGACACCGTCGGGGACCACCAGGTCGAGTACACCGTGACCGACGGCACGAAGACCGCCAGCGGGATCGTCCGGATCACGGTCCTCGCGCCGCCGGACGCGTCGACCGCGCCGATCACCACCCCGAAGACGGTCTTCGTGAACACGCTGTCCACCAAGGACACCGACGTCACGGCGACGGACATCGACCCGGCGGGCGGGGTCCTGCTCGTGACCGCGCTCGACGGTCCGGCACGGGGCTCCGGCGTGCAGGCGAGCATCCTCGACCAGCACACCGTCCGGACCACGCTGACCGCGCCCCTCGACGGGCCGGTCACGTTCACCTACACCGAGACGAACGGGCTCGCGTCGTCGACGGGCACGATCACCGTGGTCGAGATCCCGAAGCCCGACCGCATCCAGCCCCCGGTCGCACAGGCCGACAGCGCGACGGTGCGCGTCGGCGACGTCGCGAACATCGACGTGCTGGCGAACGACACCCAGCCCGAGGGCGAGCCCCTCACACTGCAGCCGGACCTGGTGCAGAACGTCCCCGGTGACGGCGGCCTGCTCTTCGCCTCCGGCGACCACCTGCGCTACCTCGCTCCGAAGACGCCCGGCAGCTACACGGCCGTCTACCGCGTCGCCGGACCGGACGGGCAGACCGCGGACGCCGCCGTCTCGATCTCCGTGCGAGAGAAGGACAGTGCGACGAACAACCCGCCGGTCCCCGAGACCGTCACGGCGCGCGTCGTCGCCGGACAGGCCGTGCGGATCTCGATCCCGCTGAACGGGATCGACCCCGACGGCGACTCCGTCCAGCTTGTCGGCGTCGGGTCGAACCCCGACAAGGGCTCGGTCAGCGACGTCGCCGCCGACTCGCTCACCTACGAGGCGGGCGACTACTCGGCGGGGACGGACGAGTTCACCTACACGGTCGTCGACGCGCTCGGCGCCCGCGCGACCGGCACGATCCGCGTCGGCATCGCCCCGCGGGCCGAACAGGCGTCGAACCCCGTCGCCGAGGCCGACCACGTGACGATCCGACCTGGCGGCTCGGTCACGGTCCGCGTGCTCCAGAACGACTCCGACCCCGAGGGCGGCGACCTGTCCGTCACCGCGGCCGAACCGACCGCGAAGGACGTGAAGGCGAAGGTCCTCCGGAAGCAGGAGATCCGGGTCACCCCGCCGAAGACCGCCAGGTCCGGGGACTTCGCCGTGCTCTACACGGTCGCGAACGAGAACGGTGGCGCGAGCACGGCCTTCCTCACCGTCACGGTCGACAAGGACGCCAGCCCCCTCCGCCCCGAGGTGGACGACACCACCCTCGACCTGCAGGACATCCTGCACCGGCAGAGCGTCACCGTGGACGTGCTCGAGAACGTCTTCTTCGCCGAGGGCTCGACCGCCGACCTCACCGTGGGCGTGGTGGACGGCTACGGCGACACCGCCCGGGTGAACGACACCGGCCGTGTCGTCGTGCGGCTGACCGACGACTCGCAGGTGATCCCGTTCTCGGTGGCACGGCAGGACCACCCCGACATCGTGTCCTACGGCTTCATCCACGTGCCGGGCTTCGACGACGCGCTCCCGCAGGTCAACCGGACCGCCGGCGCGATCACGGTGAAGAGCGAGGCGACGGTCCGCATCCCGCTCTCGAAGTACGTCGTCACCGCGAACGGACAGACCGCGAAGGTGACCGACAGTGGGACGGTCAAGGCCACGCACGCCAACGGCGACGACCTGGTGGTGGACTCGTCGACGCTGCAGTTCACGTCCGCCAAGCTCTACTACGGCAACGCGTCGATCTCGTTCGAGGTCACGGACGGCTCGAACGCGAACGGCGGCAAGGGTCGTGTCGCGACGCTCGTGCTGCCGGTGAAGGTCACGCCGCGGTCGAACCAGCCGCCCGCGTTCACCGGGTCCTCGATCGACATGCAGCCGGGGGACGCACGGACCATCGACCTCACGCGCTTGACGGACTACCCGTACCCGAAGGACCTGCCCGAGCTGCGGTACTCGATCGTCAGCCAGCCGGGGTCGGGCACGACGGCGACCATCTCCGGCCAGCGCCTGACGATCAAGGTGGCCGACTCCGCGCGCAAGAACACCACGGCGACGATCGGCATCGGGGTGGCGGACGCGACGAACGCCGGCCGGTCCGGCCTCGTGCAGGTCGGCATCGTCGCCTCCACCCGGCCACTGGTCCAGCCCGGCGCCGACAAGGCGACCGTGAAGCGCGGCGCGTCGACCACGATCGACGTGCTCGCCAACGACCAGCCGACCAACCCGTTCCCGGACCAGCGGCTCACGGTCACGAACATCCGCGGGCTGTCCGGTGGTCTGCCCTCCGGCGTCACGATCACCCCGAGCGCGGACAAGTCGCGCCTGCAGGTGAGCGTCTCCAAGACCGCGAAGCCCGGTGACACGAACCTGCAGTACCAGGTGTCCGACGCCACCAACGACCCGGACCGCGCGGTCTGGGGCAACGTGACGATCTCCGTGCAGGACGTCCCGGATGCCCCGGGTGCTCCGACACGGACCGGTTCGTACGACGGCGGCCAGGTGACGCTGACGTGGGCCACCCCGCAGGCGAACAACTCGCCGATCACCGGGTACCGGGTCTCCGGGACCAACGGCGTCGCGAAGGACTGCGGGCTCGCGACGGTCTGCACGATCACCGGGCTCGACCCGACGGCGTCCTACCGGTTCACCGTCTCCGCGGTGAACGCCGTGGGCGCCTCCGTGGCCTCGGCGCAGTCCGCTCCGATGAGCGCCGACTTCGTGCCGGCCGCCCCGACCGGGGTCCAGGCGACCCCGAACTCGGGGACGCCGAACCGTCTCGACCTCTCGTGGAACGCCGTCCCGCGTCCTGGCCGTGGCAGTGCCGTCGACAACTACGTCGTGACGATCGACGGCCCGGGAACGTCGACGAGCCGCAGCGTCGGCACGGCGACGACCACGTCGTTCGACGGCCTGACGAGCGCCGGGAAGTACTCCTTCACGGTGTCTGCTCGCAACGACGCCGATCGAGACGGCAGCCCGGTGCAGTGGAACACCGGAAGCACGTCCGCCGTCTCGGTCGGTCAGCCTGGTGCACCCGGACCGGTCAGTGCCACCGCCAAGGCAAACGCGAATCAGTACGGAAAGTCTCCGGTGACGATCTCATGGGCGTCGGCCGATCCCGCAGGCGGAAGCAGCGTGAGCTACTCCGTCTACCAGATCGACTCGGGCAACCCATCGTGCACGTCCTTGAACGGCCCGTCGCTCGGCTCGACCAGTCCAGTCGTCGACGATCAACCCAGCAATGGCGGTCAGCGATACGCCATCGTGTCCAACAACGGACTGTTCTGTAACGCTGCCTACGTCACAGCAGCCACCTACGACCGCTCGACGAGCACTGATCCGGCGACTGTCGACGTCACTCGCGCAGGTGCCAACTCGTGGAACGCGGTCGTGACCGCCCCGTCGAAGAACGTGCACCACTACAAGCTCGACACGGGCACCGGGGCTCCTGTCAACCTCGCGCCTGGGCAGTCGTACTCGTACGTTCCTGGCGGAAGTTACAACATCCCGACTTCCTTCGCGATCTACGCCTGTGGAGGGCCGGGAGACACGTTCTGTGCTCCGGAAGCGAACAGATCCAATGGCACTGCCGTCGCACTGAACACAACGGCGTCGGTCGCGAGTGCCGTGTCAGGGAGCCCGATCGTCGTCAACGGACCGACGCTCGGCACCGGCATGACCGTGGAGTACGTGGCTCACTGGTACCTCACCGACGACACCTCCGGGGACGGGATCGAGGAGCGCTGGAATGGAGATGGTGCGGCGCCCAGTCCTCCGGCTCTCGCCCGGTTCGTTCGGGTGTCGGCGAAGGTTTCCTGGACCGACACCGGAATCGCCGAAGAGGGCGACAACTCCGACGCGCTTGCGATCACAGCAGCGCCGCCTGCAACAGACTGAACCGATCTCCACACATTCGCGGCGCGGAGCGCTTGCACGAGAATGAAGAAGGACCCTTCCCAATGAGCATGACCCCCGAGCAGGCCACCTGGTTCGCCGACGTCGCCGGCCGCATCGTGACCAACGTCGAGCAGGTGCTCCTCGGGAAGACCTTCGTCATCCGCCTGGCGGTCACGGCGATGCTCAGCGAGGGCCACCTGCTCCTCGAGGACGTCCCCGGCACCGGCAAGACGAGCATGGCGCGCGCCCTCGCCCAGAGCGTGCAGGGCACGACGAACCGCATCCAGTTCACCCCGGACCTGCTCCCGGGCGACATCACCGGCATCAGCGTCTACGACCAGCGCAACCAGGAGTTCGAGTTCCACCGCGGCCCGGTCTTCGCGAACATCGTCCTGGCCGACGAGATCAACCGCGCGAGCCCGAAGACCCAGTCGGCGCTGCTCGAGGCGATGGAGGAATCGGCGATCACCGTCGACGGCGTCAACCACCGGCTCGCTGCGCCCTTCATGGTCATCGCGACCCAGAACCCGATCGAACAGGCCGGCACGTACCGCCTGCCAGAGGCGCAACTCGACCGCTTCCTCATGAAGACGTCGATCGGCTACCCGGACCACGCGGCCACGGTGAAGATCCTCGAGACCTCGTCCGCGCCGTCGTCCTCGGTCCCGCTCGCGAGCGTCGTCCCGGCCGCGACGATCACCGAGATGGCCGCACTCGCCCGAACGGTGCACGTCGACGCGACGATCGCCGACTACGTCGCCCGCCTCGTGGACGCCACGCGCGCCGCCAGCGAGGTCCGCCTCGGCGTCAGCGTCCGTGGTGCCATGGGCCTGATGCGCGCGTCCCGCGTGTTCGCCGCGCTGAGCGGTCGGCACTACGTCACCCCCGACGACGTCAAGGCCCTCGCCGAACCGGTGCTCGCACACCGACTCGTCCTCGACGCCGAAGCCGAGTTCGACGGCGTCAGCGCCTCCAGTGTCGTCGCGCAGCTCCTCGTGGAGACCCCGCCGCCGGCGGACCGGGTCGCGTCGTGACGGACCGCCGGCCCGTCTCCACGCGCTCGCGTCGCCCCTCGTCGACGCGGTCGCGTCGCACGAGCACGGCGTACGAGCGCACTGGGACGGTCGCCGGCCTGACGAACGTCCGGACCCGCCTGGTCGGCGACCGTGACGGGGTGGCCGCGGACGCCGTCGTCGGCGTCGTCCGCCTGTGGCGATCGGCCTGGAGGCTCGTCACACGTTCCTGGGACGAGGTCTCGTCCGTGGTCACCGGCCTGGGCTGGACCGTGGCCGGCCTCACGCTCGTCGCGTTCGTCCTCGGGTACCGGTTCGGGCTGCGGGAGGTCGTGGTCGTCGGCTTCGCCGGTGCCCTGCTCGTGGTGGTCGCGGCGATCGCGTTGATCGGCCGCTCCCGGCTGCTGATCCGGATGAGCCTGCCCGTCCGGCGCGTCGCCGTCGGCGACGAGGCCGGTGTCACGGTGACGGCGGAGAACCCCACGCGCCTGCCGTCCGTCCCGACCACCGTCGAGGTCCCGGTCGGCAGCGGCCTCGTCGACGTCGCGATCCCGACGATCGCCCCACGCGGCACGTTCGAACGCGCGGTCCCGGTGCCGACACTCCGCCGAGGCGTCCTCGACGTCGGACCGGTCACCGGGGTCCGCGCCGACCCGGTCGGGCTGGTCCGCCGCGAACTCGTGTGGACCGAGCGCGAGCAGGTCATCGTGCACCCGCGGACCGTGGCGATCCCGGCGACGAGCACCGGCCTCGTGCGGGACCTCGAGGGGCAGGCAACGACGGACCTCTCCCCGGCGGACATCTCGTTCCACGCCATCCGCGAGTACATGCCGGGCGACGATCCCCGCACGATCCACTGGAAGTCCACGGCGAAGACCGGGGCGCTGATGGTGCGCCAGTTCGAGGACACGCGTCGCTCGCACCTGGTGGTCGCGCTCGGCATCTCCCGGACCGAGTTCGCCGACGACGAGGAGTTCGAGCTCGCGGTGAGCGCGGCGGCGTCCCTCGGCAGCCGAGCCGTCCGCGACGGCCGCGAGGTCACCGTGGTGGTCTCCGAGCGCACCCCCGAGTTCGCCAAGCGTGCGGTCTACGCCGTGCACGAGCTCCCGACGATCACGCCGACGCGGCTCCTCGACGACTTCGCGACCGTCTCGCTCGCGGACGCCTGCCTGCCCGTGGCCGAGGTCGCCCGGATCGTCGGCAACGACACCGCGGGCATCTCCGTGGCCTTCCTGGTGGTCGGGTCCACGGTCGAGCTCCCGGCGCTCCGGCTCGCGGCCACGCGCTTCCCGATCGGCGTCGAGGTCGTCGCGGTGATCTGCGAGCCCGAGGCCGTCCCGCGGTTCGTGCGGGTGCCCGGACTGACCGTGATGACCATCGGCTACCTCGACGACCTGCGGCTCGCACTGCACCGATCGGCCGCCGCATGAGCGCCCCGCCCCTCGCACCCGCACCGGCGGCGCCCCCGACCCCACCGCGCCGGACCACCCGACGCGTGGCACGCCGTGTCGCCCGCCGGGTGCCGCCCTTCCGCCTGGTCGGCGGCACGCTCGTCGTCTGGCTGCTGCTCGCGGTCGCCAGTGTCGCGTGGTGGCCGGTGTACCGGGACGACGGCATGGTCGTCGCCGCGGTGACGGCCGTGGTCGCCGGGACGCTGATCGCGCTCCTCGGCGCACTCCTGCGGCTGCCGATGGTCGTCGTCGCCGTCGCGACGGTCGCGGCGTTCACCCTCACCGGTGTCCCCGCCGCCGTCCCGGGGCAGGCCGCCGGGCTCCTGCCCACCGGCCAGGGACTCGTCGACCTGTACTCCGGCGTCGCCCTCGGGTGGAAGCGCCTCGTCACCATCAGCCTGCCGGTCGGGACCTACGAGGCCCTGCTCGTCCCGTTCTTCGTGACGCTCCTCGTCGCCACGGTGACGGCCGTGAGCGTGGCGACCCGGGCCTCCAGACAGGAGCTGGCGAGCATCCCGGCACTGGTGCTGTTCGCGGCCGGTGTCGCCGTCGGGCCGAGCCGACTGGACACGTCGATCGTGGTGGCGGTCGCGCTGGCCGCGATCGCCCTGGTGTGGGCGGTGACGGTGCGGCACGCGCGCCGCGCGGTCGCGGTGGCGCAGACCATCGGGGCGCCGGTCGCGGTCGGGCGGTCCGTGCTCCGACCGGCGCTCGTCGGGACCGGCACCGTGGTCGCTGCCGCTGTCGTCGCGACCGGACTCGGACTCGTCGCTCCGCCCGCCGCACCGCGCACCGTGGCGCGGACCGACGTGGTGAAGCCGTTCGACCCGCGGGACTACGTCAGCCCGCTCAGCGGGTTCCGCGCCTACGAGGAGTCGACCGAGGCCGACGCCGCGCAGCTGCGGGTGACCGGACTGCCGGCGAACGGGTTCGTCCGCATCGCGACGCTCGACACCTACGACGGCGTGACGTACCGCGTCGGCGGCACGGACGGCGCGTCCGCCTCGGGCACGTTCGAACGGGTACCGACCTCGGTGGACGTGCGCGGGATGCGCGGCACGACCGTGCGCGTCGGCGTGACCGTCGACCGCTACAGCGGTGTCTGGTTGCCGACGGTCGGCGACCTGGAGCGTGTCGAGTTCACCGGCAGCGCGGCCGACCGCGAGCGCGGTGCGTTCTTCTACAACGCCTCGACGGGGACCGGTGCGGTCCTGGGCGGCGTCGACGACGGGACGCGGTACGACCTCACCGCCGTGGTGCCGGACCAGCCGACCGACGAGCAGCTCGCTTCGGCCCGGCCCGGTTCCGCCGACGTGCCCGCCGCCAGGAACGTGCCGGACGCCGTTCGCGAGACCGTCGAGTCGACGACCAGCGGCGCCCAGAGCGACGGCGCGAAGCTCGTCGCGATGATCCGGGCACTCAAGCAGAACGGCTACGTCAGCCACGGTGTCGGGGACGACCGGGTCAGCCGCTCCGGGCACGGCGCCGACCGCATCCAGGAGCTCCTCACCTCGCCGCTGATGCTCGGCGACCAGGAGCAGTACGCGGTGGCTGCGGCCCTGATGTCCCAGGACATCGGCTTCCCGACCCGGGTGGTGCTCGGCTTCGCTGCGGGCGGCGACTCGGGTTCGACGGCGTCGACGGGCAGCGGCTCCGGGACGACGACGTTCCGCGGGTCCGACGTGACCGCCCGGATCGAGGTCGACACCGCGCAGTGGGGCTGGGTGACGATCAACCCGAACCCGGCGGTGCGGGAGATCCCGGCCGAGCAGCAGCAGACCCCGAAGCCGGTGACGCGGCCGGAGACCGTCGTGCCGCCGCCCCCGGCTGACCAGCAGGACCAGGACCAGCAGGCACCGCCGCAGAGCGACCGGAACACCCCCGACCAGCCGCCGCTGTGGTTGCAGATCCTGCTGGCGGCGCTCCCGTGGGTGATCGGCACGCTCGGCTTCGTGGCGCTCGTGCTGCTGCCCTTCGGCGTGATCGTGGTGATCAAGCGCATCCGACGTCGGCGGCGCCGACGGGCCGGGACCGCCCGCGGACGGATCACCGGTGCCTGGGACGAGTACCGGGACGCGCTGCTCGACCGCGGCCAGGACGTCCCGGCGGCCGCCACACGTCGCGAGGTCGCGGTCGCTGCCCCCGGTGAGGCCGGCAGTGGGCTCGCCGCACTGGCCGACCGGGCGGTGTTCGGCCCGAGCGACGCGGACGACCAGACCGCCGACCGGATGTGGGACGCGACGGACACGGCGCTCGGTGAGCTCCGTGCAGGTCGGACACGACGCGAGCGGATCCGCACGGCGGTGTCCGTGCGATCGCTGCGGTCGGGACGAGCCGCCGTGTCCCGGGTCGGTCGTGCCGTCACCGGGCGCGCCCGCGCCGTGCGCCCCGGACGCGGAGCCGACGGTGACTACGATGTCCGGAGGCCCGCCGAGCGTCGCAGCGGGCCGGATGAGGACAGAGGCAACCTGTGATCAGATGCGAACACTGCGGATCAGTGCTCCCGGACGGAGCGATCTTCTGCGGTGAGTGCGGGCGTGCGGTGAACACGGCGTCCAGCCGTCGGACCGTCGCTCCCGAGCCCGTCGATCGGGGCACCCCGCCGCCGCTCCAGCAGCCCGACCCGCACGGGCGTCGCTCCGACCCCGCCGCCGAGGCGTGGCTGCCGGAGTCGACGCTCGACCCCGCGACCCGCGCCTGGCTGACCGGCGCCGACCGTCGCCGGGACGAGCCCGTCGCGCCGGTTCCGGTGCAGACGCCGGACTCCTTCGCGCCGCGCTCCGCGCCGTCGCACGTGCACGGGGCCGGGAGCGGCCTCGGTGAGTGGACCGGCGCGCCGGACCCGGTCGACGTTGCGGAGGCCGCCGATGCGGTGGACGACGTGGACACGGCCGCGGTCGCCGCCAGTGAGCCGCCGCTCGACCCCGATGCCTTCCCTTCCGAGCCTGCCCCGGCCGAGGACGACCCCGAGATCACCCGGGTCGCCCCACGGACGCAGGCTGCGCCGGTGGTTCCCGAGACGCCTGCGCCGGTCACGCCTGCCGCACCGGCCGAGTCGGCGGTGCCGTTCTGGGCCGCTCCCGAGGAACCCGCCGCCGCACCGGCCCCGAGTGCTCCGTCGTGGTGGATCGGCCGCGCGACCGACGACGGCGCGTCTGCCTCGGCGACGTCGGACATCCCGTCGGACGCTTCCTCGGCGTCGGACGATGCGCTTCCGACGGCCTCGGACGCCGCGACCGCACCGGACGCTGACGCTCGCACCGACGAGGTAGCCGCGCCCGCTCCGTCCGACGGCCCTGCGGCGGACGCCGATGCACCGCTCGCTCCGGGATCGGTCGCCCCGGGATCGGTTGCCGTGACGGACGCGTTCCCTGACGCTCCCGAGGGTCCTCGGCCCGGGGACACCGTGGCCGTCGAGCCGCTGATCGACCGCCGACCCCCGCGCCCCACGCCGCTGGTGCAGCCCGGGTCGCAGCCGACGACGTGCCACGTGTGCGGCAGCCAGCTCGAGCCGGACGACATCTTCTGCAACGAGTGCGGGGCCGTTCGCCCCGCGGTGACCGCCGCGTTCACGGGACCCGTCGTCCCGCTGCCCGTTGCACGCCCGGACTGGGCAGCGCAAGACGAGGTCGCAGCCGACGACGAGGTCTCGGCCGACGAAGAAACCGATGACGAGAACGACGACGAGCGCGCCGATGCAGCCCCCGCTGACGGCGCCCCAGCAGACGTCGCGCCGACGTCGGGTGCTCCGGTGTCGAGTGCGCCGTCGATCCCCGCGTCGCCGACCGCACCGTCGTCCATCCCCGCTCCCGAGGACTCCGGGCCGGTCGCTCCGGTCCCGACCGCTGCGCCCCTCCCGCCGATCCCGGGTGCTGCACCGCTCCCGCCCGTAGCAGGTGCTGCAGCGCTCCCGCCCGTGCCGGGTGCGGAGTCCGCGGTGCTCCCGCCGGCCGACGAGGAGTCCGTGCCGTCGAGCTCGGACGCCGACGAGAGCGCCCAGCTGGACGAGGACGTCGACGAGACCCGCATCGTCACGAAGACGCCGACACGTGCCCCGTTCGTCCTGCACTTCAGCACCGGCGAACGGCTCGGCGTCCACGGCACCGGACTCCTCGGACGCCTGCCCAGGCCCGAGCCCGGCGAGCGGTTCGACGACCTGCTGACGATCCACGACCCGGGCAAGTCCGTGTCGAAGACGCACCTGGAACTCGGTCGAGACGGGGACGACCTGTGGGTGTCCGACCGGTTCTCCGGCAACGGTTCGGTGATCCGGCACATCGACGGGTCCATCCGTCGGTGCGAGCCCGGGCGTCGGTACCGGGTCGAGCGCGGTGCTCGGGTGGACGTCGGGGAGCAGTTCTTCCTGGTCCAGTAGCTCCACCCCGCTCCTGCACAGCCTGATCGACGGCGTCGGTTCTCCACCGGCGCCGTCGATCTGCGTCCGGGCGGGTGCACGTGCGTTGGACTGGGCCGCATGAGGGTGGTGCTCGTCCGGAGCGTGGTGGTCGTGACCGCGGTCGTGCTCGCCGTGGTCGGGTCCGACCGGTTCGTCGGCACGGTCGCGGCCCTCGCTGCTGCGGCGTGTCTGGTCGTGATCGCGATGCTCGTCCGGAGCGCTCCCGGGGACGCCACCGACACCGCCACCCCGGCCGTCCGACCGCCGGACGTCGTACCGCCGGACGCGCCGGGTCTCCCCGACGCCGATCCGGCCGTGCCGGACGTCGATCCTCGCGCGCTCCCCGTCGGGTCCGCTCCGGACGGCCGGCCGATCGAGCTCGACGCCTCGACCGGCATCGTCGTCGTCGGCCGAGGCGCGCTGGCCGTCGCGGTGTTCACGGCACTCGTGGCCGAACTCGGTCGCTGTGCCGGCGCCGATGACGAACTCCGCTCCGTCGGGCCAGACGGCAGGGGCACGGCCGACGGAGTGGCCGTCGCGGTCGTCATCGACGGGGCGGGGGGACGGACGGGCTCGGTCGTGCTGGTACCCGACCTGCGGAGCACGCCCCGGCAGCGGTCACCGACGATCGACGTGACGCGCTACGGCTGCACCGTCCGGCGCGACCCGGACGACGTCGGCAGCATCCGGGTGATCCCGGCGCTGCCGCTCCTCGGCACGCGGCACACCCGTCGTGACGGACCGGGCTGACCGCTCAGCGCAGGCCGGCCCCCGGGCGGATCGCGCCGACACGCACCCCGCCACCGAGGACCTTCTCGCCGGTGGCATCGAGCACGTCGGCGACACCGTCCGCCGGCACGACCCCGTTCCGCTCCAGCAGCGTCAACGCGGCGAGCGTCCCGGCGCGGAGCGCACCGTCGAGGACCTTGACGACCACGGCGGCCCCGCCGGGCTTGCCCATCACCATGACCCCCTCGGCGCCGAGCTTCGCGACCAGGCCGAGCCGTTCGATCGTCACCGTGTTCGCCCGGCCCACGCCGTCGATCGCCCACGCGTTCGCCAGGACCGCGTCGGTGAGCTCGGCGGAGTCCGCGTCGGCGCGCTGCACCAGCCCGGCGATGCCACGTGCCAGGCCGGTGAGGGTCAGGGGGAACACCGGGGCTCCGCAGCCGTCGATGCCGACGACGTCCACGGTCTCACCGGTGGCGTCCTCGACGGTCGTCCGCACGAGACGCTGCATCGGGTGGTCGATGTCCAGGTAGGTGGCGTCGTCCCAGCCGTTCACCCGGCACGCCGCGAGCATGCCGGCGTGCTTGCCCGAGCAGTTCATCGTCAGGCGACGGGGCTCGGTCATGGTGCGTCCGGTGGCCCGGTCGTAGGGCATGTCCGGCGGGCACCCGAGATCAGCCTCGACGTGGTCGAAGGACTCGAGCATGTGCTGCACGACCGCCTGGTGCGACGGCGTCCCCGCGTGGCTCGCCGTGGTCAGGACGAGTTCGGCGTCGTGGAACACGGCACCGGCGCGACGGACCGCCAGCGCCTGGAAGGGCTTCATCGTGGACCGCGGGTAGATGCTCGCGTCGACGTCGCCGACGGAGTCGATCACCGTTCCGCTGGCATCGACCACGACACCCGCGCCGACATGGCGGCTCTCGTCGAACCCGGAGCGCTCGAGCACCGCCAGTTCGACGGACCCCGCTGCGGTGAGAGGATGGCGGTCGGTGCGGACATCGGTGCTTCCCGTCATGCCCACGATCGTACCGAGGCCCGACAACGCCGATCGCACGGACCGCGCTGATCGCACCGCTGGCACCGATCGCCGGCACGACCACGACCACGACCAGGGAGACGCCATGCAGGACCACGAGTACGAGGTCGCCGTCCAGTGGATCGGCGACCGGGGGACCGGCACGAGCGGCTACCGCGAGTACGGCCGCGAGCACGTCGTCAGCGCTGCGGGCAAGCCGGACCTTCCCGGGTCCGCCGACCCGACCTTCCGCGGCGACCGCGATCGCTGGAACCCCGAGGAGCTCCTCACCGCCGCGCTCGCGCAGTGCCACATGCTGAGCTACCTGCACGTCGCCGTGACCCGTGGTTTCACGGTCGTGGCGTACGAGGACCGCGCGACCGCCGCGCTGAACCTCAACCGCGACGGCTCCGGCGAGATCACGAGCGCGACGCTGCACCCCGTCGTCACCATCGCCGAGGCGGACCGTGTCGCGGACGCCGAGGCCGCCCACGCGGACGCGAACGCGCTGTGCTTCATCGCCCGTTCCGTCGCGTTCCCGGTGCACCACGAGCCGGTGATCCGCGTGCAGGAGACCGTCGACGAGAGTGCACTCGGAGCGGACTCATCAGCGCGTGAGGCAGACTAGGTCCCCGTGAAGCGTCTCCGCCTGCTCCCGATCGCCCTCGTCCCCGTCGTCGTCCTCGGGCTCGCCGCCTGCTCGGGCTCCGGCTCGAACGACGCCTCCGCGTCCGCATCAGCCTCCGCGAGTGCCACCGCCTCGGCGATCACCAGCTGCCCGAAGCCCGGCAAGTCGTCCGCCGCGATCGACGTCTCCGGCGACTTCAACGGGACGAAGGCCCCGACGGTCACGTTCGACAAGGGCCTGAAGGCGACCCCGCCGCAGGCGACGACCGTGATCAAGGGCACGGGCGCCTCGCTGAAGGACGGTGACTACGTCCAGGTCGCGTACACCGTGTACAAGGCCTCCACGGCGAAGGCGCTCGGCACGGTCGGCTTCGACCAGGGCAACGCGCAGGTGCTCTCCGTCGGCGGGACTGGCTTCGGCGCTCTGCTGGCCTGCTCGAACGTCGGCGACCGGATCGCTGCCGTCGGTGCCTCCTCGGCGCTCGGGTTCAACACCGGCGGCAACATCGTCGTCGTCGCGGACGTCATCGCGCAGACGCCGACGAAGTCCACCGGCGCCGCGCAGCCGCAGGACCCGAAGCTCCCGACCGTCAAGGACAAGGCCGACGGCGAGCCGGAGATCACGATCCCGGACGTCGACGCGCCGTCGAAGACCACGGCCGAGGTCATCAAGCAGGGCACGGGCGACGCGATCGCCGACGGCGACACCGCGCTCGTGCAGTACAAGGGCGTCCTCTACGACGGCGGCAAGGAGTTCGACTCCTCCTGGTCGAAGGGGGCCCCGACCACCTTCACGGTCGCCGAGGGCTCGCTCATCAAGGGCTTCGTCACCGGCCTGGTCGGCCAGAAGATCGGCTCGCAGGTGATGATCGTCGTCACGCCGACCGACGGCTACGGCGCCAACCCGCCCGAGGGCTCGGACATCCCGAAGAACGCGACCCTCGTCTTCGTCGTCGACATCCTCGCCAAGGGCTGACCCGATGGGCCAGGGTCCGGTCACGACCGACCGCCGCCGCGTCGTCCTCCTCGGCAGCACGGGGTCGATCGGCACCCAGGCCCTCGACGTCATCGAGCGGAACCCCGACCGGTTCGAGGTCGTCGGCCTCACCGCGGCCACCAACGCGGACCTGCTCGCCGAGCAGGCCGCCGCCTTCGGCGTCCGCGACACCGCCCTCGGCGCCACCGACGCCGAGCACCTCGTCCGCAGCGTCGCGGCGGACGTCGTCCTGAACGGCATCACCGGCTCGGTCGGCCTGGGCCCGACCCTCGCGACCCTCGAGACGGGCGCCACGCTGGCGCTGGCCAACAAGGAGAGCCTGATCGTCGGCGGCCCGCTCGTGCAGGCCGCAGCGGCTCCCGGGCAGATCGTCCCGGTCGACAGCGAGCACTCCGCGATCGCGCAGGCCCTGCGCTCGGGCACCGACGCCGAGGTCCGCCGCCTGGTCCTCACCGCGAGCGGCGGACCGTTCCGCGGCCGCTCACGCGACGAGCTCCGCGACGTCACGCCGGCCCAGGCGCTCGCACACCCGACGTGGGACATGGGCCTCGTCGTCACCACGAACTCGGCGACGCTGGTCAACAAGGGCCTCGAGGTCATCGAGGCCCACCTGCTCTTCGGTGTCCCCTACGACCGCATCGACGTCACGGTGCACGCGCAGTCGATCGTGCACTCGATGGTCGAGTTCACCGACGGCTCGACGATCGCCCAGGCCTCCCCGCCGGACATGCGGCTGCCGATCGCCCTCGGTCTCGCGTGGCCGCACCGTGTCCCCGGCGTGGGCGTCCCGCTCGACTGGATGGCGGCGAGCACCTGGACGTTCGAGCCGCTCGACACCGACGCGTTCGGTGCCGTCGCCCTGGCGAAGCGCGTCGGCGAACTCGGCGAGACGTACCCGGCGGTCTTCAACGCCGCGAACGAGCAGGCGGTAGCGGCCTTCCACGCCGGCGCCATCGGCTTCCTCGACATCGTGGACACCGTCGAGCGGGTCGTCGAGTCGCACGTCGCGGGGGAGTCCTCGCTCGAGGGTGTGCTTGCTGCGGAGCGCTGGGCGCGCGATGCCGCGGACCGCGCGCTGGCACGCTGACGGCCAGCGCTGACGCGCCACCGGACGGGAGGCCGGGCGAACCACCCAGCGCACGCTCGGCTGGTTCTTTGCCAGCGTCCCGTACGCTCGTCCGGTGACCGTCGGAACCGTGCTCCTCTTCGTCCTCGGCGTGGTCGTCTTCATCGTCGGCCTGCTGATCTCGATCGGGCTCCACGAGCTCGGTCACCTCGCGTTCGCGAAGCTCTTCCGCGTCAAGGTGACGCAGTACTCGCTCGGGTTCGGCAAGGCGATGTGGTCCTTCCGTCGCGGCGAGACCGAGTACGGCATCCGTCCGATCCTGCTCGGCGGCTACATCTCGATGGTCGGGATGCTGAAGCCCCGCGCCTCGGGACGGGCCATCACGAACACCGGGATGTACAGCGCGTTCGTGCAGGACGCGCGCCAGGCCAGCGCCGAGCAGATCGCGGAGGCCGGCGGCGACGACTCCCGGGCGTTCTACCGGCTCACCCCCTGGAAGCGCATCATCGTGATGGTCGCGGGTCCGGCGATGAACCTCGTGATCGGCATCGTGTTGTTCGGCGTGCTGCTGGTCGGGTTCGGTGCGCCGACGACCACGTTCACGTCGAGCGTCGACTGCGTGCTGCCGACGACGGCCACCACGACGTGCAGCCCGAACGACGCGGTCTCCCCGGCCAAGGAAGCCGGCATCGAGCCCGGCGACGTCGTCCTCGCGGTCGACGGCATCCAAGACCCGACGATCACGCAGGTGTCGGACACGTTCCAGAAGGCCGCGGGGGAGTCCGTCACGGTCGTCGTCGAGCGGGACGGCGCCCGGAAGACCCTCGAGGTCACGCCGGCCCTCGCCACCCGTGACGTCTACGACGCCCAGGGCAAGGTCGTCGAGAACGCCGACGGCACCACGAAGACGCAGCAGGTCGGCGTGGTCGGGGTCTCGATCGGCCAGACCCTGGTGCGCCAGTCGCCCGCTGCGGTCCTGCCGGCGACCGGGGCGCAGATCGCCGCGTCCGCGCACCTCATCATCGACCTGCCGCAGCGACTCGTCGCGGTCTGGAACGCCGCGTTCGGCGCCCAGGAGCGCTCGGCAGACAGCCCCGTCTCGGTGGTCGGCGTCGGCCGCGCGATCGGCACGGTGTCCTCGATGAGCGGCGTGCCGGTGGTCGACAAGATCTACACGATCCTCGGCCTGCTCGCCTCGCTGAACATCGGCCTGTTCGTCCTCAACATGGTGCCGCTGCTGCCGCTCGACGGCGGGCACATCGCCGGTGCGCTGTGGGAGGCCGTGAAGCGCCGGTCGTTCAAGCTCGTCGGCAAAGCGGACCCGGGCCCGATCGACCTCGCGAAGACGATGCCGCTCACGATGGCGGTCGTGGTGCTGCTGGCCGGCATGAGCGCACTGCTCATCTACGCCGACATCGTCCGCCCGGTCAACCTGTTCGGGTAGTCCGCGCCGGTACCAGGACGCACCACGCCGCTACGCTCAGCCCATGAGCACAACGCCCGAGGTCCGCACGGTCGAGCGGCAGGGCATCGACGTCATCGCCGAGTCCGAGCGGAAGGGGCGCCCGCGCGGGCTGTTCTGGCCGTGGTTCGCCGCGAACATCTCCGTCCTCGGCCTGAGCTACGGCTCGTTCGTCCTGGGCTTCGGCATCTCCGCCGCACAGGCCACCGTGGTCGCGGTGGTCGGTGTCGTGTTCTCGTTCCTGCTGTGCGGGATCGTCGCGATCGCCGGCAAGCGCGGATCATCCCCGACGATGGTGCTCAGCCGCGCCGCGTTCGGGGTCCGCGGCAACCGGCTGCCGTCCTTCCTGAGCTGGATCCTCACCGTCGGGTGGGAGACCTCCCTGGCAGCCCTCGCCGTCCTGGCGACGTCGACGGTCTTCCGCGAGCTGGGCTGGGACGACGGCGTCGTCACGAAGCTCGTCGCCCTGGTCGTCGTCGCCGCCCTGGTGATCGGCGCCGGCATCGCCGGGTTCGACGTGATCATGCGCCTGCAGACCTGGATCACGGTCATCACCGCGGTCCTCACGGTCGTGTACATCGTGCTCGTCGCGCCGTCGATCGACCTCGGCGCGATCGGCTCCCTGCCGTCGGGCAGCGCGCAGAACGTGATCGGAGCGCTCGTCCTCGTGATGACCGGCTTCGGACTCGGTTGGGTGAACGCCGCTGCCGACTACTCCCGGTACCTGCCGCGCTCGTCCTCGACCGGCGGCGTGGTCTGGTGGACGACGTTCGGCGGTGCGCTCGCCCCGGCGGTCCTCGTCGTGGTGGGCATCCTGCTCGCCGGGTCGTCGAAGGACCTCGACACCGCGATCAGCGCGGACCCGATCGGCGCGCTGACGACGCTGCTGCCGGTCTGGTTCCTCATCCCGTTCGCGATCGTGGCGATCCTCGGGCTCGTCGGCGGCGCGGTGCTCGACATCTACTCGTCCGGGCTGGCGCTCCTGAGCGCGGGCATCCGCATCCCACGCCCGGTCGCAGCCGGGGTGGACGGCGTGTTCATGATCGCCGGCGCCGTGTACGTGGTGTTCTTCGCGACCGACTTCATCTCGCCGTTCCAGGCGTTCCTCGTCACGCTGGGCGTGCCGATCGCCGCCTGGTGCGGGGTGTTCGTCGCCGACGTGGTCCTGCGCTGCACGTCCTACGCCGAGGCCGAGCTGCACGACCGCCGCGGCCGCTACGGCGACGTCCGCTGGGGTGCGATCGGGCTCGTCGTGCTCGGGACCGTCCTCGGCTGGGGCCTCGTCACGAACACCTACGGCGTGCCGTCCTGGCTGAACTGGCAGGGGTACCTGCTCGAGCCGTTCGGCCTCGGCGGGCGGGACGGGGCCTGGGCGTACGCGAACCTCGGCGTGCTCGTCGCCCTGGTCGTCGGCTTCGTCGGCACCCTGTTCTCGCGCGGGGCGATCCGCCGGCAGGAATCCCGGGCGACCGTCCACGACACCGGCACGAGCGGACAGGCGACCCGGGCGTGACCAGCACGGACACCGACGGCGCCTGGCTCGTCGCGATCGACATGCAGCACGTCTTCACCGGGGACAGCCCCTGGGCGACCCCCGGGTACGACCGCGCAGCGGCCGGCATCGAGCGGCTCCTGCCACGCTTCGCCGGCCGCACCGTGTGCACCCGGTTCGTCGCGCCGGAGCACCCGCAGGGTGCGTGGGTCGACTACTACCGCGATTGGCCCTTCGCCCTCGTCCCCGCGGACGACCCGCTGTACGACCTGACCGAGCCGTTCGCGGCACTGGACGGCCCCGTCGTCACCGCGACGAGCTTCGGCAAGTGGGGGACCGGCCTCCAGTCCGTCGTCGGGGCGGAACCGCACCTGGTCCTGACGGGCGTGTCGACGGACTGCTGCGTGCTGTCCACCGCGCTCGCGGCGGCGGACGCCGGCGTGCGCGTGACGGTCGTGGCGGACGCCTGTGCCGGGGTCAGCGACGCCGACCACGAGCGCGCCCTGGACGTGATGCGCCTGTACGGGCCGCTCGTCACCGTCGTCGACACCCTGTGAGCGGGCGCTCCGCCGTGTCGGCGGGAGCGCGTAGAGTTCGACTCGTGCCCGCTGTGAACCTCGGTATGCCCAAGGCCCCCGAAACCCTCGCCCCTCGCCGCAAGTCCCGCCAGATCAGGGTCGGCAAGGTGCTGGTCGGTGGCGACGCGCCGGTGTCCGTGCAGTCGATGACCACGACGCCGACGACGAACATCAACGCGACGCTCCAGCAGATCGCTGAGCTCACCGCCTCCGGCTGCGACATCGTGCGCGTCGCGGTCCCCAGCCAGGACGACGCCGACGCGCTGCCGATCATCGCGAAGAAGTCGCAGATCCCGGTGATCGCGGACATCCACTTCCAGCCGAAGTACGTCTTCCAGGCCATCGACGCCGGGTGTGCCGCGGTGCGCGTGAACCCGGGCAACATCCGCAAGTTCGACGACCAGGTCGGCGCCATCGCGGCTGCGGCCAAGGCGGCGAACGTCAGCCTCCGCATCGGGGTGAACGCCGGTTCGCTCGAGCCGAGCCTGCTCCAGAAGTACGGCAAGGCCACCCCCGAGGCGCTCGTCGAGTCCGCCGTGTGGGAAGCCTCCCTGTTCGAGGAACACGACTTCCACGACTTCAAGATCTCGGTCAAGCACAACGACCCGATCGTCATGGTCAAGGCCTACCGCCAGCTCGCCGAGCGCGGTGACTGGCCGCTGCACCTCGGCGTGACCGAGGCCGGCCCGGAGTTCCAGGGCACGATCAAGAGCGCCACGGCGTTCGGCATCCTGCTCGGCGAGGGCATCGGCGACACCATCCGTGTGTCCCTGTCGGCACCCCCCGCGCAAGAGGTCAAGGTCGGCCTGCAGATCCTGCAGTCGCTGAACCTGCGCGAGCGCAAGCTCGAGATCGTCTCCTGCCCGAGCTGCGGCCGTGCGCAGGTCGACGTCTACCAGCTCGCCAACGACGTCACCTCGGGGCTCGAGGGCATGACCGTCCCGCTGCGTGTCGCCGTCATGGGCTGCGTCGTGAACGGCCCGGGCGAAGCCCGTGAAGCCGATCTCGGCGTCGCCTCCGGCAACGGCAAGGGACAGATCTTCGTGAAGGGCCAGGTCATCAAGACCGTGCCGGAGTCCGAGATCGTCGCGACCCTCATCGAAGAGGCCAACCGCCTCGCCGACGAGATGGGTCCGGCGGCCGGCACCGGCAAGCCGCTCGTCGTCACCTCGTAGCGCGTCCGCCGGCAGTGCCCGGCCGCCGCTAGGCTTGCGTCCGTGGTCACACGGCTTTCGCATCTGTTCCTCCGTACGCTCCGCGACGACCCCTCCGACGCCGAGGTGACGAGCCACAAGCTGCTCGTCCGCGCCGGGTACGTCCGTCGCCAGTCCCCGGGGATCTTCGCGTGGCTGCCGCTCGGGCTGCGCGTGCGCGCGAAGATCGAGGACATCATCCGCCAGGAGATGGTGGCCGCCGGCGCGCAAGAGGTCCTGCTGCCGGCGCTCTTGCCGCGTGACCCGTACGAGGCGACGAACCGCTGGACCGAGTACGGCGACGGCATGTTCCGCCTGCAGGACCGCAAGGGCGCCGACTACCTGCTCGCCCCCACCCACGAGGAGATGTTCGCGCTCCTGGTGAAGGACCTGTACTCGTCGTACAAGGACCTGCCGGTCACGCTGTTCCAGATCCAGGACAAGTACCGCGACGAGGCACGACCCCGCGCCGGCCTCCTGCGCGGCCGCGAGTTCACCATGAAGGACGCGTACTCGTTCGACCTCGACGACGCCGGCCTCGAGCGCAGCTACCAGGTGATGCGCGACGCCTACGAGAAGATCTTCGCCCGACTGGGCCTCGAGTACGTGATCGTCAAGGCGGACGCGGGCGCGATGGGCGGCTCGAAGTCCGAGGAGTTCCTGCACCCGATCGCCGTCGGCGAGGACACCTTCGTCCGGAGCGCCGGCGGGTACGCCGCCAACGTCGAGGCGTACGTCACGCCGGTGCCCGATGCGCTGCCGATCGAGGGGCTGCCCGAGCCCGTGCTGCTCCCGGCGTCGGACACCCCGACCATCCAGACCCTCGTCGACCACGCCAACCAGGTCGCCCCCCGCGACGGCGCGCCGTGGACCGCTGCCGACACGCTGAAGAACGTCGTGCTGGCGCTCACCCACCTCGACGGCACCCGGGAGGTCGTCGTGGTCGGCCTGCCCGGTGACCGCGACGTCGACCTGAAGCGCGCCGAGGTGGCGTTCGCCCCGGCCGAGGTCGAAGCCGCGGGCGACGACGACTTCCGGAAGCACAAGGGCCTGGTCAAGGGCTACATCGGCCCGCAGGTCCTCGGTGCCGACAGCGCGACGGGCATCCGCTACTTCGTCGACCCCCGTGTCGTCGACGGCACCGTGTGGATCACCGGCGCGAACGAGCGCGGGGTGCACGTCTCCGGTCTCGTCGCAGGCCGTGACTTCGTGGCCGACGGCGTCGCCGAGGTCTCCGACGTCCGTGCCGGCGACCCCGCACCGGACGGCTCCGGCCCGCTGGAGACCGCGCGCGGCATGGAGATCGGGCACGTCTTCCAGCTCGGCCGCAAGTACGCCGAGGCCCTCGGGCTCAAGGTGCAGGACGAGAACGGCAAGCTCACGACCGTCACGATGGGCTCCTACGGCATCGGCGTGACGCGCATCCTCGCGATCCTCGCCGAGGCACACAACGACGACAAGGGCCTGGCCTGGCCGAAGCACGTCGCACCGTTCGACGTGCACGTGGTGGCGACGGGCCGGGACGCGACGGCCTACGACCTGGCGACGAGCATCATCGCCGAGCTCGAGGGCGACCGCTTCGACGTGCTCTACGACGACCGTCCGAAGGTCTCGCCCGGCGTGAAGCTCCGCGACGCCGAACTCCTCGGCATGCCGATCGTCGTCGTCGCCGGCCGCGGCGCGGCCGACGGCATCGTCGAACTGTGGAACCGCGCGAGCGGCGAGCGCACCGAGGTGCCCGTCGCCGAGCTGCTGGACGCGGTCCGCGCGATCTAGCGGGTCGCGTCGTCGACGCGACCACCCAGGGACGGGAGGCACGGTGCCAGCTGGCACCGTGCCTCCCGTCCGTCGGTGCTGTGGGCGGCCGGGCCGCGAGCCGCAGTGCGGTAGTCTGGACGCCGACTTCTGCGCGGTTCCAGTGCGCCGGAGCGACTCAGCTGAATACGGAGGCCCTCGGTGAAGATCGATCTCGCAGTCCTGCGACTCATGGAGCGTGAACGGGAGATCCCGTTCGAAGAACTCGTCCAGATCATCGAGTCGGCCATCCTGACGGCCTACCACAAGCACACCGCCGAGAACGGCGAGCCGGCCGACGCCCAGTCGCGCGTCGAGCTCGACCGGAAGTCCGGCGAGGTCAGCGTGTTCGTGCCGGAGCGCGACGACGAGGGCACCGTCATCGGCGAGGCCGTCGACCAGCCCAGCGACTTCGGGCGGATCGCGGCGTTCGCGGCGAAGCAGGTCATCAACCAGCGCCTCCGCGACATCGGCGACGACAAGATCCTCGGCCAGTTCCGCGGGAAAGAGGGCGACATCGTCGCCGGCGTCGTCCAGCAGGGCCCGAACCCGAAGATGGTGCACGTCGACCTCGGCACCGTCGAGGCGATCCTGCCCCCCGAGGAGCAGGTGCCCGGTGAGACCTACGCGCACGGCTCGCGCATCCGCGTGTACGTGACGAGCGTCGGCCGCGGTCCCAAGGGCCCGCAGATCATCGTGTCGCGCACGCACCCGGGCCTGGTCCGGAAGCTCTTCGCGCTCGAGGTCCCGGAGATCGCGTCCGGCGTGGTGGAGATCACCTCCCTCGCCCGCGAGGCCGGTCACCGCACCAAGCTCGCCGTGAAGGCGAACGAGCCGGGCGTGAACGCCAAGGGTGCCTGCATCGGTGAGCTCGGCGCGCGCGTGCGTGCCGTGACGACGGAGCTCGGCGCCGAGAAGATCGACATCGTGGACTGGTCCCCGGACCTCGCGACGTTCGTGGCGAGCGCGCTGTCGCCCGCGAAGGTGACGAGTGCGTTCGTGCTCGACGTCTCGACGAAGGCCGTCCGTGCCCTGGTGCCGGACTACCAGCTGTCGCTCGCGATCGGCAAGGAAGGGCAGAACGCCCGCCTCGCCGCCAAGCTCACGGGTGCGCGCATCGACATCCAGCCGGATTCGATCCTGGACGACGACGAGTCCTGATCAACATCCAGTCAGGCCGTCGGGGCTCGATCCTGGACGACGACGAGTCCTGATCGGCCCGTTCCGGACCGGGCCCGCGGGCGGCGTTTCGCCCGTGGCGATGCCGATCCGGGCGTGCCGGATCGCGGTCGACAGAGGGGAGGAGTAGAGTGGTCGCCGTCAGAACGTGCATCGGCAGTCGTCGTCGCGCATCCCGATCCTCCCTCCTCCGAGTCGTCGCCCTTGGCGAAGACCGTGTGGTGGCGGATCCGAAGGCAGTCATGCCGGGCCGGGGAGCGTGGCTCACACCGACCGTCGAAGCGTACGAACTGGCCGTCAAGCGCAAGGCTTTCCGCCGGGCGCTGCGGCTGGAACGTGAACCGGACACGTCTGCGGTGCTCGAGTACCTGCGGAGCCTGCCCGGAGTGGGACCCAACCACCCGGTGCAGGACGTTGCAGAAGAGCGCCCGGACACGACAGAACAGGCTGAACGGCTTATGGACAACTGATGAGCGGCTCGAAATGAGACCCATCATCCAGTGAGTCCTGCCCCTTGACGGGGTGGGACCCGTGAAGGAGAACAGTGGCGAAACCACGCGTACACGAGATCGCAAGCGAGCTCGGCGTCGACAGCAAGACCGCACTCGAGAAGCTCAAGGAGCTGGGCGAGTTCGTCAAGGGACCGAGCTCGAGTGTCGAGCCCCCCGTGGCACGGAAGCTCCGTGCCGCCCTGCAGGCAGAGGGTGCCTCGGCATCCGCGAAGCCCGCAGCAGCAGCCCCCGCTCCGGCGGCGGCGAAGTCGGCCGCACCGAAGCCCGGTGGCCCGAAGCCCGGTCCGAAGCGTCCCGCTCCGGCCCCGGAGCCCGAGGCCCCCGCGCAGCAGGCCGAGAACACCGACGTGCCCGTCACGCCGGCGCCGAAGTCCGTCGCACAGCGGCAGGCAGAGGCCGAGGCAGCACGCAAGGCCGCAGCCGCCGAGAAGGCAGCCGGCCCGAAGGACTCCGGCGACGCCGAGGCAGCGCCGAAGAACGACGCCGTCAAGCCGGGCAGCGCGAAGCCCGCGGCGGCCGGCCCGAAGCCGGGTGGCCCCAAGCCGGGCGCCCGACCGGGCAACAACCCCTACGCGTCCAGCCAGGGCATGGGCTCGCGCCCGCCGCGCCCCGGCAACAACCCGTACTCGTCCAACCAGGGCATGGGCCAGCGTCCCGCCGGCGGTGCCGGTGGTGGCGGGATCCCGCGTCCGCAGCCCCCGCGTCCCGGTGCTCCCCGCCCGGGTGCTCCGCGTCCGGGTGGTCCCGGTCAGGGCAACCGTCCCAACGGCTTCGGGCAGCGCCCGGGTCAGGGTGGCGGCGGTCGTGGCGGCCCCGGTGGCGGTCGTCCGGGTGCCGGTGGCGGCGCTGGTGGCGGTTTCCCGCGTCCGGCGTTCAGCGGCCCGCGTCCCGCCGGTGGCGGCGGCCGTGGCCGTGGCCCCGGTGGTGGTACCGCTGGTGCCTTCGGTCGTGGTGGCGGCAAGAGCCGTGCCCGCAAGTCGAAGCGGACGAAGCGCGCCGAGTACGAGATGCGGCAGGCGCCGTCGCTCGGCGGTGTGCAGGTCCCGCGCGGCGACGGCAACACGGTCGTCCGACTGCGTCGCGGTGCGAGCATCTCGGACTTCGCGGACAAGATCGACGCCAGCCCCGGCAACCTCGTGACGGTGCTCTTCCACCTCGGTGAGATGGCGACCGCCACGGAGTCCCTCGACGAGGCGACCTTCGAGGTCCTCGGCGAAGAGCTCGGCTACAAGATCCAGATCGTGTCGCCGGAAGACGAGGACCGCGAGCTCCTCGAGGGCTTCGACATCGACATCGACGCCGAGTACGCAGAAGAGGACGACTCCGTCCTGCAGCAGCGTCCCCCGGTCGTCACCGTCATGGGTCACGTCGACCACGGCAAGACCCGACTGCTCGACGCCATCCGCAACTCCAAGGTGGTCGAGGGCGAAGCCGGCGGCATCACGCAGCACATCGGTGCGTACCAGATCACCGCGGAGCACGAGGGCATCGAGCGTCCGATCACGTTCATCGACACCCCGGGTCACGAGGCGTTCACCGCCATGCGTGCTCGTGGTGCGCAGGTGACCGACATCGCGATCCTCGTGGTCGCGGCGGACGACGGCATCATGCCCCAGACGATCGAGGCGCTGAACCACGCGCAGTCGGCCAACGTGCCGATCGTGGTCGCGGTGAACAAGATCGACAAGGAAGGCGCGAACCCGGCCAAGGTCCGCCAGCAGCTCACCGAGTACAACCTGGTGGCCGAGGAGTACGGCGGCGACGTCATGTTCGTCGACGTCTCCGCGCGGCAGAACATCGGCATCCAGGAGCTCCTGGACGCCGTGCTGCTCACCGCGGACGCCGGACTCGACCTGCGTGCGAACCCCGACAAGGACGCCCGCGGTGTCGCGATCGAAGCCCGCCTGGACAAGGGCCGCGGTGCAGTCGCCACGGTGCTCATCCAGTCCGGCACGCTGCACGTCGGTGACGCGATCGTCGCCGGCACGGCGTACGGCCGTGTCCGTGCGATGGCGGACGAGGACGGCAACCCGGTGACCGCCGCGACGCCGAGTCGTCCGGTCCAGGTGCAGGGTCTGTCCTCGGTGCCCCGCGCCGGTGACACGTTCCTCGTCACGGAAGAAGACCGCACCGCCCGTCAGATCGCTGAGAAGCGTGAAGCGGCCGAGCGCAACGCCCAGCTGGCCAAGGCCCGCAAGCGCATCTCGCTCGAGGACTTCACCCGTGCACTCGAAGAGGGCAAGGTCGACTCGCTCAACCTCATCATCAAGGGTGACGTCTCCGGTGCTGTCGAAGCACTCGAGCAGTCGCTCCTCGACATCGAGGTGGACGACAGCGTCCAGCTGCGCATCCTGCACCGCGGCGTGGGTGCGATCACCGAGTCGGACATCGACCTCGCCACGATCGACAACGCCATCGTCATCGGCTTCAACGTCCGTCCGGACGTCAAGGCCCGTGAGCGTGCGGCGCGTGAGGGCATCGACGTCCGGTTCTACTCGGTCATCTACAACGCACTCGAGGACATCGAGCAGTCCCTCAAGGGCATGCTCAAGCCCGAGTACGAAGAGGTGCAGTCCGGTGTCGCCGAGATCCGCGAGGTCTTCCGGTCCTCGAAGTTCGGCAACATCGCGGGTGTCATCGTCCGCTCCGGCACGATCACGCGCAACGCCAAGGCGCGCGTCATCCGTGACGGCGTGGTCCTCGCCGACGGTCTGGCCATCGAGTCGCTCCGTCGCTTCAAGGACGACGTCACCGAGGTCCGTACGGACTTCGAGGCCGGTATCGGTCTGGGCAAGTACAACGACATCCAGATCGGTGACGAGATCGAGACCACCGAGCTCGTCGAGAAGCCGCG
Organism: Curtobacterium sp. NPDC090223; assembly: GCF_044746585.1. Taxonomy (NCBI): domain Bacteria; kingdom Bacillati; phylum Actinomycetota; class Actinomycetes; order Micrococcales; family Microbacteriaceae; genus Curtobacterium; species Curtobacterium sp. NPDC090223. The sequence continues at coordinate 721,216 of NZ_JBIVCN010000001.1, read as the reverse complement.
CGACTGATCGTGTGACTACCCTGGGCCCCGGCCTCCCTCGCGGGAGGTCGGGGCCCACCCATTCCCCAGGAGGAACCCATGGCTGATCCGCAGCGCGCACGCAAGATGGCCGACCGCATCAAGGAAGTCGTCGCACGTCGACTCGACAAGGGTCTCCGCGACCCGCGTCTCGGGTTCGTGACGATCACCGACGTCCGCGTGACCGGCGACCTGCAGCACGCGTCGGTCTTCTACACCGTGTACGGCAGCGACGAGGAGCGCGCCGACTCCGCGGCCGCGCTCAAGGCCGCGACCGGCATGCTCCGCACCGAGGTCGGCAAGAACATCACGGCGCGGCTCACGCCGTCGCTCGAGTTCATCGCCGACGCGCTGCCGGACACGTCCGCGCACCTCGAGGACCTGCTCGCGCAGGCCAAGATGCGCGACGAGCAGGTCCGCTCGGCATCGGTGGGCGCCGCGTACGCCGGCGACGCCGACCCGTACAAGCGCGACGAGGACGACGACGAGGCCGAGGACCAGGCCTAGTCGGCCCCGCCGGGCAGCTGGTAGCCGCTCGCGTCGTCACCCACCGCGAGACCGTCGCGGAGGAGCGACGCGAGCGCTCGTGCCAGTTGCGCGGCGTCCGGCCAGACCATCGCGATCTCCGCGGGGGTGACGGGGACGTCGCTCGCGCGGAGTTCCGCCATCACCAGCCCTCGGACCTGTCGGTCGCTGCCGGCGAACTTCGCCTGCTTCGGTGCCCGTGGGCCGTCGTGCTCCGGGTAGCCGGCGGCGCGCCAGGCACAGCGGTCCGCGATCGGGCAGGCGTCGCACGCGGGGGAGCGCGCGACGCAGACGAGCGCGCCGAGCTCCATCACGGCGGCGTTCGTCGCGGCGGCGTCGTCCCGGTCGTCCGGCAGGACCGAGGCCATCAGCGGCAGGTCCCGCTTGGCGTTCGCCGGTCCGGGTTCACCCTGCCCGAGGAGCGCCCGCGCGAGGACCCGGCGCACGTTCACGTCGACGACGGGGTGGCGGTCGCCGTACGCGAAGACCGCCACCGCCCGCGCCGTGTAGTCGCCGATGCCGGGCAGCGCGAGGAGCGCGTCGACGTCCCTCGGCACCACGTTGTCGTGCTGCTCGGCGATCGCCGTCGCCGCCGCGTGCAGCGCGAGCGCGCGTCTCGGGTAGCCGAGCCGGTCCCAGGCACGCACCGCGTCCGCCGGGGGTGACTCCGCGAGGTCGCGAGGTGTCGGCCACCGGGTGAGCCAAGCCTCCAGGCGGGGGATCACGCGCGCGACCTGCGTCTGCTGCAGCATGATCTCGCTGACCAGCGTGCCCCAGGCGGGGAAGCCGGGACGGCGCCAGGGGAGGTCCCGGGCCTCGGCCCGGAACCAGTCGACGAGTGGCGTCGCGATGTCCGGTTCGTCCACAGGCGGACGGGAGGCTCGACTCGCGTTCACCACGACAGCCTACGGTGGGTGCATGGCACGCTGGGCACCGGAAGAGACCGACACGATGGCTGCGATCGCGGGCGAGGTGATCGCGCAGGTCGGCACGAACCGGACCGTCGTCGGCATCGACGGCCAGGACGGCGTCGACCTGGAACACGTGGCGGCCGCACTCGTCGCCGGCTTCGAGCAGCACGGCGTCTCCGCGATGGCGGCGGCGGCTCCCTCGGCCGACGTGGACGAGCTGCGCTCCGGGCTCGTCGCGCCGTTCCGGTCCACCGGCGCGGGTGACGGTGTCCTCGTCGTCCACGGGCACGGCGTCCTCGGAACCGGAGCCCGCGGGCTGTGGCGCTGGTCGCTCTGGGTGGAGCAGGAGTCCGGCCGACTGGAGCGCCGCGCCGACGTCAAGATCGCCGCTTCCGCCGTCCTCGACGTCACCGATCCGGCGCATCCACGACGAGAGTGGAACGATGCCTGCTGACCTGCGCTGGTAATCTCCTCGGGTGCTCGTAACCGCTCCCGACGGCATCCTCCTCGTCGACAAACCGCAGGGGATCTCCAGCCATCGTGCGGTCTCGATCGCCCGACGCCGTCTCGACCTCAAGAAGATCGGCCACGCCGGCACCCTCGACCCGATGGCGACGGGGCTGCTGCTGCTCGGTGCCGGTCCGTCGACGCGGCTGCTGACGCACCTGGTCGGCCTCGACAAGACGTACACGGCGACGATCCGGCTCGGTGTCTCGACGGACTCGGACGACGCCGACGGCGATCCGGTCGCCGCGGTGGGTGTCACGTCGGCCGACGTCTCGGAAGCCGCGGTCGAAGCGGCGGTCGCGCTGCAGCGCGGGCCGATCTCGCAGGTGCCGTCGACGGTCAGTGCGATCAAGGTGGACGGCCGCCGCGCCTACGACCTGGCCAGGAAGGGCGAAGCGGTCACGCTCAAGGCCCGGGCCGTGACCATCTCCCGGTTCGAGGTCACCGGACGGAACGAGCACGTCGTCTCCGTCGACGGGGTCGCGACCACCGTGGTGGACCTCGACGTCGTGGTGGCGTGCTCCTCGGGGACGTACGTCCGAGCGCTCGCGCGTGACGTCGGTGCGACGCTCGGCACCGGAGCGCACCTGACGGCCCTGCGTCGGACCCTCGTCGGTCCGTTCTCCGTGGACGACGCCATCGACCTCGAGGACGACACCGTCGACGTCCGTGCGGCGCTCGTCCGCCCGGCAGAGATCGCCCGACGCCTGTTCCCGGTCGTGACGCTCGACGCCGCCCGCGCGAAGGACCTCGCCGACGGCAAGCGGATCGACGCCGACCACCCGGACACCGACGGCCCCGTCGCCGCGGTCACGGCCCGGGACGACCGGCTGATCGGCCTGGTCTCCGTGCGCCGAGGACTGCTGCGCGTCATCACCAACTTCCCCACGGCATCAGGAGCGAACGCGTGATCGAGTGGTTCATGTGGGTGCAGCTCGTGCTGGCCTGCGTCGTCGGCGTGTTCGCCGTGGTCGTCGGCTTCATCGGCTGGAAGCCGAACGACTACACCGTCGGGTCGCTCGTCCTGGTCGAGCTCCTGCTCATCGCGCAGCTCGTCGTGTCGCTCGTGGCACCGGCGGTCGGCAACCCGGCGAAGGGCAACCTGCTCGAGTTCTGGGTCTACGCGGTGTCGGTGCTGCTCGTGCCGCCGGCCACGATCGTGTGGGCGCTCATCGACCGCACGCGGTGGAGCACGGTGGTGCTCGGGGCCGGCGCGTTCACGGTGGCCGTGATGGTCTACCGGATGTACCAGATCTGGTTCGCGCTGAACTGAGGTGCCGCAGGACGAGCCCGGCCGGTCCGTGCTGCGCCGTGCTCCGGCCGGTCCTGTGACGTGCGCGGTCGGCAGCGTCGCTGGTCGTCGGTAGAATCGGTGCAATGGCGACCAAGTCCTCACTCGCGACCGGCATCGGGCGCGTCCTCATCGCCGTCTACGGCATCCTCGCCCTCGCAGCGACGGGCCGCAGCGTCGTCCAGATCGCCGAGAAGTTCTCCTTTGCGCCGTTCTCGTACACGCTGAGCGCCATCGCCGCCGTCGTGTACATCGTCGCGATGATCGCCCTCATCGTGCCCGGACGCTTCTGGTACCGGGTCGCCTGCGTCACGATCGTGTTCGAGATGACGGGTGTGCTCGTGATCGGGACCCTGTCGCTCTTCGACCACGCGCTCTTCCCGGACCTGACGATCTGGTCGTACTACGGCATGGGCTACGCCTTCGCGCCGCTCGTGCTCCCGATCGCCGGGCTCTGGTGGCTCCGCAAGCACCACCGCACCGCCGGTGAGCCGGTCACCGGACCCGAGCCCGTCGTGGCAGCCGGCGAGTAGGCGGGGGAGCAGCATGCAGTACTACGAAGACGTCGAGGACGTCGCCCAGGGCTTCGGGCCGAGTGCGGTCACCATCGGCAAGTTCGACGGTGTGCACGTCGGCCACCGTGCCGTCATCGCGCACCTGGAGCGCGCCGCCCGCCAGCAGGGGCTCGTGTCGACCGTGGTGACGTTCGACCGGCACCCGCTGAGCATCATCGACCCCGCGAAGGTCCCACCGGCGCTGACGAGCATCGCGCAGCGCCGCGAGCTGCTCGACGACGTCGGTGTCGACGCCACGCTGCTGCTCCGGTTCGACGCGGAGCTGCAGTCCTGGTCCCCGGAGACCTTCGTGTCCCGGATCCTCGTGGACACCCTGAACGCCAAGCTCGTCTTCGTCGGCAGCGACTTCCGGTTCGGGGCGAAGGGCGCCGGGGACGTCGCGCTGCTGCGTGCCCTCGGCGAGCAGCACGGGTTCGCCGTCGAGCTGATCGACGACGTCGACCTGGTCGACGACGTCCGCCCGGCCGGTGAGCGTCGGGTCTCCTCGACCTGGATCCGCGAGCTCCTCGGTGAGGGGCGCGTCGCGGAGGCCGCCCGGCTCCTCGGTCGCGAGCACGCCGTCCGCAGCGTCGTCGTGCGCGGCAACCAGCGTGGCCGTGCGATGGGGTACCCGACCGCCAACCTCGATCCGTCGTGCGAGGGCTTCGTCCCGGCCGACGGGGTCTACGCCGCGCGCGTCCTGCACGACGGCACGACGTACCCGGCGGCGGTGTCCGTGGGGAACAACCCGACGTTCGAGGGCGTCCCCGCGAAGCAGATCGAGGCGCACCTGCTCGACGTCGACATCGACCTCTACGGGGACACCATCGCGGTGCTGTTCGTGTCGTACGTCCGCGGCATGGTGAAGTTCGGGTCGATGGACGAGCTCGCGGCGCAGATGCGGCAGGACGACCTCGACATCCGGACGCTGCTGGGGCTGCCTGCGCCGGTCTGACGCGTGCGGCGCGGGCGCCGCGGCGCCGGCTGCGGCGCGGTGTGGCCGTGGCGCCGCGGTGTGCCCGTGTGGCGCCGCGGTGTGCCCGTGGCGCCGCCGTCTGCCCGTGGCGCCGGTATCTGCCTGAGACACCGCGGTGTGCCCGTGGCGCCGCCGTTCTCGGCGGTGTCTCGGGGAGTGGGCGGCGTTTCGGGGCGGTGGGGGCGCCGCAGTGGTGACCGCCGTCGGGCGGGAGGCTCGGTGCGGGGCCGGCCCGAGCCTCCCGTCCGTGCGGTGTGTGGCGCCGGTATCTGCCTGAGGCGCCGCGGTGTGCCCGTGGCGCCGCCGTTTTCGGCGGTGTTTCGGGGAGTGGGCGGTGTTTCGGGGCCGTGGGGGCGCCGCAGTGGTGACCGCCGTCGGGCGGGAGGCTCGGTGCGGGGCCGGCCCGAGCCTCCCGTCCGTGCGGTGCGTGGCGCCGGTATCTGCGTGAGCCACCGCGGTGTGCCCGTGGCGCCGCCGTTTACGGCGGAGTCTCGGGGAGTGGGCGGTGTTTCGGGGCGGTGGGGGCGCCGCAGTGGTGACCGCCGTCGGGCAAGAGGCCCGGTGCGTGGCGCTGGTATCTGCTTGAGGCGCCGCGGTGTGCCCGTGGCGCCGCCGTTTTCGGCGGTGTCTCGGGGAGTGAGAGGTGTCTCGGGCCGGAAGGGGCGCCGCGGTGGACACCGGGGCCGGACAAGTGGGCGGTGTCTCGGGGCGGAAGGGGCGCCGCGGCGCCGGGGCAGACGGCAGTGTCCCCCGCGCCCGGGTGGGCGCGGGGGACACGGTGTCGTGCTGAGCGGGGCCGAGTGTCAGCCGCCGAGGGCGTCGAGCCAGATCTTGCGGGCGTCGAGGGCTTCCTGGGCGTCCTTGATCTTGCGGGAGTCGCCCGAGGCCTTCGCCGACTCGAGCTCGGCCTCGAGCTTGCCGATGGCGTCCTCGAGCTGGCTCGCGAGGCCGGTGGTCCGGGCCTTGCGCTCCGGGTTCGACTCGCGCCAGTGTGCGTCCTCGAGCCCGCGGACGTGGTCCTCGACGGCGCGCAGGCGGTCCTCGACGCGACGGACGTCGGCGCGGGGAACCCGACCGATCTCGTCCCAGCGGCGCTGGATGTCGGTGAGGGACTTCCGGGCGGCGGCGCGGTCCTGCTGCTGCAGGAGCGGCTCGGCCTCGGCGACGAGGGCGAGCTTGGCCTCGAGGTTGGCGGAGTACTCCTCGTTCTCGGCGGCGCTCTCGGCGTGGCGCTGCTCGAAGAGGACGTCACCGGCGGCCTTGAAGCGTGCCCAGAGTGCGTCGTCGTGGCGCTTGCCGGCGCGCCCTGCGCGCTTCCAGTCGTCGAGCAGCTGGCGGTAGGTCGGGATCGCGTCGGAACCGCGGGGCGCCAGTGCTTCTGCCTGCTGGACGAGTTCCTGCTTGCGGGTCCGGGCGTCGCGGTGCTGCGCGTCGAGGTCCGAGTAGAACGCGCGACGGTGCTGGTCCACGGTGGAGCGGGCCGAGCGGAAGCGCTTCCAGAGCTCGTTCGCCTCGTTCTTGGGGATCCGCGGTCCCTCGTGCTGGTGCTGCTGCCAGCGGGAGAAGACGTCGTCGAGCTGCGCGGTGATCTGCTTCCACTGCGCTCGCGCCGGGTCGACCGCCGCGAGTGCCTCTGCCTCTTCGACGAGGGCGGTGCGGAACGCGAGCGCCTCGGTGAGGGCCTGCTGGGCCTGCTCTGCCTGCTCCTTGGTGAGCGACCCGAGCTGCTCGGAGAGCGCTGCGACGCGGTCCTCGAGCGACTTGATGTCGCCGACGACGCGGGCTTCCGTGACGAGCGCCGTCAGGTGCTCGACCGTCCGGGCGACGTCGTTCGCGGACGCGCCGCGCTGCACGCGCTGCTCGGCGATCTTCACCTGACCTTCGAGGTCGGCGTACTTCCGGGCGAAGTACGCGAGCGCTTCGTCGGCGGTGGCGTCCGGGTACTCACCCACGACACGTTCGGTGTCCTGGTACCGGACGTACACGGTGCCGTCGTCGTCGACGCGCCCCCAGGTCGTTGCTTCGTCAGATCCCACAGGTCTCGCCTCGATCGTGGTCGTGCATCACCGACGTCACCGTCGGTACGGTCAGGAAGCCACCCTATTGCACGGGCGGCCCCAGCGGCCCGCCGATGCGTCACGCTGTGGACTACTGCTCCTGCTTGATCGTCGCGGCGGTGATCGTGGTGGCGACCTTCGGCGTCCCGGTGCCGTCCGAACCGGCGTCCGAGATGCCCTTCGACGTGATCTTCGACTGCAGCTCGGCGAGCCCGCTTGTGACCTTCCCGACGACGGTGTAACCGCCCGTGGAGCCGTCGAGCGTGGTGTCGCCGTAGACGATGAAGAACTGGGTGGACTGCGAGTACGTGGAGGAGCTCCGCGCGATCGCGATCGTGCCCTTCGTGTAGACGTCGTCACTCGGCGTGTTCTCGACCGGGCCGTACTGGAAGCCGGCGTCACCGGTGCCGTCGCCGTTCGCGGACCCGCACTGCAGGAACTTGAAGCCGTCGCTGTCGGCGAGCCGGTGGCAGGTCGTGCCCTCGTAGAACTGCTTGCGGATGAGGTCGATCTCGACGCTCGTGGCCTGCGGTGCCTTCGCACCGTCGAGCTCGATGCCGAGCTTGACGTCCTTGTTCAGCGTGATCGAACCGGTCCACGTGCTGTTCTTCGCGATCGACTTGCTCGGCACGTCGCCGGTGTTGCTCGCGGTCGCGCTGGCGGAGGGCGTCGGCGTCGCGGTCGCACTGGCACTGGCGGACGCCGAGGCGCTGGCCCCGCCGGAGGACTGCGAGCCGGCGAAGGCCAGCTGCGACCCGGTCGCGAGCGCCGCGACGACGACGAGTGCTCCGACGCCGACCAGGTTGTCGCGGCGACGGCGACGACGTTGGCGGTCGTGGAGGCCCTGTCGTGCCTCGTAGAGTCGGAGCCGCTCGCGCGCCTCACGGTTGTCACGCGCCTGGTTCTTGGGTGCCACGGTGCTGATCTGCCCTCTCGTCACAGTGTGCGACGAGCGTATCGGACCGCCCCCATGAGACGGATCGGACCGCCCCCATGAGATGGGTGTCGTGCGTCCCCATGAGATGGGTGTCGGTGCGCCCGCCTACGATTGAGCACATGGCATCGGACCGATCGGGCATGAACGCGCCCACGACCGGCGGTCGGACCGGGCTGGCGCAGGGTTCTGTCCCGCTCGCGGTTCGGATGCGTCCGACCAGTCTCGAGGAAGTGGCCGGACAGCAGCACCTCCTCGGCCGCGGCTCGCCCCTCGTGCAGCTCGCCACCGGCACTCGTGAGAACCCCGGCGGCGTCTCGGTGATCCTGTGGGGGCCGCCCGGAACGGGCAAGACGACCCTCGCGCAGGCGATCGCGCGGCAGTCCGGCCGAGAGTTCGTCGAGCTCTCTGCGGTCACCGCCGGCGTGAAGGACGTGCGCGAGGTGATGGAGAAGGCGCTCACCCACCGCGACCTGTACGGGTCGACGACGGTGCTGTTCCTCGACGAGATCCACCGCTTCAGCAAGGCCCAGCAGGACGCCCTGCTCCCCGGGGTCGAGAACGGGTGGGTGATCCTCATCGCGGCCACGACCGAGAACCCGTCGTTCTCGGTGATCTCCCCGCTGCTCTCCCGCTCCCTCCTGCTGACGCTGAAGCCCCTCACCGACGCCGACCTCGGCATGCTCGTCGACCGTGCGGTGGAGGACCCACGTGGCCTCGGTGGCTCCGTGGTCCTCGGCGACGAAGCCCGCTCGGCGATCGTCCGGCTCGCCTCCGGTGACGCCCGCCGTGCACTCACCGCGCTCGAAGCCGCTGCCGCGTCCGCCGGTGCCGCCCAGGACGATGACGACGACGACGTCCCGGTGGTCGATGCGGACACCGTGGCCGCCGCGGTCGACCGGGCACTGCTGCGCTACGACCGCCAGGGCGACGAGCACTACGACGTGATCAGCGCCTTCATCAAGTCCGTGCGGGGGAGCGACGTCGACGCCGCGCTGCACTACCTCGCCCGGATGATCGAAGCGGGGGAGGACCCGCGCTTCATCGCCAGGCGCATCATCATCTCCGCGTCCGAGGACATCGGCATGGCGGACCCACAGGCACTCCCCATCGCCGTCGCCGCCGCCCAGGCGGTCCAGCTCATCGGCATGCCCGAGGGGCGCATCCCGCTCGCCGAGGCCGTCGTCTACCTGGCAACCGCCCCGAAGTCGAACGCCGCGTACAACGGCGTGAACGCTGCCATGGCGGACGTCAAGGCCGGCCGGATGGGCGTGGTCCCGAACCACCTCCGCGACGCGCACTACGCCGGGGCCAAGCGGCTCGGGCACGGCAAGGGGTACATCTACTCGCACGACGCAGAACACGGTGTCGCCGAGCAGCAGTACCTCCCGGACGCGCTCGAGGGCACGGAGTACTACACGCCGACCACGAACGGCTACGAGCGTGAGGTCGGTCCCCGTCTCGACCGCCTCCGGAAGATCACGCGTGGCGCTTCTGGCGACGCCTGAACCCTGCTATCGTTGACGGGCCTAAGTCCTGGTCCTCGCGTGCGGCTGCGTCGAGGACAGAGTGTCACCCCCACCTCGTGTGGTCCGGTGGCACGGGGGCAGAGGTTCGGACTGTAGCCGTCCGATCCCACAGGCTCATCCCTCTGGATCCCGTCACGGGGTTCGTCGACACGTGCGCGTGCCGAGACCCGCGACAACTTCAGTTCAGTACAGAGAAAAGGACCCTGTGTCTACCAAGTCACGCACCCGCAGCAAGACCCGCCTCTCGCGCGCGCTCGGCATCCCGCTGACGCCGAAGGCGGCCCGTTACCTCGAGAAGCGCCCTTACGGGCCCGGTGAGCACGGCCGTACGCGCCGTCGTGCGGACAGCGACTACGCCGTCCGCCTCCGTGAGAAGCAGCGTCTGCGCGCCCAGTACGGCATCCGCGAGAAGCAGCTCCGCATCGTCTTCGAAGAGGCCCGCAAGACCAACGGCCTGACCGGTGAGAACCTGGTCGAGCTCCTCGAGCAGCGCCTCGACGCCCTCGTGCTCCGTGCCGGGTTCGCCCGCACGACCTCGCAGGCCCGCCAGCTGATCGTGCACCGCCACATCCTGGTGGACGGCAAGCTCGTCGACCGTCCCTCCTTCCGCGTCAAGGAGGGCCAGCTGATCCACGTCAAGCAGCGCTCCGAGTCGCTCGAGCCCTTCCAGGTCGCCGCTGCCGGTGGCCACCAGGAAGTCCTCCCGAAGGTCCCGGGCTACCTCGAGGTCGAGATCGACAAGCTCCAGGCTCGCCTGGTGCGTCGCCCGAAGCGCGCCGAGGTCCCCGTGACCTGCGAAGTGCAGCTCGTCGTCGAGTACTACGCAGCGCGCTGATCCACTGCGATCGGATCCACTGCGATCACTGAACGGCGGGTCGTCCACACCGGGCGGCCCGCCGTTCGGCGTTCCCGGGGCTGCGGCTAAGCTGGTCGGACGCGCGCCTCGGCGTGCACGACAAGGAGGCCCCGTGAAGCAGCTGTTCTTCGTCGCCGTCGGCGTCGTCATCGGGTTCCTCGTCGCCCACCGGGTCAGCAGGACGCCGGCCGGTGCGACGTTCCTCGCCGAGGTCGACGCCCGCACGAAGGCCTTCACGAGCGCCGTCGCCGACGGGTACCGCTCCCGCGAAGCCGAACTCCGCACGGACGCCTGACCGTCCACGCCAGCACGTCCCGCCCGCACACGTCACCAGGAAGCACCATGCAGACCGCAGAGATCCGCCGCCGTTGGCTCCAGTACTTCGGTGACCGCGGCCACACCGTCGTCCCGTCCGCCTCGCTCGTCTCCGACGACCCGTCGCTGCTGTTCACGGTCGCCGGCATGGTCCCGTTCATCCCGTACCTCACCGGGCTGATCCCGGCGCCGTACCCCCGCGCCACGAGCGTGCAGAAGTGCATCCGCACGAACGACATCGAAGAGGTCGGCAAGACCCCGCGGCACGGCACGTTCTTCCAGATGAACGGCAACTTCTCCTTCGGTGACTACTTCAAGGAGCAGGCGATCCAGTACGCCTGGGAGTTCCTCACCGGCGCGGAGTCGGACGGTGGACTCGGCTTCTCGCCCGACGACCTCTGGGTCACCGTGTACGAGGACGACGACGAGGCGATCGCCTTCTGGAAGCAGCACTCCTCCCTGCCGGACGACCGCATCCAGCGGCTCGGCAAGGACACCAACTACTGGTCGACCGGGCAGCCCGGCCCGGCGGGTCCCTGCTCGGAGATCTTCTTCGACCGCGGCCCCGAGTACGGCATCGACGGCGGGCCGGCGACGGACGACGACCGCTACGTCGAGATCTGGAACCTCGTGTTCATGCAGTACCAGATCGCCGACGTCCGCTCGAAGTACGACTTCGAGATCACCGGCGAGCTGCCGAACAAGAACATCGACACCGGCATGGGCCTGGAGCGCGTCGCGTTCATCAAGCAGGGCGTCGACAACATGTACGAGATCGACCAGGTCCGCCCGGTCCTCGACAAGGCGGCGGAGATCTCCGGCCGCCGGTACGGCGCCGTGCACGAGGACGACGTCCGCATGCGCGTCATCGCGGACCACGTCCGTTCCGCGCTCATGCTCATCGCCGACGGCGTCTCGCCGTCGAACGAGGGCCGCGGCTACATCCTCCGCCGACTGCTCCGCCGCACGGTGCGCGCGATGCGCCTGCTCGGCGTCGAGACCGCGACCTTCCCGCAGCTGTTCCCGGAGTCGCGCGACGCGATGCGCGACGCCTACCCCGAGGTCGCGTCCGACTACGACCGGATCGCGCGGATCGCCTACGCGGAAGAAGAGACCTTCCTCCGCACCCTCGCGCAGGGCACGACGATCCTCGACGTCGCCGTGGAGCGCGCGAAGCAGGACGGCCAGCCCGCCATCGGCGGCGACACCGCGTTCCTGCTCCACGACACGTTCGGGTTCCCGATCGACCTGACGCTCGAGATGGCCGAGGAGGCAGGGGTCCACGTCGACCGCACCGCGTTCGACACCCTGATGTCCGAGCAGCGTGCCCGCGCCAAGGCGGACGCGAAGAGCAAGAAGACCGCCCTCGCGGACCTCAGCGTCTACAGCGCGTTCCGGGCCAAGGGGGAGACGACCTTCCTCGGCTACGACGCGCTCGAGGCCGAGTCGACCGTGCTCGGCATCATCGTCGGCGGCGTCAGCGTCGACCGCGCGGTCGTCGGCGACATCGCCGAGGTGATCCTCGGTGAGACCTCGCTCTACGCGGAGTCCGGCGGTCAGGACGCCGACCAGGGCTCGATCATCGGCACCGGCTTCGACCTCGAGGTCCTCGACGTCCAGCGTCCGGTGTCCGGCCTCTGGAGCCACACCGTGCAGGTCCGCTCCGGCGAGGTCGGGGTCGGCGACCCGGCGACCACCGTCGTGGACGCGGAGTACCGCCGTGGCGCGACCCAGGCGCACTCGGCGACCCACCTGGTCAACGCGGCGCTCCGGGACATCCTCGGCCCGGAGGCACTGCAGGCCGGCTCGTACAACAAGTCCGGCTACATGCGCCTGGACTTCTCCTGGAGCCAGCCGATCTCGCTCGCGACGCGCTCCGAGATCGAAGAAGTCGTCAACACCGCCATCCGCTCCGACCTCGAGGTCTCGACGCGGGTCCTCCCGCTCGACGCGGCGAAGGAGCTCGGCGCGCAGGCGCTCTTCGGCGAGAAGTACGGCGCCGAGGTCCGGATGGTCGACATCGGCGGCCCGTGGTCGCGCGAGCTCTGCGGTGGCACGCACGTCGCGTCGAGCGCGCAGGTCGGCCTGGTCAACCTGGTCGGTGAGTCGAGCGTCGGATCGACCAACCGCCGCGTCGAAGCACTCGTCGGCCTCGAGGGCTTCCGCGACCTCGCGGTCGAGCGCACGATCGTCTCGCAGCTCTCGAGCGCGCTGAAGGCCCCCCGCGACGACCTCCCGACCCGTGTGCAGTCCCTGATGGAGGACCTCCGTACCGCGCAGAAGCGCATCGCGGAGTTCGAGTCGGCCGGGCTGCAGCAGCGCGTGCCGACCATCGCCCGCCAGGCGACGACGATCGGCGGCACCACGGTCGTCGCCGAGACGGTCGACGCCGTGAAGTCCGGCGACGACCTCCGGGCGCTGGCCACCGGCGTCCGCGCCCAGCTCGGTGACGGTGCCGCCGTGGTCGTCCTCGGCGCGGTCGTCAACGACAAGCCCGTCGTGATCGTCGCGACGAACGACGCCGCACGTTCCGCCGGTGTGCAGGCCGGTCCGCTCGCCAAGGAAGCCGCCGGCGTCCTCGGCGGTGGCGGTGGCGGCAAGCCCGACCTCGCGCAGGGTGGCGGCACCGACCCGGCGGCACTGCCCGCGGCGCTCCGGGCGGTCACCGCTCGGCTCGCGGGCTGATCGTGCCGATCCGTTCCGGGCGCCGGCTCGGCGTCGACGTCGGCCGCGCCCGGATCGGGGTCGCGGTGTGCGACCGTGACGGCCTGATCGCCACGCCGGTGGAGACCGTTCGTCGGGACGACTCGGCGGACCTGGTCCGCATCCTGGCGATCGCGGACGAGTACGACGTCCTCGAGATCGTCGTCGGGCTGCCGCTGTCGATGTCCGGCGCCGACACCCCGTCGACGACCGACGCCCGCGACTTCGCCGCCCGGATCGCCGAGCACCGGCCCGTCCGGTTGGTCGACGAACGGCTGTCCACGGTGACGGCGCAACGCGGGATGCGCCAGGCGGGGCGCAACGCCAAGAAGTCGCGGTCCGTGATCGACCAAGCGGCCGCTGTTATCATTCTGCAACATGCGCTCGACCACGAGCGCGCGTCCGGCGCCCCACCCGGGGCCACGCTCCCCGAGTAGGGCTGCCCTCCCGCCGATCCGTGATCGGCAGTGCCCTCCGCGGAGTCCTCCCGACCGAGAGACCGAGAACCGTTGGCAGACGACCTGGACTGGAACGCGATCATCGCGCCCGGCAACGACGCCGAGCGGCAGGACAAGCAGTCCGCCGCCGGCGCATCCGATGAGCGCGACGACGCTCCTGGCGCGGCCGCCGGTCCGGTGGACGCGCCGCTCTCCCGCCGGGAGGCCCGGGCTCGGGAAGCCGCGTCGGCGCGCCGTGACGAGTCCCCGGCTGCGCAGCCGGAACGGCCGGTCTCGCCGGCCGACGCACCGGTGGCCGGCTCGGTCGACGAGCTCCACCCCGAGGTGCACGCACTCCTCGGCGCCGGCGCCGCCGCTGGCGGCGGAGCCAGCGACGACGGCACCGGTGACGGCGCCGTCGGCGGAGGCGGAGGCGGTGGCGGCGCGGGAGACGGCGGACGTGGGCGACGTGGCGGGCGCGGACGAGCCTCCAGGCCGCCGCGGGAACCGCACCGACGGTCGCGTGGCGGGCTCATCGCCGGGATCGTCATCGTCGCGGTCGTGCTTGCCGCCGGCATCGGCGCGTACACGTTCGCGGCACCGAAGGTCCAGCAGGTGATCGGCGCGCTGACCGGTGCGAAGGAGACCGACGACTACACCGGCTCCGGCACGTCGAAGGTCACGATCACGATCAAGCAGGGCGACATCGGCGAGGACGTCGCGAAGACCCTGCAGCGGAGCGGGGTGGTGAAGACCTCGTCCGCGTTCTACAAGCTGCTGCTGGCGTCGAGCGACGTCGAGTTCCAGCCGGGCTCGTACGCGCTGAAGAAGCACATGAGCTCGAAGGCGGCACTGGCCGCGCTGCAGGACGACAAGAACAAGGTCACCGCGTCGATCGTCATCCCCGAGGGCACGGCGCTCAAGGACATCGAGGCCGGGATGGTCTCCAAGGCCGGTCTCAGCGAGGCCGAGGTCTCGGCCGCCGCGAAGGACCTCTCCGCCTACGGCCTGCCGTCCGGCGTGACCACGCTCGAGGGCTGGCTGTTCCCGGCGACCTACCCGATCAACCCGGGGTGGACGGCGAAGCAGTACTTCCAGTCGATGGTCGACACGATGAAGCAGCACCTCACCGCTGCCGGCGTGGCCGAGGCGGACCAGGAGCACGTCATCGTGTTCGCGTCGCTCGTGCAGAAGGAAGCCGGTCTCGCGGCCGACTACCCGAAGGTCGCGCGGGTGTTCCAGAACCGTCTCGACAAGGGCATGAAGCTGCAGTCCGACGCCACGGTGGCGTACGGCACGGGCAACACGCACCGCGTGACGACGACCGACGCCGAGCGGAACGACGCGTCGAACAAGTACAACACCTACCAGCACGAGGGACTGCCCCCTGCGCCGATCTCGAACCCCGGTGACATCGCCATCAAGGCCGTGACCGCGCCCGCGAGCGGCAACTGGCTGTACTTCGTGACGGTGAACCTGGAGACCGGGGAGACCGCCTTCTCGGACACGTACGCGCAGCACGAAGCCGCCGTCGCGAAGTTCCAGGCCTGGCTCCGCGCGCACCCCTCGTACCAGTAGTGCCGCGTCCTCCCACGGGCGCGTCTTCGAGGCGGTGCCTGTGGGAGGATGGACACCATGCTTCGTTGGTTGACCGCTGGTGAGTCCCACGGACCCGAACTGATCGCGATGCTCGAGGGCCTGCCCGCCGGCGTCCCGGTGTCGTTCGAGTCCATCCGTACCGACCTCGCTCGGCGCAAGCTCGGGTACGGCCGTGGCTCGCGCATGAAGTTCGAGCAGGACGAGTTGCACGTGTCCGGCGGCGTCCGCCACGGGTACTCCCTCGGCAGCCCGATCGCGATCCGCATCGGCAACACCGAGTGGCCGAAGTGGGTCGAGGTGATGAACCCGGAGCCCGTCGAGCAGACCGAGCTCTCCCGTGGTCGCAGCGCGCCCCTGACGCGCCCGCGTCCGGGACACGCCGACCTGGTCGGCATGCAGAAGTACGGCTTCGACGAGGCCCGACCGATCCTCGAGCGCGCATCGGCCCGCGAGACCGCTGCCCGTGTGGCGCTCGGCGCCGTGGCGAAGGCGTTCCTCGCCGAGCTCGGCATCCGCTCGGTCGCGCACACCCTGCAGGTCGGCACCGTCCGCGTGCCGGACGGCACCGCGCTCCCGCAGCCGGACGACGTCGACCGCCTCGACGAGGACCAGCTGCGCTGCTTCGACGCCGAGACGTCGGCCCGCATGGTCACCGAGGTCGAGGCCGCGAAGAAGGACGGCGACACGCTCGGCGGGGTCGTCGAGGTCCTCTTCTACGGCGTCCCGCCGGGCCTCGGCTCGCACGTGCAGTGGGACCGTCGCCTCGACGCGCGTCTGGCGGCGGCCATCATGGGCATCCAGGCGATCAAGGGGGTCGAGGTCGGCGACGGCTTCCAGACGGCCGGACGTCGGGGGTCCGAAGCCCACGACGAGCTCTACCGCGAGGACGGCGAGATCATCCGCACGAGCGACCGTGCCGGTGGCACCGAGGGCGGCATGTCCACGGGCACCGTGCTCCGTGTCCGCGCCGGGATGAAGCCGATCGCGACGATCCCGCACGCGCTGCACACCATCGACGTCACCACCGGTGAGGACGCCTCGGCGCACCACCAGCGTTCCGACGTCTGTGCCGTGCCCGCGGCGGGCGTCGTCGCCGAGGCGATGGTCGCACTGGTCCTCGCCGACGCCGTGCTCGAGAAGTTCGGCGGCGACAACGTCGTCGAGACCAAGCGCAACCTCGAGTCGTACCTGGCCTCGATCCCGGAGACGCTGCGCTCCCGTCGGACCGAGCCGGCTGCGCACTCGTCGTCCTGGTGAGCACGGACGGCGTCGCAGCCGGGGCGACCCCGGCCGCGCCCGTCGTGATCATCGGCCCGATGGGCGCCGGGAAGTCGAGCGTCGGCAAGCGCGTCGCGAAGCAGCTCGGCGTGCCGTTCACCGACACCGACCGCGTCATCGTCCGTGAGCACGGACCGATCCCCGGGATCTTCGCGGACCGCGGGGAGCCCGCGTTCCGCGCACTCGAGGCCGAGGCGGTCCGCACGGCGATCGCGGCCGGCGGCGTGATCGCCGTCGGCGGCGGCGCCGTCACGCACGCTGCCACGCGTGCCGCGATGGAGGGCGCGCGGGTCGTGCTGCTCACGGTCTCGCCCGAGGCCGTCGCCGAACGGATCAACGGGTCCGACCGGCCGCTGCTGGCGTCTGGTGGCATCGACGCCTGGCAGACCATCATGGACGAGCGCGCCGCGACCTACGCGGAACTGGCGCACACCGTCGTCGACACCTCTCGTCGGCCGATGTCCCACGTCGTCGACGACGTTGTGGCGTGGCTGACGACCACCGAAGGAGCACCGTGACCGAGTCGATCCTGCCCGAGGGCACCACCGAGATCCGCGTCGGCGGCGAGGACGGCTACGTCGTCGCGGTCGGCACCGGGCTGCTCGGCTCGGTGCCGGCGATCCTCGGGCCGCGGGTCGCCAAGGTGCTCATCGTGCACGCGCCGACCCTGGGCGCCCGTGCCGAGGAACTCCGCGTGCAGCTGGTCGACGCCGGCCTCGAGGCGCTCATCGCCGAGGTCCCGGACGCCGAGGCGGCCAAGCGTGTCGAGGTCGCCGCGTTCTGCTGGCAGATCATGGGGCAGTCCGACTTCACCCGCACCGACGCCGTGATCGGCCTCGGCGGGGGAGCCGTCACCGACCTCGCCGGCTTCGTCGCCGCGACGTGGCTCCGGGGTGTGCCGTACGTCGCGATCCCCACGAGCGTGCTCGGCATGGTGGACGCGAGCGTCGGCGGCAAGACCGGCATCAACACGAACGAGGGCAAGAACCTGGTCGGCGCCTTCTACGCGCCCAAGGCGGTCGTCGCGGACATCGACCTGGTGCGGACGCTGCCGAAGAACGACGTCCTGACCGGGTTCGCCGAGATCGTGAAGGCCGGGTTCATCGCCGTCCCGGAGATCCTCGACGTGATCGAGGCCGACCCCGACCGCGCGACCGACCCGTCGACGCCCGAGTTCCGCCGCGTGGTGGAGCTCGCGATCGAGCTGAAGGCGCAGGTCGTCTCCGACGACTTCACCGAGCAGGGGCGTCGGGAGATCCTGAACTACGGTCACACGCTCGGGCACGCGATCGAGCACGCGGAGCGGTACCAGTGGCGCCATGGTGCCGCGGTGTCGGTCGGCATGGTGTTCGCAGCCGAGCTGGCCCGTCTCACCGGGCACCTCGACGACGCGACGGTCGACCGGCACCGGGCGATCCTGGAGTCGCTGTCACTGCCGACGACGTACCCGCTCGGCCGCTGGGAGGGGCTGCTCGCGACCATGCGGCGCGACAAGAAGGCGCGCGCCGGGATGCTCCGCTTCATCATCCTGGACGGCGTCGGCAAGCCGGTGACCCTCGAGGGGCCCGAGGACCACCTGCTGTTCACCGCGTACCAGGAGGTCGGGGTCTAGCCGACCCGGTCACCGCAGGACCTGGAGCATCCGGCGCCACCACCACTTCACGTGCATCGACACCGTGATGATGTTGGTCCTGCGGAACTCCGCCCATTCTTCCGGGGTGGCGCCGTTGTCGAAGGCTCGGCGTTCGAACTCGTCCGTCGGGACGACGAGCGGCTTTCGCTTCAGCATGGTGGTGGCTCTCCTTCTGTCGGGGGTTGGTCTGTGGGTGTACGGAGCCGCGTGAGCAGGGCTGCGGCGAGTTTGCGATCGTCTCTCGGCGCCCACCGTAGGTCGCTCATGCTCGCGAGCACACTTTCGGAAATGTCGTGTTCAGAATCGTCAGCACGGCTGACCGTCCACGTGATCCGCGTCCAGGCGTGCATCCGATCGCTGGATCGTCGCGCCCGGCTCGCCGCCGCCCACGCCATCACCGCGGCGAAGACGGCGGCGGCAGCCGCGATGCCCGCGGCGATGAGTCCTGTGTCCATGGGACGAGCGTGACCCACTCCACCCGACCGGCAGGCGGTGGCGACCCGGTCTGTGGAGCGCGAGCCGAGCCTCCTGGCTGTGGAGGGACGACCCGGGGAACCCCAGGCCGGGGGAGCATGCTGGCCGTGTGCCCACCCCACCCCGCCTGAGCGACCTCGGCGGCGGCCCGACCGTGGACGCGGGGACCCTCCGGACCCGCGCGCGCCGCTTCGCCGAACTCCTCGCCATCGCCCGCCGTCACGGGCTCGTCCCGTTCCGACGTCTCGACTTCACCCGTGACCCGGAGACCTCGGACAAGCGCCGAGACCAGGCCGAGCACCTGCGCCGTGCCCTCGAGGAAGCGGGCGGCGGGTTCGTGAAGATGGGCCAGCTGCTGTCCACCCGCGACGACCTGCTGCCGGACGAGTGGACCGAGGGGCTCGCGCACCTGCAGCGGAGCGTCACGCCGGCGGACCCGACACAGGTGGCCGAGCTCCTCGAGCGGGAGCTGCACGCCCCCGTGGACCAGGTCTTCCAGTCCTTCGACACCACGCCGGTGGCGGCCGCCTCGATCGCCCAGGTCCACCGCGCCCGGCTCCACGACGGCACCGCGGTGGCCGTGAAGGTCCAGCGTCCCGGCATCGACGACGCCGTCCGGCGGGACGTCGACATCGCGCTGCGCGTGGTGAAGTTCATGGCACGCACCTCGGCAGAGGCCCGGCAGGTCGGCGTGCAGGACGTCGCGGCGCAGTACGCGGCCGACCTGATCCGGCAGGTCGACTTCGGCTCGGAGCTCCGGAACCTCGAGACCCTCCGCGCCGCGCAGGCCCGGAGCGCCCGGCCGGACGAGATCCGCTTCCCTGACCCCTACCCGGAGCTCTCCGGCCGGCGCGTGCTGGTGATGGAGTTCCTGGAGGGTGACACGCTCAGCGCGATCCGGGCCTCCCGCTCGGGCCGCGACCTCGACGAGCCGATGCGCGCGATCCTCCGGGCGTTCCTCCGGCAGGTCGTGTTCGACGGCGTCTACCACGGTGACCTGCACCCGGGGAACGTCCTGTTGCTGCCGGACGGCCGGCCGGCGCTGATCGACTTCGGCTCGGTCGGCCGACTCGACCCCGGGCTCCGCGACGTCGTGCAGGAACTCCTGGCGGCGTACATCCAGGACGACACCTCGCGCATCGCCGACGCGGTGCTGCGAATGGCACCGGTCCGACGTGCCGAGGACGAGCCGGACTTCCGTCGGGACATCGCCCGGTTCGTCGCCGACGAGCTCGGTCCCGGCGCCCGCATCGGCGTGGAGACCGTGGACGACGCGGTCGAGGTCTTCGGCCGGTACCGGCTGAAGGCGCCGCCGGACTTCGTGGCCGCCGCACGTGCCCTCGCGATCTTCGAGGGGACGCTCCGCAGCCTGGTGCCCTCGTTCGACCTGCTCGAGGAGTCGCGGAACCTGGCCAGGGAACAGATCCGCGACCAGCTCCGTCCGAGCGTCCTGCGCGACGTCGCGGCCCGCGAGCTCTTCGGGCTGTTCTCCACCGCCAGACGGCTCCCGCGTCGGGTGGACCGGATCGGCGAGGCGATCGAGAACGGTCGGCTCTCCGTCAACATCCGGTTGCTCTCCGACCGCCGGGACCGGCAGACGCTGTCCGGGATGATCCGCCGGGTCCTGCTCGTGCTGCTCGGGGCCGGCGCCGGGATCCTGGCGATCGTCTACCTGGCGTCGCCCGCGCGCCCCACGGCCGTGCTCAGCACCGGGGTCGCGGGTGGCCTGCTCGGGGGAGCGGCGGTGGTGCTGCTCGCCTGGGCAGCGATCGACGCGTGGCGGGCACGCCGACGCGAGTGAGCCGGTCGGCTACACTCGTCCGGGGCGCGCAGCCGCCCGCACACTTCATTCATCAACACGAATTGGACATCGACACCCATGGCCAGTACCACTGACATCAAGAACGGCGCCGTTCTCATCATCGACGGGCAGCTCTGGTCGGTCGTCGAGTTCCAGCACGTGAAGCCCGGCAAGGGTGGTGCGTTCGTCCGCACCAAGCTGAAGAACGTCGTCTCCGGCAAGGTCGTCGACCGCACCTTCAACGCGGGCGCGAAGATCGAGACCGCGACGGTCGACCGCCGCGACTACCAGTTCCTCTACGAGGACGGCGACTCCTACGTCTTCATGGACACCGACACCTACGACCAGGTCCCGGTCCCCGCGACCGTCGTCGGCGACGCGAAGAACTTCCTGCTCGAGTCCGCGATGGTCACCATCGCGATGAACGAGGGCAACCCGCTGTACATCGAGCTCCCGACCTCGATCGTCACTGAGATCGAGACCGAGCCCGGCCTGCAGGGCGACCGCTCGTCCGGTGGCACCAAGCCGGCGACGATCAAGGCCACCGGCTACCAGATCCAGGTGCCGCTGTACCTCGAGACGGACACCAAGGTGAAGATCGACACGCGCGACGGCAACTTCCTCGGCCGCGTGAACGACTAGGCGCTGCTGTATGAGTGCTCGTTCGAAGGCCCGCAAGCGCGCCCTCGACATGCTGTACGTGGCTGAGGTCCGGGAGCTCCCCATCGCGGACGTCCTGGCCACGGAGACCGTCCGGCACCTCGACCAGCCCGAGCGTGCGTCCAGCTGGGACTACGCCCGGCAGGTCGTCACCGGCGTCGAGGACGCCCGCGCGGAGATCGACGCGGTGATCGTCGACCACGCCCAGGGCTGGTCGATCCCGCGGATGCCGGTCCTGGACCGCTGCATCCTGCGGATGGGCGTGTGGGAGATCCGGTTCAACCCGGAGGTCCCCGACGCCGTCGCCATCGCAGAGGCCGTCGAGCTCGCGCAGTCGCTCTCGACCGAGGAGTCCGCCGGCTTCGTCAACGGTGTGCTCGGAGCGGTCGCCGGCGGTCGTGCACCGTCCGGTCGGTCGGTCGCAGGGGACCAGGAGTCCCGGTAGGGTTGACCACGTCAGCATCCTTTAAATGCCGTCCTGAGAGGCGGGGAAGGAGGTCGGCGTGGGTACCAGAACGGTCCTGCAGCACTCCGACATCACGCGTGCTCTGACACGCATCGCGCACGAGATCCTCGAGGCCAACCACGGCGGCTCGGATCTGGTGCTCCTCGGCATCCCGACCCGGGGTGCGGTCCTCGCGGAACGGCTCGGCCGGATCCTGGCGGACATCGAGCCCGACTGGGCCTCCGCCCGTGGCGGCATCGGCACCGAACGGGTCGGCACGCTCGACGTCACGATGCACCGTGACGACCTGGGGCGCGGGATCGGCCGGGCACCGCACCGGACCACGATCCCCGCCGGCGGCATCGACGGCAAGGTCGTCGTGCTCGTCGACGACGTCCTGTTCTCCGGGCGCACGGTCCGGGCCGCACTCGACGCCCTGCAGAACATCGGGCGGCCGCGGGCGGTCCGCCTCGCGGTGCTGGTGGACCGTGGGCACCGCGAGCTGCCGATCCGCGCGGACCACGTCGGCAAGAACCTGCCGACGGCGTCCGACGAGCGCGTCACGCTCCGCCTGACCGAGACCGACGGCGCCGACGAGGTCGTCATCGAGCAGTCCGGGGGCGACGCATGAAGCACCTGCTCTCCACCGCCGACCTCTCCCGTGCCGACGCGGTCCAGATCCTCGACGTCGCCGAGGAGATGGCCGAGGTCAACCAGCGCGAGGTCCGGAAGCTCCCGGCCCTCCGCGGCAAGACCGTCGTGAACCTCTTCTTCGAGGACTCCACCCGGACGCGCATCTCGTTCGAGGCCGCCGCGAAGCGCCTCTCCGCCGACGTCATCAACTTCGCCGCGAAGGGCTCCAGCGTCTCGAAGGGCGAGTCGCTCAAGGACACCGTGCAGACGCTCGGCGCGATGGGCATCGACGGCATCGTGATGCGCCACGGCGCGTCCGGTGCCCCGCGGGTCCTCGCGGACGCCGACTGGATCGACGTCCCGGTGGTCAACGCCGGCGACGGCACGCACGAGCACCCCACGCAGGCGCTCCTCGACGCGTTCACGATGCGTCGCCGCCTGCACGGTGCCGGTAGCCGCGGGCAGGGCCTCGACGGCGTCCGCGTGCTCATCGTCGGCGACGTCCTGCACAGCCGCGTCGCCCGCAGCAACGCCTGGCTGCTCCGCACCCTCGGCGCGAGCGTGACCTTCGCGGCGCCGCCGACCCTGCTGCCCGCGACGACGACGCCGTTCGGTGCCGCCGTGCACCACGACCTCGACGCCGCCCTCGCCGAGGACCCGGACGTCGTGATGACGCTCCGCATCCAGCAGGAGCGCATGAACGACGCCTTCTTCCCGAACCCGCGCGAGTACACGCGGCACTGGGGCCTGACGGCGGCTCGCTTCGCCCGGCTCGCCGAGCGCACGCTCGTGATGCACCCCGGTCCGATGAACCGCGGCCTGGAGATCGCCGGCGTCGCCGCGGACTCGCCGGCGTCGACGATCGTCGAGCAGGTGGAGCACGGCGTCTCCGTCCGCATGGCCGTCCTGTACCTCGCCCTCACCGGCGCAGGCACCCCGTCCGGCACCGACCAGAAGGAGTCCGTCGCATGACCGCTCACCTCATCCGCGGAGCGCAGCTGGTCGACGGCTCGCGAGCCGACATCCGACTGCAGGACGGGCGCATCACCGCGGTCGGGTCCGGTCTCGACGCGGCCGGCGCCACCACCGTGGACGCGGACGGGCTGATCGCCCTGCCCGGCCTCGTCGACCTGCACACGCACCTGCGCGAGCCCGGTCACGAAGAGTCCGAGACGGTCCTCTCCGGCTCGCGCGCCGCGGCCGCCGGCGGGTTCACCGCCGTGAACGCGATGGCGAACTCGAGTCCGGTGGCCGACACCGCCGGCGTGGTCGAGCAGGTCCAGGCGCTCGGTGACGACGCCGGCTACGTCACGGTCCGTCCGATCGGTGCGGTCTCGCAGGGGCTGCAGGGCACGCACCTCTCCGAGATCGGCGCGATGGCGACCTCCCGTGCGAAGGTCCGGGTCTTCTCGGACGACGGCTCCTGCGTGTCCGACCCGCTGCTGATGCGACGGGCGCTCGAGTACATCAAGGGGTTCGGCGGCGTCCTGGCACAGCACGCACAGGAACCGCGGCTGACGATCGGCGCGCAGATGAACGAGGGTCGGCTGTCGTCGGAGCTCGGGCTCGCCGGCTGGCCCGCCGTCGCCGAAGAGGCGATCATCGCCAGGGACGTGCTGCTGGCCGACCACGTCGGCGCGCGGCTGCACGTGTGCCACGTCTCGACCGCCGGCAGCGTCGAGGTGATCCGCTGGGCCAAGTCCCGCGGCATCGACGTCACCGCCGAGGTCACGCCCCACCACCTCGTGCTCACCGAGGACCTGATCGCCGGTGTCGACGGCGCACCCGGGTACGACGCCCGCTACAAGGTGAACCCGCCCCTCCGCGCCCGCGAGGACGTCGACGCCCTGCGCGCCGCCCTCGCCGACGGCACGATCGACATCGTCGCGACCGACCACGCCCCGCACACGGCCGAGGCCAAGTGCTGCGAGTGGCCCGCAGCCGCGAACGGCATGGTCGGCCTCGAGTCGGCACTGAGCGTCGTGCAGGCCGCGGTGGTCGATGACGGCCGTCTCGACTGGGCGGACATCGCCCGGGTGCTCTCCAGCGCCCCGGCCCGGATCGGGCAGGTCGAGGGGCACGGCCACGCGATCGCCGAGGGCGCTCCGGCGGAGATCACCCTGTACGACCCGAGCGCCAGCCGCGAGTTCGCCGTCACCGAGCTCGCCGGCCAGTCGCAGAACTCGCCGTACCTCGGCATGCGCCTGCCCGGTCGGGTCGTCGCGACGTTCCACCAGGGGTACCCGACGGTGCTCGACGGCGCCGTCGTCGACGCGGAGACCGTCGCCGCCGCTGCCACGACGACCCGGACGGCGGCGACCGCATGAGCGGCGACGCCGCACGCTGGCTCCTCGGCGGGGTGATCCTGCTCGCCGTGGCCGCGCTGTTCGTCGCCATGGCACGCACGTGGCGGACGCGCGCCAGGAAGCAGGCGGAGGTCGTGCCTCCCGTCAGCGTCCCGGACACCCTGTCACCGGCGGCCGGGTCGTGGGACGGGTTCACCGTCGCGACGACCCGGGCCGACGCGCCCCTGGAACGGATCAGCGCCGGCGGGCTCGGCTTCCGCGGTCGTGGCGGCGTGACCGTCCACCAGGAGGGCGTCGTCCTGCACCTGGCCGGCACGGACGACCGCTGGGTCGCGGTGGACGCCGTGCGCGCCGCCGACCGTGCCACGTGGGCCATCGACCGCGTGGTCGAACCCGGGGGACTGGTCCGTCTGCGATGGACGGCGACCGGCGCCGCAGGTGCGACGGACCTCGACACCTACTTCCGGTTCCCGGAGGACGATGCAGCAGCCCTGCACGCGCTCCAGGATCTGGCGACGAAGCACAACCACCCGCACACCGCGGGCGAAGGGACGAACTGATGACACGCGAACGGGCCGTGCTGGTCCTCGAGGACGGCACCCGCTACGACGGATGGGCCTACGGCGCCCGCGGACGCAGCCTCGGCGAGGTCGTCTTCGCGACCGGGATGACCGGATACCAGGAGACGCTGACCGACCCGTCCTACGCCGGGCAGATCGTGGTGCAGACCGCGCCGCACATCGGCAACACCGGGGTGAACGACGAGGACCCCGAGTCCCGTCGCATCTGGGTGGCCGGGTACGTGGTGCGCGACCCCAGCCGCGTGGTGTCGAACCACCGCGCGAACGCCTCGCTCGACGAGCACCTCGTCCGCGACGGCATCGTCGGGATCTCCGGCATCGACACCCGGGCGATCACCCGCCGGATCCGCGACGCCGGCGCCATGAAGGGCGGCGTGTTCAGCGGCCCGGACGCGGCGCTGCCGGCACCGGAGCAGGAACGGCTCGTGCGTGAGCAGGCCGACATGGCCGGGCAGAGCCTGTCCGCGGCGGTCTCCACCGACCAGCCGTACGTGGTGCCCGCCGTCGGCGAGCAGATCGGCACGCTCGCCGTGCTCGACCTCGGCGTGAAGGCGTCGACCACGCGCTACCTCGCCGCCCGCGGCTTCGAGGTGCACGTGCTGCCGCAGGACGTCACGATCGAAGCGCTCCGGGACCTCGCCCCGGACGCGCTGTTCTACTCCAACGGCCCCGGTGACCCGGCCGCGTCCGAGTCCCAGGTCGCGCTGCTGCAGGAGAGCCTCCGCGACGGACGCCCGTTCTTCGGGATCTGCTTCGGCAACCAGCTGCTCGGGCGCGCACTCGGGTTCGGCACCTACAAGCTGCCGTTCGGCCACCGCGGGATCAACCAGCCCGTGCTCGACACGACCACCGGCAAGGTGGAGATCACGAGCCAGAACCACGGTTTCGCGGTCGACGCCCCCGTCGGTCAGGTGCTCGAGTCGCCGGTCGGCTTCGGGCGCGTCGAGGTCTCGCACTACTCGCTCAACGACAACGTGGTCGAGGGCCTCCGCGCGCTCGACATCCCCGCCTTCAGCGTGCAGTACCACCCCGAGGCAGCCGCTGGGCCGCACGACAGCATGTACCTGTTCGACCGGTTCCGGGACATGGTGGTCGCCCGCCGCGACGGCGCCCCGCTCGACCCGGCCACCGCCGACGCGACCACCCCCGCAGCCGACGTCACGAAGGAAGGCAACTGATGCCGAAGCGCCCTGACATCAACTCCGTCCTGGTCATCGGCTCCGGCCCGATCGTCATCGGGCAGGCCGCCGAGTTCGACTACTCCGGCACCCAGGCCTGCCGTGTCCTCCGCGCCGAGGGCATCCGCGTGATCCTGGTGAACCCGAACCCGGCGACGATCATGACCGACCCGGACTTCGCCGACGCCACCTACATCGAGCCGATCACGAACGCGTCGATCGAAGAGATCATCCGGATCGAGCAGCCGGACGCCATCCTGCCGACGCTCGGTGGCCAGACCGCGCTGAACGCGGCGATCGCCCTCGACGAGGCCGGGATCCTGGAGAAGCACGGCGTCGAGCTCATCGGTGCCAAGGTCGACGCGATCCAGCGCGGCGAGGACCGCCAGCTGTTCAAGGAACTCGTGCTCGAGTCCGGCGCCGACGTGGCCCGCAGCCACATCGCCCACACCCTGGAGGAAGCGAAGGAGTTCGCGAAGGACCTCGGCTACCCGCTGGTCGTCCGTCCGTCCTTCACCATGGGCGGTCTCGGCTCCGGCTTCGCGTACAACGAGGCCGAGCTCGTCCGGTTCGTCGGCGACGGCCTGCAGTCCAGCCCGACGACCGAGGTCCTGCTCGAGGAGTCGATCCTGGGCTGGAAGGAGTACGAGCTCGAGCTCATGCGGGACAACTACGACAACACCGTCGTGGTCTGCTCCATCGAGAACGTGGACCCGGTCGGCGTGCACACCGGCGACTCGATCACCGTCGCCCCCGCGCTGACGCTGACCGACCGCGAGTACCAGAACATGCGGAACATCGGCATCGACATCATCCGTCGCGTCGGCGTCGACACCGGTGGGTGCAACATCCAGTTCGCCGTCGACCCGTCGAACGGCCGCGTCATCGTCATCGAGATGAACCCGCGCGTGTCCCGGTCCAGCGCCCTGGCGTCGAAGGCGACGGGCTTCCCGATCGCCAAGATCGCCGCGAAGCTCGCCATCGGGTACCGCCTCGACGAGATCCAGAACGACATCACCCGCGTCACCCCGGCGAGCTTCGAGCCGACGCTCGACTACGTCGTCGTGAAGACCCCGCGGTTCGCGTTCGAGAAGTTCCCGGCCGCCGACGCCACCCTGACCACCACGATGAAGAGCGTCGGCGAGGCGATGGCCATCGGCCGCAACTTCGCCACCGCCCTGCAGAAGTCGCTCCGCTCGCTCGAGAAGCGCGGCTCGAGCTTCCACTGGGACACCACGGCGGCGGAGCTCGACAAGGACGCCCTGCTCGAGAAGTCCAAGGTCCCGACCGACGGCCGCATCGTCACCGTCCAGCAGGCGCTGTACGCGGGCGCGACCGTGGAAGAGGTCTTCGCCGCGAACGCGATCGACCCGTGGTACCTCGACCAGATCGTGCTGATCAACTCGGTCGCGGCCGAGGTCCGCGCCGCGGAGACGCTCGACGCGGACACGATCCGCTGGGCGAAGGAGCACGGCTTCAGCGACGTCCAGATCGCGTCGCTGCGGGGCGTCACCGAGCAGCAGGTCCGTGACGTCCGCCACGAGCTGGGCATCCGCCCGGTCTTCAAGACGGTCGACACCTGCGCCGGCGAGTTCCCGGCCTTGACGCCGTACCACTACTCGTCCTACGACACCGAGACCGAGGTCGCCCCGAGCGACCGCAAGAAGGTCGTCATCCTCGGTTCCGGCCCGAACCGCATCGGCCAGGGCGTCGAGTTCGACTACTCCTGCGTGCACGCGTCCTTCGCGCTGAGCGACGCCGGGTTCGAGACGATCATGATCAACTGCAACCCCGAGACGGTGTCCACCGACTACGACACCTCGGACCGCCTGTACTTCGAGCCGCTGACCACCGAGGACGTCCTCGAGGTGATCGAGGCCGAGGCCGCGTCCGGCGAGCTCGTCGGGGTCGTCGTGCAGCTCGGCGGCCAGACCGCCCTCGGGCTCGCGAAGCCGCTCGAGGCGGCGGGCATCCCGATCCTCGGGACCAGCCCGACCGCGATCGACTCCGCCGAGGAGCGCGGCCAGTTCTCCGCCATCCTCGACGAGGCCGGGCTCCTCGCCCCGCGCAACGGCACCGCACACGACCTGGCCAGCGCGACCGCGGTGGCCGAGGAGATCGGCTACCCGGTCCTGGTCCGCCCGTCCTTCGTGCTCGGCGGTCGCGGCATGGAGATCGTCTACGACTCGACCGCCATGGCCGACTACTTCGGCCGGATGGCCGACCAGGCGATCATCGGCCCGGACCTGCCGCTCCTGGTGGACCGGTTCCTCGATGACGCGGTGGAGATCGACGTCGACGCGCTCTTCGACGGCGACCGGCTCTACATCGGCGGCATCATGGAGCACATCGAAGAGGCCGGCATCCACTCCGGCGACTCGTCCTGCACGCTCCCGCCGGTCGGGCTCGGCCGTGGTGAGATCCAGGCCGTCGTCGACGCCACCGAGAAGATCGCGCGCGGTATCGGCGTGCGCGGGCTGCTCAACGTGCAGTTCGCGATCGCCGCGGGCGTGCTCTACGTGCTCGAGGCCAACCCGCGCGCCAGCCGCACCGTCCCGTTCGTCTCGAAGGCGCTCGGCATCGCGCTGGCGAAGGCCGCGGCCCGGATCATGACCGGCACCTCGGTCGACGCACTCGTCGACGAAGGGCTCCTGCCCGCCCGCGACGGCGCGTTCGTCCCGGCGCAGGCACCCGTCGCCGTCAAGGAAGCGGTGCTGCCGTTCCGGCGCTTCCGCACCGCCGAGGGCCAGGTCGTCGACTCGGTGCTCAGCCCCGAGATGCGCTCCACCGGCGAGGTCATGGGCATCGACCGTGACTTCCCGCGGGCGTTCCTGAAGTCGCAGATCGCCGCGTACGGCGGCCTGCCGACCAGCGGCACGGTCTTCGTGAGCGTCGCCGACACCGACAAGCGCGCGATCGTGCTGCCGGTGCACCGCCTGCAGCAGCTCGGCTTCACGATCACCGCGACCGAGGGCACCGCCGAGGTGCTCCGCCGCAACGGCATCCTGGTCGACGTGGTCGGCAAGTACAGCCAGGGCGGCGAGAGCGTCGTCGACCTGCTCGCGCGCAACGAGGTCGACATCGTGATCAACACGCCGAGCGGCGCGTCGGGCCGAGCCGACGGCTACGAGATCCGCGCGGCGACCGTCGCGGCCGACAAGCCGCTGTTCACGACGATCGCGCAGCTCGGCGCGGCCGTCGCGGCGATCGAGACGATCGGCACCGCGCACAGCGTGCGCAGCCTGCAGGACTACGCGCTCGAGCGGGCGGGCTGGTGACGGCACTGCCAGGAGGCCCGACCCCGTTCGGCGTCCGGCTCGCCGCCGCCATCGGGTCGCGTTCCGCGCTGTGCGTCGGGATCGACCCCCACGCCGCCACCCTGGCGGCGTGGGGGTTCGGTCGCGACGAGGCCGGTCTGACCGCGTTCGGGGCCACGCTCGTGGACGCGGCCGCCGGCCGTGCCGCGGTCGTGAAGCCGCAGATCGCCTTCTTCGAGGCCGCGGGGGTCGCCGGCTACCGTGCACTCGACGCGACGATCCGTCGGGCTCGCGATGCGGGCCTCCTGGTCGTCGCGGACGTGAAGCGCGGCGACATCGGGTCGACCGGTGACGACTACGCGACCGCGTGGATCGACGCGGACGGTCCGTTCGCGGCCGACGCGATGACGGTCTCGCCGTACCTGGGCTACGGCTCACTGCGCGGGACGATCGACGTCGCTCGTGCGAACGGCGCCGGCGTGTTCGTCCTCGCCGCGACGAGTAACCCCGAGGCACGGGTGCTCCAGACGGCCGTCCTGGCGGAGGGGCCGCGTGCCGGGCGCTCCGTCGCGGCCGGTATCGTTCTGGACGTGGCAGACGACAACCCGGCCGTGGGCGACCAGGCCATCGGGGACGTCGGGCTCGTGCTCGGCGCCACCCTCGACCTGACGGACTTCGGCATCGGCGCGGACGAGATCGGCACGTCGCCGGTGCTCGCACCCGGGTTCGGTGCCCAGGGCGCGCGCATCGAGGACCTCCGCGCGCTGTACGGCTCGCGTGCCGAGCAGGTGCTCGTCAGCGAGTCGCGGGGGCTGCTGGGCGACGGTCCGGACGGCGTCGTCGCGCGCGTCGCCGAGCGTGCCGACCGCATCCGCGCCGCACTGTCCACGTCGGGGTCGGCTGCATGAGCGACCAGCGTCCGGACCTGCCCGCGCACCGCAACCCGCCCGAGGTCGACCGGGCCGCGGCCGCCCGCGCCGCCGTGGCCGCCCGTCGTGCCCGTGCCGCCGTGAAGGCCGCCGTCGCCTCGGGGGAGCGGTCGGCACTCGACGTCGCCCGTGCCGCGTGGGCCGAGGACGCCACCGCCGACACCGCAGCCGAGCGCTCGCTCCGGGTGCGCGACCTGCTCACCAGCCTGAGCGGCATCGGGCCGGCCCGTGCCGAGACGATCATGGGCACGCTCCGCATCGCCCCGTCGAAGCGCCTCGGCGGACTTGGCAGCCGGCAGCGCGCCGCGCTGTCGGAGTGGCTGGCCGCCCGCGGCCGGAAGCGCGGGTCCTCGAAGCTCGTCGTCCTCGCCGGACCCACCGCGGTCGGCAAGGGCACGGTCAGCGCGTACATCCGCGAGCAGTACCCGGACGTGAACCTCAGCGTGTCCGCCACCACCCGGAAGCCCCGCCCCGGGGAGGTCGACGGCGTGCACTACTACTTCGTCGACGACGCCGAGTTCGACCGGATGATCCGCGACCGCGAACTGCTCGAGTGGGCGACCGTGCACAACTCGTACCGCTACGGCACCCCGCGCCCGCCGATCGACCGCGCGCTCGACGCCGGCGACAAGGTGATGCTCGAGATCGACCTGCAGGGCGCACGGCAGGTCCGGGACGCCATGCCCGAGGCCGTGCTCGTGTTCCTGCTCCCGCCCACGTGGGAGGAACTCGTCCGCCGGCTGATCGGCCGCGGCACCGAGTCCTCGGAGGAACAGGCCCGCCGGCTCGAGACCGCGAAGGTCGAACTGGCCGCCCAGGACGAGTTCGACGTGCGGATCGTGAACTCCGATGTCGGCACCGCGGCACGTGAGGTCGTAGACTTGTTCACTGCGCCCTAGCCGGGAGCGCGCTGTGCCCGAAGGGGCACGACCGACACCTGTTGACTGGAGACACCATGGCCAACCCCCAGGGCATCATCGACCCGCCCATCGACGACCTGCTGTCCAAGGTCGAGTCGAAGTACGCGCTCGTGATCTTCGCGTCGAAGCGCGCACGTCAGATCAACGACTACTACGCCGACCTGCACGAGGGCTCGCTCTTCGACAACGTCGGTCCGCTCGTCGACTCCACGATCGACGACAAGCCGCTGTCGGTGGCCCTCCACGAGATCAACGAGGACAAGCTCACCGTCACCAAGCAGCAGCCGCAGCCCACCGTCTGATCCCGGTGACGTCCAGCACCCTGCGCCTCTTCACGTCCGAGTCGGTGACCGAGGGGCACCCCGACAAGATCTGCGACCAGATCTCGGACAGCATCCTCGACGCCCTGCTCACGGTCGACCCGCACGCGCGGGTCGCCGTCGAGACGATGGTGACCACCGGGCTCGTGCACGTCGCGGGCGAGGTCACCACGTCGGGCTACGTGGAGATCCCGAAGATCGTCCGTGACGTCATCACGGGCATCGGGTACAACTCGTCAGAGGTCAGCTTCGACGGCCACACCTGCGGCGTCGAGGTCTCGATCGGCGCGCAGTCGCCCGACATCGCCCAGGGCGTGGACGAGTCGCTCGACTCCCGCTCCGGCGCCGTCGACCCGCTCGACCGCCAGGGTGCCGGCGACCAGGGCATCATGTTCGGCTTCGCGACGAACGAGACGCCCGAGTACATGCCCGTCGCGATCTGGCTCGCCCACCGCCTGGCCGAGCGGCTCGCCGCCGTGCGCAAGTCCGGCGAGCTCCCGTTCCTGCGACCCGACGGCAAGACCCAGGTCACCGTCGGGTACGACGGCGTGGTGCCGAAGACCGTCGAGACCGTCGTCGTGTCGACGCAGCACTCGCCGAGCGTCACGCTCGACGACCTCACCGCCGCGATCACCGAGCACGTCATCCGGCCGGTCCTCGACCTCGTCGACCTCGACTCCTCGCACGTCGACGTCATCGTGAACCCGACCGGTCGCTTCGAGATCGGCGGCCCCCAGGGTGACGCCGGCCTCACCGGTCGCAAGGTCATCGTCGACACCTACGGCGGTGCCTCCCGGCACGGCGGTGGTGCCTTCAGCGGCAAGGACCCGTCGAAGGTCGACCGCTCGGCGGCCTACGCGCTCCGCTGGGTCGCGAAGAACGCGGTCGCCGCGGGGCTCGCCGACCGCCTCGAGGTCCAGGTCGCGTACGCGATCGGCCGTGCCGCTCCCGTCGGGCTGTACGTCGAGTCGTTCGGCACCGGGCACGTGGACGACGCCACCATCGAGTCGGCGATCCGCAGCGTGTTCGACCTCCGTCCGGCCGCGATCATCCGCGACCTCGACCTGCTCAAGCCGCGGTACGCGCAGACCGCGACGTACGGCCACTTCGGCCGCGAGCTCCCCGGGTTCACCTGGGAGCAGCTCGACCGCGTCGACGCGCTCCGCGAAGCAGCAGGACTCGTCGCCGCCGCGGTCTGAACCCCGCGTGACCACCGTCGCGCGCGTCGTCCTCGACTCGCCGCTCCCGCAGTTGGACCGACTGTTCGACTACCGGGTGCCGGCCGAGCTCGAGGACGACTGCGTGCCGGGGGTCCGCGTGAAGGTGCCGCTCCGCACCGGTGCCCGGATGTCGGACGCCTACGTGGTCGAGGTGGTGCCCGAGGGCGAAGCGACCTCCGGAGGGCAGTACCCCGGCGAACTCAGCCAGATCGAGACGCTCGTCAGCCCGGTCCCGGTGCTCGCGCCGGAGATCTGGACGCTCGCACGCGCCGTCGCCGACCGGGCAGCCGGGGTGGCGTCGGACGTGCTGCGGCTGGCCGTCCCGACCCGGCAGGTCCGCGCCGAGAAGGCCTGGCTCGCCCGCGACCCCGAGCAGGCGCTGCCCGAGGTCGACGCCCCCACCGTCACGGGGTACGCCGACGGGGTCCTCGAAGACCTCCTCGCGTCGAACGGCCGCGCCGCCGTCGCCGCGGTCCCGCACCCCGTCGAGCTGGGCACCGGGGACGAACCCTGGGTGCCCGGATGGGCAGCCACGCTCGCGCAGGCCGCGGCGCGGACCCTCGCCACCGAGCGCTCCGCCGTCATCGCGGTCCCCGACTTCCGCGACGTGACGGACCTGGAGCGCGCACTGCTCGCCCTGGTGCCGGCCGAGCGGGTCGTCCGGTTCGACGCGAAGCAGACCAACGGGCAGCGGGCGAAGGCGCTGCTGCAAGCCAGGACGCACCCGGTCGTCGCGATCGGCAACCGGACGGCGGTGTACGCCCCGGCGAGCGAGCTCGGCCTCATCGCGATGTGGGACGACGGCGACTCCTCGTTCATCGAGCAGCGTGCCCCGTACGTGCACACCCGCGACGTCGCCCTCGTCCGTGCGGCGCAGTCCGGTGCCGCGCTCCTGTTCCTCTCGCACGCCAGGAGCACGGACGTGCAGCGGCTCGTCGAACTCGGCTGGCTCGAGGACGTCGCGCCGTACCGGCAGGCGGTCCCGAACGTCATCCCGACGGCGCAGCAGGTCAACGCCGACGGTCCCGCCGCCCAGGCCCGCATCCCGTCGAGCGCGTGGCGTGCCGCACGGGAGGCGAGCCGCACCGGTCCCGTGCTCGTCCAGGTCGCCAACCCCGGCTTCGGCACCGGGCTCGTCTGCGCCGACTGCGGGGAGCGCGCGCACTGCCGCGTCTGCGGCGGCCCGCTCGGAGCCCCGACGCACGGCGCCGTGCCGCAGTGCCGGTTCTGCGGGGCCCTGGCGGTCGGCTACCGCTGCCCGACGTGCGGCGGCGGCAAGCTCAAGGCCGTCGGGCAGGGGGCGCAGCGCACCGCCGACGAGCTCGGCCGCGCGTTCCCGGGCACCCGGATCATCGTCGCGGACGGCTCCCGGCCCATCGACGAGGTCCCCGCGAAGCCGGCCGTGGTGGTCGCCACCCGTGGTGCCGAGCCGTCGACCCCCGGCGGGTACGCGTGCGTGCTGCTCCTCGACGGTGAACGCATGCTCGGGCGGGAGGGACTGCGCGTGCAGGAGGAAGTGCTGCGCTTCTGGACCAACGCCGCCGCGAAGGGCGCACCCGGCGCCGAGGTCTACCTCGTCGGCATCGGCGGGAAGCTCGCGACCGCGATGGCGCTCTGGCAGCTCGACGGTCCCGCGCACGACGAGCTCGTCGACCGCCGGGAGCTCCTGTTCCCACCGGCGGTCCGGGTCGCGACGCTGTCCGGCACCGAGGCCGCCGTGACCGCCGCGGTCGAGGCCCTCGGCGACACCCCCGTCGGCCCGGTGCTCGGACCGGTCCCGGTGGAGGACCCGATCCCCGGCACCGTCCGCGCCATCGTGCGCTTCCCGTACGCGCACGGCGCCGAGGTCGCGGCCACCATCAAGGCCGAGGTCATCCGGCGCTCGTCCACCCGGCGCGTGCTCCCCGGCGGTGCCAAGCGCCGCTCCGCCCCGGCGCTCCGGGCACGGCTCGACGACGCCGAGCCGTTCGCCGAAGTCTGAGAGACTGGAACCCATGCGTCTCGTCGTCGCCGGCAGCCCCGCTGCGGCCGTCCCCACCCTCCGCCGGCTCGCGGCCTCCGACCACGAGATCGCCGCGGTGCTCACCCGCCCGCCGACCCCGCAGGGCCGCAAGCGCGTGCTCACGCCGACGCCGGTCGCGCAGGTCGCCGCGGAGCTCGGCCTGCCCGTGATCGAGGCCTCCCGCGTGGACGACGCCGTCACCGCGCGGATCGCCGACCTCGACGTCGACCTCGGCGTCATCGTCGCCTACGGCGCCCTGCTCCGCCGCGCGGCGCTCGACGCGCCGCGCCACGGCTGGGTCAACCTGCACTTCTCCGACCTGCCGGCCTACCGCGGCGCCGCTCCGGTGCAGCGCGCGGTGATGGCGGGCGACACCCGCACCGCGGCCACCGTGTTCCAGCTGGTCGAGGCCCTGGACGCCGGCCCGGTCTACGCGTCGGAGCCGTTCACCATCGACCCCGAGGCGACCTCCGGCGAGGTCCTCGCCGCGATGGCCGAGACCGGCGCCGAGGTGGTGGCACGCGTCGTCGACGGCATCGCCGCCGGCACCGCCACGGCCACCGAACAGGTCGGCGAGCCGACCGTCGCGCCGAAGACCACCATCGAGGACGGCCGGATCGACTTCAGCGCGCCGGCATCCGCCGTGCACGCCCGCATCCGCGGCGTGACGCCGGAGCCGGGTGCGTTCGCCCACCTCGGCGAGACGCGCGTCAAGCTGCTCCGGGTGGCCCTGCCAGGAGGCCCGGGAGACCCCGCCCCGTCGCTCGCGCCCGGCGCGCTCGGCTTCCAGGACGGGCGTCTGTTCGTCGGGACCGCCGACGGCGCGCTGGTGCTCACCGAGGTGCAGCCGGCCGGCAAGAAGGCGATGGACGCCGCCGCCTGGGCACGAGGCCTCGGCACGCTCGACGGGAAGGTCCTCGCATGAGTCCGCACCAGCAGCAGCCCGGGACCGTCCGTGGTCCGAGCGCCCGCCGCGTCGCGTTCGACGTCATCCGGGCCGTTCAGGTCGACGACGCCTACGCGAACCTCCTGCTCCCGACCCGCATCCGCCGCGCCGCGCTGTCCCCGCGCGACGCCGGGTTCGCCACCGAGCTCACCTACGGCACCATCCGGATGATCGGTCGCTACGACGCGATCGTCGAGGCGGCGTCCGGACGCCGTGTCGCGAACATCGAGGCCGACGTGCTCGACGTGATGCGACTCGGCGTGCACCAGCTGCTCGCGATGCGCACGCCCACGCACGCCGCGGTCTCCGCGACCGTCGAGCTCGCCCGCGAGGTCGGCGCCCACCGCGCCACCGGCTTCGTGAACGCCGTGATGCGCAAGGTCGCCGCGAAGACGCCAGGGGAGTGGGACGCCGAGATCACCCGTGGCCTCTCCGGCGATGAGCTCCTCGCGACGCGTTGGTCGCACCCGGCGTGGGTCGTGTCCTCGTTGCGGGACGCCCTCGCCGCCGAGCGGTCCCGCGACGAACTCGTCGCGCTGCTCGCCGCGGACGACGTCGCCCCGCGGGTACAGCTCGCGGCGCTCCCGGGGCTCGCGACCGACGCCGACGTGGCGGCGGTGACCGCGGCCGTGACGGCGACCGACGACGAACCGGCGGCCGACGACGCTGCCGGTGTCGAGCCTCCCGTCGACCTCGCCGAGGTCGTGGCGGACGCGGACGCCCTGCCGGTGTCCCCGGTCGGGATCCGGGGCGTCACCGGCGACCCGGCCCGGGTGCCGGGCGTCGCGGCCGGCCGGCTCCGCGTGCAGGACGAGGGCTCGCAGCTGGCGGCGCTCGCGCTCAGCCGGGCATCCGAGGTGCGTCGGGGTGAACGGTGGCTCGACCTGTGCGCCGGACCCGGTGGGAAGGCGGCGCTCCTCGCCGCCGAGGCCGCGCAGGGCGGTGCGACGCTCGTCGCCAACGAGCTCGTGCCGGCGCGTGCCGGACTCGTGCGGAAGGCCCTCGCCGGGTTCGGGGACACCGTCACCGTCGTCGAGGGCGATGCCCGCCGCTACGGTCTCGACGGTTCCGGCGTGACGTACGACCGCGTCCTGCTCGATGCCCCGTGCACCGGGCTCGGAGCCCTCCGGCGTCGTCCGGAGGCGCGCTGGCGCAAGGTCCCGGAGGACGTCCAGGAGCTCGCCGCGCTGCAGTCCGAGTTGCTCGACGCCGCCGTGCGGGTGCTCGCGCCCGGCGGGACCCTGGCGTACGTGACGTGCTCGCCGCACCTGGCGGAGACGCGCGGACAGGTCGACGCCGTGATGGCGCGGCACGGCGACGTGCTCGAGCAGGTCGACACGGCCGCGGTCGTGCGGTCGGTGGCCGCGCGTGACCCGCAGGTCGCGGACGGCGCCACGGCGCAGCTGTGGCCGCACCGCGTCGGCACGGACGCGATGTTCATCGCGCTGTTCCGACGGGTCGCCTGACGGATCGCTCCCGCTGTGGCGGTGCGGCTCCGAGGTCCTCGGGGTCAGCGGTCGACGCGGAAGCTGAAGGCGGGCTTCGTCACCAGCCTCGCCGCCGCGCGCACGAAGCGGGCGCCTTTGCCCGGGGTGCCGTCGGGGGCCGGAGCACGGTGCTCCTCGGCCTCGCGGATGCGCCACGCGAGGTCGGTGCCGCGGGCCTCGTACGCAACGCGCTCCATCGCCTCCAAGACGTGCTTCTCGGCGACGTCGGTCGTCACCACGGTGGGCACGGCCGTGTTCGACCCTGCCGTGCGCAGCACTGCCTCGACGGCGCTCACTCCCTCGTGGACCTGCGGGTAGGCCAGGCCGAGTCCGCCGGACATGACCAACCGGAGGTCCACCGACACCGGCTTCCCGTGGTCCAGGTCGTCGACCCGCACCTGCCCCCGACCGCCGCCGTGCTCCCACCGGCGGGCATCGCCGTGCGCGAGGAAGAAGGCGAAGTCCACCGCCTCGTGGACGTCCTCGAGCGCACCGATCGTCTCGCTCAGCGGCACGCCACGGTCCTCGGCGAACTCGACCCGCACGCGGATCGACTCCCCGTCCGAGCGGATCTGGTCATCGGTCACGTTCTGCAGCCTACGTGCGCCGGTAGGGTGGTGCGGTGACGATCCGCATCTCGCCGAGCATCCTGTCCGCCGACTTCGCGAACCTCGAGCGGGAGCTCGACCGGATCGCGACCGCCGACATGGTGCACGTCGACGTGATGGACAACCACTTCGTGCCGAACCTGACGCTCGGACTGCCGATCGTGCAGCGTCTGCAAGAGGTCTCCCCGGTGCCGCTCGACGTCCACCTGATGATCACCGGCGCCGACACCGAGGCCCCGAAGTACGCCGAGACGGGCGCGGCGAGCGTGACCTTCCACTTCGAGGCGGCGACCGACCCGATCGCGACCGCCGCGGCGATCCGTTCCAACGGTGCCCGCGCCGCCGTCGCGGTGAAGCCCGGCACCCCGATCGCCCCCGTGCTCGCGCACCTGGACGCCTACGACATGATCCTGCTGATGACCGTCGAGCCCGGGTTCGGCGGCCAGTCGTTCATGCCCGAGGTGATGCCGAAGCTCGCCGACGCTCGTGCCGCGGTCGACGCCTCGGGGCTGGACGTCTGGCTCGAGGTCGACGGCGGCATCTCTGTCGAGACCGTGCCGACGGCCGTGCGGAGCGGCGCCGACACGCTGGTCGCCGGGTCTGCGGTGTACGGCGGCGAGCCGGAGCCCCGGATCCGGGACCTCCGCGACGCGGCGCAACGTGCGCTCGCGGGACGGTAGCCTGGGACCGTGAAGACGTTCGACGAGCTGTTCGCGGAGCTGACCGAGAAGGCCGCATCCCGCCCCGAGGGCTCCGGCACCGTCGCCGAACTGGACGCCGGCGTGCACCAGATCGGCAAGAAGATCGTGGAGGAAGCCGCCGAGGTCTGGATGGCGGCCGAGTACGAGGGTGACGTCCGCACCGCTGAGGAGATCTCCCAGCTGGTGTACCACCTGCAGGTGCTCATGGTCGCGAAGGGCCTCACCCCGGCGGACGTCTGGCGACATCTGTAGGCCTCGCCTCCAGACCCGTCACCGACCCCGCCGACCAGGAAGCAGAACCCACTGATGCTGCGCATCGCCGTGCCCAACAAGGGCTCCCTCTCCGAGACCGCCTCCGAGATGCTGCGGGAGGCCGGGTACGCCGGTCGCCGCGACCCGAAGGCCCTCCACCTCCTCGACGAGCGCAACGGGGTGGAGTTCTTCTTCCTCCGTCCGCGTGACATCGCCACCTACGTCGGCTCCGGTGCGCTCGACGTCGGGATCACCGGCCGCGACCTGCTGCTCGACTCCGGGTCGGCGGCGCACGAGGTCGACGCGCTCGGGTTCGCCGACTCCACGTTCCGGTTCGCGGGCACGCCCGGTCGGTTCGCCACGCTGCAGGACCTCGACGGCGTCCGGGTGGCGACGAGCTACCCGGGTCTGGTGGGCGAGTTCCTCGGACGGCACGGGGTGACCGCCACGCTCGTCAAGCTCGACGGCGCGGTGGAGAGCGCCGTCCGGCTCGGTGTGGCTGACGCCGTCGCCGACGTCGTGTCCACGGGCAGCACGCTCCGGGCCGCCGGTCTCGAGATCTTCGGGCCGGTGATCCTCGAGTCCACCGCGCTGCTCATCACCACCGACGAGACCATCCCGGGCATCGACGTCCTGCGGCGACGGCTGCAGGGCGTGCTGGTCGCCCGCGGCTACGTCATGCTCGACTACGACATCCCCACCGCGCTGCTCGAACAGGCAACGGCCGTGGCCTCGGGCATCGAGTCGCCCACGGTGTCGCCGCTGCACGGCCGCGACTGGTCGGCGGTGCGTGTGATGATCCCCAGGGACGACGCGAACCTGATCATGGACGCGCTGTACGACCTCGGCGCCCGCGCGATCCTCGTCAGCCCGATCCACGCCGCACGGCTGTGAGCGACACGGTCGGCGCGCCCCGCGGGGGTGTCGCCGTGCGCGTCGTGCCCTGCCTCGACGTGTCCGGAGGCCGCGTGGTCAAGGGGGTCAACTTCCTCGACCTGCAGGACGCCGGTGACCCGGTCGAGCTCGCCGCACGGTACTACGAGCAGGGCGCGGACGAGCTCACGTTCCTCGACGTCGGAGCCACGGTGGAGAACCGCGCGACGATGTACGACACGGTGACGCGCACCGCCGAACAGGTCTTCATCCCGCTCACGGTCGGCGGCGGTGTCCGGAGCGTCGACGACGTGTCCCGACTGCAGCAGTGCGGCGCGGACAAGATCGGCGTGAACAGCGCCGCGATCGCCCGGCCCGACCTGGTCGGCGAGATCGCGGACCGGTTCGGCGCGCAGGCCGTCGTGCTCTCGCTCGACGTCAAGCGGTCGGACCTCACCGGGTCCGGCTTCGTCGTCACCACGCACGGCGGCCGCTCCGAGACCGACATCGACGCCGTGGTCTGGGCGCGCGAGGCGGTCGAGCGCGGCGCGGGGGAGCTCCTCGTGAACTCGATCGACGCCGACGGCACGAAGAACGGCTTCGACCTCGAACTCGTCCGTGCCGTCCGCGCGGTGTCGTCCGTCCCGGTGATCGCCTCCGGCGGCGCCGGCCGCGTCGAGCACTTCGCCCCGGCCGTCGACGCCGGCGCGGACGCGGTGCTCGCAGCGAGCGTGTTCCACCGCGGCGAGATGACCATCGGCGACGTCAAGGCCGCGCTCCGGGAGACCGGGCACGCCGTACGCTAGGAGCCTCATGACCGACAGCACCAGCACCAGCACCGATGCGGTCCTCGACCGCGCGCGCTTCGGTGCGGACGGGCTGCTCCCGGCAGTCGTGCAAGAGGAGTCGTCCAAGGACGTCCTCATGCTCGGCTACATGGACCGGGAAGCCCTCCGCCGCACCCTGACCGAGGGACGGGTGACCTTCTGGTCCCGCTCGCGGCAGGAGTACTGGCGGAAGGGCGACACCTCCGGGCACGCCCAGTACGTGCGCGCCGCGGCGTTCGACTGCGACGCGGACACGCTCCTCGTGACCGTGCAGCAGGTCGGCGCCGCGTGCCACACCGGCGCGCACCGCTGCTTCGACGTCGACCCGCTGGAGCCGACCACCGCGTCGGCACCGGTGGCCGACACGACGGAGGCGACCCGATGACGAACGCGACCACGTCGCCCGCCGCAGCCGTCTCCGACGAGCCGCACACGACCTCCCGTCCGGAGTTCGACGACCTGGTGGCGGACGGTCACCGCGTCGTCCCGGTGGTGCGCGCCCTCTACGCCGACAGCGAGACCCCGGTCGGTGTCTACCGGAAGCTGGCCGACGGCCGTCCCGGTTCCTTCCTGCTCGAGTCGGCCGGACAGGGCGGCCTGTGGTCGCGCTGGTCGTTCGTCGGCGTGCGGAGCTTCGGCGTCCTGACCCAGGACGGCGACCGCGCGGCGTGGATCGACACCGGCATGAGCGCCGACCGCGCCGTCGGGTCGCTCGACGGCGAGCCGCTGCAGGTGCTCGCGCGCCTGCACGAGCGCTGGGCGACCCCGCGGGTGCCCGGCACGCCGCCGCTCGTCGGCGGCACGGTCGGTTTCATCGGCTGGGAGGCCGTCCGGCAGCTCGAACACCTGCCGAACGTCCCGCCGGCCGACTTCGACGTCCCCGGACAGTCCCTCGCGTTCGTCGCGGAGCTCGCCGCGCTCGACCACCGCACCGGGCTCGTGCTGCTCGTCGCGAGTGCGCTGAACGACGGCACCGACGACGCCGACACGCTCTGGGCCGGCGCGCAGGAGCGGCTCGACCGGATGCAGGCCGACCTGGTCCAGCCGAGTGTCGCCACCGTGGCCGAGGCGTTCGAGATGGCCGATCCCACGCCGACGCACCGGTCCACCCCGGACGAGTACATGGCCGCGGTCGTCCGCTCGAAGGACTTCATCCGGGACGGCGACGTCTTCCAGGTGGTCATCTCGCAGCGGTTCGACCACGACGTCACGGCGGATCCGCTCGACGTGTACCGGGTGCTGCGGACGCTGAACCCCAGTCCGTACATGTACTTCCTGTCCCTGCAGGACACCGCGGGCAAGCCGTTCTGGATCGTCGGCGCCTCGCCGGAAGCGCTGGTCAAGGTGCAGGGCGGCCGGGCGATCACGCACCCGATCGCCGGGTCCCGCCCGCGTGGCGCCACCCCGGAAGAGGACGTCCGCTTCGGTGAGGACCTGCTCGAGGACCCGAAGGAGCGCGCCGAGCACCTGATGCTCGTCGACCTCTCGCGCAACGACCTGCAGAAGGTCTGCGAGCCGGGCACCGTCGCGGTGACCGAGTTCATGACGGTCGAGCGGTTCAGCCACATCATGCACCTGGTGTCGAGCGTCGAGGGCGTCGTGCGTCCGGACGCCTCGGCGATCGACGTGTTCCGCGCGACGTTCCCCGCCGGGACGCTCTCCGGGGCGCCGAAGCCGCGCGCGCTGGAGATCATCGACGAGCTCGAGCCCGCCAAGCGCGGCGCGTACGCGGGGGTCGTCGGGTACTTCGACTTCGCCGGCGACGCCGACCTGGCGATCGCCATCCGCACCGCCCTCATCCAGGACGGCGTCGCCCGCGTGCAGGCCGGCGCCGGGCTCGTCGCCGACTCCGACCCGGCGACCGAGCACGCGGAGGCCGTCAACAAGGCCGCGGCACCGCTCCGCGCCGTCGCGACCGCCAACCGGATGCGGGAGGTCCGCTCGTGAAGCGCTCCCGTCCGCTCGTCGTCGTCATCGGCCTGGCCGTCGCCGGCATCGTGATGCTCTCCTGGACCCAGACGTGGTTCACCGTGCACCTCGACGCGTCCGCCGCGGTGACCTCCACGGTCACGGCGGACGGCTCGAAGGCCGTCCCGCAGTACACCGCGCTGGCGATCGCGTCGCTCGCGCTGTTCCTGGCGATGACGATCGCCGGGCGGGTGGTCCGCATCGTCCTCGCCGCGATCGAGATCCTGCTCGGCCTCGGCATCGTGGTCTCCGGCATCACCGCGCTCAGCGACCCGGTCGGTGCGGCGAAGGGTGCCATCGGTGACGTCGCCGGCGTGAGTGACCTGGCGGCCGTCCGCCGGATCGTGACGAGCGTCGACGTCACCGCGTGGCCGGCCGTCGGCATCGCCGGGGGAGTACTGGCCGTGCTGCTCGGGGTCGTCGTGCTCGTCGTGCAGCGGTCATGGCCCGGGCCGAGCCGGAAGTACGCGGCGAACCCGGCGGGGACGACTCCGAAAGTCGCACCGGTCGAGCGTGACGCGATCGTCGACTGGGACGACCTCAGCGCGGGCGTTGACCCGACGGACGCCGCGGTGGCGGACGCCGCCGTGCTGGACCCGGCGGACGCCGCCGTGGTGGACCCGGCGGACGCCGCCGTGGTGGACCCGGCCGACACCGACGACACGATAGGATCGGGGGTGCGCCGGTCGACCGACGGCGCCACCGACCACGAGGAGCACCGTGAGCACCACTGAGCCCGCAGAACTCGGCGAAGGCCACTCGCCGGCAGCCTGGACGTCCGTCATCATCATGCTGGTGGCGTTCGCGATCGGCACGATCTGCTTCTGGTTCAGCATCGTGTGGGCTGTCTGGGCCGCTGCCGCGCTGCTCGTCGTCGGCCTCATCGTCGGCTACGTGATGGGCAAGGCCGGCTACGGCGTCAACGGCCCGAAGTACGTCTCCAAGCACCACAGCGAGTAGGTCCGGCATGC
Source organism: Curtobacterium sp. NPDC090223 (assembly GCF_044746585.1). Classification (NCBI taxonomy): domain Bacteria; kingdom Bacillati; phylum Actinomycetota; class Actinomycetes; order Micrococcales; family Microbacteriaceae; genus Curtobacterium; species Curtobacterium sp. NPDC090223. The sequence goes on along the minus strand of NZ_JBIVCN010000001.1, from coordinate 677,734 downwards.
CGAACGTGCTCGAGACCCTCGTCGCGGGCGCGCTCGAGGACGCCGCAGCCCGTCGCCTCGACCGCCCGTACTCGGACGTCGAACGCGACCTCGACCGGGTCGCGTCACCGCTCGACGCCCTCGACTTCCTGGCACCGGGTGACCGCGTCAAGGTCCTCGCCGAGGTCAAGCGCGCCAGCCCGTCACGCGGGTCCATGGCGCCCATCGCCGACCCGGCAGCCCTCGCCGCCGAGTACGAGCGCGGTGGCGCGTCCGCCATCAGCGTGCTGACCGAGGGACGCAAGTTCCTCGGCACCCTCGCCGACCTCGAAGCCGTGAAGGCCCGCGTCACCGTCCCGGTGCTCCGCAAGGACTTCATCGCCGACCCGTACCAGGTGATCGAGGCCCGGGCGTCCGGGGCCGACATCGTGCTGCTCATCGTCGCGGCGCTCGACCAGCGGCAGCTGACCGAGCTGCACGGCCTCGCCGAAGAACTCGGAATGCGGGTCCTCGTCGAGGCGCACTCCGCAGACGAGGTCTCCCGCGGCCTGGACGCCGGCGCCCGGATCCTCGGGATCAACGCCCGCGACCTCACCGACTTCTCGCTCGACCGCGACCTCTTCGGGTCCCTCGCCGACCGGATCCCCACCGGGGTCGTCCGTGTCGCCGAGTCCGCCGTGTCCGGTCCCGCCGACGTCGCCCACTACCGTGCAGCCGGGGCCGACGTCGTCCTGGTGGGGGAAGCGCTCGTCACCGGCGCCGACCCCGCAGCAGCCCTCGCGTCGTTCCTCGACGCCTGACATCCCGTCCGGCCCCGCGCCGGACAGATCCGTCCGGCACCGTCCGGACTCGTCTGGAGCACCATCGTGACCTCACTCCGCGACCTCCACGGCCCGTACTTCGGCGACTTCGGCGGACGGTTCGTCCCCGAGTCCCTCGTGCTGGCGCTCGACGAGCTCGAAGCCGCGTTCCGCGAAGCCTGGGCGGACCCGGCCTTCCACGAGGAACTCGACGCCCTGCAGCGCGACTACACCGGCCGGCCGTCGATCATCACCGAGGTGCCGCGGTTCGCCAAGCACGCCGGTGGTGCCCGGGTGATCCTCAAGCGCGAGGACCTCAACCACACCGGCTCGCACAAGATCAACAACGTGCTCGGCCAGGCCCTCGTGGCGAAGCGGCTCGGCAAGACCCGCCTGATCGCCGAGACGGGTGCCGGGCAGCACGGCGTCGCCACCGCGACCGCCGCAGCGCTGTTCGGGATGGACTGCGTCGTCTACATGGGCGCCGTCGACACCGACCGCCAGGCGCTCAACGTCGCCAGGATGCGGCTGCTCGGCGCCGAGGTGATCCCGGTCGAGACCGGCTCGAAGACCCTCAAGGACGCCATCAACGACGCGCTCCGGGACTGGGTCGCGAACGTCGACTCGACGCACTACCTGCTCGGCACGGTCGCCGGACCGCACCCGTTCCCCGAGATGGTCCGCGAGTTCCACAAGGTCATCGGCGTCGAGGCCCGCCAGCAGGTCCTGGACCTGGTCGGTCGGCTGCCCGACGCCGTCGCCGCGTGCGTCGGCGGTGGCTCGAACGCGATGGGCATCTTCGAGGCCTTCCTCGACGACGAGTCCGTCCGGCTGCTCGGCTACGAGGCCGGCGGCGACGGCGTCGAGACCGGTCGGCACGCGGCGAGCATCACGCTCGGGCGCTCCGGCGTCCTGCAGGGCGCGAAGTCGTACCTGATGCAGGACGAGGACGGCCAGACCATCGAGAGCCACAGCATCTCGGCCGGCCTCGACTACCCGAGCGTCGGCCCGGAGCACGCGTACCTGGCGTCGATCGGCCGTGCGCAGTACGAGCCGATCACGGACACCGAGGCGATGGAGGCCTTCCGGCTGCTCAGCCGCACCGAGGGCATCATCCCCGCGATCGAGTCGTCGCACGCCCTGGCGGGCGCGATGAAGCTCGGCAAGGAACTCGGACCGGAGGGCGTGATCCTGGTGAACCTGTCCGGGCGCGGTGACAAGGACGTCGCCTCCGCCAGCCGGTACTTCGGCATCCTCGACGAGAGCGCGGTGCAGCTGTGAGCACGACGAACCCCACCCCGACCCGGACGGTCGCGTCGACCATCGACACCGCCAACGCCGACCGCGCCGGTGCCGTCATCGGCTACCTGCCCGCCGGCTACCCGGACGTGCAGACCAGCGTCGACGCCGCGGTGGCACTCGCCGAGAACGGTGTCGACGTCATCGAGCTCGGCCTGCCGTACTCCGACCCGGTGATGGACGGCCCGGTCATCCAGCGCGCGGCCGAGGAGTCCCTGGCGAACGGCTTCCGTGTCGCGCAGGTCTTCGACGCGGTCAACCAGATCACCGAGCGCGCGGACGTCCCGGTGCTCGTGATGACCTACTGGAACCCGGTGCTCCGCTACGGCGTCGACCGGTTCGCCGACGACCTCGTCGCCGCAGGGGCTTCCGGGCTCATCACGCCGGACCTCATCCCGGACGAGGCACGAGAGTGGATGGACGCCTCCGAGCGCACCGGCCTCGACCGCGTGTTCCTGGCTGCGCCGTCGTCCTCGGACGCCCGGATGCACCAGGCCGTCGAGGCGAGCCGCGGCTTCGTGTACGCCGTCTCGACGATGGGCGTGACCGGGGCGCGTGCCGGGGTCGACTCGGCCGCGCGCACGGTGGTCTCGCGTCTCCGTGACGCCGGGGTCGCCCGCACCTGCGTCGGGCTCGGCATCTCCACCGCCGAGCAGGTCGCCGAGGTCCTCGACTACGCCGACGGAGCGATCGTGGGGTCCGCGTTCGTGCGGGCCCTCGCCGACCTCGGCGTCACCGGGGTCGGGCAGCGTGCGGCGGACCTGACGACGGGCGCACAGCGGCGCTGACGCGGGGCGCTCCGGTTGCGCCTTCGGCGCGTCCCACCCGTCGCATCACGGTTTCCACAGACAGCCCTCGCCCGTTCCTGACCACCGGGCCACCCGCGCTACAGTGATCCGGGGCCGAAGCACCGTGATCACCCGTCCCCGCCCGGCCGCAATGAAAGGCACCGCACCTCCATGCCCCTCCTGAGCATCCCGAGCCCGAGCACGGCCTGGCAGTACTTCGACCTGACGGCCTGGCTCCGTGACGTGTTCGGTTGGTCGCTGCCCCTGGACTTCCGCATCCACGCCTACGCCATCTGCATCCTCCTCGGGATCGTCGCCGCCGTCATCGTGACGAACCGTCGCCTGAACGCCCGCGGCGTCGAGCGCTGGATCATCATCGACATCGCGATCTGGGCCGTCCCCGCCGGCATCATCGGCGGACGCCTGTTCCACGTGTTCACCCACGTCAGCGACTACTTCGGCCCCGGCATCGACCCGTGGTCGTTCCTCTACATCTGGGAGGGCGGCCTGGCGATCTTCGGGGCGCTCATCCTCGGTTCGGTCGGCGCCTACATCGGCTGCCGCCAGGTCGGCCTGCGCTTCACCGCGTTCCTCGACGCCGTCGCCCCGGCGATGCTGCTCGCCCAGGCGTTCGGCCGTCTCGGCAACTACTTCAACCACGAGCTCTTCGGCATGCCGACGAGCCTGCCGTGGGGGCTGCAGATCGAGTCGTCGAACGCGGCGTACCCGACCGGGCTGCCCGAGGGCACGCTGTTCCACCCGACGTTCCTCTACGAGATCATCTGGAACGTCCTCGGCTTCGTCGTGATCATCCTGCTCGACCGCAAGTTCACCCTGCAGTGGGGCCGCGTCCTCGCGCTCTACCTGATCTGGTACGGCGTCGGCCGCTCCTTCCTCGAGTCGATCCGCGTCGACACCAGCGAGACCTTCTTCGGCATCCGCACCAACGTCTGGGCCGCGTTCGCCGCGATCGTCCTCGGCGTGATCATCTTCTGGGTGCAGTCGAAGCGGCACACCGGCAAGGAGCCGAGCCCCTACCGGCCCGGTCGCGAGCCCGCCTCGAAGTCGGATGTAGACTCGGACGACACCTACTCGGAGCACGGTGAGGACGCACCCCTCGTCACCGGTTCCGGTCCGGTCGCCACAGCAGTCGACCGGTCCTGAGTGCGCACGCCGTCGGGCCACCCCCTGACGGCGAGCACGGGCACCAGTCCCGCCCGGCTCCGGGCGGAACGCATCGTCGGGCCACCGCTGTCCCTGTTCCACTTCCTCGTGAGGACGGTTCCCCATGGCGCTCCTGCCACCCCAGTACTCCTCCACCCCGGGCGCACTCCGGCCGGCGCACCAGCGGTTCTCCGCGGTGCCCGGAGCCACCGGGATGTACGACCCGGCGAACGAGAAGGACGCCTGCGGTCTCGCCATGGTGGCGACCCTGCGCGGGACGGCCGGCCACGACATCGTCGACGCCGCGCTCGGAGCGCTGCGCAACCTGGAGCACCGCGGCGCCGTCGGCTCGGACGCCGGCACCGGTGACGGGGCCGGCATCCTCTGCCAGGTCCCGGACGAGTTCTTCCGTGCCGAGGCGCCGTTCCCGCTGCCGGCAGCGGGGGAGTACGCCGTCGGGACCGCGTACCTGCCCGTCGACGCCGACGACCGCGCGGCCGTGAAGACCGCGGTCGAAGCGGTCGCCGCCGACGAGGGCCTCCGTGTCCTCGGCTGGCGCGAGGTCCCGGTGCGGCCCGAGGTCCTCGGCACGCTCGCCCGTGCGGCGATGCCCGCGTTCGAGCAGCTCTTCGTGGCGTCCACCCGACACGACGAACAGGGCGACGCCTGGCGTGGGATCTCCCTCGACCGCCAGACCTTCCGGCTCCGCAAGCGCGTCGAGCGCGAGCACGAGATCTACTTCATGTCGCTCTCGAGCCGCACCATGGTCTACAAGGGCATGGTCACGACGCTCCAGCTCGAACCGTTCTACCCCGACCTCAGCGACGACCGGTTCGCGTCGAAGCTCGCGATCGTGCACTCGCGGTACTCCACGAACACGTTCCCGTCGTGGCCCCTCGCGCAGCCGTTCCGCACGCTCGCACACAACGGCGAGATCAACACCGTCCGCGGCAACCGCAACTGGATGCGCGCCCGCCAGTCGCAGCTCGAGAGCGAACTGCTCGGCGACATGGCGCCGCTGCTGCCGATCGTCAGCCCTGGTGCCAGTGACTCCGCGTCGTTCGACGAGACCCTCGAACTCCTCACCCTGACCGGCCGGTCGCTCCCGCACGCGGTGTCGATGATGGTGCCGGAGGCCTGGGAGAACCAGGTCGACATGGACCCGGGGCTCCGGGCGTTCTACGAGTACCACTCCATGCTCATGGAGCCGTGGGACGGCCCCGCCGCGATCACGTTCACCGACGGGTCGCTCGTCGGTGCCACGCTCGACCGCAACGGCCTGCGTCCCGGCCGCTTCCTCGTCACCGACGACGGCCTCATCGTGATGGGGTCGGAGACCGGCGTCATCGACGTGCCCGCGTCCAAGGTCGTCCGCAAGGGGCGCCTGCGTCCCGGGCGGATGTTCCTGGTGGACACCGAGGCCGGCCGCATCATCGAGGACGACGAGGTCAAGGCCGGCCTGGCGTCGTCCGGTCCTTGGGGCGACTGGCTCGACGCGGGCCGGATCAACCTGCGTGACCTGCCGGAGCGCGAGCACATCGTGCACACCCCGGCGTCGGTGACGCGTCGGCAGCGCGCGTTCGGGTACACCGAGGAAGAGGTCCGCATCCTCCTCCGCCCGATGGCGCAGACCGGTGCCGAGCCCCTCGGCGCGATGGGATCGGACACCCCGATCGCCGTGCTGTCCGAGCGTCCCCGGCTGCTCTTCGACTACTTCACGCAGCAGTTCGCCCAGGTGACGAACCCGCCGCTCGACTCCATCCGCGAGCAGGTCATCACCTCGATGGGGATGGGTCTCGGTCCCGAGCGCAACCTGCTCGACGCCGGCCCCGAGCACGCGAAGCAGATCGTGCTCGACTTCCCGGTCATCGACAACGACCAGCTCGCCAAGGTCCAGCACTTCGAGACCGAGTCCGGTCGGCACCTCACGGTGACGATCAAGGGGCTCTATCGTGTCGACGCCGGCGAACAGGCCATGGAGCAGCGCATCCAGGCGGTCTGCGACGAGGTCGACGAGGCGATCGAGTCCGGCAAGCAGTTCATCGTGCTCTCCGACCGCGACGGCAACGCCGAGAACGCGCCGGTCCCGAGCCTCCTGCTCCTCGCCGCGGTGCACCACCACCTGATCCGTACCGAGCAGCGCATGAAGGTCGGGCTCATCGTCGAGGCCGGCGACGTGCGCGAGGTCCACCACGTCGCGACCCTGATCGGGTACGGCGCCTCGGCGATCAACCCGTACCTGGCCATGGAGACCTGCGAGAACCTGGTCCGCCAGGGCATGATCTCCGGGATCACGCCGGAGCAGGCCGTCAAGAACGTGATCAAGGCGCTCGGCAAGGGCGTGCTGAAGATCATGTCGAAGATGGGCATCTCGACGGTGTCCAGCTACGCGGGCGCCCAGGCCTTCGAGGCCGTCGGGCTCTCGCAGGCGTTCGTCGACAGGTACTTCACCGGTACGTCGTCGATCCTCGGCGGCGTCGACATCGACGTCATCGCGAAGGAGAACGCCGAGCGTCACGTGCAGGCCTACCCGCAGGACGGTTCGGTGCTCGCGCACGAGCGCCTGCAGACCGGCGGCGAGTACCAGTGGCGTCGCGAGGGTCCGCCGCACCTGTTCAACCCGGACACCGTGTTCCGTCTGCAGCACGCCACACGCGCGCGCCGGTACGACATCTTCAAGGAGTACTCGAGCGCGGTCGACGACCAGTCCGAGGCGCTCATGACGCTCCGCGGCCTGTTCCGGTTCAAGCACGGCGACCGGAAGCCCGTCTCGCTGGAGGACGTCGAGCCGATCGAGTCCATCGTGAAGCGGTTCAACACGGGTGCGATGTCCTACGGCTCGATCTCGAAGGAAGCCCACGAGACGCTCGCGATCGCGATGAACCGGCTCGGCGGGCGGTCGAACACGGGTGAGGGCGGCGAGGACGTCGATCGTCTGCTCGACCCCGAGCGCCGTAGCGCGATCAAGCAGGTCGCGTCCGGCCGCTTCGGCGTCACGAGCATGTACCTGACCCACGCCACCGACATCCAGCTGAAGATGGCGCAGGGCGCGAAGCCGGGCGAGGGCGGACAGCTGCCCCCGCAGAAGGTGTACCCCTGGGTCGCCCGCACCCGCCACGCCACCGCGGGCGTCGGGCTCATCTCGCCGCCGCCGCACCACGACATCTACTCCATCGAGGACCTCAAGCAGCTGATCTTCGACGTCAAGCGCGCCAACCCGTCGGCGCGGGTGCACGTCAAGCTCGTCAGCCAGTCCGGCATCGGTGCGGTCGCGGCCGGTGTCACGAAGGCCCTCGCCGACGTCGTGCTGGTCTCCGGCCACGACGGCGGAACCGGCGCGTCGCCGCTGAACTCGCTGAAGCACGCGGGCACCCCGTGGGAGATCGGTCTCGCCGAGACGCAGCAGACCCTGATGCTGAACGGCATGCGGGACCGCGTCGTGGTGCAGGTCGACGGGCAGATGAAGACCGGCCGTGACGTCGTGGTCGCCGCGCTCCTCGGAGCAGAGGAGTACGGCTTCGCCACCGCGCCGCTCGTGGTCGAGGGCTGCATCCTGATGCGCGTCTGCCACCTGGACACGTGCCCGGTCGGTGTCGCGACGCAGAACCCCGAGCTCCGCAAGCGCTTCTCCGGCAAGCCCGAGTTCGTCGTGAACTTCTTCGAGTTCATCGCGCAGGAGGTCCGCGAGATCCTCGCCGAGCTCGGGTTCCGCACCCTCGACGAGGCGATCGGTCGCGCCGACGCCCTCGACGTCGACCGTGCGGTCGAGCACTGGAAGGCATCTGGACTCGACCTCGAGCCCGTGCTCACCGGCCCGGACTTCTCCGCGGAGGAACCGCGCCGACACCACCGCGAGCAGGACCACGAGCTCGAGCAGCACTTCGACGTGCAGCTCATCCACCAGGCGTCCGACGTCCTCGAGCACGGCGGCACGCTCACGCTCGACCTGCCGATCCGCAACACGGAGCGCGCGGTGGGCACGATGCTCGGCCACGAGGTCACCCTGCGCCACGGCGAGAACGGCCTGCCCGCCGGGTCGATCGACATCACGCTGCGGGGTTCCGCCGGCCAGTCGCTCGGCGCGTTCCTGCCGGCCGGCATCACGCTCCGCCTGATCGGCGACAGCAACGACTACGTCGGCAAGGGGCTCTCCGGCGGCGACATCGTCGTGCGTCCGACCGAGACGAGCGGCTTCGAGCCGTCGGAGAACGTCATCGCCGGCAACGTCATCGGCTACGGCGCGACCCAGGGCAGCATGTTCATCCGCGGCATCGTGGGGGAGCGCTTCCTGGTCCGGAACTCCGGGGCCACCGCGGTGGTCGAAGGCGTCGGCGACCACGCGCTCGAGTACATGACGGGCGGGCTGGCGCTCATCCTCGGGGAGACCGGGCGGAACCTCGGCGCCGGGATGTCCGGCGGCACCGCGTACGTCCGTGGGCTCCGGACCGAGCACGTCAACCAGGACTCGCTCGGCAGCGGGGAGCTCCGGCTCGAGGAGCTCGACAGCGCCGACGTGGAGATCGTCACGGACCTGCTCCAGCGGCACGCCGCCGAGACCGGGTCGACGGTCGCCGCCGACCTGCTCGAGTCCGGCGACCTGTCCGAGTTCGTCAAGGTGCTGCCGCGCGACTACGCGGCGGTGCTCGAGACCCGCAAGCGGGCCCTCGACGAGGGTCTCGACCCCGACGGCGACGTCGTGTGGAACCGCATCATGGAGGTGACGGGTGGCTGACCCCGTGACGCGTGTGGAACCGGCTGTGCACATCAACTCCGTGGAGGTAACAGGTGGCTGACCCCAAGGGATTCCTCAAGGTCCAGGAGCGCGAACTCCCCAAGCGCCGGCCCGTCCCGGTGCGGCTCATGGACTGGAAAGAGGTCTACGAGCAGCAGGAGTCCGGCCAGCTCAAGCGTCAGGCCGGCCGCTGTATGGACTGCGGCGTGCCGTTCTGTCACCAGGGCTGCCCGCTCGGCAACCTGATCCCGGAGTGGAACGACCTCACGTGGCGCGGCGAGGGCCGCCAGGCGATCGAACGCCTGCACGCGACGAACAACTTCCCCGAGTTCACGGGTCGGCTCTGCCCCGCCCCCTGCGAGTCCTCCTGCGTGCTGGGGATCAACCAGCCGCCGGTGACCATCAAGCAGGTCGAGGTCTCGATCATCGACGAGGCGTTCCAGAAGGGCTGGGTCACCCCGCACCCGCCGGAGCGCCTGACCGGCAAGACCGTCGCCGTCGTCGGCTCCGGGCCCGCCGGGCTCGCCGCCGCGCAGCAGCTGACCCGCGCCGGCCACACCGTCGCGGTGTACGAGCGCGACGACCGGATCGGTGGGCTCCTGCGCTACGGGATCCCGGACTTCAAGATGGAGAAGCGCCAGATCGACGCGCGACTCGCGCAGATGCAGGCCGAGGGCACCCGCTTCCGGGCCGGCGTCGAGATCGGCCGGGACATCGCGTGGGACGACCTCAAGTCCCGCTACGACGCGGTCGTCGTCGCCACCGGCGCCACCGTCCCGCGTGACCTGCCGATCCCGGGGCGCGACCTCGAGGGTGTGCACTTCGCGATGGAGTACCTCGTCCAGCAGAACCGGGCGGGCGCCGGCACCGTGGTCGACAACCAGATCACCGCCGAGGGCAAGCACGTCGTCGTGATCGGGGGCGGTGACACCGGGGCGGACTGCATCGGCACCGCGCACCGCCAGGGTGCGCTCAGCGTCACGAACCTGGCGATCGGCAAGCAGCCGCCGCTCGAGCGCCCGGACACGCAGCCGTGGCCGATGTTCCCGACGGTGTTCGAGATCACGAGCGCCCACGAGGAGGGCGGGGAGCGCAGCTTCCTCGCCTCGACGGTGGAGTTCCTCGCGAACGAGGCCGGCGAGGTCCGCGCGCTCCGTGTCGCGGAGACCGAGTACCTCGACGGCCGTCGCGTCCCGAAGGCCGGCACCGAGCGCGAGATCCCCGCGGACCTCGTCCTCATCGCGATGGGCTTCACCGGCCCGGAGACCGACACGCTCGAGCCGCAGCTCGGGCTCCCGGTCACCGCCTCGGGTGCCGTCTCCCGCCAGGCCGACTACACGACGAACGAGCCTGGTGTCTTCGTCGCCGGCGACGCCGGTCGTGGCCAGTCCCTGATCGTCTGGGCGATCGCGGAGGGCCGTGCGGCCGCCGCGAAGGTCGACGAGTACCTGGAGGGCACGACGATGCTGCCCGCCCCGGTGAAGGCGACCGACCGGGCGATCTCCATCTGATGCCCACCACACGGTGAGCAGGAGGCCACCAGCACTCGATAGGGTGCTGGTGGCCTCTCTTCGTATCTGCGAAGCCCCACGCACGACCAAGCAGCAGCCGCAAGCCCCACAACCACCACACGAAGGAATCCATTGAGACGCGCAAAGATCGTTTCGACCCTCGGACCGGCCACCTCGGACTACGAGACCGTCAAGGAGATCATCGAGGCGGGTGTCGACGTCGCTCGACTCAACCTCAGCCACGGTGACTACAGCGTCCACGAGGCCAACTACGAGAACGTCCGCCGCGCCGCCGCGGACCTCGGCAAGCCCGTCGCGATCCTCGTCGACCTGCAGGGTCCGAAGATCCGCCTCGCGAAGTTCGCCGACGGCCCCCACGACCTCGCCGTCGGCGACGTGTTCACCATCACCACCGAGGACGTCCCCGGCTCGAAGGAGATCTGCGGGACGACCTTCAAGGGTCTGCCCCAGGACGTCAAGCCCGGCGACCCGCTGCTCATCGACGACGGCCGGGTCCGCCTCCGCGTGCTCGACACCGACGGCGTGCGCGTCCGGACCGAGGTCGTCGTCGGCGGCACCGTCTCGAACAACAAGGGCATCAACCTGCCCGGCGTCGCCGTCAACGTCCCCGCGCTGAGCGAGAAGGACGAAGCCGACCTGCGCTGGGGCATCCGCCAGGGCGCCGACCTCATCGCGCTCTCGTTCGTGCGGAACGCCTCCGACGTCGTCCGCGCGCACGAGATCATGGACGAAGAGGGCAAGCGCCTGCCGGTCATCGCGAAGATCGAGAAGCCGCAGGCCGTCGACGCGCTCGAGGAGATCATCGACGCCTTCGACTCGATCATGGTCGCCCGCGGTGACCTCGGTGTCGAGCTCCCGCTCGAGGCCGTCCCGATCGTGCAGAAGCGCGCCGTCGAGCTGGCCCGCCGGATGGCCAAGCCGGTCATCGTCGCCACCCAGATGCTCGAGTCGATGATCTCGTCGCCGATCCCGACCCGCGCCGAGACGTCCGACGTCGCGAACGCGGTCCTCGACGGCGCGGACGCGGTCATGCTCTCCGGCGAGACCAGCGTCGGCGAGTACCCGGTGCAGACCGTCCGCACCATGGCCCGCATCGTCGAGTCGACGGAGGACCACGGCCTCGAGCGCATCGCGCCGCTCGGCACCAAGCCGCGCACCCTCGGCGGAGCGATCACGCTCGCCGCGGTCGAGATCGCCGAGTTCACCGAGGCGTCCTACCTCTGCGTGTTCACCGAGTCCGGGGACTCGGCGCGCCGCATGTCGCGCCTCCGCCACGGCCTGCCGATCATCGCGTTCACGCCGAACGAGGCCACCCGCCGCCGCATGGCGCTGACGTGGGGCGTCCGCTCGTTCCTCGTCCCGCGCATGAAGCACACCGACGAGCTCTTCGGCCAGGTGGACGACGTCCTCATCCACAACGGCCTGGCCTCGCCCGGCGACCGCGTCATCGTCACGGCCGGCTCGCCTCCCGGACTCGAGGGCTCGACGAACGACCTCCGCGTGCACCGCGTCGGAGACGCGCACGCCGAGGCGGCGCCGGCGTACGTTCGGGACTAGACCCGACCGTCCCAGCATGGTGACAGGGCGCAGACGGGAGGCTCGGTGCAGGTTCTGCAGACGGCCTCCGGTCCGCGCCCTGTCGCGTCCGCAAGCCCCCATCCCGTCGACAGGAGACGACCGTGGTGCGTGAGCCCAGCCTCCAGGCCGAGCAGACCAGGCGTCCTGCGGACGTGCGCCGGTGGCGTCGCTACCTGGCGGACGAGCGCGCCGAGGCGGCCGTGTACCGCAACCTCGCGGCGCGCCGGTCCGGCGAGGAACGCGAGATCCTGACGGCCCTGGCCGAGGCGGAGGGGCGCCACGAGCAGCACTGGACCGACCTGCTCGGCGCCGACGTCGGCCGCCCGCTCCGGGGGAGCCTGCGCACCCGGGTGCTGGCCGCGCTCGCGAAGCGCTTCGGGTCGGTGTTCGTGCTCGCGCTGATGCAGCGAGCGGAGGACCGGTCGCCGTACGCCGACGACGCCGACGCGACCGCGACGATGGCCGCCGACGAACGCATCCACGGCGAGGTCGTCCGCGGCCTGGCGAACCGGGGCCGGATGCGGCTCTCCGGGACGTTCCGGGCGGCCGTCTTCGGGGCGAACGACGGCCTCGTGTCGAACCTCGCGCTCATCATCGGCATCAGCGCATCCGGGGCGGATCGGCACTTCGTGCTGCTCAGCGGCATCGCGGGACTCCTCGCCGGGGCGCTGTCGATGGGTGCGGGGGAGTACGTGTCCGTGCGGTCGCAGCGCGAGCTCCTCGAGGCGTCGGCACCGCACCCGGAGGCCGGTGAGGCGGTCGCGGACCTCGACGTCGACGCGAACGAGCTCGCGCTGGTCTACCGGGCCAGGGGCATGCCCGAGGCCGAGGCGGATGCCCACGCACAAGAGGTCCTCGCCGGGCTCGGCACCGGTCCGGACACCCGACCGACCCGGGTCGTCGACGACCACGAGGCCGTCGGCAACGGGATGAGCGCGGCCGTCTCGAGCTTCTGCTTCTTCGCGTCCGGGGCGATCATCCCGGTGCTGCCGTACCTGTTCGGCCTGGACGGCTGGGCCGCGATCGGCGTCGCCGCCGTGCTCGTCGGCATCGCGCTGCTCGGCACGGGCGCGGTGGTCGGCGTGCTGAGCGGGGCGTCGCCGCTCCGCCGGGCGCTCCGGCAGCTGGCGATCGGGTTCGGTGCCGCGGTCGTGACGTACCTGCTCGGACTGCTGTTCGGGACCGGCGCCGCGTAGGCGGCGCGCCGGTTCAGCGGCGGACGGCCGCGCGGGGCGGGAGCAGGAGCAGTGCTCCGGCACCGACGACGATGAGCGCGATCCCGGCGAAGACCATGAACACGGTCAGCGCCAGGCCCGGCGCGACGAGGACCGCGACCCCGCCGAGGATCGACAGCACACCGCTCACCAGGGACGGGACGCGGGACGAGCCCGGGTGGCCGACCAAGGCGCCGACGATGGCCGCGATCCCCTCGATCAGGAAGCCGACGCCCGCGAGCACCGCGTAGACGACGAGCGGGACGACCGGGTCGAGGAGCGTGACGAGGCCCGCGATCGCGACGAGCGCGCCGACGACCCCGGACGTCCACCGCCACACGGGCGGGGTGCCGTGTCCGCGCACCGATGCGACGACCCGGAGGACGCCGGCGACGACGAGGTACACGCCGAAGAGGAGTGCGACGACCACGAGCGACGGTCGCGGCCAGACGATGGCGACGACGCCGAGTGCGATGGCGACGACCGCGGTGACGATGACGAACACCCGGAACGTGCGGACGGCACGGGAATCCACGAGCACTCCTCCCTGATCTGGACTGCTGGTCGCCCCGAACGCTACCCGGCGAACGGCCCGGCGTCCGTGCAACCGGATGCAACCCCCGTGCTCGTACCGTCGGGCGCAGGCGCGCGGACCGTGCGCCACGACAGCGTCGTCGAAAGGGCACCACCATGACCATCGCACCATCGCCCACCACCTACGCCGCACCCGGCGAGGAGGGTGCACTCGTCTCGTTCCGCTCGCGCTACGACCACTTCATCGGCGGCGAGTACGTGCCGCCGGCCGGTGGCCAGTACTTCGAGAACCCGACACCCGTGACCGGCAAGGTCTTCACCGAGGTCGCCCGCGGCGACTCGTCCGACGTCGACCGCGCGGTGCAGGCGGCGTGGAAGGCGTTCCCGGCCTGGGGGAAGACCAGCGTCACGGAGCGCGCGAACATCCTGAACCGGATCGCGGACCGGATGGAGCAGAACCTGGAGCTCCTCGCCGTCGCCGAGACGTGGGAGAACGGCAAGCCGATCCGGGAGACCCTCGGGGCGGACATCCCGCTCGCGATCGACCACTTCCGCTACTTCGCGGGAGCCATCCGCGCACAGGAGGGCTCGACGGGGGAGATCGACCACGACACCGTGGCCTACCACTTCCACGAACCGCTCGGCGTCGTCGCGCAGATCATCCCGTGGAACTTCCCGATCCTGATGGCGGTGTGGAAGCTCGCGCCGGCCCTCGCCGCGGGCAACTGCGTCGTGCTGAAGCCGGCGGAGCAGACACCGGCGTCGATCCACGTGCTCGTCGAACTCATCCAGGACCTGATCCCGGCCGGCGTCCTCAACGTCGTGAACGGCTTCGGCTTCGAGGTCGGGGCGCCGCTCGCACAGCACCCGGACGTCCGGAAGGTCGCCTTCACCGGTGAGACCACCACCGGCCGGCTGATCATGCAGTACGCCTCGCAGAACCTGATCCCGGTGACGCTCGAGCTCGGCGGCAAGAGCCCGAACGTCTTCTTCGCCGACGTCGCGCAGGAGAAGGACGCCTTCTACGACAAGGCACTCGAGGGCTTCGCGTTCTTCAACCTCAACCAGGGCGAGGTCTGCACCTGCCCGTCGCGGGCGCTCGTGGCGAAGGAGATCTACGACGGGTTCGTCGCCGACGGACTCGAACGCGTCCGAGCAGTCAAGCAGGGACACCCCCTCGACATCTCGACGATGATCGGTGCGCAGGCGTCCAACGACCAGCTCGAGAAGATCCTGAGCTACATCGACATCGGCAAGCAGGAGGGCGCGAAGCTGCTCACCGGTGGTGAACGCGCCGACCTCGGCGGTGAGCTCTCCGGCGGGTACTACGTCACGCCGACGGTGTTCGAGGGCGACAACGCGATGCGGATCTTCCAGGAGGAGATCTTCGGGCCGGTGCTCGCGCTGACGAGCTTCAGCGGGTACGACGACGCGATCGCCATCGCCAACGACACGCTCTACGGCCTCGGCGCCGGTGTCTGGAGCCGTGAGGCCACGACGCTCTACCGCGCCGGGCGGGACATCCAGGCGGGCCGCGTGTGGGAGAACACCTACCACCAGTACCCGGCCGGTGCGGCATTCGGCGGGTACAAGCAGTCCGGCGTCGGACGGGAGAACCACAAGATGATGCTCGACCACTACCAGCAGACCAAGAACCTGCTGGTGTCCTACGCAGAGGGACCGATGGGGTTCTTCTGATGCCGCAACCCGAGCGCGTCGCGGTGACGCCGGCGGCGGGGGAGCTCCTGCGCTCCCTCGCCGCCCGGCACGGACCGCTGATGTTCCACCAGTCGGGCGGCTGCTGCGACGGCTCCAGCCCGATGTGCTACCCCGTCGGGATGTTCGTGACCGGGTCCGGGGACGTGCTCCTCGGCGCCCTGGAGGTCGAGGGCATCGACCCCGTCGAGGTGTACATGTCCCGCTCCCAGTTCGAGTACTGGAAGTACACGCACCTGACCATCGACGTCGTGGACGGACGGGGCGGCGGGTTCTCGCTCGAGGTCCCGGAGGGCAAGCGCTTCCTGACCCGCTCGCGGATGTTCACCGACCAGGAACTGGAGGAGCTCGGCCTGGTCCCGGCGGCCGGGCGGACGTAGGCTGACCGCACCCGGCGCGACGACGCGACGGGCGGACCCGAGGACGGAGGACGCATGCGCGCACCCCGACCCGGATCCGTCCGTCCGCTCGTCGCCGCGTCGTGGCGGCGCTCCGCGCGCGTCGACCCGGACGGCGTCCCGCGACTGACGCTCGGGACCGACGAACTCGACGCCGCTCGCCGCGACGGCCCCATCGCGGCGCTGCTCCCGGTCGTCCGCCGGCTGCTGCTCGACGACTCCCGGGCGGCTGGCTGCGTCGTCGCGGTCGGGGACGCCGCCGGCCGGCTCGTCTTCGTCGACGGCGCGCGCTCGGCTCGCCGGGCAGCCGAGGACATGGGGTTCGTCCCGGGCGCCGACTGGTCGGAGGACCACGTGGGGACGAGCGCCCCCGGCACCGCGCTCCGCATCGACCGTCCCGTGCAGATCCGCCGCGAGGAGCACTACGCCACCGCCGTGAAGCCGTGGTCCTGCACCGCCGTGCCCGTGCACGACCCGACCGGCCGGGTGGTCGGGGTGGTCGACGTCACCGGCGACGAGCGCGCCGTCGAACGGCACACCCTGCCGCTGTTGACCGCCACCGTCGCCGCGGCCGAGGCGGAGCTCGCCCTCGCGGCCCTCCGGGCACCCGCCGTCGCGCCGGCCGCGGCGCCGGCCGTCACCGGCGACGCCGAACTCGTGCTGCTCGGTGCCGACACCGCGACCCTCCGCGTCGACGGTCGCGCGGTCGCGCTCTCCGCCCGGCACTCCGAGATCCTGGCGGTCCTGGCGACCGCACCCGGCGGGTTCCCGGCGGCGGACCTCGCCGGAGCGGTGTACGGCGACCCCGGGGCCACCGTCACGCTCCGTGCGGAGGTGGTGCGGCTCCGTCGCGTCCTGGCGGCCGCCGCCCCCGGCGTGACGCTGACGTCCCGCCCGTACCGGCTGCGCGGCGTGCGCACCGACGTCGACGGCGTGCTCGCGGCGCTCGACCGTGGATCGCGCCTTCAGGCGGTCAGCCGGTACCCGGGACCCGTCCTGCCGGGGTCCGACGCACCGGGCGTCGACGCGCTCCGCGACCTGGTCCGCGTGCGGTTCCGGGAGGCCGTCGTGACGGACGGGTCGGCGGAGGCGCTGCTGGCCTGGGCACGGACGCCGGACGGGGCCGCCGACGCCCGCGTGCTGCGCGCGTTGCTCCGGACGCTGCCGCCGCGGTCGCCGCGTCGGGCCGGGGTGGTGGCGGCCGTCGAGGCGCTCGAAGGGGTGTGACCGGCTGGTAGTCTGGCCGTCTCGCGAGTGTGGTGGAATCGGCAGACACGGGGCACTCAAAATGCTCTGCCTCACGGCGTGCGGGTTCAAGTCCCGCCACTCGTACACAGGCTTCCTTGCGAAGCAGCACTTCCTTCGTCTAGTAGGCTTTCGGTCGTGAGTGACTCAGAAGCAACTGCAACCGCACCCCGTCGCGTCGTCGTCGCCGAGGACGAGTCGCTCATCCGTCTCGACATCGTCGAGATCCTGCGTGACAACGGATTCGACGTCGTCGGCGAAGCGGGTGACGGCGAGACCGCCGTGCAGCTCGCCACCGACCTGCGTCCCGACCTCGTCATCATGGACGTCAAGATGCCCCAGCTCGACGGCATCTCGGCCGCCGAGAAGCTCTCGAAGAACCACATCGCGCCGGTCGTCCTCCTCACGGCGTTCAGCCAGAAGGAACTCGTCGAGCGCGCGACCGAGGCCGGAGCGCTCGCGTACGTCGTGAAGCCCTTCACCCCGAACGACCTGCTCCCCGCGATCGAGATCGCTCTCTCGCGGCACCAGCAGATCATCACCCTCGAGGCCGAGGTCGCCGACCTGGTCGAGCGCTTCGAGACCCGCAAGCTCGTCGACCGTGCCAAGGGTCTGCTCAACGAGAAGATGGGCCTCACCGAGCCCGAGGCGTTCCGTTGGATCCAGAAGGCCTCGATGGACCGCCGCCTGACCATGCACGACGTCGCCAAGGCGATCATCGAGCAGCTCAGCGCCAAGAAGTAGTCGCTCACACCGCACGCTCGTCGAGACGCCGCTGAACCCGGCGGCGTTTCGCGTATCCGGCGGCGTTTCGTGTCTCCGGCGGCGTCGCGGGGCCGTGGAGCCGACCATCTGCGAAGGTGGAGCCGTGAACGACGTGGTGATCCGAGCCTCCCGTCCGTCCGACATGCCAGCGGTGGCCGACCTGCGGTGGCGGTGGAGCATCGAGGAGGACGGCCGGCAGGCCGTGCAGACGCCGGACGAGTACCGGCGCGCGATGAAGGACTTCGCCACCACGCACCCGGAGTCGCACCGGTGCGTCGTCGCCGAGCGCGACGGCGTCGTGCTCGGGATGGCGTGGCTGGCGCTGCACCCACGGCCACCGGCGCCGCACGTGCCGAGAGGCCGGATCGCCGCTGAGCTGCAGACCGTCTACGTTCACCCAGACCTGCGTGGTCTGGGCATCGCCGGTCGACTCGTCGAGCGGTTGTTGGAGATCGCGGACGAACTCGGGGCCGAACGGACCAGCGTCCACTCGAGCGTGGACGGCGAACGGCTCTACCGACGGCTCGGGTTCGGCGACGCCCGGCTGCTGTTGCAGCGCCCACCGGAGGACTGAACCGGAGGGTTCAGCCGCGTGCGGGGAGCTGCTGGAGCGTCCACGCGTTCTCGTCCGGGTCGGTGAAGAAGACGAACCGGCCCCAGGCGAGCTCGTCGACGCCGACCGCGTTCACGCCGAGGCCCTGCAGGTGCGCGAGTGCCTCGTCGGCGTCGGGGACGACGACCTGGATCGACTTCAGTGATCCGGGCAGCACGTCGGGCGACATGATGCCCTGGCCGAACGCGATCGAGCACGCGGATCCGGGCGGGGTGGCCTGCACGAAGCGGAGCTCGTCCGAGACGCGCTGGTCGTGGTCGATGCTGAAGCCGATCCGTTCGTAGAACTCGCGGGCACGGTCGACGTCGCTGACGGGGACCATGATGAGTTCGATCTTCCAGTCCATGGCGGACTCCCTGCGTCGGAGCGGCCGGTCAGCGCCGCTCGCGGATCATGTTCGTGATGCGCACCGTGGAGCAGCGTCGCCCCTGCTCGTCGGTGAGGACGATCTCGTGGGTCGTCAGCGTGTTGCCGAGGTGGATCGCGGTGCACGTGCCGGTGACGATGCCGCTGGTGGCGCTCCGCGAGTGCGAGGCGTTCAGCTCGATGCCGACCGCGTACCGACCCGGTCCGGCGTGCACGTTCGCGGCCATCGAGCCGAGGCTCTCGGCCAGGACGACGTACGCGCCACCGTGCAGCAGTCCGACCGGCTGGCGGTTGCCCTCGACCGGGATGGTGCCGACCGCACGGTCCGCGGAGAGCTCCGTGATGACCATGCCCATCTTGTCGGCGAGCTCGCCCATGCCGCGGTTCGCGAGGCGTTCGTCGACGGGGCCGGTGGTGGTCGCTTCGTCGGTCACGCGCTGGGACTCCCGTGTCGGATGGCGTCGGTAGGCTGTCCGGGTGTCGGACTCCGCAAAGCCTACCCTCATGGTCATCGACGGCCACTCGCTCGCCTTCCGGGCCTTCTACGCCCTGCCGGTGGACAGCTTCGTGAACCGTGACGGGCAGCACACGAACGCCATCCACGGCTTCATCTCGATGCTGCTGATGCTCCTCACCCGCGAGAAGCCCACGCACCTGGCGGTCGCGTTCGACATCTCCCGCTTCTCCTTCCGCACCCGCGAGTACGAGGACTACAAGGGCACCCGCTCCGAGACGCCGGCCGAGTTCAAGGGCCAGATCCCGCTCCTGCAGCAAGCACTCGAGGCGATGGGCATCACGACCGTCACGAAAGAGGACTACGAGGCCGACGACATCCTCGCGACGCTGTCCTCGCAGGGTGCGGCGCAGGGCTACCAGGTCTACGTGGTGTCCGGCGACCGCGACTCCATCCAGCTCGTCAACGACGACGTCACGCTGCTCTACCCGTCGGTCCGCGGTGTCTCCGAGCTGACCCGCTACGACCGCGACAAGGTCTACGAGCGCTACGGCATCGAACCGCACCAGTACCCGGACATCGCGGCGCTCGTCGGCGAGACCAGTGACAACCTGATCGGCATCGACAAGGTCGGCGAGAAGACCGCCGTCAAGTGGATCACCCAGTACGGCTCCCTCGACGGCGTGCTCGAGCACGCCGACGAGATCAAGGGCGTCGTCGGCAACAACCTGCGCGAGCAGAAGGACCGGGCGATCCGCAACCGCAAGCTGAACCGCCTCGTCACGGACGTCGAGCTGCCGGTCGGCCCCGCGGACGTCGCACTCCGTCCCCTCGACGAAGCCGCCGTGCGCGAGCTCTTCGCGAAGCTGCAGTTCCGGACGCTGCTCGACCGCGTGTTCAAGGTCGCGGGCACGGGCGAACCGAGCGACGCCGCTGCGGTCGAGGGCGGCATCGAGGACGCCGGTGTCACCCCGCCGCCCGTCAAGACCCTCATCGACGAGGAACTCGGCTACTGGCTGGAGCGCAAGAACGCCGCAGCGGCCGAGAACGGGTACGGCGTCGCGGTCGAGGTGATCGACGGTCGCCTCAGCGCCATCGGCATCGCGACCCACGACGACGCCGTGCTGGTGCCGGGCGGCAGTGGTGCGAAGGACTACGAGCAGCTCAGCGCCTGGTTCGCGTCCGACGCCCCGAAGCACTTCCACGACGCCAAGGCCGCGATCAAGGCGCTCGGCACCGTCGGCATCACGGTGAACGGCGTCGCCGGCGACGCCCGCATCATGGGCTGGCTCGCGAACCCCGGCAAGCAGGGCCAGCCCCTCACCGATCTCGTCTACCAAGAACTCGGTGAAGAGCTCCCGACGGCGGACCCGAACCAGCTCGTCCCCGAGACCGACCCCGTGAACGTCGGCGTGCACGCCTGGTACGTCCTGCGCGTGACGACGGCGCTCCGGGCCAGGATCGACGCCGGCTCGTTGGGTGTCCTCGACGACATCGAGCTCCCGCTCGTGTCGGTCCTCGCCGACATGGAGACCACTGGTGTCGGCATCGACCGGCCGGTGCTCACGAACCTCTCGAAGGAGCTCGGCGAACGCGCAGCCGACCTCGCGCAGCAGGCCTTCGCCGAGATCGGCCACGAGGTCAACCTCGGGTCGCCGAAGCAGCTGCAGGAAGTGCTCTTCACCGAGCTCGCGATGCCGAAGACCCGCAAGACCAAGACGGGCTTCTCGACCGACGCCGCCAGTCTCGCGGACCTGCAGGAACAGCACCCGCACCCGTTCCTCGGGCTGCTGCTGCAGCACCGTGACGCCACGAAGCTCCGGCAGATCGTCGACACGCTCGACGCCGCGGTCGTCGACGGCCGCATCCACACCCGCTACGAGCAGACCGGCAGCAGCACCGGCCGCATCTCCTCGACCGACCCGAACCTGCAGAACATCCCCGTGAAGACCGCCGTCGGTCGTCGGGTCCGGTCCGCGTTCGCCGTCGCCGAGCCCTACACGACGCTCCTCACCGCGGACTACTCGCAGATCGAGATGCGGATCATGGCGCACCTCTCCGGCGACCCGGGGCTGATCCAGGCCTTCAACGAAGGAGAGGACCTGCACCGCTTCGTCGGCGCCCGGGTGTTCGGCGTCGAGCCGGCGGACGTCAGCCCGGAGATGCGCACGAAGGTCAAGGCGATGTCGTACGGCCTCGCGTACGGGCTCAGCGCGTTCGGCCTGTCCAAGCAACTCCGCATCGAGCAGAGCGAAGCCCGCACGCTGATGACCGAGTACTTCGCCCGGTTCGGCGCGGTGCGGGACTACCTCCGCAACGTGGTCGAGCAGGCCCGTGAGGACGGCTACACCGAGACGATCTTCGGTCGTCGTCGTCCCTTCCCGGACCTGAAGAGCCCGAACCGGGTGCTGCGCGAGAACGCCGAGCGTGCTGCGCTGAACGCGCCGATCCAGGGCTCGGCCGCCGACATCATGAAGATCGCGATGCTCGGCGTCGCGGCCGATCTGCGCGACGGCGAGATGGGCACGCGGCTGCTGCTCCAGGTGCACGACGAACTCATCCTCGAGGTCGCCCCGGGGGAGCAGGACCGCGTCGAGGAGATCCTGCGTGCCCGGATGGGTGGCGCGGCCGACCTCACCGTCCCGCTCGACGTGTCCGTCGGCTCCGGCCCCAACTGGGAGGCCGCCGCTCACTGACGGCCCGGTGCGCCGGGCGCACACCGAGACGGACGGGAGGCACGGTGCCAGCTGGCACCGTGCCTCCCGTCCGTCGTCCGGTCGCGCGCCGTCGACGTCGGCGCACGTCGGTAGGGTCGTGGCATGACCGAAGACCGACCCGTCCGCCAGCCGTCCGCCGTCGATCGCGTCGCCGAGGACTGGGTGTCCACACTCGTCGACCTCGACCCGACGATCGCCACGTACATCGGCGTACCCGGGCGCACGGGGGAGTACGGCGACACCTCGCCGGCCGGAGCCGCGGCGATGGCGGACGCGGCGCGGGCGGCGGCGCGTTCCCTCGCCGCCGCCGAGCCGGTGGACGACGTCGACCGCGTGACCAAGACCGACCTCGGCGCCGAGCTCGACCTCGTCGTCGAGTCGTACGACCGGAAGCTCCACCTCCGTGACCTCAACGTCATCGCGAGCCCGGCCCAGTCGCTCCGCGAGATCATCGACCTGATGCCGACCGCCACCGAGTCGGACTGGGCCGACATCGCCAGCCGCGTCGGTGCGCTGCCCGACGCGCTCGAGGGCTTCCGCGAGACCCTGCTCGAGGGCACGCGCGAGGACGTCACCCCCGCCAAGCGGCAGGTCGCGCTCGTCGCCGAGCAGGCCGCTCGGAGCGGTGCGGCGGACGGCTTCTTCCACCAGCTCGCGGCCGAAGCCACCCTGGACGACGGCTCGCCCGTCCCGGAGGCCCTCCGCGCCGAGCTCGCCCGGCACGGCGAGGTCGCAGCGGCTGCCTACCGGTCGCTCGGGCGCTTCCTCGAGCACGAGCTGATGCCCCTCGCGACCCCGGTGGACGCGGTCGGCAGGGACGTCTACGAGCTCCACTCCCGCCGTTTCCTCGGTGCGGTCGTCGACCTCGACGAGACGTACGAGTGGGGCCTCGAGGAGCTGGCACGGATGCGCGACGAGCAGGAGCGCATCGCGGACCGGATCGAGTCCGGGGCGTCCGTGGCACGCGCGGTCGAGGTGCTCGACGCCGACCCGGCACGCATGCTCCAGGGCACCGACGCGCTGCAGCGGTGGATGCAGGAGACCAGCGACGCCTCGATCCGGGCGATGGACGGTGTCTACTTCGACATCCCAGACCCGATCAAGCGGCTCGAGTGCCGGATCGCCCCGACGCAAGAGGGCGGGATCCACTACTCCGGCCCCTCCGACGACTTCTCCCGCCCCGGACGCATGTGGTGGTCCGTGCCGCAGGGCGTGACCGAGTTCCAGACCTGGCGCGAGAAGACGACCGTCTACCACGAGGGCGTCCCCGGCCACCACCTGCAGATCAGCCAGGGCGTCTACAACCGCGGCGAGCTCAACACCTGGCGTCGGCAGCTGTCCGGGTCGTCCGGTCACGTCGAGGGCTGGGCGCTCTACGCGGAACGCCTGATGGAGCAGCTCGGCTTCCTCGACGACGAGGGCGACCGGCTCGGCATGCTCGACGGACAGCGCATGCGAGCGGCCCGCGTGGTGCTCGACATCGGCGTGCACCTGCAGAAGACCAACCCCGACGGCGGCGGGTGGACGTGGGAGTACGCGCTCGACTTCATGCGCGAGAACGTCAACATGGACGACGCCTTCGTGCGGTTCGAGGTGGCCCGGTACTTCGGGTGGCCCGGACAGGCCCCGTCTTACAAGGTCGGCCAGCGCGTCTGGGAGTCCATCCGCGACGAGGTCGCGGCGCGCGAGGGGGCGGCGTTCGACCTGAAGTCCTTCCACCACCGGGCGCTCGCCCTCGGCAGCATCGGGCTCGACACGCTCCGCTCGGCGATGCTCGGCTAGACACCCGGCGACACGCACCGCACCCCGCTTGTGAGGGGTCGCGCGCACCGGTTAGACTTGTGCGGCGCAATCCGCGCGCCCACAACCAATCCGCCACGTCGACACCATGCGGGGACATGTCTCCCGCGTCGTCCTGGCCCGACTCATGTCCGTTCGGAGCAATCTCTACATGACAACCACTACGACCAAGGCTCCTAAGCAGGTCGCCATCAACGACATCGGTTCGGCTGATGACTTCCTGGCCGAGGTCGAGAAGACCCTGAAGTTCTTCAACGACGGCGATCTCATCTCCGGCACCGTCGTGAAGATCGACCGCGACGAGGTCCTCCTCGACGTCGGTTACAAGACCGAGGGCGTCATCCCCTCGCGCGAGCTCTCGATCAAGCACGACGTCGACCCCAACGAGGTCGTCAACGTCGGTGACGAGGTCGAGGCCCTGGTCCTCCAGAAGGAGGACAAGGAAGGCCGCCTCATCCTGTCGAAGAAGCGCGCGCAGTACGAGCGTGCGTGGGGCGACGTCGAGAAGATCAAGGAGTCCGACGGGGTCGTCACCGGCACCGTCATCGAGGTCGTCAAGGGTGGCCTCATCGTGGACATCGGTCTCCGCGGCTTCCTCCCGGCATCGCTCATCGAGCTCCGCCGCGTCCGCGACCTCACGCCGTACCTCGGCCAGGAGATCGAGGCGAAGATCCTCGAGCTCGACAAGAACCGCAACAACGTGGTCCTGTCGCGCCGTGCGCTCCTCGAGCAGACGCAGTCCGAGTCCCGGACCACGTTCCTCAACAACCTGCACAAGGGCCAGGTCCGCAAGGGCGTCGTCTCGTCGATCGTCAACTTCGGTGCGTTCGTCGACCTCGGCGGCGTCGACGGTCTCGTCCACGTCTCCGAGCTCAGCTGGAAGCACATCGAGCACGCCAGCGAGGTCGTCGAGGTCGGTCAGGAAGTCACCGTCGAGATCCTCGAGGTGGACCTGGACCGCGAGCGCGTGTCGCTCTCGCTCAAGGCCACGCAGGAAGACCCGTGGCAGGTCTTCGCCCGCACCCACGCGATCGGCCAGATCGCACCGGGCAAGGTCACGAAGCTCGTCCCGTTCGGTGCCTTCGTCCGCGTCGCGGACGGCATCGAGGGCCTCGTCCACATCTCGGAGCTCTCGAACAAGCACGTCGAGCTCGCCGAGCAGGTCGTCTCCGTCGGCGACGAGGTCTTCGTGAAGATCATCGACATCGACCTCGACCGTCGCCGCATCTCGCTCAGCCTCAAGCAGGCGAACGAGGGCGTGGACCCGGAGAGCGCCGAGTTCGACCCGGCTCTCTACGGCATGCCGACCGAGTACGACGACAAGGGTGACTACAAGTACCCCGAGGGCTTCGACCCGGAGACCAACGAGTGGCTCGAGGGCTACGACACCCAGCGCGAAGAGTGGGAGCGTCAGTACGCCGCCGCCCAGGGTCGCTGGGAGGCCCACAAGGCCCAGGTCGCCAAGTCCCTCACCGAAGAGGCGCAGGGTGGCTTCGACCTCCCGGCCAGCGCTTCCTCGTCGTTCACGAGCGAGCAGGCCGGTCAGGGCACCCTGGCCGACGACGCATCGCTCGCGGCGCTCCGCGAGAAGCTCAGCTCGACCAACTGATCGCAGCTGCGTGAACCGGAAGCCCGGCACCCGTACAGGGTGCCGGGCTTCCGGCGTCCCAGGAGACAGTGTTTCCCGAGATGCGGCCGCCTAGGCTGGTCGCCGTGCGCATCATCGGACTCACGGGCGGCATCGCCGCGGGCAAGTCGACCGTCTCCGGACGCTGGGCCGAGCACGGCGCGGTGATCGTCGACGCCGACCGGCTCGCACGGGACGCCGTCGCTCCCGGCAGCCAGGGCCTCGCCCGGGTCGCCGAGCGGTTCGGCCCCGGCGTCATCGCCGCCGACGGCTCGCTCGACCGGCCGGCACTCGGCGCGATCGTGTTCGCGGACCCGGCCGCCCGGAAGGACCTCGAGGGCATCACCCACCCCGAGGTGTGGCGCCTCGCACAGCAGGCCTTCGACGCCGCAGCCGCGGCCGACCCCGACGCCGTCGTGGTCTACGACGTGCCGCTCCTGGCCGAGGCGCGGGGCGCACGGCCGTTGCACTTCGACGCGGTCGTCGTGGTCGACGCCCCGGCGGCCGTGCGGATCGAGCGGCTCGTCGAGCACCGCGGGATGTCCCGCGAGGAAGCGGCGCGGCGCGTGGGGGCGCAGGCCTCGGACGACGAGCGCCTCGCACTCGCGGACCACGTCGTGGACGCCACGGGCACCCTCGCGGACACCGTCGCCTCCGCCGACGCGGTGTGGGCCCGGGTGCGTGGCTGACACCGTCGTGCGACACCGTCTCCTGCTGGTCATCGCCGCCGTGGTGCTGGTGGCGATCGGCGGCGGCACGCTCGTCGCGGCGAACGTGATGGCGGAGCAGCGCGTCGAGCAGCACGGGCGCGAGCCGGTGCACGCGAACGGCGGACGGAACTCGACCGCGCGGGGCGACGCGAACGGCCCGCAGGACGAGTTCCACCGGTTCCGGCTCGGCGCGATCGACGGCGAACGGCTCTCCCCGAACCGGGACGACTTCGCCGCCAGGACCGCGAGCGACGGACCGCTCCTGCTGTTCCTGCCGGCGACCCGCGCGCGACCTGCCGAGTACCAGCGGTTCCTGACGACCGCGCTCGGGGACGGCTACCACGTGCTCGGCCTCGACTACTGGAACCTCGGCAAGACGCTCTCCGGCACGTGCGAGGCAGACCCGCGCTGCTACGGCGCGGTCCAGCGGAACCGGTTCGACGGCACCCGGCAGTCCGAGTTCAGCGCGGTGTCCCCGGCGGGCTCGATCGTGTCGCGCTTCCGGGACGCGATCGCGCACCTCGACGACGTCGACCCGGACGGCGGCTGGGGCCGGTTCGTCACGCCGACGAAGGAGACGTCCGGCGGCCGTGACCCCGTGGACACGATCTCCTGGAAGGACATCGTCGTCGCCGGCCACTCGCAGGGCGGCGGTGAGGCGGCGTACATCTCGCACATCCGCCCGGTGCTCGGCGCGCTGATGTTCTCGTCCCCCGTGGAGTCCCTCGGCCCGGTGCACGCCGCGTGGATGGACCGGCCCGGGCGGACGCCGGCTGCCCGGATGTACGCGATCGACGACGTCCGGGACGTCTTCGGTCCGCGGATCCGTGGCTCCTGGCGGGTGCTCGGGCTGGACGCACCCGCGACGCCGGGCGGTGCCGAGGGGCCGTGGCGCACCGACACCGCCGCGCCGCCGGAGGGGTCGGACCCGCACGCCATCCTGACCGACATCCGGGTCGGGACGCCGGCGGAGTCGCACTCGCGCACGATCAAGGACACGACGCCGCTCGACGCGTCCGGACAACCGCGGATGGAGGGGCTCTGGCAGTGGCTGCTGCACCGCTTCTCGCCTCATGGCGCATCCTCCGGCGAGTCATAGCAACCGGATCTAGCATTGGCTGGTGCAGCAAGAAGGTCGAAATCCCGAACCAGCCCTGCGCGCGCTGATCCGCGAGCGTGCCGCCGCCGACGCCGACCGCGTCTACCTCGAGGACGCCCGGTCCGACCGGGTGCTCAGCTACGGCGCACTCGGTGCGGCCGTCGACGCGTGGGCCGCGACCTTCGACGTGATCGGGGTCGCCGACTCCGGAGCGGTGCTCGTGGACGTCGGGGACCCGCTCGCCTTCGCGGTGGTGCACCTCGCCGCCGTGGCCTCCGGTCGTCGCGCGGTGCCGGTCGACACGGGGCAGCCGACCACCGAGCCGGCACGGCTCGCCGACCTGCTCGGCGGCGCGTCCATGGTGGTCTCGGACCGTGCCGTGGACGCGACCATCCCGGGGACCCCGGCCGCTCGCGTGGACCCGGCCAGTGGCCTCCCGTCCGACGTCCGTGACGGCGACCTGCCGGGCGAGAGCCCGGACGCGCCGGGGGAGGGCTCCGTCGTCCTGTTCACCTCCGGTTCCACCGGGACCCCGAAGGGTGTCGAGCTGCCCGAGTCCCAGCTGCTGTTCGTCGCGCGCGCCGTCGCCGAGCACAACCGGCTGACGCGGGACGACCGCGGCTTCAACTCGCTGCCGCTGTTCCACGTCAACGCCGAGGTCGTCGGACTGCTGGCGACCCTGGTCGCCGGTGGCACCCTCGTGCTCGACCGCCGCTTCCGACGGACGGGCTTCTGGGAGCTGCTCGCCGAGCGCCGGATCACCTGGCTGAACGCCGTGCCGGCGATCCTCGCGGTGCTCGCGAAGACCGGCCCGCTCGACTTCCCGGCCGGGCTGCGCTTCGTGCGGAGTGCGTCCGCGCCGCTGCCGGACCCGGTCCGCGCTGCACTCGGTGACGTCCCGCTCATCGTGAGCTGGGGGATGACCGAGGGCGCCAGCCAGATCACCGCGACGCCGATCGACGCACCCGCGCGGGCCGGCACCGTCGGCGTGCCGGTCGGCTCCGAGGTGCAGGTCCGCGGCGAGGACGGGGACGTCCTGCCCGCCGGTGACGTCGGTGCCCTGTGGGTCCGCGGCCCCGGCATCGTGAACTCGTACCTGTTCGGCCGCGCGGCCGAGCGCTTCGACGCCGACGGGTGGCTCTCCACCGGTGACGTCGGCTCGGTGTCCGAGGACGGGTGGGTGTCCCTCGCCGGCCGCTCCGACGACGTGATCAACCGCGGCGGCGAGAAGGTGTACCCGTCCGAGGTCGAGGACGTGCTCCTCGGCGACCCCCGCGTGCTCGAAGCGGTCGTGGTCGGGCGTCCGGACGACGTCCTCGGGAGCGTGCCCATCGCGTACGTGATCCCGCAGCCCGACGAGCCCGTCGACGCCGAGGCGCTCGTCGCCGACCTGGCCGAACGGGCCGAGCGCTCGCTCACCCGGTTCCGCCGTCCGGTCGAGATCGTCGTCGTCCCGGACCTGCCGCGGGCACCGACGGGCAAGATCCAGCGCGCTCGCGTGCGGGGGATGGCCGCGTCGTGAGCGGGACGGACCAGCGGACACGGGCGCGTCCGGACGGCGCGGGGGAGACCCCGACCGAGGCGCACGGACGGCCTGCGGGCGTCCAGACCCCCACCAGGACGGCATCCGGCAAGCCGCGGCACCTGTACGAGGTCGACGTCCTGCGGATCCTGACGTTCGCGTGCGTGCTCGGCGTGCACACCACGAGCCACACGATGGCGTCCGACGACGTCGGGCTCGCCGGGCTGCTCGCGCTGCTGCACTTCACCCGGCTGGTGTTCTTCACGCTCACCGCGTTCGTGCTCGTCTACAGCTACTCGATCCGCCCGAAGCCGATGTCGGTGTTCTGGCCGAAGCGCTTCCTGCTCGTCGGCGTGCCCTACCTGGCGTGGTCGTTCGTGTACGTCGCCTCCGCGTGGCTGCTCGACCCGGGACAGCGCGGCGACGTCCCCGCGCTGGTGACCACCTTCGCGACGGGCGTCGTCACCGGGACGGCGAAGTACCACCTGTACTTCCTGCTCGTGACGATGCAGGTCTACCTGCTCCTGCCGGCCATCATGTGGCTCGTCCGGAAGACCCGTGGGCACCACGTGACCGTCCTGGTCGTGTCGCTCGTCGTCCAGCTCGTGGTCTTCACCGGCTACAAGTACTTCCCCGCCAGCGACGCCTGGCTGCACGGCTACCAGAAGCAGTTCTTCTTCTCGTACGTGTTCTTCATCGTGTCCGGCGCGATCGCGGCCGACCACGCCGAACGGTTCCTCGGGTTCATCCGGACGCACCGCCGCGGCATCATGTGGGGGTTCCTCGGGGGCGCGCTGCTCACGCTCGCGGTGTTCGTCGTGCAGATGCTCGCCGGGCAGTCCCCGTACGCGGCCGGCACCCCGCTGCAGCCGATCGAGGCCGTCTGGAGCACCGTGGTGTTCGTCGGCTTCCTCGCGAGCGGGGCCTGGTGGGCGGACCGTCGCGTCGCGGGCAGTCGGCTCGCGAAGGTCGTGGACTACGCCTCGGACCGGTCGTTCGGCATCTTCCTCAGCCACCCGCTCGTCATCTGGCTGCTGCTGTACGGCTCCAGCCCGCTCGAGGCGCTCGTCCCCAAGCCGTGGCTGACGCTCGTCACGTACCTGCTCGTGGTGGTGCTCGCCGTCGCGATCACCGAGGTGTTCCGGTGGACCCCGCTCAGCGTGCCGCTGACCGGCAGGCCGTCGCTGTCGTCCCGGAAGGTGCGCGCGTCGCGCGCCGCGAAGCGCGCGGCGGCCGCCGCCGCCGCGTAGCGGCCGCGGGGCGGGGCGGGGGCGCGGTCCCGTTGAGGTGCCGCAATTGCGGCATCTGGAGCCCGCGGACGGTCCGGTCGTGCACCCTGGACGGAACTGAGCGGCGAGTCGTGCACCCGCCGTGCGGCGGCGGGTCCAGCCACCTGCAGACGGGAGGCTCGGTGCGGGCCCGGCCCCGGCCTCCCGTCCGGCGGGTGGTCCGGACCCGCCGGATGCCCGAACGCCCACGTGTGCCCGAGACGCCGCCGGTTTCGGCGGTGTCTCGAGCGGACGGGGGGCGTCGCGCGCGCTGTGCGGTGCGTCCGGGTCAGGCGGAGGGCTGCTGCTCGGCCTTCGGGGTGCCGATCTCGAGCACGCCGTCGGTCATCGTGAGGCGCTGCGGCTTCATGAACCAGGCGACCACCGCGGCCGCGAAGAGCAGCGCGCAGGAGAGCGCGAACGGGAGCTGCCACCCGGAGGCGTCGATGAGCAGCCCGAACACGATGGGGGAGACGACGCCGGCGACGCCGAACCCGGTGTTCATGAACCCCGACGCGGTGCCGGACCACTGCGGCGCGACGTCCATCGGGATCGCCCAGAGGTTGGCGTTGCAGAGCTCGAGGAAGAAGAACGACAGCGCGAGGGAGATCGTCGCGACCACCAGGCCCTGGCCGATCACCAGGGGGATGAGGCAGAGCAGCGACCCGCCGAGGCCGATCACCAGGATGGTGCGACGGGCGTTCCTGGTGTTGCCGCCTCGGTGGATGATCCGGTCGCTGAGCATGCCGCCGACCGTGTCCCCCACGACGCCGGCGAGCAGGATCAGCGTGGTGAAGAGTGCGAAGGAGCCGATCTCCAGGTCGTAGGTGGAGCTGAGGAACGTCGGCAGCCAGGTCAGGAACACCCAGAGCGTCCAGCCGTACCCGAAGTCGACGAAGGTGACGGGCAGGATCTGCTTCGCCATCTGCCCCCACGGCACCGGCGGACGGGTGGCGCGGGTCTCGACCGGCGGGAGCTCCGAGAGCTCGGCCTGGGTGATGCCCTTCGCGGACTCCGGCTTGTCGCGGAAGAAGAACCACCAGACGACGGCCCACGCGAACGAGAGCGCGGCAGTCGCGAAGAAGGCGAGACGCCAGCCGCTCAGCGCGATGAAGTACGCGACGACGAGCGGTGCGAGGGCGTTGCCGAGCCGAGCTGCCGAGTGCACGACACCCTGTGCGAAGCCGTTCCGGTCACGCGGGATCCAGCGGCTCATCGCCTGGGTGGCGGTCGGGAACGCCGCAGCCTCGCTGAGGCCGAGGAGCGCCCGGGCGGCGAACAGCGACCAGAACCCGACGGCGAACCCGGTGAGCAGCGTCGCGACACCCCAGATGACGGTGATCACGAAGAGGGACCTGCGCGGTCCGAACTTCTCGCTGATCGTGCCACCGAAGACCTGCAGCAGTGCGTAGGGCAGGGAGAACGCGGAGATGATCAGGCCCGCGGTCGCCTCGTTGAAGCCGAACTCCGCGGTGATGTGGGGCAGAGCGGTGGAGATGTTGGTGCGGTCGACGTACGAGATCGCGTACATGAAGCACAGGAGGATGAGGACGCGTCCGCGGATCCGTCCGCGGAACGGCGTGCCCTTCGTCGGTGCTGGGGGAGTGGCCGTGGTCATGGGGAGGGGCCTCTTCGGGGAGTGAGCGCTGGTCGGTTGCTGAACGGATGGGACGCTAACCCTGGTTTCTATCAGGATCCTCGATGGTTCGTCGCGAATTCCGATGGAGCAGCCGTCAGCGGATCACCGCGGTGTGCGCGCTCGTCGCACCGGGGTACGCCGTGGGCGAGAACCGGGGCCGCTGTCGGTGGCCGCGCCTAGCATTGGTGGCATGGCAGTGGCAATCGAACCCACCCGCGCGGTCCGCCCGTTCGAGGTGATCAGCGAGTACTCGCCGAGCGGCGACCAGCCCGCGGCGATCGCCGAACTCGCGGGCCGGATCAACGCCGGTGAGACCGACGTCGTGCTCCTCGGCGCGACCGGTACCGGCAAGTCGGCGACCACCGCGTGGCTCATCGAACAGGTGCAGCGGCCGACCCTGGTGCTCGCGCACAACAAGACCCTGGCGGCGCAGCTCGCGACGGAGTTCCGCGGCCTGCTGCCGAACAACGCCGTCGAGTACTTCGTCTCGTACTACGACTACTACCAGCCAGAGGCCTACGTCCCGCAGACGGACACCTTCATCGAGAAGGACTCCTCGGTCAACGCCGAGGTCGAGCGCCTCCGGCACTCCACCACGAACTCACTGCTCAGCCGGCGCGACGTCGTGGTGGTCTCCACGGTGTCCTGCATCTACGGTCTCGGGACACCGGAGCAGTACATGAACGCCTCGGTGGCACTGCACCGCGGCCAGACGATCTCCCGCGACCAGCTCGTCCGCCGGTTCGTCGCGATGCAGTACCAGCGCAACGACGTCGACTTCGCACGCGGCACCTTCCGCGTGCGCGGCGACACCATCGAGATCATCCCGATGTACGAAGAGCACGCGATCCGCATCGAGATGTTCGGCGACGAGGTCGAAGCGCTCAGCTCGCTGCACCCCCTCACCGGGAACGTGATCGAGGACCTCGACGCCGTGTCGATCTTCCCGGCGTCGCACTACGTCGCCGACACCGACGTGATGCACCGCGCGATCGGCACCATCAAGGAAGAACTGGCCGAACGGCTCGCCGAGCTCGAGGGACAGGGCAAGCTGCTCGAGGCCCAGCGGCTCCGGATGCGCACCACGTTCGACATCGAGATGATGGAGCAGATCGGGTTCTGCTCGGGCATCGAGAACTACTCCCGGCACGTCGACGGCCGGATGCCCGGCGAAGCCCCGCACTGCCTGCTCGACTACTTCGCCGACGACTTCCTCATCGTGATCGACGAGTCGCACGTCACCGTGCCGCAGATCGGTGCGATGTACGAAGGCGACGCCTCCCGCAAGCGCACCCTGGTGGAGCACGGCTTCCGGCTCCCGAGCGCGATGGACAACCGTCCGCTCCGGTGGGAAGAGTTCCTCGAGCGCGCCGGTCAGAAGGTCTACCTCTCCGCCACCCCCGGTCGGTACGAGCTCGGGGTCACGGACAGCGTCGTCGAGCAGATCATCCGCCCGACCGGCCTGGTCGACCCGGAGATCGTCATCAAGCCCTCGGACGGCCAGATCGACGACCTGCTCGAGGAGATCCAGGTCCGCGTCGAGAAGGACGAGCGCGTCCTCGTCACCACGCTGACCAAGCGCATGGCCGAGGAACTGACGGACTTCCTCGGGAACGCGGGCGTCCGCGTGCGGTACCTGCACTCCGACGTCGACACCCTGAAGCGCGTCGAACTCCTGACCGAGCTCCGGCAGGGCGTGTACGACGTGCTCGTCGGCATCAACCTGCTGCGCGAGGGCCTCGACCTGCCAGAGGTCTCGCTCGTGGCGATCCTCGACGCCGACAAGGAGGGCTTCCTGCGCTCGTCGACCTCGCTCATCCAGACGATCGGTCGTGCGGCCCGCAACGTCTCCGGGCAGGTGCTGATGTACGCCGACAAGATGACCGACTCCATGAAGCAGGCCATCGAGGAGACGGACCGCCGCCGCGAGAAGCAGGTGGCGTACAACCTCGAGCACGGCATCGACCCCCAGCCGCTCCGCAAGAAGATCGGCGACATCACCGAGGCACTGGCGCGCGAGAACGACGACACCAAGGAACTGCTCGAACGCCGGAACAGCGCCGCGAGGGACGGCCGCCGCTCTCCGACGCCGTCGCTCAAGCGCACCGGCATCGCGGGCGAGGGCGCGACCCAGCTCGAAGCGACCATCGGCGACCTGAACGACCAGATGCTCCAGGCCGCCGCCGAGCTGAAGTTCGAGCTCGCCGCGCGACTCCGCGACGAGGTCCAGGACCTCAAGAAGGCACTGCGGCAGATGGAGTCGGCCGGGCATGTCAACTGAGCGCACCGTCGTCGTCACCGGCGCGAGTGCGGGGCTCGGGTACTGGTCGGCGGAGCAGCTGGCGGCTGCCGGGCACCGGGTCGTCCTCGCCACCCGCAGCCCGGAACGGGCCGCAGCGGCGGAGCGGAGCATCCGGCAGCACGTGCCCGACGCGACGCTCGCGCACCTGCACGTGGACCTCGCCGACCTGGACAGCGTGCGCCGGGCTGCGGACGACCTCGGCGCCCTGGGACCAGTCGACGCGCTCGTGAACAACGCCGGTGTGGTCGGCTCCGGCACCCGGCGCTCCACCGCGCAGGGGCTCGAACTGCAGGTCGGCACCAACCACGTCGGACACTTCGCCCTGACCGGCCTGGTGCTGCCGATGCTCGAGCAGACTGCCGGGCGGGTGGTGCACCTCGGGTCGATCGCGCACCGGTGGGCCACGCTCGATCCCCGTGACCCGCTCGGGGCCGGGCGGTACTCGAGCTACCGGCAGTACGGCCGGAGCAAGCTCGCGGTGATGCTGTTCGGGTTCGAGCTGGCGCAGCGGCTGGCCGACGCCGGCTCTTCGGTGTCGAGCATCGTCGCCCACCCCGGGCTGTCGCTCGACGCACTCGCCCCGGCCCGCCCCGCAGTCCAGCCGGCGCGCGCCGAGCCCGCGTGGACCCGGCCAGGGCAGCGCCTGTACGCGCAGGGCAAGGACGCCGGCGCCCTGCCGATCGTGCACGCCGCGGTCGGTGCGACGAGCGGGCCGGACGCCGTCCGTTCCGGACAGTACTGGGGGCCGGGCGGACCCCTGCAGCTCCGCGGGCCGGTGTCCGTCGTGACCGCCGAGCCTCGTGCACACGACCGCACCGAGGCCGCGCGGCTCTGGGTGGCCAGTGAGCATGCCTCGGGAGTCGCGTTCGCTCTCGACGCACTCGTGTGATGCCCTCGCGCGGGCGAATGTCGGACCCGGTTCGTAGACTCGTTGGTGATGACCATCACCTCTGACCGCGGTACCGCGACCTCCGGCCGGAACGCCTTCGGCTCCGACGACGAGCGCCTCGACTCCGAACCCGCAGACCTGCACCTCCCCGGTGGGACGGCACCCCACAGCACCTCGACGCTCAGCGTCCGCGGTGCGCGCGTGCACAACCTCCGCGACGTCGACCTCGAGATCCCGCGCGACTCCCTCGTCGTGTTCACCGGCCTGTCCGGGTCGGGCAAGTCCTCGCTGGCGTTCGACACGATCTTCGCCGAGGGGCAGCGGCGCTACGTGGAGTCGCTGTCGGCGTACGCGCGGCAGTTCCTCGGACAGGTCGACCGGCCTGACGTCGACTTCATCGAGGGGCTCTCGCCCGCCGTGTCGATCGACCAGAAGTCGACGAACCGCAACCCGCGCTCGACCGTCGGCACCATCACCGAGGTCTACGACTACATGCGTCTGCTCTGGGCGCGCATCGGCATCCCGCACTGCCCCGTCTGCGGTGAGGTGATCAGCAAGCAGAGCGTGCAGCAGATCGCCGACCAGCTGATGACGCAGGAGACCGGCACCCGCTTCCAGGTCCTCGCGCCGATCGTCTCGAAGAAGAAGGGCGAGTTCGTCGACCTCTTCCAGGAGCTCGCGGCCTCGGGGTACTCCCGGGCGATCGTCGACGGCGAACGGATCCAGCTGAGCAGCCCGCCCACGCTGAAGAAGCAGGTCAAGCACGACATCTCGGTGATCATCGACCGCCTGGTCGCCAGTGACGACATCCTCGGGCGCCTGACGGACTCCCTCGAGACCGCACTGCGCCTGACCAACGGCACGGTCGCGATCGACCTCGTCGACCACGAGGGCCCCGGCGCGGTCCGCACCTACTCCGAGAACCTGTCCTGCCCGAACAACCACCCGCTCGCGCTCACCGAGATCGAGCCACGGACGTTCTCCTTCAACGCGCCGTTCGGTGCGTGCCCGGAGTGCTCCGGCCTCGGTACCCGCATGTCGGTGGACCCGGACCTGGTGCTCGGTGACCCCGAGGCGTCCCTCGCCGACGGCGTGCTGCTGCCCTGGACCGGGACCAGCGGGCTGTACTCCTACTTCGAGAAGCTCCTGGCGGGTCTCGGCAAGGAACTCGGCTTCCGGCTGGACACCCCGTGGAACCAGCTCGACCCGAAGGTGCAGGCAGCGATCCTGACCGGCAAGGACTTCGAGGTCTCGGTGTCCTGGCGCAACCGGTTCGGCCGCGAGATGCGCTACACCAGCGGCTTCGAGGGCGTCATGCCCTACATCGAGCGCAAGTTCGCCGAGGCCGAGTCGGACTCGCAGCGGCAGCGCTTCCAGGGCTACCTGCGTGAGGTCCCCTGCCCGGTGTGCGACGGCACCCGCCTGAAGCCCGAGGTCCTCGGGGTCACCGTGGCCGACCGCAGCATCGCCGACGTCACCGAGCTGAGCCTCGACGACGCGTACGCGTTCATGGACACCCTGACGCTGACGGACCGCGAAGCACACATCGCGGCCGCGGTCCTGCGCGAGATCCGGGCACGCCTCGAGTTCCTGCTCGAGGTCGGCCTGAACTACCTGACCCTGTCCCGTGGGGCCGGGTCGCTCTCCGGCGGCGAGGCCCAGCGCATCCGCCTCGCGACGCAGATCGGCTCCGGTCTGACCGGCGTGCTCTACGTCCTCGACGAGCCGAGCATCGGGCTGCACCAGCGCGACAACCGCCGGCTGATCGACACCCTCGTCAAGCTGAAGAACCTCGGCAACACCCTGATCGTGGTGGAGCACGACGAGGACACCATCCGCACGGCCGACTGGGTCGTCGACATCGGACCGGGCGCCGGCGTGAACGGCGGCAACGTCGTGCACTCTGGGTCCTACGACGAGATGATCGAGAACCGCGAGTCGATCACGGGGGACTACCTCGCCGGTCGTCGCGCGATCGAGATGCCGAGCGAGCGCCGGAAGATCAACAAGAAGCGCGTGATCAGCGTGCAGGGCGCCCGCGCGAACAACCTCAAGGAAGTGGACGTCGACTTCCCGCTCGGCGTGTTCACGGCGGTGACCGGCGTCAGCGGCTCCGGCAAGTCCACGCTGGTCAACGACATCCTCTACAAGGTGCTCGCGAACCAGCTCAACGGGGCACGGCACATCGCCGGCAAGCACACCCGGGTGAAGGGCCTCGACCAGCTCGACAAGGTCGTGCACGTCGACCAGGCACCGATCGGCCGCACCCCGCGCTCGAACCCGGCGACCTACACGGGCGTGTTCGACCGCATCCGGCAGCTCTTCGCGGAGACCCCGGAAGCGAAGGCGCGCGGGTACCTGCCCGGTCGCTTCAGCTTCAACGTCAAGGGCGGCCGCTGCGAGAACTGCTCGGGCGACGGCACGATCAAGATCGAGATGAACTTCCTGCCCGACGTCTACGTCGCGTGCGAGGTCTGCGGCGGGGCGCGCTACAACCGCGAGACGCTGCAGGTGCACTACAAGGGCAAGGACATCTCCGAGGTCCTCGACATGCCGATCAGCGAAGCGGCCGAGTTCTTCGAGCCGATCTCCGCGATCCACCGCTACATGGCGACCCTCGTGGACGTGGGCCTCGGGTACGTGCGCCTCGGCCAGAGCGCCACGACCCTGTCCGGCGGTGAAGCCCAGCGCGTCAAGCTCGCGACGGAGCTCCAGCGCCGCTCGAACGGCCGCACCGTGTACGTCCTGGACGAGCCGACCACGGGTCTGCACTTCGAGGACGTCCGCAAGCTGCTGCTCGTGCTCCAGGGCCTGGTCGACAAGGGCAACACCGTCATCACCATCGAGCACAACCTCGACGTCATCAAGTCGGCCGACTGGCTGATCGACATGGGTCCGGAGGGCGGCTCCGGTGGTGGCACCGTGCTGGCGACCGGCACCCCGGAGTACGTCGCCGACGTCCCGGAGAGCCACACCGGCGTGTTCCTGCGCGAGATCCTCGACGCGCAGGACGCCCGCGTGGGCAAGGAGCGTTCGGTGGACGCCCGCAAGGTCGACGAGACCAAGCTCGGCGCCCTCAAGCGCGGCAGCGCCGGCGCCAAGGCGGGCGACGGACGCAAGGCGGGTGCTCGGTAGGTGGCGGACACCGTCCCGTGGCGCCCCAAGGCGGG
This sequence comes from Curtobacterium sp. NPDC090223, assembly GCF_044746585.1. Lineage (NCBI taxonomy): Bacteria > Bacillati > Actinomycetota > Actinomycetes > Micrococcales > Microbacteriaceae > Curtobacterium > Curtobacterium sp. NPDC090223. Next base: position 639,814 of record NZ_JBIVCN010000001.1, on the reverse strand, counting down.
CGAGATCCCGACCGACCCGGGTGTCTACCGCTGGCGTGACGGCAACGGCCGGGTGCTCTACGTCGGCAAGGCGAAGAACCTCCGGGCGCGGCTGAGCAACTACTTCGCGCCGCTGCCGACGCTGCACGAGCGCACGCGGCGCATGGTCCTCACGGCGAAGAGCGTCGAGTGGACGACGGTCGGCTCCGAGATCGAGGCACTGCAGCTCGAGTACACCTGGATCAAGGAGTTCGACCCGCCGTTCAACGTCAAGTTCCGGGACGACAAGTCGTACCCGTACATGGCGATCACCCTCGGGGACGAAGCACCGCGGGTGATGGTGACGCGCAACCGGAAGATCAAGGGTGCGAAGTACTTCGGGCCGTACCCGAAGATCTGGGCCGTGCACGACACCATCGACCTGATGATCAAGGTGTTCCCGATCCGCACGTGCTCGGACTCGTCGTACAAGCGGGCGATGCAGACCGGCAAGCCGTGCTTCCCCGGGCAGATCGGCAAGTGCGGCGGCCCGTGCTCGCAGCGTGTCACGATCGCCGAGCACCGGGCGCTGGTCGAGGAGTTCGTGCGCTTCATGAACAGCTACGACCGTCGGGTCATCACCGAGCTCCGGCAGCGGATGGGTGCGTCGGCGGACGCGATGCAGTACGAGCAGGCCGCGAAGTACCGCGACCAGGTCGAGGCCCTCGAAGCGGTGCTCGAGAAGTCCGCCGTGGTGCTCCGCGACTCCGTCGACCTCGACCTGTTCGGCATCGCCGAGGACGAGCTGGCGGCGGCCGTGCAGCTGTTCTCCGTGCGTGGTGGTCGCATCCGGGGTGTGCGCGGCTGGGTCGTCGACAAGGAGCTCGACATCTCGACCGGGGACCTGGTCGAGCAGATCGTCCAGGGCGTCTACGCGGACGGTGCCCTCACCGGCCGCGCCACCGTCGAGGAACCCCCGCGCGAGGTCGTCGTCCCGGAACTCCCGGAGGACGCCGACGCACTGCAGCAGTGGCTCAGCGACCGCCGCGGTGGACGCGGCACGAAGCTCAGCACCGCCCAGCGCGGGGATCGTGCCGGGCTCGCGCGCACCGCGTCGCAGAACGCGCAGCAGGCCCTGATGCTCTACAAGACCAAGCGCTCGGCCGACTACACGACCCGGGCAGCGGCGCTGGCCGACATCCAGGACGCCCTCGGCATGACCGAGGCACCGCTGCGCATGGAGTGCTACGACATCTCGCACCTGCAGGGCACGAACGTGGTGGCCTCGATGGTGGTGTTCGAGGACGGCCTGCCCCGCAAGGACCAGTACCGCCGCTACTCGATCGCCGAGACCCGCGACGACACCGACAGCATGCACCAGGTGCTCACCAGGCGGCTGGCGCGCCTCGACGAGGACGCCGAGCTCCCGGAACAGCCCGACCAGAACGCCGACGGCGTGGTCGCGGTCGAGAAGCCGACGAAGCGCTTCGCGTACCGTCCGCAGCTGCTCATCGTGGACGGCGGGCAGCCCCAGGTGCAGGCCGCCAAGCGCGCCATGGACGAGGCCGGCGTGACCGACATCGCCCTCGTCGGCATCGCGAAGCGGCTCGAGGAGCTCTGGCTCCCCGACGACGACTTCCCGGTGATCCTGCCGCGCAACTCCGAGGCGCTCTTCCTCATCCAGCGCATCCGCGACGAGGCGCACCGCTTCGCGATCACGCACCAGCGCGGTCGCCGCAAGCGCGACGTCCGCACGCAGCTCTCGGAGATCCCGGGCCTCGGCCCGAGCCGCGTGAGCGCGCTCCTGAAGCACTTCGGGTCCGTCGCGCGACTCCGCTCTGCTACGGCCGAGGAGATCGGCGTGGTCCCCGGCGTCGGCCCGGCGACCGCCGCCGCGGTGGTGCGGAAGCTGCAGACGGTCCCGACGAGCACGCCGACCGGCCCGTCGCCGACCAGCGCACCGGTCGCGTCCGATGCGTCGGACGCGTCCGACGCCGTCGACGAGCCCCGGACAGGAGGCCCGGTGCGGGTCCCAGAGGTGACCAGCGACGGTCCGCAGTTGCCGGTGTGACGCCACCAGTGGCCTCCAGGCCGTCCGGTCCGCGCGCATCCGCCGGGCGATAGCCTGGTCGCCGAGCCACCAGTCCACCGGCCCGCGCGAGCGGGCCACTCGACGACCCGGGCGACGCGCCCGGGCAGCGACGACGGAGCACATCTCCAGATGACCGACACCGAACCGAAGCCCCAGCACGACGTCCTCATCGTCACCGGGATGTCCGGTGCCGGGCGGTCGACGGTCGGCAAGGCGCTCGAAGACCTCGGCTGGTACGTGGTCGACAACCTCCCGACGCAGATGCTCGGCCCGCTGACGGACCTGGCGGACCGGGCCGGGGAGAAGATCCCGAAGCTCGCCGCCGTGGTCGACGTACGCGGCGAGCGGTACTTCACCGAACCGGAGCAGGCGGTCGAGCAGCTCCGGTCGTCGACGTCCGCGCGGGTCCGGGTGCTGTTCCTCGAGGCGACCGACCAGGTGCTCGTCCGCCGGTTCGAGCAAGTCCGCCGGCCGCACCCGCTGCAGGGCGAGGACACGCTCCTGGACGGCATCGCCCGCGAGCGGACCCGGCTGCTCGGGCTGCGGGAGGCCTCGGACGTGATCATCGACACGTCCGACCTGAACATCCACCAACTCGCGAACACCGTCACCGAGAAGTTCGCCGAGGACCGTTTCACCGGGGTCCAGGTCACCCTGATGAGCTTCGGGTTCAAGTACGGGCTGCCCGCGGACGCCGACATGGTGGCCGACGTCCGTTTCATCCCGAACCCCTACTGGGTCCCGGAACTCCGGGCCCACACCGGCCTCGACAAGCCGGTCTCGGACTACGTCCTGGCGCAGTCCGGAGCCCGTCCGTTCGTCGACCGGTACGCCTCCGTGCTCGAGCCCGTGCTCGAGGGGTACCAGCGCGAGAACAAAAGACACGCTACGATCGCCATCGGCTGTACCGGCGGGAAGCACCGCTCGGTCGCCATCGTCGCCGAGTTGGCGAGTCTCCTCCGTGGGATGCCCAACGTCGCCGTGCGTGTGAAGAACCGAGATCTCGGCCGGGAGTGACCGTCCCACCGGCCGCTCCACACGGGCGCGCCACCGGGCCGCGGGTCCCCACCACCAGATGAACGTTAGGAATGATGCTGTGCCGTTGACTGCCGAGGTCAAGGACGAACTGGCCAGGGTCGTCGTGGGCCGCAACACGGTCCGTGCCGCCGAGCTCGCGACCATCCTGCGGTTCGCGGGTGGCCTGCACGTCATCTCCGGCAGGATCGCCGTCGAGGTCGAGCTGGACACCCGGATCATCGTGCACCGGGTCCGCAAGGACCTCGCCGAGCTGTACGGCGTCCGGAGCGAGGCCTCCGTGGGGTCCTCGGCATCCGCCCGTCGTGGCACCCGCTACCTGGTCCGCGTGCTCGAGGCGGGGGAGACCCTCGCACGCCAGACCGGCCTGATGGACGCCCGTCGCCGTCCGGTCCGCGGGCTCCCGAACCGTCTGACCACCGGCAACCGCGAGGACCTCGCCGCGATCTGGCGGGGTGCCTTCCTCGCTGCCGGCACGCTGACCGACCCGGGCCGGGCCGCAGCGCTCGAGGTCACCTGCCCGGGCAACGAGGCAGCGATGGCCCTGGTGGGCGCCGCGTCGCGCCTCGGGGTCGCCGCCAAGGGCCGCGAGGTCCGCGGGGTGCACCGTGTCGTCATCCGGGACGGCGAGGCCATCGGTCAGATGCTCACCGTCATGGGTGCCGCCCGCACCACCGCCGAGTGGGAGGAGATGCGGCAGCGCCGCGAGGTCCGCGCGACCGCGAACCGCCTCGTCAACTTCGACGACGCGAACCTCCGCCGCTCCGCCCAGGCCGCCGTCGCCGCGTGCGCCCGGGTCGAGCGCGCGCTCGAGATCCTCGGCGACGAGGTCCCCGACCACCTGCAGTACGCGGGCTCCCTGCGCCTGGCCCACCGTGACGCCTCGCTCGACGAGCTCGGCCAGCACGCGGACCCGCCCATGACGAAGGACGCCATCGCCGGCCGCATCCGCCGCCTGCTCGCGATGGCCGACAAGCGTGCCGTCGAGCTGAACGTGCCCGGCACCGAGGCGAGCGTGCCCGAGGAGCTCGAGGGCGCCTGAGCCGCTCTGCGGAGCGTGTCACGGGTCAACGTTTCCTGGACGTCACACGGGCGGGGGCTGATCCGCTGACTGCTAGGGTCGTTACGGCGACGTTACGGGGCGTATCGTCCACCACACGCGGGCCCGCAGAGGGCTCGCGACTCCGAAAGCAGCGCCCCCTGGGCGCTCCACACCCAACAGGAGATCCATTGACCGTCAAGATCGGTATCAACGGCTTCGGCCGCATCGGCCGTAACTTCTTCCGGGCCGCCCTGGCCAAGGGCAGCGACCTCGAGATCGTGGCGGTGAACGACCTCACCGACAACACGTCGCTCGCGAACCTGCTCAAGTTCGACTCGATCACCGGCAAGCTCCCCGCGACGGTCGAGCTGGACGGCGACAACATCGTCGTCGACGGCAAGCCGATCAAGGTCCTCGCGGAGCGCGACCCCGCGAACCTCCCGTGGGGCGAGCTCGGCGTCGACATCGTCATCGAGTCGACCGGCTTCTTCACCAAGGCCGCCGATGCGCAGAAGCACATCGACGCGGGCGCCAAGAAGGTCATCATCTCCGCCCCGGCGACCGGTGACGACGTCACCATCGTCCTCGGCGTGAACGAGGACCAGTACGACCCGGCGAACCACAACATCATCTCGAACGCGTCCTGCACCACGAACAGCCTCGCGCCGCTCGCCAAGGTGTTCCACGACAAGTTCGGCATCGAGCGTGGTCTCATGACGACGGTCCACGCCTACACCGCGGACCAGAACCTGCAGGACGGCCCGCACAAGGACCCGCGTCGTGCCCGTGCCGCGGCCCTCAACATCGTGCCGACCTCCACCGGTGCGGCGAAGGCCATCGGCCTCGTCCTGCCGGAGCTCGCCGGCAAGCTCGACGGCTTCGCGCTCCGCGTGCCGGTCCCGACCGGGTCGATCACCGACCTCACGCTCGAGACCAAGTCCGAGGTCACGGTCGACGAGATCAACGCCGCCTACAAGGAGGCCGCTGAAGGCCCCCTCAAGGGCATCCTGCTCTACAGCGAGGACCCGCTGGTGTCGACCGACATCACCACGGACCCGCACTCCTCGATCTACGACTCCGGCCTGACCAAGGTCATCGGCGGGCTCGTCAAGATCACCTCGTGGTACGACAACGAGTGGGGCTACTCGAACCGCCTCGTCGACCTCACCGAGTACGTGGGCGAGCGACTCTGAGCATGAGTCTCCGCACCCTCGAGAGCCTCGGCGACCTCTCCGGCAGGCGTGTCGTCGTCCGCTGTGACCTCAACGTCCCGCTCAAGGACGGCGTCATCACGGACGACGGCCGCGTGCGGGCGTCGCTCGGCACGCTGAACACGCTCATCAACGCCGGAGCACGCGTCATCGTGGTCTCCCACCTCGGCCGTCCCGACGGCGAGCCCAAGCCCGAGTTCTCGCTCGCGCCGGTGGCCCAGCGGCTCTCCGAGCTGCTCGGGAAAGAGGTCACGTTCGTCGGCGAGACCGTCGGTGACGACGCGACCGCCGCGGCCGAGGCCCTCGGGGACGGCGACGTCCTGCTGCTCGAGAACCTCCGGTTCAACCCGGAGGAGACCTCGAAGGACGCCGCCGTGCGCGGTGGCTTCGCGGACCGCATCGCCGCACTCGCCGACGCCTTCGTGTCGGACGGGTTCGGTGTCGTGCACCGCAAGCAGGCCTCCGTGTACGAGCTCGCCGCGGCGCTGCCCTCGGCAGCCGGTGAGCTCATCGAGACCGAGCTCCGCGTCCTGGAGCGGCTGACCAAGAACCCGGAGCGGCCGTACACGGTCGTGCTCGGCGGCTCGAAGGTCAGCGACAAGCTCGGCGTCATCGACCACCTGCTCCCGCAGGTCGACACGCTCTGCATCGGCGGCGGGATGCTGTTCACCTTCCTGGCCGCGCAGGGGCACGGCGTCGCCAAGTCCCTGCTCGAGCAAGACCAGCTGGACGTCGTCCGCGAGTACCTCTCGCGCGCGAAGGAACTCGGCGTCACCATCGACCTGCCGACCGACGTCGTCGTGGCGTCCGGCTTCTCGGCGGACGCCGACCACGAGACGGTCGCTGCCGACGCCATCGAGTCGTCGTCGTTCGGTGCCGATGGCATCGGCCTCGACATCGGCCCGGAGACGGCTGCGCGCTTCGCGTCGGCGGTCGCCTCCTCGAAGACGGTGTTCTGGAACGGCCCGATGGGCGTGTTCGAGTTCCCGGCCTTCGCCGCCGGCACCAAGACCGTCGCCCAGGCGCTCACCGAGGTCGACGGCCTCGGGGTCGTGGGCGGTGGCGACTCGGCCGCCGCGGTCCGGTCGCTCGGGTTCACCGACGACCAGTTCGGCCACATCTCCACGGGCGGTGGGGCGAGCCTCGAGTTCCTCGAGGGCAAGTCGCTCCCCGGCCTCGAAGCACTGGGGTGGTCCGCATGACCCGCACGCCGCTGATCGCCGGTAACTGGAAGATGAACTTGGATCACCTCCAGGCCATCGCCACCGTGCAGAAGCTCGCGTGGACCCTGAAGGACGCCCGCCATGACTTCGACGACGTCGAGGTCGCGGTGTTCCCGCCCTTCACCGACCTCCGCAGTGTGCAGACGCTCATCTCGGCCGACAAGCTCCCGATCCGCTTCGGCGCGCAGGACCTGTCCCAGCACGATTCGGGCGCCTACACGGGTGACGTGTCCGGGGCGTTCCTCGCGGCCCTCGACGCCGCGTACGTGATCGTCGGGCACTCCGAGCGCCGGACGATCCACGGCGAGACCGACGAGGTCGTCGCGGCGAAGACCGCCGCGGCCGTCAAGCACGGGCTCGTCCCGCTCGTGTGCGTCGGGGAGACCGGCGAGCAGCGCGAAGAGCGCGGCGCCGGCGTCGTGCCGGTCGAGCAGCTGCAGGTCGTGCTCGACGCGGTCACGCCCTCCGAGATCGTCGTGGCGTACGAGCCCGTCTGGGCCATCGGCTCCGGGCAGGCCGCGACCGCCGAGCAGGCCCAGGACGAGTGCGCCGCACTCCGTCGCGGCATCGCCGCGGCCTGGGGTGAGGACATCGCCGCTGCCACGCGCGTGCTGTACGGCGGTTCGGTGAAGTCCGGCAACATCGCCGGGTTCCTCCGGGAGCCCGACATCGACGGCGCGCTCGTCGGCGGCGCATCGCTCGACGTGCAGGAGTTCGCGGCCATCGCGCGCTTCCGGCAGCACGTCGGGCTCTAGCAGTCCGCCGGGCTGACGCAGCCCGTTCTGCACCACTCCCGCACGGGTACCGGCCGGGCACTGCTCGGCCGGTATACTCGTACGGCTGACTGACACGAAAGGTACGTCGTGGCGATACTCTCCGTCGTGCTGCAGGTGCTCCTCGCTATCACGAGTCTCCTGCTCACGCTCCTCATCCTCCTGCACAAGGGCCGCGGTGGCGGCCTCTCCGACATGTTCGGCGGTGGTGTGACGAGCAACCTCGGGGCGTCCGGCGTGGCCGAGCGCAACCTGAACCGGATCACGGTGATCCTCGGTCTGCTCTGGATCGTGAGCATCATCGTGCTCGGTCTCATCAACAAGTTCACAGCGGGGAGCTGATCCATGGCAAGCGGAGGCAGTGCAATCCGGGGCTCGCGCGTGGGCGCGGGCCCGATGGGGGAGCAGGACCGCGGGGTCCAGGCCGAGCGGGTGGCGATCTCCTACTGGGACGCCCTCGGCAACGAGGTCGTGCGGTACTTCGCCGCGAACCTCCCCGACGAGGAGATCCCCGAGACGGTCGACTCGCCGTCCACCGGGCTCCCGGCCGGCCGTGACAAGGAGAACCCTCCGCAGGTCACGAAGACCGAGCCCTACAAGACGCACCTCGCGTACGTGAAGGAGCGCCGCACCGAGGAAGAAGCGGCACAGCTCCTCGAAGACGCGCTGCAGCAGCTCCGGCAGCGTCGCGGTACCGCGAAGTAGCCGATCCACACGAAGGCCCCCGCACTCCGGTGCGGGGGCCTTCGTCGTGCGCGCGGCGCGCGCGGCGCGTGCGGACGCTCGAAGTGCCGCGACTTGCCGCCGGGCCGGCGTCGAGGTGCCGTAATTCCGGCATCTCGCGGCCCGAGATGCCGGAATCACGGCACCTCGGGTGGGTCGGTGGACGGCGCGCGGGCCGGCGCGCGCGACCCCGCGGACGACGGGAGGCCCGGTGCCAGCTGGCACCGGGCCTCCCGTCGGAAGACGCGCGACTAGTACGTCGACGCGATCAGGTTCTCCGGGACGTCGCGCGCGGCGTCCTGGTCGACGAAGAACACGGTGCGCTTGCGGCCCTGCACGCCACCGACGGGGACCTCGTCCACGGCGGCGCCGGCCAGGGCGAGCCCGAGCACCGATGCCTTCTCGGCGCCGGACAGGATGACCCACACCCGCTGCGACGCGTTGATCGCCGGGTAGGTCAGGGTCAGGCGCTGCGGCGGCGGCTTGGGGGAGTCGTCGACTGGCAGCACGACGCGGTCGGTCACCGCGAGCTGCGGGAACTCCGGGAAGAGCGATGCGGTGTGGCCGTCGGGGCCCACACCGAGGAGCGTGATGTCGAACTTCGGCGCGACGGCCGAGTCCGGCGCAGCGGCCTGGAGCTCGCGCTCGTACTGGGCAGCGGCCTCGTCGATGGTGAGTCCGGCGTCGGACGGTGCCATCGGGTGGATGTTCGCCGCGGGGATCGCCACGTGGTCGAAGAAGTCGGTCTGCGTACCGGTGATGTTGCGGTCGGCGTCGCCTTCCGGAACCCAGCGCTCGTCGACCCACCAGACGTGCACCTTCGACCAGTCGACGCTCTCACGCGCCTGGGACTGACCGATGGCAGCGAGCACGAGGGACGAGACCGAACCACCGCTGATGGCGATGTCCGCTCGCTCCTGCTCGTCGAGCACGTCGATGATCTTCGTGATGAAGCGTGCGGCGACGGAGGCGCCGAGGGCCTGCTTGTCCGGGTGCACTAGCACCCGCCGTTCGTTGGTCACGTGACTCCCGTGTTCGTGGAGCGGCCACCCGATGTGACCGCCGTCGGTCCGTGCGCCCGGCCACCGTCTCGACGACGGGAGCCGGGCGACCCGGTCACCATCGCGAGGACGGGAACCGGGCGACCGGACCGCTGTGGAGCTGCCTAGCCCGCGACGGAATCGCGGAGCTGGGCCACCCCGTGCTTGACGACGTCCCCGAAGAGGACGTCTGGGTCGAGTCTACGGAGTTCCTCCGCCAGGCAGTCGCGCAGGTTCCGGCGTGGCAGCGACAGATCGTGGACCGGCTGTCCGGGCATGGACAGCGTGGCGACGTCGACCAGCGAGCGCTCGAGCTCGATCGTGCCGGACTCTCGGACGAGCGAGACTCCGTGGATGCCACTCGACCCCGTCGCGCGCGGCGACGTGACGACCGACACCGGCACCTGGAGCTGCAGCTGGAGCCACGCGGCGAGGAGGATCGTCGACGGGCTGTCGCTCGCGCCGGAGACCTCGACCGCGGTGATCGGCTCGTACGGCGGCTGGTCGAGCGCCGCGGCGAGCTGGTTGCGCCAGAGCGTCAGCCGGGTCCACGCGAAGTCGGTGTCGCCGGGGACGTACGACGCCGCGAGTGCGGCGATCGCGACGCTCGGGTCTTTCTGCGCGGCTGCGTCCGTGATGCGACGCTGCGCGATGCGCCCGAGCGAGGACTCCGCGGGCTTCGACGGTGCGATGCCGGGCCACCAGGCGACGACCGGGGCGTCCGGCAGGAGCAGACCCGTGACCAGGCTCTCCTCGTCGGTGGCGGTCTCGCCGTACGCGCGGAGGACGATGACCTCGCTCGCGCCGGCGTCGCTCCCCACGCGGATCTGCGCGTCGAGGCGACCCGGCGACGCGATGTCGCCGTCGTTCTTCGACACGATGATGACGCGCATCGGGTGCTCGCGGGATGCCTCGTTCGCGGCCGCGATCGCCTCTTCCTCGTGGCCGAGGGCCGTCGAGATGATCAGCGTGAGGACCCGGCCGAGTGCGACCGCGCCCCCTTCCTCGCGGATGTGGACGAGGGTCTTCTGGATCTTCGAGACCGTGGTGTTCGGCAGGTCGATCTTCATGGACGCCTCCAGGTCCGTCCGTCACGGGCGAGCAGGTCGTCGGCGGATGCCGGACCCCACGTGCCGGGACGGTACTGCTCGGGCTGGCCCTGCGTGGCCCAGAACTCCTCGATGGGGTCGAGGATCTTCCAGGAGAGCTCGACCTCCTGGTGCCGCGGGAACAGCGGCGGGTCGCCGAGGAGCACGTCGAGGATGAGTCGCTCGTACGCCTCGGGTGATGCCTCGGTGAACGCGTGGCCGTAGCCGAAGTCCATCGTGACGTCGCGCACCTGCGTGCCGACGCCGGGGACCTTCGAGCCGAAGCGCAGCGTGACGCCCTCGTCCGGCTGGACGCGGATGACGAGTGCGTTCTGGCCGAGGGGGGACTGCGGGATGCCGAAGACGTCCTCGGGCACGCGCTTGAACACGATCGCGATCTCGGTGACGCGACGGCCGAGGCGCTTGCCGGCACGGAGGTAGAACGGGACGCCCTGCCAGCGACGGGTCGCGATGTTGAGCTTGATCGCCGCGAACGTCTCGGTGCCGGACTCCGGGTTCATCCCGGCTTCCTCGAGGAAGCCGAGCACCTTCTCGCCGCCCTGCCAGCCGCCGGCGTACTGCCCGCGGGCGGTGGCGGTCGACAGGTCGGACGGCAGCTCGACCGCGGAGAGCACCTTCTCCTTCTCGGCGCGGAGGTGACCGGCCTTGAACGAGACGGGCTCTTCCATCGCGGTGAGCGCGAGGAGCTGCAGGAGGTGGTTCTGGATGACGTCGCGCGCCGCACCGATGCCGTCGTAGTACGCGGCACGTCCGGCGACGCCGATGTCCTCGGCCATCGTGATCTGCACGTGGTCCACGTAGTTCGAGTTCCAGATGGGTTCGTACATCTGGTTCGCGAACCGCAGCGTCAGGAGGTTCTGGACCGTCTCCTTGCCGAGGTAGTGGTCGATGCGGAACACGTCGTCGGGCGCGAAGACGCTCTCGACGATGGCGTTGAGCTCGCGCGCGGTGCGGAGGTCGGAGCCGAACGGCTTCTCGACGACCACACGGCTCCACGAGCCGTCCTGCTTCTCGGTCAGGCCGGACAGCTTCAGCTGCTCGGTGACGACCGGGAACATCTTCGGCGGGATGGAGAGGTAGAACGCATGGTTCCCGAGCGTTCCCCGCTCGGCGTCGAGCGCGTCGACGGTCTCCTTGAGCTGGACGAAGGCGTCAGGGTCGTCGAAGGACCCCTGGACGAAGCGGATGCCCTGTTCGAGCTGTCGCCAGACGTCCTCGTCGAAGGGAGTACGCGAGTGCTCCTTGACCGCGTCGTGGACGAGCTGGGAGAAGTCTTGGTCCTCCCAGTCGCGTCGAGCGAACCCGACCAGCGCGAACCCGGGCGGCAGGAGCCCCCGGTTCGCGAGGTCGTAGACCGCGGGCATCAGCTTCTTGCGGGACAGGTCGCCCGTCACGCCGAAGATGATGAGGGTGCTGGGACCCGCGATCCGGTTCAGTCGACGGTCCGTGGGCAGCCGGAGCGGGTTGTGCTCCGGGGTGATCGCCACCGGTGACATGTGTCGGTGAACTCCTTTTGGTGTCAGGAAGTGGTTGCCGGGTCCGAGACCGCGGCTGTGACGACGTCTGCCAACGCGGGGAGGTCCCGCGACGACAGCGTCAGCACCGGGCGGCCGTGCTGCGCGAGGACGCTGGCGTCCCCCGCGGCCTGGGCCCGGATGAGCTGGCCGAACGTGAAGGGCCGACCGGGGATCGGCAGGTCGCCCGCGTCGTCCGCGAGGATCTGCAGGAACACCCCCGTCGCGGGTCCGCCCTTGTGGTACTGGCCGGTGGAGTGCAGGAACCGCGGGCCGTAGCCGAAGGTGACCGGCCGGTGCACGTGCTCCGCGATGACGTCACGCAGGACCTCGAGTTCGCGGTTGACACCGCGGTCGACGTAGGCCTGGATCGCGACGTAGCCGTCGTCGCCGACGGCGGACAGGAGGCTCGACACGGCCTGGGCGATGCTGCTGCCGGTGTCGAGACCGGTCGCCGTCACCGCGATGCCCTGGTCCTGGAACGATGGTGCGGCCGATGGGGCGGTGGCGCCGTCGCCCTCGAGCAGGGCTCGAGCGGCGACCTTGGCTGCCTCGACGTCGGGCTGGTCGAACGGGTCGATGCCGAGCAGCCGCCCGGCGACCGCCACCGCGTACTCCCAGACCAGGATCTGCCCACCGAGGGTGCCGGTGATCTCGACCTCGCCCTCGGCGACGTGGCGTTCGTCGTCGCGGGAGCCGACCAGACGGACGATCTGCACGTCCGGCAGACCCGCGGTGACCTCGGGTGCGTCGACGTCGAGGACGACGGGCAGCAGACCGCGGCCGGACTTGCCGGTGGACTCCGCGATCAGCTGTTCCGCCCAGTCGGCGAACCCGATGATGTGGGTGCCGTCCGCGACGATGCCGATGATGGAGCGCAGCGGCGTCGTCCCGGCGAGGACCGCGCCGAGCACGAGCCCGGGGTTCTCGTCGATGTCCACGGAGAGCAGCGCCGAGATGGCGTCCGCCTCGTCGAGCAGTTCGGCGATGTCGGCCCCGGCGAGCCCCGAGGGCACCAGCCCGAACGCCGTCAGCGCGGAGTACCGGCCGCCGACCGTCGGGTCGGCGGTGAAGACGCGGTAGCCGGCCTCGGTCGCGGATGCCTCGAGTGGGGAACCCGGGTCGGTGACGACGACGATGCGTGCGGCGGGGTCGATCCCGGCGTCGCGGAAGGCCTGCTCGTACACGCGGCGCTGGGAGTCGGTCTCGAGCGTCGAGCCGGACTTCGACGACACCACGAGCACGGTACGGTCCAGGCGGTCGGTGAGGGCCGCCGTGACCTGTGCGGGGTCCGTCGAGTCGAGCACGGTGAGCGGCACGCCCGCAGTGCGCGTGATCATCTCGGGTGCGAGTGACGAGCCGCCCATGCCGGCGAGGACGACGTGGTCGATCCCCTCGGCACGGAGCTGGTCACGCAGCTCGGTGATGCGGGGGACGAGGGGCCGCGAGACCGCGACCGCCTCGACCCATCCGAGACGCGATGCGGCCTCGGTCTCCGCAGACGGGCCCCAGAGGTCGGGGTCCTGCGCGGTGATGCCCGACGCCACCAGGTCGGCGACGAGGCGCGGGACCACCTGTTCGATGGCCCGCGCCGCGTCACCGCTGGCGGCGATGGAGACGGTCACTACTTGCTGGCGTTCTCGAGGGCCGTCTTGACGGTGTCGACGAGCTCACCCCAGGAGACGTTGAACTTGTCCACGCCCTCCTTCTCGAGCAGGGCGACGACGTCGTCGTAGTCGATGCCGACCGCGGCGAGCTTGTCCATGACCTCGTTCGCGGCGTCGAACGAACCGGCGATCGCGTCACCGTGGATCTCGCCGTGGTCGAACGTGGCCTCGAGGGTCTTGCCCGGCATGGTGTTGACGGTGCTCGGCGCGGCGAGCTCGGTCACGTAGAGAGTGTCGGGGAGCGACGGGTCCTTGACACCGGTCGAGGCCCAGAGCGGACGCTGCGTGTTCGCACCGGCCTCGAGCAGGCCGAGGGCACGCTCGGAGGCGAACGCCTCGGTCCAGACCTGGTAGGCGAGCTGCGCGTTGGCGATGCCAGCCTTCGACTTGAGCGCTGCGGCCTCGTCGGTCCCGACGGCGTCGAGGCGCTTGTCGATCTCGGAGTCGACGCGCGACACGAAGAAGGACGCGACCGAGTGGATCTTCGAGAGGTCGTGGCCGGCGGCCTTGGCCTTCTCGAGCCCGCCGAGGTAGGCGTCGATGACGGCGCGGTAGCGCTCGAGCGAGAAGATCAGGGTGACGTTGACCGAGATGCCGGCACCGATGACCTCGGTGATGGCCTCGAGGCCCTCGAGGGTCGCCGGGATCTTGATGAGGACGTTCTCGCGGCCGACCTTGTCGAACAGGAACTTGGCCTGCTCGATGGTCTTCGCGGTCTCGTGGGCGAGGCCCGGCTCGACCTCGATCGACACGCGGCCGTCGAAGCCCTTGGTGTCGTCGTAGATCGTCTTGAAGACGTCGGACGCGTTCGCGACGTCCTGCGTGGTGATCTCGAAGATCGCCTCGGTCACGTCGGTGCCGGCGGCGGCGAGCTCCTTGACCTGCGCGTCGTAGCGCTCGCCCTTGGCGAGGGCCGACGCGAAGATCGTCGGGTTCGTCGTCACGCCGACGACGTTGCGGTCCTTGATGAGGTTCTCGAGACGGCCGGTCTCGAGGAGCTCGCGGGAGAGGTCGTCGAGCCAGATGCTCACGCCGACCGCGGAGAGCGCGGCGGTGGGGGTGGTGTCAGCCATGGTGTTTCTCTTCTTTCGTCGACTTGGTGAGTCGGGGTCTGTGGGGCAGCCACCTGAGGACGGGAGGCACGGTGCGGAGCCGCACCGGGCCTCCTGTCAGGAGGGCCGGATCCGTGTGACGGACCCGGCCCTCACGACTCAGGATGCTGCTGCGATGGTTTCCTTCGCCGCGGCGAGGACGTGCTCGGTGGTGAAGCCGAACTCCTTGTAGAGCGTCTGGTAGTCCGCCGAGGCACCGAAGTGCTCGATGGAGACGCTGCGGCCGGCGTCGCCGACGATGTCGCGCCAGCTCATGCCGATGCCCGCCTCGACCGAGACGCGGGCCTTGACGGAGGACGGGAGCACCGACTCGCGGTAGGCCTCGTCCTGCTCGAAGAACCACTCGAGCGACGGCGCCGAGACGACGCGGGCGTTGATGCCCTCGCCCTTGAGCTGCTCACGGGCGTCGAGCGCGATCTGGACCTCGGAGCCGGAGCCGATGAGGATGACGTCCGGGGTGCCGTTCGGCGCCTCGGCGAGCACGTACGCGCCCTTGGCGACGTTCTTCGCGGACGCGAAGGTCTCGCCGGAGGCGTCGCCCTCGCCACGCTCGAACACCGGGAGGTTCTGGCGGCTGAGCGCCAGACCGGCCGGGCGGTCGGTGTGCGACAGGATCGTGAGCCACGCGTACGCGACCTCGTTGGCGTCGGCCGGACGGACGACGTCGAGACCCGGGATCGCGCGGAGGGCGGTGAGCTGCTCGATCGGCTGGTGCGTCGGGCCGTCCTCGCCGAGGGCGATGGAGTCGTGGGTCCAGACGTAGGTGGCCGGCGCCTTCATGAGCGCGGCGAGACGGACCGCCGGACGCATGTAGTCGCTGAAGATGAGGAACGTGCCACCGAAGGGGCGGGTGTTCCCGTGCAGCACGATGCCGTTGAGGATCGAGCCCATGGCGTGCTCGCGGATGCCGAAGTGCAGCACGCGGCCGAACGGGTCGGTGCTCCAGGTCGACGTCGAGGCCTCGGCCGGACCGAAGGACTTGGCGCCCTCGATCGTGGTGAGGTTCGACTCGGCGAGGTCCGCCGAACCGCCCCAGAACTCGGGCATCAGCGGCGCGATGGCGTTGATGACCTTGCCGGAAGCGGCACGGGTGGAGACGTCCTTCTCGGTGCTGAAGACCGGGAGTGCTGCCTCGAGGCCCTCGGGGAGCTCCTTGGCCTGCATGCGGTCGAACAGCGCCTTCTTGTCGGCGTTGGCCGCGGCCCACGCGTCGAAGGTCTTCTGCCACTCGGCGTGCTGCGCCTGGCCCTTGGCCACGGCACCGCGGGTGTACTCGAGCACCTCGGGGGCGACCTCGAAGGTCTTCTCGGTGTCGAAGCCGAGGACCTCCTTCAGGCCCTTGATCTCCTCGGCGCCGAGCGCCGAACCGTGGATCTTGCCCGAGTTCTGCTTGGTCGGCGACGGCCAGCCGATGATCGTCTTGAGGACGATGAGCGACGGCTTGTCGGTGACCTGCTTGGCGGTCTCGATCGCGGCGTAGAGCTCCTCGACGTCCTCGGAGTACTCGCCGGTCTTCTTCCAGTCGACGATCTGGACGTGCCAGCCGAGGGCCTCGTAGCGCTCGGGGACGCTCTCCGAGAAGGCGATGTCGGTGTTGTCCTCGATCGAGATCTGGTTCGAGTCGTAGAACGCGATGAGGTTGCCGAGCTGCTGACGACCCGCGAGCGAGCCGGCTTCGTTCGTGACGCCCTCCTGCATGTCACCGTCGCCGGCGATCACGTAGGTGTAGTGGTCGAACGCCGACTGGCCGGCCGGGGTCTCCGGGTCGAACAGGCCGCGCTCGAAGCGCTGGGCGTAGGCGAAGCCGACCGAGGACGCGAGGCCCTGGCCGAGCGGGCCGGTGGTGATCTCGACACCGTCGGTGTGGCCGTACTCCGGGTGACCCGGC
Organism: Curtobacterium sp. NPDC090223; assembly: GCF_044746585.1. Taxonomy (NCBI): domain Bacteria; kingdom Bacillati; phylum Actinomycetota; class Actinomycetes; order Micrococcales; family Microbacteriaceae; genus Curtobacterium; species Curtobacterium sp. NPDC090223. The sequence continues at coordinate 623,427 of NZ_JBIVCN010000001.1, read as the reverse complement.
GTCTTCGAGCCCCACTTGCGGAGGTGCTGGAGGTCCTCGATCTCGAGGCCGTAGCCGTGCAGGTAGAACTGCACGTACTGGAGGATCGATGCGTGACCGGCGGAGAGGATGAAGCGGTCACGGCCGATCCACGTGGAGTCGCTCGGGTCGCGGTGCATCACCTTCTGGAAGAGGAGGTGTGCGAGCGGGGCGAGGCTCATCGCGGTGCCGGGGTGACCGTTGCCGGCGGCCTCGACCGAATCGGCGGCGAGTACGCGGGCCGTGTCGACGGCCTTCCTGTCGATGGCGTCCCAGGTGAATTCAGCCACTTGGATGTTGACCCTTCTTGATGCGACATGTGCGAGGGCTCGTGCCATCGCACGGACATGGTTGCCACCCGGGGCCCTGTCCAGTCGCCGATCAACGGCGGCCGACCGGCTTCGTCGAGGCCGGCGTCTTCGGGGCACACTGCGGGAGGCCTCTCCAGCATAGTGACCCGCCACTCAGAAGGCGTCCAGGTGACGCTGCGATCTCGGCGGGGGCGCTCGTGCCGCTGGGGCGTGTCGGGCGTGTCGGGTGGAGCGGGGCATCATCGCGGCGCTTCCATCGCGTAAACTGTCCGGGACCCGTGAACATTCCGGGTCAGCGCATGCCCGGACGCCGACGGCGTCGTCCACCGAGTGTGCGAGCTGAAGCGAACAGACTGAGGGTCCCCTTGCCGACTGCCACCGTGACCAGGCCAGACACCGAGCGTCGCTCGACGCTGTCCCGCAAGGTCCGAGCGTACGTCTCGCTGACGAAGCCGCGGGTCATGGAGCTGCTGCTCGTGACCACCGCGCCGACGATGTTCCTCGCCGAGCGCGGGGTGCCGGACCTCTGGCTGGTGCTCTGGACGCTCCTCGGTGGCGCGATGTCGGCCGGTTCCGCTTCGGCGTTCAACTGCTACATCGACCGCGACATCGACCGCCTCATGAAGCGGACGAGCACCCGGCCGCTGGTGACCGGCGAGCTCTCCGACCGGGAAGCCCTCGTCTTCTCGTGGGTGCTCGGCATCGGGTCCACCGCTGTGCTCGGCTTCCTGGTGAACTGGCTCGCCGCCGCGCTCAGCGTCGCCGCGATCCTGATCTACGTCTTCCTGTACACGCTGTGGCTCAAGCGCCGCACCCCGCAGAACATCGTCTGGGGCGGTTCGGCCGGCTGCATGCCCGTGCTCATCGGCTGGGCCGCCGTGACCGGGTCGCTGACCTGGGCCCCGGTCATCCTGTTCATGGTGATCTTCCTCTGGACGCCGCCGCACTACTGGCCGCTGTCGATGAAGTACCGCGACGACTACGACGCCGCCGACGTGCCGATGCTCGCCGTCGTGCGGGGCCGGACCGTCGTCGGGCTCCAGGTGATCCTGTACGCGTGGGCGACGCTGGTCTGCTCGCTGCTGCTGATCCCGGTCGCACACATGGGGCCGCTCTACACGGTCGTGGCGTTGGCCGGTGGGATCTGGTTCGTCGTCGAGTCGCACAAGCTCTACAACCGGGCGATCCAGCACGTGGAGCACGTCCACCCGATGCGCGTGTTCCACAGCTCGATCACGTACCTGACGCTGCTGTTCATCGCGGTGGGCATCGACCCGCTGCTGCCGCAGGTCTTCACCTTCTAGGGGCGCGCGCGGGCGCGGCGGGGGCGGCGCGGGCGCGCGCGGCGCGGCGCGGCGCGGGGCCGCTCGGCGCCACGTTTTCGACACGCCATGGGCCGATCGACGCGTGCCGTGTCGAACGATGCGGACGCACCGTCCTCCCTCTGCATGGTTCGACACGCCATGAGTCGATCGTCGCGTGCGGTGTCGAACTCGGTCGGGGCGGCTTCGCGGAGCCCGGGGTCGCGGTCGCGGTGCGCGGTGCGCGGTGTGCGCTACGCGATGCGCCGGGCACGGGACTGTGCCGACACGGCGCCGGTCGATCGTCCGGCGCGGTGTCGAACGATGCGGACGCACCGTCTCCGTCTGCATGGTCCGACACGGCATCGGTCGATCGACGCGGGCGGTGTCGAACTCGGGACCGCCCGGCTCCGCGCTGCCCGGCGGCGGGGAGCGTACGGCTCCTTCGACACGGCAGCAGTCGATCGACGCGTGCGGTGTCGAACTCGCCGCGTGAACGCAAGCGCAGCACGCAGCGCAGCGGGCAGCACGCAGCGGCACGCCCGCCCGGCCGGTGGCGTCCGGCCAGCGGGGCCGAGCGCTACCGGGGGAGCGGCTCGCGCGGGGCCTCGCGCCCGGCAGAGGCCCGGGTCGCGAGCGTCAGCGCGGTGACGGCGCCGACGAGCAGCCCGGCGAGCACCATGTGCGTCCCGACCAGTCCGACCGGCAGCGCCGTGCGCGCCTGGGTCAGGCCGACGGCGATCTGGACGAACTCGACGATCAGCAGCACGAGGGCCCAGCGGCTCGAGAGACGCAGCCGGACCGCGCCGACGACGAGCACGAGGGTCAGCGCGAAGAGCACGTAGGCCGGGACCGCGTGCACGTGCTGCAGCACCGCGGGGTCGAGACCCGTGCGGTGCAGCCGTCCGCCGTCCACCGCGGCGTCGGCACCCGCGTGCGGCCCGCTGCCCGTGGTGAGGATGCCGACGAGCACGGTCACGACCGTGGCGGCGATGGTGCCCCGGACGACACCGACGTACCAGTTCGGCACGAGGCGCGGTGCGGTGCGCGGACCGTTCATGGTGCGGTACACGAGCGTGGCGGTGATCGCCACGAGCGCCGTCGACACGACGAAGTGCAGCCCGACGACGTAGGGGTTCAGGTTCGTCAGCACGCTCAGGCCGCCGATCACCGCCTGCACCGGGATCGCTGCGCCCTGGGCGAACGCGAGCCAGAACAGCTCAGGGCGGGTGCGACGCATCCGGACGACCAGCAGGAACATCGCGATCGCCACGACGACGAGCACGAAGGTGAGCAGCCGGTTGCCGAACTCGATGATCCCGTGGACGCCCATCTCGGGCGTCGACACGAGCGAATCCGCGGTGCAGCGCGGCCAGGTCGGGCATCCGAGGCCGGACGCGGTCAGCCGCACGAGGCCGCCGGTGCCGATGAGCACGACCTCGACCACGAACGAGGCCCACGCGAGCACGACGACGCGGGAGTCCACGACACGCGGGAGGGACCACCACCGGGTGCGGGTGTCCTGGTCGACGGGGGATCCGACGCGAGTCACGAGGGTGGTGCCTTCCTGTTGTTCCGTGCAGTGAACCTGTAGGATTCGAGGGTTCAGCAGCAGTCAAGTCTAGGCAGGCGCCGGCTCGGAACGAGCCGAGATCGCCGATCACCCCGGATGCGCACACTCAGGGCTGCGTGGAACCATCGACGTTGCGACGCAGCAACACCGTGTCCGCCGTGCACAAGACCCATCGTGTCGGCGGTCTGCGATGGAATGGTGCCCAGCAGCCGCTGGTTGCCACTCGAGAAGCTGCCGCGAGAAGGAAACGAGGAGACCATGTCCGACGTGCTCATCGACCGTCCCGAGCTCGAGGGGCTCGGCCAATACGAGTTCGGCTGGTCCGACTCCGACTCGGCCGGCGCCTCCGCCCGTCGTGGGATCTCGGACGAGGTCGTCACCGACATCTCGAACCTCAAGAACGAACCCGAGTGGATGCTGAAGAACCGGCTCAAGGGTCTGCAGCTCTTCGACCGGAAGCCGATGCCGACGTGGGGTGCCGACCTGACGGGCATCGACTTCGACAACATCAAGTACTTCGTCCGCTCCACCGAGAAGCAGGCGCAGTCGTGGGAAGACCTCCCCGAGGACATCCGCGCCACCTACGAGAAGCTCGGCATCCCGGAGGCCGAGCGTCAGCGTCTCGTCGCCGGTGTCGCCGCGCAGTACGAGTCCGAGGTGGTCTACCACCAGATCCGTGAGGACCTGGAGCAGCAGGGTGTCATCTTCATGGACACCGACACGGCGCTGCGCGAGCACCCGGAGATCTTCCAGGAGTACTTCGGCACGGTGATCCCGGCCGGCGACAACAAGTTCGCCGCGCTGAACACCGCCGTCTGGTCCGGCGGCTCGTTCGTCTACGTCCCGAAGGGCGTGCACGTCGAGATCCCGCTGCAGGCCTACTTCCGGATCAACACCGAGAACATGGGCCAGTTCGAGCGGACGCTGATCATCGCGGACGAGGACTCGTACGTCCACTACATCGAGGGCTGCACCGCCCCGATCTACAAGTCGGACTCGCTGCACTCGGCCGTCGTCGAGATCATCGTGAAGAAGAACGCCCGCGTTCGCTACACGACGATCCAGAACTGGTCGAACAACGTCTACAACCTCGTCACCAAGCGTGCCATCGCGCACGAGGGCGCCACGATGGAGTGGATCGACGGCAACATCGGCTCCAAGGTGACGATGAAGTACCCGTCGATCTACCTCGCCGGTGAGCACGCCAAGGGCGAGACGCTCTCCGTCGCGTTCGCCGGCCCCGGCCAGCACCAGGACGCCGGCGCGAAGATGATCCACATGGCGCCGTACACGACGTCCTCGATCGTGTCGAAGTCGATCGCTCGTGGCGGTGGCCGCGCCGGCTACCGCGGTGAGGTCCGGGTCGACCCGAACGCGCACCACGCGGCCAACACGGTCCGCTGCGACGCGCTGCTCGTCGACACCATCAGCCGTTCCGACACGTACCCGGCGATCGACATCCGCGTCGACGACGTCCAGCTCGGCCACGAGGCAACGGTCTCGCGCGTCAGCGAGGAACAGCTCTTCTACCTGATGTCCCGCGGCATGCCCGAGGACGAGGCGATGGCGATGATCGTCCGTGGCTTCATCGAGCCCATCGCCCGCGAGCTCCCGATGGAGTACGCGCTCGAACTCAACAAGCTCATCGAGATGAGCATGGAAGGATCGGTCGGCTAGTGTCCAGCTCCACCAACACTCCCCGCATCGACCAGCCGATCGAACCCGCGGCCGCCAGCACCGAACGTGGTGCCGGCACCGAACAGCACGGCGCCAGGGCGCACTCGGACGGCGGCTGGGACACCAAGGTCCCCGTGCAGACCCGATCGGCGCGCCCGCAGTCCGGCGACATCGAGGCGTACGCCGCGGTCACCGGCCGCGAGGTCAACTGGAAGTTCGCGCCGCTGGACAAGCTCGCACCGCTCCTGGCCGGCGGCCTCGACGGCTCCGCGTACCCGTTCCTCGCGACCGAGACCGATGGCGCCGACGTCGAGTGGGGCCGCAGCGACGACCCCCGCGTCGGCACCGCCGGCCTGCCGGAGGACCGCGCGGCCGCCGCGGCCTGGACCGCCCGTGACGCCGTCCTCGCCATCACGGTGAAGGCCACCGACGCGTACGAGTCCATCACGATCACCCGCTCGGACTTCGGCACGCAGCCCCGTGCAGCGCACACCGTGATCACCGCGGAGCCGAACGCGCAGGGCATCGTCGTCATCGACAACCGCGGCTCGGCACTCCTCAGCGAGAACGTCGAGATCGTCGTCGGCGACAACGCGCGCCTCACGGTCGTCTCGCTGCAGGACTGGGCCGACGACACCGTGCACGTCTCGACCCACTTCGCCGAGGTCAACCGCGACGCCTTCCTGAAGCACGTCGTGGTCTCGCTCGGCGGGGACGTCGTCCGCGTCAACCCGTCGACCCACCTCGCGAAGCAGGGCGCCGACACCGAGATGTACGGCGTGTACTTCGCCGACGCCGGGCAGTACATCGAGCAGCAGGTCTACGTGAACCACGACGCGCCGAACACGCGCGGCCGGGTCAACTACAAGGGCGCGCTGCAGGGTCAGGGTGCCCACACCGTGTGGATCGGCGACGTCCTCATCGGCCGCGCCGGTGACGGCACCGACTCGTACGAGCAGAACCGCAACCTGGTCCTCACCGACGGCACCCGCGCGGACAGCATCCCGAACCTCGAGATCGAGACGGGCAACATCGAGGGCGCCGGCCACGCCAGTGCCACCGGGCGCTTCGACGACGAGCAGCTGTTCTACCTGCAGGCCCGCGGCATCCCGGAAGAAGAAGCACGTCGTCTCGTCGTGCTCGGCTTCCTGGTCGAGGTCATCCAGAAGATCGGCGCGCCCGAGCTCGAGGAACGGCTCATCGCCGCGGTCGAGCAGGAACTCCTCGAGGGCCGCACCGTGCTCGCCGAACCGGCAGTCGCACCGTCGACGGCCGCGCAGACCGAGACGGCGGTCTGATGGCCGAGAAGGTCTGCGCCGAGGACGACATCGCGGTGGACAGCCCGATGCGCGTCGTCGTCGACGGCACCGCGGTCGCCATCGTCAAGGACTCGTCCGGCACCGTGCACGCGATCGGTGACACCTGCACGCACGGGGACATCTCCCTGTCCGAGGGCTTCGTCGAGGGTGACTCGCTCGAGTGCTGGGCGCACGGCTCCCGCTTCTCGCTCACCACGGGCAAGCCGCAGAACTTCCCCGCCTACGAGCCCGTCCCGGTGTTCCGGGTCGAGGTCCGCGACGGCGAGGTCTACGTCGACGTGCACGACCCCGTCCCCGTCGACTGAGACCCCCTCCACTCACGTCCCGCGGCTGACGCCGCACCACAGCTGCAACCGAAGGAACGCAATGTCCACTCTCGAAATCCGCGACCTCAAGGTCTCGATCGACACCGACCAGGGTGTCAAGGAGATCCTCAAGGGCGTCGACCTCACCATCAACGAGGGCGAGATCCACGCGATCATGGGTCCGAACGGGTCGGGCAAGTCCACCCTCGCCTACACGATCGCCGGGCACCCGCGCTACCACGTCGTCGGTGGCTCGATCACCCTCGACGGGCAGAACGTCCTCGACATGAGCGTCGACGAGCGTGCCCGCGCCGGCATGTTCCTCGCGATGCAGTACCCGGTCGAGATCCCCGGTGTGACGGTGTCGAACTTCCTCCGCACCGCGAAGACCGCGATCGACGGCGAGGCCCCGGCGCTCCGCGGCTGGGTCAAGGACCTCCGCACCTCGATGGCCGACCTCAAGATGGACTCGTCCTTCGCCGAGCGCAACGTCAACGAGGGCTTCTCCGGCGGCGAGAAGAAGCGCCACGAGATCATGCAGCTCGAGCTCCTCAAGCCGAAGTTCGCCGTCCTCGACGAGACCGACTCCGGTCTCGACGTCGACGCGCTGAAGATCGTCTCCGAGGGTGTCAACCGGGCCAAGGCCGCAACCGGCCTCGGCGTGCTGCTCATCACGCACTACACGCGCATCCTCCGCTACATCAAGCCGGACTTCGTGCACGTGTTCGTCGCGGGCAAGGTCGCCGAGCAGGGCGGCCCGGAGCTCGCCGACCGTCTCGAGAACGAGGGCTACGACCGCTACGTGCAGGCCGCAGCCGCCGCCGCGGGGAACTGATGATCACCGCACTCGCACCGGAGAAGTTCGACGAGGTCGTCGAGGGCCTGAAAGAGGTCCAGGACCCGGAACTCGGCGTCAACATCGTCGACCTGGGCCTCATCTACGACCTGGCCTGGGACGACGAGGCCTCGGCGCTCATCATCAGCATGACGCTGACCAGCGCGGGCTGCCCGCTGACCGACGTGATCGAGGGCGACACCGCGAACGCGCTCGACGGCATCGTCGACGCGTTCCGCATCAACTGGGTGTGGATGCCGCCGTGGGGTCCGGACCGGATCACGGACGACGGTCGCGAGATGATGCGCGCGCTCGGCTTCTCGATCTAGTCGCGACCACCTGCACGGACAGGAGGCCCGGTGCCAGCTGGCACCGGGCCTCCTGTCCGTCGTCTGGTCGCGCCGCGAGATGACGCGACCCGCCGCTCACTTCCGGCGAGGTCCCGCAGGTGGACGGAGACGAGCGCCGAGGTTCCGGAATTACGGAACCTCGGCGCTCGCGTGCGCACTCGTGCGCGTGCGGCGCCGTGTCAGCGGCGGCCGAGCGCCTTCCACGCGAGCGGGACGACGCCCGCGGCGATGAGCGCCTTCACGAGGCCGCCCGCGATGAACGGGTACAGGCCGGCGGCGAGCACCGACTGCAGGTCGTTCGGGGCGCCGAGGGTGCCGAGCACGACAGTGAGGTACGGCAGGCCGGTGACGAAGGGGATCGCGCTCGCGAGCGTGAACGCCACGGCGGCGCGTCCGACCTTGCGGTCCCAGTTGCGTCGTGCGAGCCAGCCGATGACCCCGGCGGCGGGGATGAAGCCGATGACGTACCCGAAGCTCGGGACGGCGAGGGCCTGGATGCCGCCGGTCATGTCGGCGAAGAACGGTGCGCCGGCGAGTCCCGCGATCGCGTAGACGAGCATCGAGAGCACACCGCGGCGTGCACCGAGCGTCGCGCCGACCAGGACGACCGCGAGCGTCTGCCCGGTGATCGGCACGGGCCACATCGGCACCTCGACCTGGGCCATGGCGGCGGTGAACAGGGCACCGCCGGCGACGAGGGCGGCGTTCGTGGCCAGCCCCTGCGTCCGGAGACGGTCGGCGAGGACTGCGCGGGGAGCGAACCCGGTGGCGTTCGTCATGGATTCTCCTAGAATGGACTGCTGGTCCCGTTCGGGACCATCGGTCCCGTCAGCGTAGCGGTGTACCTCCTGCACACGTCGTTGTGCAAAACCACCAACTGATTGGACTTCCACTGTGCTTGCCGTGCACGACCTCGAGATCCGCGTCGGGGCTCGCCTCCTGATGGAGAACGTGTCCTTCCGTGTGGAGAAGGGCGACAAGATCGGTCTCGTCGGCCGGAACGGCGCGGGGAAGACCACCATGACCAAGGCCCTCGCGGGGGAGCAGCCGCCGACCGACGGCAAGATCGAGCGCACCGGCGAGATCGGCTACCTGCCGCAGGACCCGCGCTCCGGCAACCCGGAGGACACGGCGCGCAAGCGCATCCTCGACGCACGCGGGCTCGGCGAGCTGGTGGAGGGCATCCGTCAGGCGACGCTCGACATGGCGAGCGACGACCCGGCCGTGGCCGAGAAGGCGATGCGCCGGTACTCCCGGCTCGACGATCAGTTCAACGCGCTCGGCGGCTACGCGGCCGAGGCCGAGGCGGCGTCGATCGCGTCGAACCTCAAGCTGCCGGACCGCATCCTCGACCAGCAGCTCAAGACGCTCTCCGGTGGTCAGCGCCGCCGCATCGAGCTCGCACGGATCCTGTTCTCGGACGCCGAGACGATGATCCTCGACGAGCCGACGAACCACCTCGACGCGGACAGCGTCGTCTGGCTGCGCGAGCACCTGAAGACCTACCCCGGCGGCGTCATCGTGATCTCCCACGACGTCGAGCTCGTGGACGAGGTCGTGAACCGCGTGTTCTACCTCGACGCCAACCGGCAGTCCATCGACGTCTACAACATGGGCTGGAAGCTCTACCAGCGGCAGCGCGCCGCCGACGAGGAACGTCGTCGCAAGGAGCGTGCGAACGCCGAGAAGAAGGCCGCCACGCTCAAGGACCAGGCCGCGCGCTTCGGTGCGAAGGCGTCGAAGGCCGCCGCGGCGCACCAGATGGTCGCGCGCGCGGACAAGCTGCTCGCCGGCCTCGAGGACGAGCGCGTCGCGGACCGCGTCGCGAAGCTGCGCTTCCCGACGCCCGTCGCGTGCGGGCGCACGCCGCTCATGGCCGAGGGGCTGTCGAAGTCCTACGGGTCGCTCGAGATCTTCGCGGGTGTCGACCTGGCCATCGACCGCGGGTCCCGCGTCGTCATCCTCGGGTTCAACGGTGCGGGCAAGACGACGCTGCTGCGGATCCTCGCCGGCGCGGACCAGCCGGACACCGGCGAGATCCTGCCCGGGCACGGTCTGCGCATCGGGTACTACGCCCAGGAGCACGAGAACATCGACGTCAACCGCACCGTGATCGAGAACATGGTGTCCGCGTCGACGGAGCTCAACGAGACCGAGGCCCGTCGTGTCCTCGGGTCGTTCCTGTTCACCGGTGACGACGGCTACAAGAAGGCCGGCGTGCTCTCCGGTGGCGAGAAGACCCGTCTGTCGCTCGCGATGATCGTGGTCTCCGGTGCGAACGTGCTGCTCCTCGACGAGCCGACGAACAACCTCGACCCGGCCTCACGCGAGGAGATCCTCGGTGCACTCGCCGGGTACGAGGGCGCCGTGGTGCTGGTGTCGCACGACGCCGGTGCGGTGGAGGCGCTCAACCCCGAGCGCGTGCTGCTGCTGCCGGACGGCACCGAGGACCACTGGAACAAGGACTACGCCGAGCTGATCGAGCTCGCCTAGCGCGCCCCCGGGCGGGTGCCGGCGGGGCTGCGGCGGCGCCTGCGGCAGGGCTGCTGCCGGGCTCTGGCGCCCCCAGGGGGACGAGACGCCGCCGGACCCGTGAGACGCCGCGGAATCCGGCGGCGTCTCGCCTCCTCGGGGGTGTCTCGATCGGGGAGCGGCGCGACGCAACACCGCGGCGCGCCGCACTGCGGTGTCAGCGGCCGGGCTCAGTTGCGCGTGGACTCGAGGAGCTCGTCCTCGATGTCGGCATCCGTCTTCGGGCGGGCGTCCTTGCGGCGCTGCCGCTCGAGGGCGCGCTCGCGCTCCTCGGGGTCGTCCTGGTTGAGGTTCCGGTACTCCTGCACCATCAGGTACGTCAGGAACCCGAAGCCCCCGGCCGCGAACATGAACCACTGGATGAAGTAGCTCAGGTGCAGTCCGGTGTCAGCGCTCGGGCGGTCCCAGCCGAGCGGGCGCGCCTGGGTCGGGGCCGGGGTCTCGGAGGCGAGCTGGCCGTACGCGCCGGTCCAGATCGGCGTGTCGACCTTCTTCGCGACGTCGCTGAGCGTCACCGACTGCACCTGGTCAGTGTGTGCCGGGTCGGTGCGACCCGGGATGCGCGGTTCGCTCTGCTGCAGCCGGGCGATCACCGTCACGTCACCGGTGGGCGGCGCCGGGATGCTGTCCGGTGCGTCCTGCCGGTTGCCGGTGGGGACCCAGCCGCGGTCGATCACGAAGGCGCGGCCGTCGGCGGTCACCAGGGGCGTCAGGACCTCGAAGCCGGGCTGGCCGTTGTGGACGCGGTTCCGGACGAGGAGCTGGTCGTCGGTGTCGTACCGGCCCGTGACGGTGACGCGGAGCCAGGTCTGGTCGTCGTCCCAGCTCGAGGCCCGGGGGAGTGCCTGGTCGATCGCGACCGGGGTGTGGTCGTAGTTCTGCGACACCTGGAGGTTCTCGCGCACGGCTTCGTTCCGGCGGTCCCACTGCCACATGCCGAACAGCGCGCAGACGATCGCGAACGCGACGGCGATCGCGAAGTACCCGAGCCACCGGCGGCTGCGGACGAACCCCCAGCCGACGAACGGGTCGTCGGGGGCGCGCTCCGGGAGCTCGTCGACGGGAACGGCACGACGCGCTTCGTCAGCGGCGCGCCGGAGACGCTCCGCATGGCGGCGGCCGTAGCGGGAGCGCGGGTCGAACTCGGTCATCGCTCGTTCGCCGCGCGCCGCTCACCGACGTCGTTCTTCGGTGCGTCGTCCTGCTGCTTGGCGTCGTCCAGGTGGTCGACGTCCTCGTCGATGCCGGTGACGCGCACCGGGAACGTGCGGGAACGGAGGTACCCGGCCAGGAAGTCGCGGTGCTCGTCGCAGGCGGCCCAGATCTTCACGCGGTCGATGGCGTGGATGCGCGGGTTCCGCCAGTTCACGCGCCAGCTGGCCGACGTGGAGCACCCGGCGCGGGAGCACACGGGCGTCGAGCCGGGCTCGGTGACGAGGTCGAAGGTCGCGCCCATCAGCGGTGCCCCCAGACACGCGAGCGGTCGCCGTTGCGCTGCCATTCTTCCTGCGCGTGCTGGGCGCCCTGGCGGAGGCGCTCCTGCTCGTCGCGGTAGGCCTGTGCCCTGGCGTCCTCTTGCTGTTCGCGGAGGCGCGGGTCGATGTCGGCGGCGCGCACGAGCGCACCGGCCGGCGCGACGTAGTCGGACTCGGTGTGGCTGCCGGCGTTCGCGATGACGACCGCGATCCACGGGATGATCCCCGCGAGGACGATCGGGATGAGTGCGAGCCACGGGCTGTGCCAGACCGTGTAGACGAGGACGGCACCGACGAAGAGGACCACGCGCACGGCCATCTGCCAGATGTACCGCGACAGACGGTGCTTCCGGTCACGCTGCGGTGTCTCCGGAAGGGCCGTGATGGCCTGCGTCGTGCGTCGCGTCATGTGTCGCGTCGTCTTCATGCGTTCGATCTCCGTCTTCCCGGTACTCAGCCTAAGCCCGCCCACCGACACTTGGCCGCATCATCCGGTCCGCGTCGGCACCGGTAGGCTCGTGCGGGCGTGTCGGGCGGGATCCCTGCCCGCGCGCCCGCGAGCACCCCACCGAACGGAGCGACCATGACCACCCCCCGTACCGTCCTCATCACCGGCGGCAACCGCGGCATCGGCCACGCCCTGGCGACGCGCTTCATCGAGGCCGGACACCGCGTCGCGGTCACCTCGCGGAGCGGCGACGGCGGTCCGGAGGGCGCGCTCACGGTGCAGGCCGACATCACGGACTCGGCATCGGTCGACGCGGCGTTCACCCGGGTCGAGGCCGAGCTCGGTCCGATCGAGGTCCTGGTCGCGAACGCCGGCATCACGAACGACGGGCTCCTCCTGCGCATGAGCGAGGAGGACTTCACGAGCGTGATCGACACCAACCTCACGGGGACCTTCCGCGTCGTGAAGCGTGCGACGAAGGGCATGATGCGCGCGAAGTTCGGCCGCATCGTGCTGATGTCGAGCGTCGTCGGTGCCTACGGCCAGGTCGGCCAGGTCAACTACGCCTCGTCCAAGGCAGCGCTCGTCGGCATGGCGCGGTCGATCACGCGCGAGCTCGGGTCGCGTGGCATCACCGCGAACGTCGTCGCGCCCGGGTTCATCCAGACCGACATGACGGCCGCGCTCCCCGAGGAACTGCAGGCCGAGTTCAAGAAGCAGATCCCCGCGGGTCGCTACGGCACCGTGGACGACGTCGCGGACGCCACGCTGTTCCTGGCGAGCGACGGTGCCGGCTACGTCTCCGGCGCGGTCATCCCGGTCGACGGCGGCCTCGGCATGGGCCACTAGCCCGACGCCCGAGGCCCGACGTCCGACACCCGCCGCCGGGGCGTCAGCCGCGCAGGCCGAGCGCGGCGAGCACGGGCGAGAGGTCGCGGTCCACGACGACGACGTCGGCGGCCGCACGCACGCGCGGCTTCGCGTCGAACGCGACCGACAGCGCAGCGGCCCGCATCATCTCGAGGTCGTTCGCCCCGTCGCCGATCGCGACGGTCCGGGTCAGCGGCACGCCGTCCGCCGACGCCCACGCCCGGAGCGCGGCCGCCTTCGCGTGCGCGTCCACGACGTCGCCGTGCACCCGCCCGGTCAGCACACCGTCGACGACCTCGAGCCGGTTGGCCTGGCAGTGGTCCAGGCCGAGCGACGCCGCGAACGGGTCGAGCACCTCGTGGAACCCGCCCGACACGACGCCGACGGTGCCCCCGGCGGCGTGCACGCCGCGGACGAGTTCCGCAGCGCCCCGCGTCACACGGACCGACTCCCGTGCCGACGTGAAGACGGCTGACGGGAGGCCCGCAAGGGTCGCGACACGCTCCCGGAGGCTCTCGGCGAAGTCGATCTCGCCGCGCATGGCGCGCTCCGTGACCGCCTGGACCTGTGGCCGGGTGCCGGCGGCGTCGGCGAGGAGCTCGATGACCTCGTCCTCGAGCAGGGTGGAATCGGCATCGAGGACGACGAGGAAGCGCGGCACGTCACCACGGTAACGGTGCCGCGCCTCCTGTGACGCCGGGCGTCAGCCCCGGACGGGCAGGTCAGGCCCAGACGGGCAGGTCAGGCTTCGACGCGGACGCCCTTGCCGACCACGGTGATCCCGGAGTCCGTCACCGTGAAGCCACGGGCCTCGTCGGCCTCGCGGTCGACGCCGACCTGTGCGCCGGGGGCGATGACCACGTCCTTGTCGAGGATCGCCCGGTTCACGACGGACCCGGCACCGATCGACGCGCGCTCGAACACGATCGAGTCGAGGACCTTCGCCCCGGAGTCGATCACGCACCACGGCCCGACCACGCTGCGCTCGACGGTCGCCCCGGACAGCAGGCACCCGAGCGCGATGATCGAGTCGACGGTCGAGCCGGTGTTGCCGTTCGCGTCCCGCACGAACTTCGCCGGCGGCAGGTTCGTCTGCTGGTTGAAGATCGGCCAGTCGGTGTTGTACAGGTTGAACACCGGCACCGGGGCGATGAGGTCCATGTGGGCGTCGTAGAACGAGTCGATCGTCCCCACGTCGCGCCAGTAGTACTTGTCCCGGTCGTTCGACCCGGGGACCTCGTTGCGCTGGAGGTCGTAGACGCCGGCGTCGCCGCGGTTCACGAAGTCGGGGACGATGTCGCCGCCCATGTCGTGGTTCGACGTCTCGACCTGCCCGTCGCGCAGCACGGCGTCGACCAGGGCGTCGGCGTCGAAGACGTAGTTGCCCATCGACGCGAGGATCTCGCCGGGGGAGTCGGCCAGGCCGATGGCGTCCTTCGGCTTCTCCAGGAAGGCGTCGATCTTGGTCGGGTCGTCCGCGGCGACCTGGATCACGCCGAACTGGTCGGCGAGGCCGATCGGCTGCCGGATCGCGGCGACGGTGGCACTGCGGCCGGAGGCGATGTGCGCCTCCACCATCTGGGAGAAGTCCATCCGGTACACGTGGTCGGCGCCGACCACCACGACGATGTCGGGGCGTTCGTCGCGGAGCAGGTTGAGCGACTGCAGGATCGCGTCGGCGGAGCCGGCGAACCAGCGCTTGCCGAGGCGCTGCTGCGCGGGGACGGACGCGACGTAGGACCCGAGCAGGCCCTCCATGCGCCAGGTCTCCGCGACGTGGCGGTCGAGGCTGTGCGACTTGTACTGGGTCAGCACGACGATGCGGTTGAGCCCGGAGTTGACCAGGTTCGACAACGCGAAGTCGATGAGGCGGAAGTTGCCACCGAACGGGACGGCAGGCTTGGCACGATCGGCGGTCAGCGGCATGAGGCGCTTTCCTTCGCCCCCCGCGAGGACGATGCCGAATATCTTCTTCGATGGCATGTGGTTCACAGTAGGCGTGCGGACTGGGAACCCGTTACGTTGAACGCGTGCGAGTCGATCTACTGACCAGGGAGTATCCGCCGGAGGTCTACGGCGGTGCTGGCGTCCACGTGGCCGAACTGACCGCGGCCTTGCGCTCGGGGACCGACACCGAGGTGCGTGTCCGGGCCTTCGGCGGGTTCCGCGACGAAGAGGGCGTGTGGGCCTACCGCACGCCGGCGGGCCTCGAGAACGCGAACGGGGCGCTCCAGGCGCTCGGTACCGACGTCCAGATCGCGGCGGACACCGAGGGCGCCGATCTCGTGCACTCGCACACCTGGTACGCCAACGGCGCCGGTCGCCTCGCGCAGCTGACGCAGGGGATCCCGCACGTCGTCACGGCGCACTCCCTCGAGCCGCTCCGCCCGTGGAAGGCCGAGCAGCTCGGCGGCGGGTACCGGCTCTCCAGCTGGCTCGAGCGGGAGTCCTTCGAGCAGGCGGACGCCGTGATCGCGGTGTCGAAGGCGATGCGCGCCGACATCCTCCGTTCGTACCCGTCCATCGACCCGGCGAAGGTGCACGTCGTCTACAACGGCATCGACGTCGACGAGTGGAAGCCCGACGTCGACGAGGACGCCGTTCGCGCCTTCGGCATCGACCCGGAGCGCCCGAGCGTCGTCTTCGTCGGTCGCATCACCCGCCAGAAGGGCCTGCCGTACCTGCTGCGCGCGGTCGCTTCGCTCCCGCCCGAGGTCCAGATCGTCCTGTGCGCGGGCGCGCCGGACACCCCGGAGATCATGGCCGAGGTCACCGGCCTCGTCGAGGACCTCCGGAAGGAGCGCGACGGCGTCGTCTGGATCGACCGGATGCTCGCGCACCAGGAGATCGTGCACGTGCTCTCCTCCGGCACGGTCTTCGTCTGCCCGTCCATCTACGAACCGCTCGGCATCGTGAACCTCGAGGCGATGGCCTGCGGGATCCCCGTCGTCGGCACCGGGACCGGCGGCATCCCGGAGGTCGTCGCCGACGGCCTGACCGGGCGCATCGTCCCGATCGACCAGGCGACCGACGGCACCGGCACGCCGACGGACCCGGACCAGTACGTCGCCGACCTGGCGGCGACCCTCACCGAGGTGCTGTCCGACATCGGGCTCGCCAAGCTGATGGGTCGCGCGGGGCGGCTCCGTGTGGAGACCGAGTTCACCTGGGCCGCGATCGCGACGCGCACGCGCGCCGTCTACGACGAGGTCCTCGCCGCGCGCTGAGCGCGCACCTGCGTACCAACCGGACGGGAGGCCGGGGTGACGTCCGTCAGGAACGTCACCCCGGCCTCCCGTCCGTTGCGCGCCGGGCGGGACGGGCGTAACGTACAACCCGATGGTTGTACGTGATGAGATGGACGCCGAGGCGGTGGACCGCGTGTTCGCGGCCCTCGCGGACGCGACCCGCCGGGACATCGTCCGGCGGGTCATCGTGCGTGAGCAGTCGGTGTCCTCGCTCGCCGCTGGGTACGCGATGAGCTTCGCGGCCGTGCAGAAGCACGTCGCGGTGCTCGAGCGGGCCGAGCTGGTCCGCAAGGAACGGCGTGGGCGCGAACAGATCGTCACGAGCGAGATCGGCGGCGTCCAGCGTGCCGATCGTCTGCTGCGGTCCTACGAGGACCTGTGGCGGCACCGGGCCGAGCGGATCACGGCGCTCCTCAGCGACGACGATCCCGCCGATCGGCCCTCCACGGCTCCCCGAGGGAGCGACACCGACCCCGAGGGGACCGGCACATGAGCACCACCATCGATGCGTCGCACGACGTCGACGCACTCACCATGACCTTCACCGCCGAGTTCGACGCGCCCGTGGACCGGGTCTGGCAGATCTGGGCGGACCCGCGACAGCTCGAGCGCTGGTGGGGCCCACCGACCTGGCCGGCGACGTTCGTCCGGCACTCGCTCGAACCCGGAGCCAGGAGCGACTACTTCATGACGGGGCCCGACGGCTCGAAGGCCCCCGGGTACTGGGTCATCACCGCGGTCGACCCGCCGCGGTCCCTGACGATCGAGGACGGGTTCGCCGACGCGTCGGGGGAGCCGGACACCTCGATGCCGATCACCACGATGGTGGTGACCCTCGAGGACCTCGGTGGGCGCACCCGGATGACGAACACGGCGCACTTCGCGTCGGCGGAACAGCTCGAGCAACTCCTGGAGATGGGGATGCGCGAGGGCATGCTGCTGGCGCTCGGGCAGATCGAGGCACTGCTCGCGGAGTGACCCTCGGCGTGTGCCCCGTTTCGGCACGTCCGCTCGCGTAGGGTTGGGGCATGCCCTCGGTTGTGCGCTTGTCAGACGTGTCCGTGGTCCGGAACGGGGCCACCATCCTCGACGGGATCTCGTGGGAGGTGCAGGACGACGAGCGGTGGGTCGTGCTCGGTGCGAACGGTGCCGGCAAGACCACGCTGCTGCAGGTCGCGGGTGCGCAGTCCTTCCCGACCTCGGGTGAGGTCGAGGTGCTCGGGACCGAGCTCGGCGGCGCGGACCTGTTCGAACTCCGCCCCCGCATCGGGTTCGCGTCGACGGCCCTCGCGCGCCGCATCCCGGTGACGGAGAAGGTCATCGACGTCGTCCTCACCGCCGCGTACTCGGTCACGGGCCGCTGGAACGAGGAGTACGAGGAGCTCGACGTGCGCCGTGCCCAGCGCGTGCTCGACGAGTGGGGCCTCGGCGCCTTCACCGACCGGACCTTCGGCGAGCTCAGCGACGGCGAGCAGAAGCGTGTGCAGATCGCCAGGGCCGTGATGACCGACCCGGAGATCCTGTTCCTCGACGAGCCGGCGGCGTCGCTCGACCTCGGCGCCCGGGAGAGCCTCGTGCGGACGCTCGGCGGCTACGCGAAGAGCTCCGACTCGCCCGCGATCGTCATCGTGACGCACCACGTCGAGGAGATCCCCGAGGGCTTCACGCACGCCCTGATCCTGGCGGACGGGCACGTCCAGGCTGCTGGCCCCATCGACGAGGTCCTCACCGACGCCACGCTCACCACGGCGTTCGGGATCGACCTCACGGTGACGAAGGACGCCGGGCGCTTCACGGCGCGCGCGGCCTGAGCCTGCTCCCGTTCCCTCCGGCTGTCTGGTAACGTAGACGGCTGGCGTAGGCCACTGACTTCCCGCGCGTTCCGCGCATCTCAACACACACTGCTACTGAGGAATCTCCATGAAGACCGACATCCACCCCGAGTACCGCGCCATCGTCTTCCGTGACCTGGCTTCCGGTGAGACGTTCCTGACGCGTTCGACCGCGAACAGCGACAAGACCATCGAGCTCGACGGTGCCACCTACCCGGTGATCGACGTCGAGATCTCGTCCGCGTCGCACCCGTTCTACACGGGCAAGCAGCGCATCCTCGACTCGGCCGGTCGCGTCGAGAAGTTCAACCAGCGCTTCAAGGGCTTCTCCAAGTAAGCAGCCCTCGCGCACGAACGGGCGGTCCTCCTCCGGGAGGGCCGCCCGTTCCGCGTGCGCGGGGCGCGCGCGTGCCGCCGCGGCCCGTCCCGCGTGCCGCGGTGCGGATCGGCGTCGCACAACGGAAACCGGCTCGAACCACGGACGTGCGTGGTTCGAGCCGGGTTTCGTTGTGCGGTGCCGTTCGACACCGCGAGAGTGCGGGCGCCCGGGGCGCTCAGTCGGCGGTGCGGTGGGGCCAGCGGCCGTCGGCGGTGAAGGACGGGTCGCGCTTCTTGCGCATGTACTCCTGGAACGAGGACGCCTGGTCCGCGCACCAGCCGACCTGCTTGCGGTGGAGTTCCTCGGCGGAGACGGTGAGGTCGTCCGGGTACTTCACGGCGATCGCCTGCGCGACACGACCGGCCGCGATGGCGTCGGCGCCGGCGTCGTGCGCGTCGGAGAGCGTGACGCCGTAGACCTCTGCAGCGGCCTCGAGCGTGCGCTTGCCCTTGCGGTAGGTGTCGAGCGCCTTGTCGATCACGAGCGGGTCGACGACGTTGCCGATCACGGGGGAGGCGATGCCGTGCCGCTTGGCCTCACGGTCGAGCAGCGTGAGGTCGTACGGGGCGTTGTAGATCACGAGCGGGATGCCGCGGGCGAACACCGCCTCGATCGCGGCGACGATCTCCGCCACGACCTCTCCGGCGGGGCGCCCCTCGGCCTGGGCGCGCTCGGTGCTGATGCCGTGCACGGCCGAGGCCTGCTCGGGGATGGGCACGCCCGGGTCGGCGAGCCAGGAGCCCTCGACGATGGAGCGCCCGGTCATGTCGATCAGGCCGACGTGCGCCGTGACGATCCGGGCGGTCTCGACGTCGATGCCGGTGGTCTCGAGGTCGAACACGCCGAGGGCGTGCCACCAGGGCCGTGCCGAGAGGTCCTGCGCCGGGGTCGGCGTGTCGAGCTGCGATGTGGTGAACGTCACGGTGTCAGGCTAACCGGACGCACCGACACACCCCGCTACGCGTTCGGTGCGGCGCCGACGTGCAGCCAGTAGAACGACTGCGTGCCGAGGGTCAGCGTGACGTTGCCGTCCTGGTCGAAGGACGGGAACGAGCTGCCGCCGAACAGGTCGTACAGCGGTCGGCCCGCGAACTCCGGCGCGGAGATCGTCGCCGTGGTGGCGTTGACCGCGAACGAGAACACGCAGAGGACGTCCTCTGCGGAGGGCCCGAACTGGGTGCCGGTGCCCTCCCACGAGCGGACGAACGCGAGCACGCTCTCGTTGTCGGTCTCCTGCACGGCGATCGAGCCCATGCCGAAGACCGGGTGGGCCTTCCGCACGTGGATGACGTTGCGGACCCAGTGCAGCAGGGAGCGGGACTGGGCGAGCTGCGCCTCGACGTTCACCTGCGCGTAGTTGTAGACGAGTGACTGGACGACGGGCAGGAAGAGCTTGCCCGGGTCCGCGGTGGAGAAGCCCGCGTTCCGGTCGGGCGTCCACTGCATCGGCGTGCGCGAGGCGTCGCGGTCCGGGAGCCAGATGTTGTCGCCCATGCCGATCTCGTCGCCGTAGTACAGGAACGGCGATCCGGGCAGCGAGAACAGCAGCGCGTGGATGAGCTCGAGTTCGGCGCGCGAGTTGTCCAGCAGGGGAGCGAGGCGGCGCCGGATGCCGATGTTCGACCGCATCCGCGGGTCGTAGCCGTACCAGCCGTACATCGCCTGCCGGTACTCCTCGCTCACCATCTCGAGCGTCAGCTCGTCGTGGTTGCGGAGGAACACGCCCCACGCGGCGCTCTCCGGGACGTCGAGCGTCTCGGAGAGGATCGCGGACAGCTCCTTGGCGTGCTGGGCGCGGAGCGAGTAGAAGATGCGGGGCATCACCGGGAAGTCGAACGCCATGTGGCACTCGGGCTCCTCGTCGGTGCCGAAGAACGCCGCCGTCTCACGGGGCCACTGGTTCGCCTCCGCGATGAGGACGCGCCCGGGGTACTCCTCGTCGACCATCGCACGGAGCTTCTTGATGAACTCGTGGGTCTCCGGCTCACCCTCGCCGTTGCCCTCCTCGGACTCGAAGAGGTACGGGATGGCGTCGAGCCGCAGGCCGTCCACCCCGAGGTCGAGCCAGTGCCGCACGACGTCGTACACGGCCTCGACCACGGCGGGGTTCTCGAAGTTGAGGTCGGGCTGGTGCGAGAAGAACCGGTGGAAGAAGAACTGCCGGCGGACCGGGTCGAACGTCCAGTTCGACTCCTCCGTGTCGACGAAGATGATGCGGATGTTCTCGTAGTGCTCGTCGGTGTCGCGCCAGACGTAGAAGTCGCCGTAGGGGCCGTCCGGGTCCTCGCGGGACTGCTGGAACCACTCGTGCTGGTCGCTGGTGTGGTTGATCACCATGTCGATGACGATGCGCATGTTCCGCTCGTGCGACTTGGTGACGAGCTCGCGGAACTCCTCGAGCGTGCCGAACTCCGGCAGGATCGCCTTGTAGTCGGCGATGTCGTAGCCGCCGTCGCGCAGCGGGGACTTGAAGAACGGCGGCAGCCACAGCGCGTCGACGCCGAGCCACTGCAGGTAGTCGAGGCGACTGATGAGCCCCTGCAGGTCGCCGGTGCCGTCCCCGTTCGAGTCGACGAACGACCGGATCATGCACTCGTAGAAGACGGATCGCTTGTACCAGAGGGGGTCGAGCGTCAGTCCGGGCAGCTGGATCGGGGCTGTGAAGGTCACCGTGCTCCTCGTCGTCATCGACGGGCCAGTGGCGGCAGGCCCGTTCCGGACACGATAGGCGGCTGCTCCCGAGTGCGTTCCATAGACTGGCGCGGATGCAACCGCCGGTCCTCTCCCCGTACTCGTCGTTGATGGCGTCGACACCCGTCGTCCACCGATCCGTGGAGGTCGACGGCCGCACCACGCACTACTGGGAGTACGGCCCCGCCGACGCCGACCGGACGGTCCTCGCCGTGCACGGGTTCCGGGGCGACCACCACGGCCTCGAGTCCATCGCCGCGCACCTGGTCGGCGTCCGCGTCGTCGTCCCCGACCTGCCGGGCTTCGGGATCTCGGACCCGCTCGCGGTCTCCGACATCGACTCGTACGTGGCGTGGGTGCGCGGGTTCCACGCGGCGCTCGGCCTCGACCGCACGGCCGTCGTCCTCGGTCACTCGTTCGGGTCGATCGTGGTCTCGGCCGCGGTCGCCGACGGCCTGGACACACGGCTGCTCGTGCTGGTGAACCCGATCGCCGCCCCGGCGCTGCAGGGTCCGCGCGCCGTCGGCACCGGTGTCGCGATCGCCTACTACCGTGCGGGTGCTGCACTGCCCCGCCCCGTGGGGCTCGGGCTGCTCCGGAACCGCCTGATCGTCCGGGTGATGAGCATCGCGATGCTGAAGTCGCGGGACCCGGAGATGCGCCGGTGGGTGCACGACCAGCACGACCGGTTCTTCTCGGCCTTCGCGAACCGCGCGAGCGTGCTCGAGGCCTTCCGGACCTCGGTCACGCACGACGTGTCCGAGTACGCCGACCGGATCGACGTGCCGGTGCTGATGATCGCGGCCGAGCGGGACGACATCACCGCCGTCCCCGAGCAGCGGGCACTCGCCGACCGCCTCCGCAACGCCGAGCTCGTCGTGATCCCGGACGTCGGCCACCTCGTGCACTACGAGACCCCGGCCGCCGCTGCGGAGGCGACCCTGCGCAGGATGGCGGACCCCGTACCGAAGCCCGCGCGCGGTGCCAGGGCGGGTCGAGCCTCCAGGCCGGGCCGAGGCGGGGAGCGCACGTCGTGAGCCGCCTGCGGATCGGGATCGACTGCCGGTACGTGCGCATCGGACGGCACGACGGGATCAGCCGGTTCACCGCCGGCGTCGTGACGAACCTGCCGGACCGGCACGACTTCGTGCTGCTCGTCAACGACGAGCGGCAGCTCGCCTCGCTGCCGGACGGGATGCCGTGGGAGCTGATCCCGGCGCCGACCGACGCGGGCGAACCGCTCGTCGCGCGGCACGTGAACCGGCTCGGCCTCGACGCCGTGTTCTCGCCGATGCAGACGATGGGCTCCAGGGGGCGTGACTACGCGCTCGTGCTGACGCTGCACGACCTGATCTACTACCGGAACCGGACGCCACCGCGGGAGTTCTCGTGGCCGCTCCGGCTCGGGTGGCGCGCGTTCCACCTGGCGTGGTGGCCGCAGCGGATGCTGCTGAACGGCGCCGACGGGGTCGTGACGGTGTCGGCGACGACCGCCGGACTGATCGCGGCGCACCGGCTGACGAAGCGTCCCGTCACCGTGGCGTACAACGCGGCCGACCCGGCGGCGGTGCGCTCGCCTGCCGACGGCCGCTCTCGGACGCTGGTCTACATGGGTTCGTTCATGCCGTACAAGAACGTCGAGACGCTCGTGGCCGCGCTGCCGCTGCTCGGGGCGGACTGGACGCTGCACTGCATGTCGCGGGTCACGGAGGCGGACCGTGCGCGGCTGTCGGCGCTGGCCGGGCCGGGCGCGGTGGTGTTCCACGACGGGGCCTCGGACGAGGAGTACCTCGACGCGCTCCGCTCCGCGACGGCGCTCGTCACGGCGTCGTACGACGAGGGCTTCGGCATCCCGCTCGTCGAGGCGATGGGGGTCGGGACGCCCGTCGCGGTGAGTGACATCCCGATCTTCCGGGAGATCGGCGGGGACGTGGCGGAGTACTTCGACCCGGCGTCGCCGTCCGCGGTGGCGGCTGCGGTGCGCCGGGTCGAGTCCCGGTGGGACCAGGCGTCGGCGGCGTCGATCGAACGCGCGGGACGGTTCCGGTGGTCGGACTCGGCGGAGCAGGTCGTCCAGGCCGTCGAGCGTGCCGTGGAGGCGCGGGGCTGACCGGCCGGCCCGGTCAGGACTTCGCGGGGGTGACCTGGACGGTGGCGTCCGGGAACACCTCGTGCACGGCGTCGGCGACCCGTGTCTGCACGGCGCGCTGGTCCACCCCGGTCGGTGCCGTCTCGACGGTGACCGCCTGCCCCGAGGGCTCGTCCGAACGGCTCTCACCGCCGGTCGCCCAGAGGCAGTGCACTTCTTGCACGCCGGGGACGGCACGGATCTCCCATGCCAACGCCAGCCGCTGTTCGGTGCGCCGGTCCGAGGGGGAGACCCCGACCTCGACGTCGCCGAAGTCCGCGACGGCCCAGACGTGGACGCCGTTGCCGCTCGCGTCGGCCGCAGCTGCGCTGAGCCGGTCGACCAGGTCCGTCCGCGCGGCGTCGGCGAGCCCCGGGGTCGCGCTGACGGTCGCCGTCACGTCGTAGCTCGCGAACGAGGTCTTGGTCGGCTCGGCGGTGGCGGTGCCGGCGACACCGTCGATCGTCCGGGCCCGTGCGGTGAAGTCCGCGAGCGTCGCGTCCGGTCGGGGGAAGATCCCGCCCACGCCGGACTGCACGCTGCCGATGATCGTGGAGAGCGCGACGACCAGGACCACGGCGACCACGACGACCCCGGCGAGGAGCAGCGACCAGGACCGCACCCGCTGGGGTGTGGTGCGGACCGGGACCGAGGCGGTGTCGGGACCGAAGGCGCGGTCCAGGTCGTCGTCGTCCTGCGCTGACCAGTTCCGGTGGCGGCCGCTCGGGCCGGTTCCGTCCGTCGTCATGTCGCCCCCTCACGCGCGGGTCCGGGCCGTTGGGTGAACAGGATCGTAGTCCGGGCGGGGCAGGTTGGACGGGGCCGCGGGCAACGATCCCGCAACGGAGTGCGGCGGAGTGCGACGTCGGTCGACGGCGGCGACGGCGCTCGGTACGGTTGGGGGCAACGGAGAGGGGCCGTGATGTTCGCCACACTGCTGATCGTGTTCGCCGCACTCGTCGCGATGTGCGTCGTGTTCGCCATCACCGGGGCCCGTCGCGCCAAGTCGCTCGAGGGCCTCGACGATCCGCTGGCGCCACACACGGGTGACGACGGTGCGCAGGAGATCCGGACAGCGCAGGCGAAGGCCGCGCGGCCGGACGGAGCGACCGGACTCGGCGGGTTCTTCAGCGGCCCCTAGCCCCGGCGCCCGGCGTCCGACGCCCGGCGCCCGGCGGTCCTAACTCCGGCGCTCGAGCGGGTTCTGGTAGTCGAACGCGTACTTGCCCGGCGCCTCCGAGACGTCCTCGATGGGGTCGTCGAACCGCACCAGCTCGGCGTGGAACCGCTCCGGGTCCCACCGGAACGAGTGCACGGACCCGTTCCGGATCGGCGTGTGGTGCCGGTCGGCGGTCCCGGGAGCCGCCGCGTTGACGACGCTCCGGATCACCGCACCGTGGGTCGCGACGACGATCACGCCGCCGTCGAACCGCACCGCGATCTCCCCGAGGGTCTCCGTCACACGACCGAGCAGCGCCGCGCGGGACTCCCGCCCGGGGATGACGTCGTCCGGGTACTGCGCCAGGACCTCGTCGTCGGTCAGGCCCTCGGCGTCACCGTAGGAGCGCTCGGCGAGCCCGGCGTACGTGGCCGGCTCCGGCAGCCCCAGCCGCGTCGCGATGATCGACCCGGTCTCGTACGCCCGGACGAGCGGTGACGCGACCACGGCGTCGAAGGACCGCCGGGCCAGGAGCGCCGCGGTCTCGATGGCCTGCGCCCGCCCGGTGTCGTTCAGCGGGATGTCCGTGGAGCCCTGGATGCGGCGCTGCTTGTTCCAGTCGGTCTCACCGTGCCGGACGAGGTAGAGGAGGGTCGTCACACGTCGATCATGACAGAGCGCCGGGCGGAGCGAGCCGGGACGCCAGTGCGACCAGGGTCTCGGTGGTCCCGGCGTCGATCTTCACGGCTGCCCGGCGGTCGCTGCGGGTGTCGCCGCGGTTCACGATGACGACGGGGTGCTTGCGGCGGGCGGCGTGGTCGACGAGTCGCACGCCGGAGTTCACCGTCAACGAAGACCCGACGACGAGCAGTGCATCGGCGTCCGCGACGATCGAGACCGACTCGCTGAACTTCTCGGTGGGCACGAACTCCCCGAAGAAGACCACGTCCGGCTTGAGCATCCCGCCGCACACCGAGCAGTCCGGCACGACGAAGCGGTCGACGTCCGTGATCTCGACGTCCCCGTCGGGCTGCAGCGCCACGGACCCCGGTTCGTCGATCCAGGGGTTGAGCGCATCGAGCGTCGCGGCGAGGTCGGCGCGGGCGAAGACCTGTCCGCAGGTCAGGCAGAGCGCGCGGTCCATCGAGCCGTGGATCTCGACCACGCGCCGGGAGCCGGCGCGCAGGTGGAGCCCGTCGACGTTCTGCGTGATGATGCCGGCGACGGTGCCCGACTCCTCGAGTGCCGCGAGCGCCCGGTGTCCGGCGTTCGGCCGGGCCGCGGCGAACGTGCGCCAGCCGAGGTGCGAGCCGGCCCAGTACCGCTGCCGCTTGCCGGGGTCGGCGCGGAACTCCTGGAAGGTCATCGGCTTCCGCACCCGCCGCCCCTCGCCGCGGTAGTCCGGGATGCCGGAGTCGGTGCTGAGCCCCGCCCCGGACAGCACGGCGACGCGCTTGCCCGCGAGCAGGTCGACGACCTGGTCCAGGCCGTCGATCACAGCGGGTGTCCCGTCGGTCGCGTCGCTCGTCGCCATCACGTTCACGGTACCCTCAACAGCCGACCGCCCCCGCCACTTCCCACGAAGACCACCACCGGAACGAGACCCGTGCACCCCGTCCGCATCGACACCCTCGACGACCCCCGCCTCGACGACTTCCAGCGCCTGACCGACGTCGCGCTCCGCCGGGTCTCGGAACCCGAGGGCGGCCTGTACATCGCCGAGTCGAACACGGTCATCGAGCGGGCTATCCGCGCCGGGCACGTTCCCCGCAGCGTCCTGGTGCAGGAGAAGTGGCTCGAGGACGTCCTGCCGCTCGTCGCCGACCACGACGGCCCGGTCTTCGTCGGCCCGGACGCCCTGCTCGAGGAGCTCACCGGGTTCCGGATGCACCGCGGCGCGATCGCCTCGATGCAGCGCCCGGAGCTGCCGAGCGTGGCCGACGTCGTCCGGGACGCGCGCCTGGTCGTCGTCCTCGAGGACATCGTCGACCACACCAACGTCGGCGCGGTGTTCCGGAGCGTCGCCGGACTCGGCGCGGACGCCGTGCTGGTCAGCCCGCGCTGCGCCGACCCGCTGTACCGCCGGAGCGTGCGGGTGAGCATGGGCACGGTGCTCCAGGTCCCGTGGACCCGGATCGGCGACTGGCCCGAGGCGGGGGAGGAACTCCGCGCGCAGGGGTTCCACGTCGCCGCGATGGCGCTGACGGACCGCTCGGTGGACCTGGACGAGTTCGCCGCGGACGTCCCGGAGCGGGTCGCACTCGTGATGGGCACCGAGGGGCAGGGCCTCACGCCGGCCGCGATCGCGTCCGCCGACACGACGGTGCGCATCCCGATGCACCACGGCGTGGACTCCCTCAACGTGGCCGCGGCGAGCGCCGTCGGTCTGTGGGCCGTCGCCGCCGCGCAGCGGGCACGCCCGGCCCGGTAGCGAGCCCACCGCCGGCACGCCCGGCCCGGTGTCGAGCCCAGCGCCGGCACGTCCGGCCCGGCGGCGAGTCCACGGCGCGTTCGGACGGGAGGCCGGACCCGCCTTCTCCACACCCCGGCGGTTCCACAGACGGCCGGTACCGCCCCCCGGTACGCTCGATTCCCGTGTCACGTGTCGTCCGCCGCCCCCGTTCCGCCGTCCGGAGGCCCGTGACGATCTCGGTCGTCGCCGTCCTGACCCTGGCGATCGCGTACCTCGTCGCGGCCGCCGTGGTCCCGTTCTCGCCGGCGAGCGCCACGACCACGTCGTACGCCGCCCCGACGGCGACGCTGCCGTCGCTGACGTTCCCGTCCTACGGCGCCACCGCGGTCGAGGCCACGGACTTCCCGGAGAGCCTGCGGACCAGCGGTGACACGAAGCCGCGGTCGATCGCGAGCATCTCGAAGGTCGTCACCGCACTCGTGGTGCTCGACGCGAAGCCGTTGTCGCAGGGGCAGGCCGGTCCGACGATCGCCTTCACGCCAGAGATGGAGGGGCTCTACGCGAAGTACCTCGCGGTGGACGGGGAGGTCGCCCCGATGCCGTCCGGGCTGCGGCTGTCGGAGTACCAGACCCTGCAGGTCATGCTCATGAAGTCGGCGAACAACTACGCCGGGTCCCTGGCGATCTGGGCGTTCGGCTCGCTCGACGCCTACCGGACGGCCGCGGCCTCGTGGTTGCAGGAGCACGGGCTCGACGACACCACGATCCACGAACCGACCGGCCTCGACGCGGCGAACGAGTCCACGGCCACCGACCTCGTCGACCTCGGGCAGCTCGCGCTGGCGAACCCCGTGGTGAAGGAGGTGGTCGGCACGAAGGCGGTCACCGTCCCCGGCGTCGGCGACATCGAGAACTCGAACAAGCTCCTCGGCATCGACGGCGTCGAGGGGATCAAGACCGGCACCCTCGACGAAGCCGGGGCGTGCCTGCTCTTCGCCGCGACGTACGAGCGGGGCGGCAAGACCGTCACGGTCATCGGCGCGATGCTCGGCGGCGTGGACCACGACGCCCTCGACGTCGACGTCCAGCGGCTGCTGCACTCCGTCGCGGACAACTTCCACGTCGTGACGTTGACGCACGCCGGGCAGTCGTTCGGCACCTACTCGACCCCGTGGAAGGACGAGACCGACGCCGTGACGAAGGCCGCCTCCGAGGTCCTGGTGTGGGGGAAGACCACGGTCAGGGCGACGACGAAGCTCGACTCGGTGACGACCGGCACCAAGGGGGAGCGCATCGGCCGGGTGCGCTTCACCATCACCGACCACGAGGCGGTCACCGTGCCGTTGGTCCTGGAACAGGAGATCCCGGACCCGGGCATCTGGTGGCGCTGGACGAACCCGTTCGAGGGCGCCTGAGCCGACCCGCGACCGCCGAGCCTAGGGCGTGTCGCTCCGGTGCTCGACGATCGTCTGCAGTTCCGGGCGCTTCGGGCTGACGCCGTCGCCGGACGAGGTGTGCCGGATCCGCCGGACGACCCACGGCACGAGGTACTCCCGCGCCCATCCGAGGTCCTCGGCACGGGCCTCACGCCACGGCCGGGCGGCGAGCGGCTCCGGGTTGAACGGTGCGAGTTCGTGGTCGACCCCGAGCGCGTCGAGCACCGCCGCTGCGATCGTCGCGTGGCCCATCGGGGAGTGGTGGAGCCGGTCCGGCGCCCACATCCGCGGGTCGCGGAGCACCCGGAGCGCCCACATGTCGGCGATGAGGGCGTCGTGCTTCAGTGCGATGGCGTGCAGGTGCTCGTTGTAGATCGCCGCCTTGCCGCGGACGAGGCCGAGCACCGGGGTCATCCCGACGTCGGGACCGGTGAAGACCACGACGGTCGCACCGTCCCGGCGGAGGTCGCCGACGACGCGGTCGAACCGCGCGGCGATCTCGTCCGGGTCGGAGCCGGGGCGGATGATGTCGTTGCCGCCGGCCGACACCGTGATCAGGTCCGGGCCGAGCGCGAGGGCCTCCTCGACCTGCTCGTCGATGATCTGCTGCAGGAGCCGTCCGCGGATCGCGAGGTTGGCGTAGGCGAAGTCGTCGGTCTGGTTCGCGAGGACCTCGGCGACCCGGTCGGCCCACCCGCGGTGCCCGCCGGGCACGGTCGGGTCGGGGTCCCCGAGTCCCTCGGTGAAGGAGTCACCGATCGCGACGTACCTGGTCCAGGGATGACGATCTGACACGCATCGGAACATAGTCTCGTGCCATGACGAAGGCAAAGCCGTGGACCGTCCCCGAGGACCTGCTCGCCCGGATCGCCGAGCGTGCTCCGCGGTACGACGCCGAGAACGCGTTCTGCGCCGAGGACCTCGACGAGCTCCGCGCGGCGGGGTACCTGCGGATCGGCGTGCCGATCCCGGAGGGCGGCAGCGGGCTCGGGCTCCGCGCCACCGCGGCCGTGCAGCGGCGCATCGCCGGAGCCGCGCCGGCGACGGCGCTGGCGCTCGGGATGCACCAGGTGTGGGTGCAGGCGGCCCGTAGCGTGTCCGCGCGAGGTGGGTCGTTCCTCCAGGCCGTCACGGACCACGCCGCGGCGGACCGCCTGCTCGCCTTCGGGGTGAGCGAACCCGGCAACGACCGCGTGCTGTTCGACTCGCTGACGACCGCCGAGCCCGACGGGTCGGGCGGCTACCGGTTCACCGGGACGAAGGTCTTCACCTCGCTCGCGCCCGCGTGGGACGTCCTCAGCGTGTTCGGGAAGGACTCGACGGGCGAGTCACCGCGGCTGGTGCACGGGTTCGTCCTGCGCGCCGACGGCGGTGTGCGGCACCTCGACGACTGGGACACCCTGGGGATGCGGGCGACGCAGAGCCGCACCACCCTGCTCGAGGGGGTGCACGTGCCGGCGGACCGGATCGTGCGCACGCTGCCGGTCGGGCCGAGCGCCGACCCGCTCGTGTTCGGGGTGTTCGCCGCGTTCGAGCTCCTGATCGCCTCGGTGTACGTCGGCATCGCCACCCGTGCCCTCGAGCTGGCGGTCGCGCAGGTCCGTGCGCGCCAGGCGATGGACGGCACCCCGCGGTCGGACGACCCGGACGTGCGACGAGCGGTCGCGGACGTGCGCGGTGCGGTCGACGCGATCGCCCTGCAGGTCGACGCCCTGGCCCGAGACGTGGACGAGCTCGAGGACCACGGCGCGCGCTGGTTCCCGCTGCTGGTCGGGACGAAGGCACGCGCGGTGGACACCGCCCAGCACGTCGTCGACGAGGCGATGCGGGTGGTGGGCGGTGGGGCGTACCGGGCGTCGGCCGAGCTGGCCCGGCTGGCACGGGACGTCCGGGCGGGGCAGTACCACCCGTCGTCGCGGGACTCCGCGGCACGGACGATCGCCGCCGAGGTGCTGGGCCCGATCGGCGGGGAGTCCGGCCAGTAGTTCGCTTGCGGTACTATTGGTGTCCGCACAGCCCAGACGAAGCCGGAGGCCTCCCGCACGTGACGACGGACCGCCGACCAGCACCGACGCACCGCCTCCCGCCACGCCTGCGGAGCCCGCGACAGCGACTCTGGGACCGGCTCCTCGTCCTCGATCCGGGGTTCGTGAAGAGCGAGGGCGCCCTCCGCACCCTGCTCTGCGTCCCCGCGGGCATGGCCGTCGGCTACGGCGTCGCGCTCGCCTTCGGTCTGCCGGCGATCCTCGGACTGATGATCGGCGCGATGCCGGCGTTCATCACGTGCCTGGTCATCGTCGACCCGAGCGCCGGCCGGGTCGCCGGCCGGACCGGTGCCGTCATCGTGCCGTTCGTCGCCGCACTCGCCGGCAGCATCGCACTGCACCCGTACCGGATCCTCGAGCTCGTGCTCATCGTGGTGCTGCTCTTCGTGCAGTTCCTCGCCTTCCAGTGGGGCAAGTGGGCGTCCGACGCCGCGATCGTCGCGTTCGCCGGGTACCTGTGCGGGCTGCTCCTGCCGCTGCCGGAGACGAGCGTCCTGCCGCTGTCCCTCGTCGTGGCCGCGTCCCTGGCGGCGACGATCGTGATCCGCTCCGCGTTCCTCCGGCCGGACGCGTACCGCTCCCTGCTCCGGACCCGGCGCGGGTTCCTGGCCCGCGGCGCCGACGTCCTCGAGGCGTCGGCAGCCGCCCTCGCCGTCGCGGACGACTCGCGTGCCCGCAGCCGCGCACTCCGCCGCCTGGCCCGTCGCCGCTCGCAGTACCACGAGATCGCGCTGACGGTCGACGGCATGCTGGCTGCCAGTGGCACCGACGCCGCCGACGAACTGCACCGCCTGGTGTTCGACACGCACTTCGCCATCGACGAGCTGGGGCGTGCGGCCGCGACGCTCGTCGAGCAGGGCGCACCCGAGGACGTCCGGCACGCGGCGCTCCGCGCGGTCACGATCGTCCTGCGGCACGGCGGCAGCGCGGGCGACGACGCCGGACGGACCCTGGCCGCACGGTTCGCCGTCACCGCCTCGGCAGCGGACCCGGCGTCGCGCACCACCGTGCTCGTGCACCGGATGGCGCGCGAGTTCGCCGACCTCCGTACCGCGGGACTGCGCTGGCGGGACGTCGCCGACGAACTGCCGCGGTCCGGCGACGGCGTGCCGTTCGCCTCGCCGGTGATCCTGGCCGGCGGCCGTCCGGCGGGGGCCGTCCCGGTCGTCGCCGACGCCGTCGCCGAGGGCCCGTGGCGCCGTCTGCACATGACCGCGTCGCTCCGCACCGCCGTGCACGCCGCGATCGCGGTGGCGATCACGGAGCCGCTCGCGCTGCTCCTCGACGGCAGCCGGTTCTACTGGGGGGTCATCGGCGTGATGATCGTCCTCGCCGGCACGAACACGACCCACGAGCGCGTCCGGAAGGGCATCCACCGTGGTGTCGGCACGATCGTCGGCGGCGCCGTCGGGATCGCCCTGGTGCACGTGCTCGGGACCGAGCACCCCTGGGTGACGATCGTGCTCGTCTGCGTGCTGCTCGCCGTCGGGACGTACGGCTTCGGCGGGGTGTACGCCGTCTGGGCCGCGTGCCTGGTCGTCGTGCTCTGCCAGGTGTACGACTTCTCCGGCACCTTCACGGACGCGCTCATCCCGATCCGGCTCGCCGAGAACCTGCTCGGCGCGACCATCGCCATCCTCGTGAGCGTCGTGGTCCTGCCGCTCGCCACGCGGAGCGTGGTCCGGCGGGCCGTCCAGCGGCAACTGGTCGCGGTGCGCGCCTTCGTGCTGGCGACCGTCGGGGTGGACGTCGACGAGACGGGGTCCGCCGACGCTGCGGACCCGACCCCGGCCTCCAGTCCGGTGCCCGACCTGCGCGCCCGGTCGCGTGCCGTCGACGCCGCCACCTACCAGCTGGAGGCGGTCCTCAAGCCGATGGTCCGGTTCCCGACGGGTGGGCCGGCGCGCGCGGACGCGCGGATGCGTGCGTCCCTGCAGGCGGCGGCGACGTTCGCCAGGGAGCTGGCCGGGAGGCCCGGTGCGGCCCCGGCAGACGTCCCCGAGTCCCTGCGTGGTGCGGCCGAGGTCCTCGCCGGGTCGGTGGAGCGGCTGGCGGAGCGGGTCGTGACGGGCGGACCCGGTACGGGTGGTGGCGCCGGTGGCGCTGGTGGCGCTGGGACGTCGGATGCCGCGGCTGGTGCTGGTGCGTCTGTTGCCGCGGCTGGTGACGCTGGTGCGTCGGCCGCCGCGGTGTCCGGGGCCCCGGTGTGGACGCGGATCACGGACCGCTTGGACGGCGTGGTCGCCGCCGCCGACCCGGGCGCCCCCGGGGACGCGCTCCGCGCTCGTGCGCACGCCCTCGGCCGCATCGACGAGGCGCTCGCGCTCTTCGCCGAGCGCATCGGGATGCCCGTCGTCGCGGGTGCCGTCACCCGGATGTCGGCGGTCGGTGGCACCATCGGCACGTGAGCAAGCAGGACGGACGCAACCGGCTCGTCTCCGACCGACCGGTCGCGGACGTGACCGCGACGGTGCTGCACGTCGACATGGACGCGTTCTTCGCCTCGGTCGAACTGCTCGACCGCCCCGACCTCGTCGGGCTGCCCGTCATCGTCGGCCACGACTCGGACCGCTCGGTGGTCACCGCGGCCACGTACGAAGCCCGCAAGTACGGAGTGAACTCCGCGATGCCGATGGCCGTCGCGAAACGCCGGTGCCCGAACGCCGTCATCGTCGAGCCGCACTTCGAGAAGTACCAGGCGAAGTCCGCGGCCGTGATGCACGTCTTCGAACAGTTCACCCCGCGGGTCGAACGACTCGGCATCGACGAGGCCTTCCTCGACGTCGCGGGCGCCGTGCGGCTGTACGGCACGCCGTGGGAGATCGGCCGGGCGATCCGACAGCAGGTCTTCGCGGAGACCGGGCTGCACTGCTCGGTCGGCGCCGCCTCGACGAAGTTCGTCGCCAAGCTCGCCTCCAGTCGTGCCAAGCCCGACGGACTCCTCGTGGTGCCGGCGGAGCACACGGTGGCGTTCCTGCACCCGCAGCCCGTGTCGGCCCTGTGGGGTGTCGGCGGCAAGACCCAGGAGACCCTGGAGCGCCGGGGCATCCGCACCGTCGGTGACCTCGCCACCACGCCGCTCGGCTCGCTGGTGTCCGCGCTCGGCCCGGCCGGCGGACAGCGCCTGCACGACCTGTCCTGGGGTCGCGATCCCCGGGTCGTCGACACCGCCGTGGGAGAGAAGTCGATCGGGCACGAGGTCACGTTCGGCACCGACCTCACCGAGCGCGACGCCGTCGCCCGTGAACTCCTGCGGCTCGCCGAGAAGGTCGCGGTCCGCATGCGTCGTGCCGACGTGCAGGCCCGCACGATCGCGCTCAAGGTCCGGTACACCGACTTCACCACGCTCACCCGGTCCCGCACCCTCGCCGAGCCGACCGACGTCGCCCGCCGGATCCACCGCGAAGCCGTCGAGCTCTACGACGTCCTGCACCGCCAGGGCAACCGGATCCGGCTGATCGGCGTCCGCGGGGAGAACCTCGTGCCGACCGCGGCGAGCAACGCGCTGTGGGACGACGACGCGCCGTGGCGGGAGACCGAGACCACGGTCGACGCGGTCACCGCACGCTTCGGCGCCGGCGTGCTGCGACCGGCATCGCTCGTCCGCGGCACGCCCGAGCAGCGCCCGCCGCATGCCCGGCAGGACATCGGGTGACGGTAGAATCGCCTGAAGTGAGCGCAGCGGAGTACGAACAGCAGCAGTCCGCCGCGGCCGGCGGTGTCCACCCCGATCCGGCCCCGGTGTCGTCAGCCGAACTCGCGCCGGCCACGGTCGATCCCGCACCGGGCTCCACCGAACTCGCGCCGGCCGAGCTGGCGGAGATCGCGGGCAACGCGGCCGCCGAGCACCTGTCCCCGGCGTTCCCGGACCGCGCGGCGTGGGGTACCGCGTCGAAGCTCCGCGCCTGGCAGGTCGAAGCGCTCACGAAGTACTTCGAGACCGAGCCGCGCGACTTCCTGGCAGCGGCAACGCCCGGCGCCGGCAAGACGACCTTCGCGCTCCGCCTCGCCACCGAGCTCCTGGCCCGCGGCACCGTGGACCGGATCGTCGTCGTGGCGCCGACCGAGCACCTCAAGCGCCAGTGGGCCGACGCCGCCGACCGCGTGAACATCCGCATCGACCCGATGTTCAAGAACGGCGACGGCATGTTCGGCCGGCACTACCAGGGCGTGGCCATCACCTACGCCCAGGTCGGCATGAACCCCGAGGTCCACAAGAAGATCACCGAGGGCGGCCGCACCCTGGTCGTCCTCGACGAGGTCCACCACGGCGGCGACGCCCTGACCTGGGGCGACGGCATCAGAGAGGCGTTCAGCGGTGCCACGCGCCGTCTGTCCCTCTCCGGCACGCCGTTCCGCTCGGACACCGCCCCGATCCCGTTCGTGCAGTACGCCCCCGACGAGCAGGGCATCCGCACCTCCATCTCCGACTACAACTACGGCTACGGCCGCGCTCTGCAGGACGGCGTCGTCCGCCCGGTGCTGTTCATGGCGTACGCCGGGCAGATGCGCTGGAAGACCCGGATGGGCGACGAGATGTCGGCGTCCCTGGGGGAGCAGGTCACGAAGGACATCACCGCGCAGGCCTGGCGCACGGCGCTCTCACCAGAGGGCGAGTGGATGCCCGCGGTGCTCTCCGCCGCGGACAAGCGCCTGACCGAGGTCCGTCGCGGTGTGCCGGACGCCGGTGGACTCGTCATCGCGACGGACACCACGACCGCGCGTGCCTACGCCCGGATCCTGCAGCAGATCACGGGGGAGCGGCCGACGGTCGTCCTCTCGGACGAGGCAGCGGGCTCGAGCCGCATCGGCGCGTTCGCCGCGGACACCTCGCGGTGGATGGTCGCGGTGCGGATGGTGTCGGAGGGCGTGGACGTCCCGCGGCTCTGCGTCGGCGTGTACGCGACCAGCGCCAGCACGCCGTTGTTCTTCGCCCAGGTGATCGGCCGCTTCGTGCGGGCCCGTCGCCGCGGTGAGACCGCGTCGGTGTTCCTGCCGAGCGTGCCAGGGCTGATGGCCCTCGCCGCGACCCTCGAGCTCGAACGGGACCACGCCCTCGACCGCCCGAAGGACGCCGACGACGGGATGTACAACCCCGAGGACGCGATGGTCGCCGAGGCCAACAAGGAAGACCGCGCCTCGGAGAGCCTGCTCGACGTGCAGCCGTTCGAGGCGCTCGACTCGCAGGCCTCGTTCGACCGGGTGCTCTACGACGGTGGCGAGTTCGGCACCGGCGGCGAGATCGGCTCCCTGGAAGAGCTCGACTTCATCGGCATCCCCGGACTGCTCGAGCCGGACCAGGTGCGCGACCTGCTCCGCGCGCGACAGGCCACCCAAGCCAAGCGCTCCAAGGGTCGTGCGGTGAAGGACGGGACCCCGAAGGCTCCCGAGCCGGACCGGCCGATGTACATGACCATCAAGGAGCAGCGCTCCGAGCTGCAGCGGCTCGTGTCGATCTGGTCCCGGCACTCGAACGAGCCGCACGGGTCGATCCACGCCGAGCTCCGGCGGATCAGCGGTGGCCCGGCCGTCGCGCAGGCCAGCATCGAGCAGATCCAGAAGCGCATCGACATCCTGCGCTCCCGGATCGGCGGGCGTCGGTGAGTCGTCGGCTCCCGGTGCGCGCGTGATCGTCGCCGTCGACGACCGGACGTGGCTCGTGAAGCGCTCGGAGGAGTCCTCACCAGAGGCGATCATCGACCGCTTCGGTGGTGGCTACCGGTTGCGGCGCTTCAGCCTGGTCGAGTCCCGCCGGACCGCGCACGGGGTCTTCACGGGCCTCGACCTCGCGGAGACCGCGTGGTGGCGGTTGCGCGACATGCGTCGTTGATCAGGGTGGGTTCTCGGTAATCTGCGCGGCGATCATGACGTTGCAAGCCCGGATCGAGTAGACCGGACTCATGGCAGATTCGATCCCTCACGTCCTCGTCCTCGGTGGCGGCTCCGCTGGCTACACGACCGTCAAGCAGCTGCAGAAGCACGCAGCGACGGTGCCGATGCGCATCACCCTCGTCGACCAGAACACGTACTACACGTACCTGCCGTTCCTGCCGGAGGTCGCCGGCGGCCACATCAACCCGAAGGACGTCACGGTCGAGCTCCGTCGTGCGCTCCGCAAGACCCGCGTCATCCAGGGCAAGGTGACCGCGATCTCCGCCGCCGACAAGACGGTGTCGATCGCCACGGCCGGCGGCGACGACCGCACCCTCGGCTACGACCAGCTCGTCGTCGCGCTCGGCTCCGTCACGCGCACCTTCCCGACCCCCGGGCTCGAGGAAGTGGGCGTCGGCTTCAAGAGCGTCGAGGAAGCCGCCTTCGTGCGCGCGAAGCTCCTGGACAACATCGCGAAGGCCGCTGCCACGCGTGACGAGGACGAGCGTCGTCGTCTGCTCACCAGCATCTTCATCGGTGGCGGGTACACCGGCGTCGAGGCGATCGGCGAGCTCTTCGACGTGTCGCAGGCCGCCATCAAGACCTACCCGTCGCTGGCGGGGGAGCAGCCGCGCTGGGTGCTCATCGACGCGCTCGACCGCGTCGCACCGGAGGTCGGCCCCGAGCTCTCGAAGTGGACCCTGGAGTCCCTCCGCGCCCGCGGCATCGACGTCCGTCTGAAGACCACCATGCCGAGCTGCGAGGGCGGCGTCGTCAAGCTCTCCGACGGCGACGAGTTCGCGACCGGCCTGC
This sequence comes from Curtobacterium sp. NPDC090223, assembly GCF_044746585.1. Taxonomy (NCBI): domain Bacteria; kingdom Bacillati; phylum Actinomycetota; class Actinomycetes; order Micrococcales; family Microbacteriaceae; genus Curtobacterium; species Curtobacterium sp. NPDC090223. The sequence goes on along the minus strand of NZ_JBIVCN010000001.1, from coordinate 586,398 downwards.
TCGTCTGGACCGCCGGCGTGAAGCCGAACCCGCTCCTCGACGCGTCCGACCTGCCGCGCGGACCGAAGGGGCACCTCGCCGCCAACGCGAAGCTCCAGGTCGAGGCCGAGGACACCCACGAGGTCGTCCCGGGTGTCTGGGGCCTCGGCGACGTCGCGCAGGTGCCGGACCTGACCGCCGACAAGCAGCCGGCGTACTACCCGCCGAACGCGCAGAACGCCGTCCGTCAGGCCGTCGTGGCCGCGGACAACGTCGTTGCGACGATCACGGGCAAGCCGCTCGAGGAGTACCGCCACCCGTCGATCGGCACCGTCGCGTCGTACGGGGTCGGCAAGGGCGCCGCGAACATCAAGGGCATCAAGATGACCAACGTGCTCGCCTGGCTCGCCCACCGCGCCTACCACGTGTACGCGATGCCGACGCTGAACCGCAAGGCGCGCATCATCATCGGTTGGGTGACCGGTGCCGTCTCCGGTCGCGATGCAACGTCGCTGATCAAGGAGACCGACCCGCGTCGCGCGTTCGTCGACGCGACGAAGTAGCCGACCACACACGGGAGGCCCGGTGCCGCTTGGCGCCGGGCCTCTCGTGTGTCTGCGCGGGTCGTGCGCGTGCATGGGTCGACACGGCGGAAGTCGATCGAGCGGCGTCGTGTCGGAAGGAGGGTGCCACACGGCTGCGCCGAACCGGGCGCACAAAAACGAACGGCCCACCCGAAGGTGAGCCGTTCGCCGCGTGTCTCAACACTGCGTGTCCGAGGGGGGACTTGAACCCCCACGCCCTAATACGGGCACTAGCACCTCAAGCTAGCGCGTCTACCAATTCCGCCACCCGGACAGGTGTTCTTCACTTGTGTCGGCCGCTCCGGCGGGTTTCCCCGGCGTTGCTGCCGGAGAAGACATTAGCACGGCTCTGAACGGCTGCTGAACACGGGCGTGCATCCCGGGCGCGTCCCGCGGCGTCACGAGGAACAGGGGCGTCGGGGGCGGCCGGTAGCGTGGGGGCATGACGGATCCCCAGGGCACCACGACGGCCACCGACAGCGAGCTCGAGGCCACCGCGTCGATCGCCAGGGACCTCATCCGGATCGACACGACGAACTGGGGCGACGGCAAGTCCCGCGGCGAGACCGAAGCCGCGCACTACGTCGAGGCGAAGCTCCGCGACCTCGGGTTCGCCCCGCAGCTGTTCGAGTCCGAACCGGACCGCGTCAGTGTCGTCGCACGCATCCCGGGGCGTGACCGGACGAAGCCGGCGCTCGTGGTGCACGGGCACCTCGACGTCGTGCCGGCCGACCCCGCGAACTGGAGCGTCGACCCCTTCGGCGGCGAGGTCCGGGACGGCATGCTCTGGGGCCGCGGCGCCGTGGACATGAAGAACATGGACGCGATGATGCTCACCGCGCTCGGGGACGTCGTCGCCGCGCAGGGGGCACCCGAGCGGGATCTCGTGATCGCCTACTTCGCGGACGAGGAAGCCGGGGGAGTCCTCGGCTCGCACCACGTCGTGTCGAACCACCCCGAGGTCTTCGACGGCGCGACGGCCGCCATCAGCGAGGTCGGGGGCTACTCGATCACCCTCGGTGACCGGCGCGCGTACCTGCTGCAGACGGGCGAGAAGGCCCTGATGTGGATCAAGCTCGTCGCGACGGGGACGGCCGCGCACGGCTCGCACGTGATCAAGGACAACGCCGTGACCAAGCTCGCCGCCGCGGTCGCCCGCATCGGCAGCGAGGAATGGCCGGTCCGGCTCTCGGCCACGACCGACGCGATGGTGTCCGAGATCGCCCGGTTCCTCGGCGTCGACCCCGCGGTGACCGGCCCGGACGAGGTCGCCCTCGCCACCGGCTCCGCGGCGCGCTTCATCCACGCCGCACTCCACACCACGACGAACCCGACGGTGCTGCAGGCCGGGTACAAGCACAACGTCATCCCCGACTCCGCCGAGGCGCTCATCGACATCCGGTGCCTCCCCGGGGACGAGGAATCGGTGCTCGAGCGCGTGCGGGAACTCGCCGGCGACGACGTCGAGGTCGTGATGTCCTTCCGCGACATCGGCCTCGAGCAGGACTTCGGCGGCCCGCTGGTCGACGCCGTGCGGGACGTCCTCGGCCGACACGACCCCGGCGCTCCGGTGCTGCCGTACCTGCTGTCCGGCGGGACCGACAACAAGGCGCTGTCGACGCTCGGGATCGCGGGCTACGGCTTCGTCCCGCTGCAGCTGCCGGCCGGTGTGGACTTCCCGGCGATGTTCCACGGCGTCGACGAGCGCGTGCCGCTCGACTCGCTGGCGTTCGGGCGGCGTGTGCTCGGCGACCTCCTGGGTTCGTACTGACATACTGGCTGGTCGCCGGGATCAGGTCACAGCCGAACCGGGCGACGACCGACACGACCGACGCCGACCCGAAAGGCCGCGCCAGTGCACATCCTCGAGGCCATCTTCCTCGGCTTCGTGCAGGGACTCACCGAGTTCCTGCCCGTCTCCTCCAGCGCGCACCTGCGCATCGTGGGCCTGTTCCTGCCGGACGCGCAGGACCCGGGCGCGGCCTTCACCGCCGTGACCCAGCTCGGCACCGAGACCGCCGTGCTCATCTACTTCTGGAGTGACATCACCCGGATCGTGCGGCGCTGGTTCCAGTCGCTCTCCGGCCGGGTCCCGCGGAACGACCCGGACGCCCGTCTCGGGTGGCTGGTCATCCTCGGCACGATCCCGATCGGAGTGGTCGGGCTCCTGTTGCAGGACACCATCGAGACCACCTTCCGCTCACTGTGGATCGTCGCGATCGTCCTCATCGGGTTCGGCATCGTGCTCGGCGTGCTCGACCGCGTCGGCCGCAAGGAGCGCCGCATCGAGCACATGACGTTCGGCGGCGGGATCCTGATCGGCCTCGCGCAGGTCCTGGCGCTCGTCCCCGGCGTCTCCCGGTCCGGGGCGACCGTCTCGATGGGTCTGGCGCTCGGGTACACGCGCGCCGCCGCAGCCCGGTTCGCGTTCCTCCTGGCGGTCCCCGCGGTGTTCCTCTCCGGCCTGTACGAGGCGGCGACGTCGCTCGGGGACACCGGGGCGCCGTTCGGTGTCGTCGACACGGCCATCGCCACGGTGGTCGCGTTCGGCGTCGGCTTCGTCGTGATCGCGGCGTTCATGAACTACATCAGCAAGCGCAGCTTCATGCCCTTCGTCTACTACCGGGTGGCACTCGGTATCGTTCTCATCGTGTTGCTGTCGCTCGGAGTGATCCAGCCGTGAGGGCCTGGGAGGCCCCAGACGTCCCCGAGGTCCCCGGGAACGCCCCGCGTCCGGTCGTGCACGGCACGGCCGCGGGCAGACCGGTGGACCCGACCCGCGGCGAGGACCGCGCCGCGCTCTACGTCTGCGGCATCACGCCGTACGACGCCACGCACCTCGGCCACGCGGCGACGTACCTGGCGTTCGACACCCTCGGACGGGCCTGGCGCGACGCCGGCCTCGACGTCGAGTACGCGCAGAACACCACCGACGTGGACGACCCGTTGCTCGAGCGCGCGGCACGCGACGGCGTCGACTGGCGGGACCTCGCGGCGTCGCAGATCGACCTGTTCCGCCGTGACATGGAGTCGCTCCGCATCCTGCCCCCGGACGACTTCGTCGCCGTCACGGACGAGGTCGAGCGCATCGCCGAGGCGGTCGCGTTCCTGCAGGAGACCGGCTACGCCTACACCGTGCCGACGCCGGACAGCCCCGGCGACGACGTCTACTTCGACGTGCAGCGCCCGACCGAGGCCTGGGTGCTCGGCGACGAGAGCGGGCTCGACCGTGACACCATGCTCGCGCTGTCCGCCGAGCGCGGCGGCGACCCGGACCGTGCCGGCAAGCGCGACCCGCTCGACCCGCTGCTCTGGCGTGCCGTCCGCGACGGCGAGCCGAGCTGGGCGTCGCCCGTCGGCGAGGGGCGACCCGGCTGGCACATCGAGTGCAGCGTCATCGCGGGGGACCGCCTCGGCCTGCCGATCAGCGTGCAGGGCGGCGGCAGCGACCTGGTCTTCCCGCACCACGAGATGAGTGCGGGGCACGCCGCCGCCCTGGCGCACCAGCCGCTCGCGAACGCCTACGTGCACACCGGGATGATCGCGTACCAGGGCGAGAAGATCTCGAAGTCCCTCGGGAACCTCGTCACGGTGCGCGGACTGCTCGACGACGGCGCCGATCCGCGGGCGATCCGGCTCGCGCTGCTCTCGCACCGGTACTCGGACGACTGGGAGTGGTTCGACGCCGAGCTCGCGAGCGCGGTGCGTCGGCTCGGCACCTGGGACGCCTGGGCGGCCGGCGGCGCGGGACACGCCGACGACGCGGCGGACGTCGCGACCCGGATCCGGGCCCGCGTGGCGGACGACCTCGACACGCCCGGCGCGGTCGCCGCGGTCGACACCGCCATCGCCGGCGGGACGCGCAGCACGCCGGAGCTCGTCGACCTCGTCGACGCGCTCCTCGGCATCCGCATCGGCTGACCCGGCGCGGCTCGTCCCGTCGAACGCGTCCCCCCGAACGTGTCCCGCGTCCGTCGCGTCCGGTCCAGGTTTCAGAATTCTGGCATCTCGGGATGCCGGACCGGCCATCGTGGGAACCCGGGTGGACCTGAGCGGCGAGTCGTGAAACCTCGAGCCGGCTACCAGACCACGCGACCACGGGACGGACGGGAGGCCCGGTGCCAGCTGGCACCGGGCCTCCCGTCCGTTGGTGGCACCGTCGAGGACGCGCGCCGAGCGCGGGGCGCTACTGCGGCGGCTGCGGGGGCCGCCACGGGCCCTCGCCCGCCTGGCCGGGCCCGTCCTTGCCGTCCTTGCGCTCGCGCCGGCGGAGGTACTGCTCGAACTCCTGCGCGATGGCGTCACCGGACGCCTCGGGGGAGTCGACGGTGTCGCGCGCCTGCTCGAGCTGCCCGATGTAGGACGCCATGTCCTCGTCGTCGGCAGCGAGGGCGTCGATGCCCTCCTCCCACTGCGTCGCGTCGTCGAGGAGCGTGCCCCGGGGGACGGTGACGTCGGTGAGCTCCTCCATCTTGTCGAGGAGGGACAGCGTGGCCTTCGGCGAGGGCGCGTTGTGCACGTAGTGCGGGACCGAGGCCCAGAGCGAGAGCGTGGTGAGCCCGGCCTTGTCCATCGTGTCGGAGAGCACGCCGAGGATGCCCGTCGGGCCCTCGTACGAGGACTTGTCGACGTCGAACGCCTGGCGCACCGAGGCGTTCTCGCTCGACACGAAGACGGAGATCGGCCGGGTGTGCGGGACGTCGGCGAGCATCGCGCCGACGAAGACGACCGCGTCGATGGAGTACACGTCCGCGAGGTCGATGATCTCGGCGCAGAACGCCCGCCACGTGCGGGACGGCTCCGGGCCGACGAGCACGAACACGTCGCGCTCCGCCGGGGAGCCGGCGGCGCCGATCACCGGACGGCCGAGCTCGCCGGGGCCGTGCAGCACGATGCGCGGCCACTGGATGCCACGGACGCCGTTGTCGTCGCTCCCGACGTTCGGCCGGTTGAACTGGTAGTCGACGTACCGCTCCCCGTCGATCTCCCGCAGCTCGTCGAGGCCGAGCGCGTCGACGATCCGCCGCGCGAGGCCACTTGCGGCCTCACCGGCGTCGTTCCAGCCCTCGAACGCGACGACCAGGAGCCGGCCGTCGTTGAAGGGGGAGTGCTGTGGCACGGAGCGGACCTCCTGGTGATGGAGTGGAGCGGGGCGGTGCGGGGTACGAACTGTCCACAACCGACCGGACACGATCAGGCATCCACTGTAGGCCCCTCGGGCGGGTCCGCTCCGCGTGCGCCGGTAGACTCGTCGCCCGTGACCGCGCATCTTCCCGCCCTCGTCCAGCCCGCAGCCGTGCTGTGGGACATGGACGGCACGATCATCGACACCGAGCCGATCTGGCAGCAGTCCCAAGTGGAGCTGACCGAGCGGTACGGCGCCGAGTGGACCCACGAGGACGGGTTGTCCCTGGTGGGCAGCGGCCTCGAGCGCTCGGGGGAGATCCTGCGCGACAAGGGCGTCGACATGGAGGTCGAGGAGATCGTCCAGTGGATGACCTCCTACGTGATGGACCGGCTGTCCCACGGGGACCTGCCGTGGCGTCCGGGTGCGCGCGAACTCGTCGAGGAACTGAACGCCCGCGGCATCCCGACCGCGCTCGTCACGATGTCCCGTCGCCGCATGGCCATGGTCGCCGCGGACGCCCTCGCGGACCGCGGCTTCCAGGTGGTCGTCGCCGGTGACGACGTCGAGCACCCGAAGCCCCACCCCGAGGCGTACCTGACGGCCGCCGCGCACCTCGGTGTCGATGCGACCGCCTGCGTCGCGATCGAGGACTCGGCCACCGGCGTCGCCGCGGCGGTCGCATCGGGCGCCGTCACGATCGCCGTCGAGCACATCGTGCCGCTGTCGGAGACCGCCGGGGACGTCTACCTGACGTCGCTGGCCGGTGTCGACGTCGACCGCATGGTCGAGCTCACCTCGCCCGCGCTGGCGGCCCGCCGGACCTCCGAGAGGAACGCACGATGACCGCCGAACTGCCGAAGGACAGCGCAGCGCCGCTCGATGCCGAACTGCCGCACACCGCCGGCGGCGCGCCGCACACCCCGCCCCGCGGCCCGTTCCGCGCCGGCGACCGGGTCCAGCTCACCGGCCCCAAGGGCAAGCTCACGACGCTCTCCCTCGAGCCGGGCGTGATCTACCACACGCACCGAGGCATGCTCGCCCACGACGACGTCATCGGGCAGCCCGACGGGTCCGTGATCACGGCGAGCTCCGGGGACGAGTACCTCGCGCTCCGCCCGCTGCTCAACGACTACGTGATGTCGATGCCCAGGGGCGCAGCGATCGTCTACCCCAAGGACGCCGCACAGATCGTCGCGTTCGCCGACGTCTTCCCCGGCGCCCGCGTGGTCGAGGCCGGCGTCGGCTCCGGTGCGCTCTCGCTCTGGCTGCTCCGCGCCATCGGTCCGACCGGGCGTCTGCAGTCCTTCGAGCGGCGCGACGAGTTCGCCGAGATCGCCCGCGGCAACGTCGGCACGTTCCTCGGCGCCGTCCCGGACAACTGGAGCGTGACGGTGGGCGACCTGGTCGAGGAGCTCCCGGGCGCGACCGAACCGCAGAGCATCGACCGCGTGGTGCTCGACATGCTCGCGCCGTGGGAGTGCGTCGACGCCGCAGCGGACGCCCTCGTGCCCGGCGGCCTCATCGTCTGCTACGTCGCCACGGTGACGCAGCTGAGCCGCACCGCCGAGGCCCTGCGCGACACCGGGCGCTTCACCGACCCGCAGTCGAGCGAGACGCTCGTGCGCACCTGGCACGTCGAGGGGCTGGCCGTGCGACCCGACCACCGCATGGTCGGACACACCGGGTTCCTCGTCACCGCACGCCGTCTGGCGGACGGTGTGGTGCTCCCGAACCTGAAGCGTCGCGCAGGCAAGGCCGAGTTCTCCGACGAGGACGTCGAGGCCTGGACCCCCGGTGCCGTCGGCGAACGGTCCGCCAGCGACAAGAAGCTCCGCAAGGTCGCGCGCCAGGCAGCAGCCCAGGCGCGGAAGGTCGCCGCCGCCGAGGCCCTCGACGCCACCGCTTCCCCGGCCGGTCCTGATCACGCCGACCGGTAGGCTACGTCAGTCGCTCGTCCTGCATCGAACGGAAAGAGGGTCCGTGCGCACCATCCCCGCACTCCTGGTCACCATCGGACTGGTCGCGTCGCTGACCGCGTGCGCGTCGAGCGGAGCCGGCAGCACGCCCTCCAGCTGCGATGCTCCCGGTGCCGCCTCGGAAGCCGTCACCGCCACCGGTGCGTTCGGCAAGGAGCCGAAGGTGTCCGTGCCGAGCGGCCTCACCGTGAAGGGCACGCAGGTCTCCACCCTCAAGCAGGGCGACGGGCGACGCATCGACGACGGCACCCCCGTGCTCATCGAGTACACGCTCGTCGACGGCTCGACCGGCAAGGTCGCGCAGACGAGCGGGTACGCGGGAGCGACCTCCCCGATCACCGCCGGTTCGACGAACGCCGGCGCCCTCGGCGAGGCCCTCGAGTGCGCCAACGTCGGCGACCGCCTCGCCGTCGCCCTGCCGCAGAGCGCCCTCAGCGGTGGCAGCGTCTCGACGAAGAAGGCCGAGTCCGCGGTGATCGCCGTGATCGACGTGAAGAAGGCGTTCGACGCCCGCGCGACCGGCACCCCGCAGCTGGCCGGCGACGGCATGCCCGCCGTCGTGCTGGCTCCCGACGGCGCGCCCGGCATCACGGTGCCGACGAAGGCCGCGCCGTCCTCGAACGAGACACACCTGCTCCGCAAGGGTTCCGGGTCGGTGCTCACCGCCAAGGACACCGCGATCATCAAGTACACCGCCGTGACGTGGGGCACCGACTCCACCGTGGCGGGGTCCAGCTGGACCGACGGCACCGGTGCGCAGACCGTGCCGCTCGCCAAGGGCCAGGTCGACGACGGCATCCGCACCGCGCTGCTCGGCCGGAAGGTCGGCGACCAGGTGCTCGCGATCGTCCACCAGCAGGGTGCCGCCTACGCGTACGTCATCGACGTGCTCGGCTCGGTCACGTCCTAGAATCGCCTCGTGCCGACGACCCGTGTGCCCCGCGTACCGGCGGAAGAACGCCTGTTCAGCCTCGTGCTCGCGCTGCTGTCGACCGAGTCGGGACTGACCAAGTCCGAGATCCTCGCCAACGTCCAGGGCTACCGCCAGCGGTTCACGACCGGCGGTGACAACGCCTCGCTCGAGCGCCAGTTCGAGCGGGACAAGGACGACGTCCGCGAGCTCGGGATCCCGCTCGAGACGATCGAGACCCCTGGGGCGGCCGGCAACAACCAGACGCTCCGCTACCGGATCCCGAAGGGCGAGTACGACCTGCCCCTCGACGTCCGGTTCACGCCGGACGAGTCCGCGCTCCTGTCCCTCGCCGCGATGGCGTGGCGCGAGGGCGCGCTCTCCTCGGACTCCCGACGCGCGCTGCTCAAGGTGCGTTCCGCGGGAGACGACGACGCCGCCGGGGTGGCCGGGATGACGGCGTACGCGCCGCGCCTCCGCGCCCGGGACGCCGCCTTCGAACCGCTCCGTGCGGCCCTCGACCGCGCCGCAGCCGTGCGCTTCGACTACATCACGCCGGGGGAGCACGAGCCCCGTCGCCGCACGCTCGAACCGCTGGCGCTCGTGCAGCACGGCGGCCGCTGGATGCTCGCCGCCCACGAGCCGTCGACCGGCGGCGAGAAGAACTACCTGCTGTCCCGGATCGTCGGACCGGTGTCGCAGTTCGAGTCCGGGCAGCACCCGGCTCCGGCGGGCGCGGGGGAGCGTGCCCTCGCGGAGCTCGACCGGATCTGGTCGTCGCGCACCGCCACGATCGCCGTCGAGCCGGGGTCGGACGCCGAACGGCGCCTCGGTCGTCGGCGGGACACCACCGTGGGTGACGACGGCGTGCTCGTCCTGCACTACGTCGACCCGCAGATCCTCGCCGAGGAACTCGCGGCCTTCGGGCCGGAGGTCCGCGTCCTCGAACCCACCGAGGTCCGCGACCGCGTGGTCGCCCGGCTCGAGGGCCTCGTGGCCGACCACAGCGAAGGGGTGCTCCGTGGCTGACGCGCAACCGCTGCAGGCACAGGACAAGCTCGCGTTCCTGCTGGCACTGGTGCCGTACCTGATCGACCGGGAGCGCGTCTCCGTGGCCGAGGCGGCGCGCCACTTCAGCGTGCCGGAGACCCGGATCCGCCGTGCGGTCGAGCTCATCGCGGTGTCCGGCATCCCCGGCGAGACGATGCAGTACCAGCACGGCGACCTGTTCGACATCGCCTGGGACGACTTCGAGCAGAACGACATGATCGTGCTGACGAACCTCGTCGCGATCGACGACTCACCGCGGCTCTCCGCGCGCGAGGCCTCGGCGCTCATCGCCGGCCTGCAGTACCTCTCCGCGCTGCCGGAGGCCGCCGACCGCGACGCGATCCGGGCGCTGATGGCGAAACTGTCCCGCGGTGCCGGTGGCGCCGCGGCGAACGTCGCCGTCGGGCAGGAGCTCCACGACGCCGCGCTGACGACCATCCGACGGGCGATGTCCGAGGGGCGCGGGCTCGTGTTCGGCTACGCCGGACCGCGGACCCAGGGCAGCACGCGTCGCGTCGACCCGCTCCGCGTCGAGTCGATCGACACCGACTGGTACCTCCGCGCGTGGGACCTGGACCGCTCGGCACTGCGGACCTTCCGACTCGACCGGATGTCCGGCGTCCAGGTGGACGACCGCGTGGCGACGCACTCCACCGACGACGTCGACATCCCGGACACGCTCTTCCAGCAGACCCCGGAGGACGTCATCGTGACCCTGGAGCTCGACGCGTCGTCGCTGCCCCTGGTCGCGGACTTCCTGGCGGACACCGCCGACGCGCCGGACGCCGACGGTCGCGTGCGCATCCGGCTCGCGGCGTCCGCGGGCTTCGACGGCGTGGTGCGGCTCGTGGCGGGCCTGCCCGGTCGCGCCGTCGTGCTCGACCCGCCGGCCGCGCGCGACGCGGTCCGCGCCTTCGCGGCGGCGGCGCTCGCGCGCTGACGCCCGGCGGGCGCGCGGCAGGTCCGGACCCCGGCGAGCGGCGCCGCCCTGTGCGTGAGACGCCGCTCTGCGCCCGAGACACCGCCGAATCCGGCGGCGCCTCGGCAGGCGAGCGGCGCCTCGGCGGGGGAGCGGCGCCTCGGCAGGCGAGCGGCGCCTCGGCAGGTGCGGTACCAGCGTGCGCACCCACCGGACGGGAGGCCGGGGTCGGGCTGGCACCGGGCCTCCCGTCCGGCCGTGGTCCGGACCGCGGCGCGCACGTGACGGGCCGTGGTCCGGCGTCACGTTCACCCGCCACTCACCCTCGGCGGCGCGTCCGCTGTGCGTTCGCATGCACCGCCACCGTCTGTCGGTCCCGACACCGTAAGATCGACGCATGGCTTCGACGACCGCGCGCGGGCGAGAGAAGCGGCAGGGTCGCCGTCCCAACGAACCCGAAGGCCGCATGTCCCTCGGGCAACACCTGATCGAACTGCGCAACCGCCTGTTCAAGGCAGTCCTCGCGGTGCTCCTCGGTGCGGTCGGTGGCTGGTTCCTGACGCCGTTCGTCCTCGACTCGCTGCGCGCCCCGGTGTCCGAACTCGCGAAGGTCGGCGGGCACACCGCCGAGCTGAACTTCCCGATGATCACGGGGGCGTTCGACCTCCGGCTGCAGATCGCGATCACGATCGGCATCGTCATCGCGAGCCCGGTGTGGCTCTACCAGATCTGGGCGTTCATCGTCCCGGCGCTCGTGCGGCGCGAGAAGCAGTACGTCTGGGGCTTCCTCGGCACCGCGATCCCGCTGTTCTTCGCCGGGTGCTACTTCGGCTGGTACGTCCTGCCGCACATCGTCGGGATCCTCGGCAGCTTCGTGTCGAGCCAGGACACGTCGATCGTCGACGCGAAGGCCTACTACGACTTCACGATCAAGCTCATCGTGGCGGTCGGCATCGCGTTCGTGCTCCCGGTGTTCCTGGTGCTGCTCAACTTCGTCGGGGTGCTGACGGCCAAGGCGATCATCAAGTCGTGGCGCGTCGCGATCCTCTGCATCCTGGTCTTCTGCGCGATCGTCACGCCGAGCGCCGACGTCATCTCGATGTTCCTCCTCGCCGTCCCGATGACGGTCCTGTACGTGGCTGCATGCGTCGTGACGTGGTTCCACGACCGCCGGCTCGCGAAGCGCCAGGCCAGGCTCGACGCCGAGTACGGGCTGTGACGGACACGGGGCTGAGCGCTGCGGAACGGTTCCAGGCGGCCCGCGTGCGCAACCGCTCGCGCAACCTCGAGCTGTTCCGCGCCGACCTCCGGTTCGACCTGGACCCGTTCCAGTTCGCGGCGTGCGACGCCCTCGACCAGGGCCGGAGCGTCCTCGTCGCGGCGCCGACCGGCGCCGGCAAGACGATCATCGCCGAGTTCGCGATCTGGCTCGCGATGCGCCAGCCGACCGCGAAGGTGTTCTACACGACGCCGATGAAGGCGTTGAGCAACCAGAAGTACGCCGAACTGGTCGAGGCCTACGGTGAGTCCGAGGTCGGGCTGCTCACCGGCGACACCAACGTGAACCCCCGTGCCCGCGTCGTCGTGATGACGACCGAGGTGCTCCGCAACATGATCTACGCGGACTCGGACCTGCTGGACGACCTGGCGTGGGTCGTCCTCGACGAGGTGCACTACCTGGCGGACCGCTTCCGCGGCGCCGTGTGGGAAGAGGTGATCCTGCACCTGCCGACCGAGGTCCGCCTGGTCTCGCTCTCCGCCACCGTCTCCAACGCCGAGGAGTTCGGCGACTGGTTGCAGACCGTCCGCGGCGAGACCGACGTCATCGTGTCAGAGGACCGCCCGGTCCCGCTCGAGCAGCACGTCCTGGTCGGCAACAAGATGGTCGACCTGTTCGACTCGTCCGGTGCCGCCGCGACGAACCGGGTGAACCCCGAACTCCTCCGCCTGGTCGGCGGCGGCGCGCGGAACGACAGCCGCGGCGGACACCGCGGGCGTCGCGGCCGGGGCGGGTACGTCGACCGTCGTGGTCCGCGCACCGAGAAGCTGCACCGCGAGCACATCGCACGGATGCTCGACGAGCGGATGCTCCTCCCCGCGATCTTCTTCGTGTTCAGCCGCAACGGCTGTGACCAGGGCGTCCGGCAGGTCCTCCGCTCCGGCGTCTCCCTCACCACGCGCGAGGAACGCAACGAGATCCGCGAGACCGCGGAGTACCACTGCCGCACCCTGCTCGACGAGGACCTCGCCGTCCTGGGCTACTGGGAGTGGCTCGAGGGTCTCGAGCGCGGGGTCGCGGCGCACCACGCCGGGCTCCTGCCCGCCTTCAAGGAGGTCGTCGAGGACCTCTTCCAGCGCAAGCTCCTCAAGGTCGTGTTCGCGACGGAGACCCTGGCGCTCGGGGTGAACATGCCGGCCCGCACGGTGGTGCTCGAGAAGCTCGAGAAGTTCAACGGCGAGGCCCGCGTGCCGATCACGCCGGGGGAGTACACCCAGCTGACGGGTCGTGCCGGGCGCCGTGGGATCGACGTCGAGGGCCACTCGGTGATCCAGTGGTCGGACGGCCTCGAGCCGCAGGCCGTCGCATCGCTGGCGAGCCGTCGGACGTACCCGCTGAACTCCTCGTTCAAGCCGACGTACAACATGGCCGTGAACCTCATCGAGCAGTTCGGGCGACAGCGCACCCGCGAGGTCCTGGAGACCTCGTTCGCGCAGTTCCAGGCGGACCGCTCGGTCGTCGACCTGGCGCGCAAGGTCCGGTCGCAGCAGGAGTCCCTCGACGGCTACCAGCAGTCGATGCAGTGCCACCTCGGTGACTTCACCGAGTACGCGGCCCTCCGTCGGCGCTTGTCCGACCTGGAGCGCACGAACGTCCCCGGCGGCCGCGAGGCCTCGCACGGTGCCCGCGCTGAACGCCAGGCCTCCATCACCGAGGTCCGCCGCGCCCTGCAGCGGCACCCCTGCCACGCGTGCCCGGACCGCGAGGCCCACGCCCGCTGGGCCGAGCGCTGGTACAAGCTCAAGCGCGTCAACGACAAGCTCGTCCAGCAGATCCGCTCCAGGACGGGCGCCGTCGCGACGACCTTCGACCGGGTCACCGACGTGCTCGTGCAGCTCGGCTACCTCGTCCCGTCCGAGCAGGAAGGCGAGCTCACGGTCGCCGCGGGCGGTCGTCGCCTGCAGCGGATCTACGGCGAGCGGGACCTGCTGGTGGCGGAGTGCCTCGAGGCCGGCGTCTGGAAGGACCTCACCCCGGGGCAGCTCGCCGCGATGGCAGCGACGATCGTCTACCAGCCCCGCCGCGAGGACGCACCCGGCACCGAGCACGCCCTGCCGCGCGGCGCGTTCCGACCGGCCCTCGACGAGACCCTGACGATCTGGTCACGCCTGGACGACGTCGAGCGGGACGCCCGGCTCGCCGGCTCACAGCCGCCGACCCCCGCGATCGCGCTCGGGATGTTCCGCTGGGCATCCGGCTCCGCGCTGGACGACGTGCTGCGCGCGCTCGACCTGGCGGCCGGCGACTTCGTCCGCTGGTCGAAGCAGGTCATCGACCTCCTCGACCAGATCAAGAACGCCGGCGACCCCGAGCTCGCCGAGACCGCCCGACGTGCGACGGACGCGGTCCGCCGCGGCATCGTCGCGTACGCGACGGTCTGACGGGAGGCCCGGTGCAGGTTCCCGAGACCGCCGTGCGTCCGCGCGCGCCGTTCGACCAGTTCCCGGTGCGGGTCGCCCTGCCGTTGGCCGTCATCGGCGGGCTGCTGTTCGCACTGTCGTTCCCGTCGCCGGGGTGGTGGTTCCTGGCCTACCCGGCGGTCGCGTGTCTGCTGCTCGCCGCGATGGGGCAGGGCTGGCGGCGTGCCGCCTGGATCGGCTACGTCGGCGGCGTCGCGTTCTGGGTGCCCGCCATCTCGTGGGCGGGCCGCTACCTGGGGCCGGTCCCGTGGCTGGCCCTGGCGCTGTTCGAAGCGGCGATGTTCGCACTCGGCAGCGTCGCCATCGCCCTCGCGTACCGCTGGGTCGCGCGGGTCGTGACCTCGACCGCCGGACGGGTGTGGGGCCTCCCGGCCGTGATCGCCGCACTGTGGACCGGGCGCGAGTGGTTCTCCGGGAGCTGGCCGTACGGCGGGTTCGCCTGGGGCCGCGTCGGACTCTCGCAGTCCGAGAGCCCCTTCGCGCACCTCGCCGCGTACGTCGGCGTGCTCGGGGTCTCCTTCGTCGTCGTGTACTGCGTCGCGGTCGTGGTGTCGCTCGGACTGGTGTCGCCCACCGTCCCCGGTGGGACGCTCCTGCTGCGCACGCGCGTCGCGATGGCGGGCCTGCTCGTCGCGGCGGTGCTCGCCGTGCCCGCGTGGCCGACCGCGACGGACGGGTCGATCCGCGTCGAGTCGGTGCAGGGCAACGGCCCGGCCGGGTACTTCGACAACGCGGCCCCGGGAGCGGTCCTCGAGTCGCAGGTCGCTGCGACCGACGTCACCGCGAAGGGCGTCGACCTGGTGGTCTGGCCGGAGGGGTCCGCGGAGTTCGACCCACGGACCCAGCCGGTGATCGCGAGCGCGCTCGACTCGGTCGTGCAGTCGGTCGGGGCGCCGATCGTCGCCGGCGCCATCACCCAGACGCCGTCCGGGGTGCTGCACAACACCTCGTTCGTGTGGACCGCGGACGGGTGGCAGTCCTCCTACGACAAGAAGCGGCCGGTGCCCTTCGGCGAGTACGTGCCCGACCGGTGGTTCTTCTCCAAGCTCGCGCCGTCGCTCATCGGGCTGCTGCAGCGCGACTACACCCCCGGCACGAAGCCGAACGTGCTCTCCGTCGCCGGGGTCAGGGCGGGCATCGCGATCTGCTTCGACATCGTCGACGACGGGCTCACGCGGGACATGGCGCGCGGGGGAGCCCAGGTGATCCTGGCGCAGACGAACAACGCCGACTTCTCGGGCACCGACGAGAACCTCCAGCAGCTCGAGATCGCCCGGATGCGGGCCATCGAGACCGGGCGCTCGCTCGTGAACATCTCGACCGTCGGGGCGTCGCAGGTCATCGACCCGACCGGTCGCACGATCGACCGGGTGCCGGAGTACACCGCGACGTCGATGGTCACCGACGTGCCGCTCGGGACGTCGACCACGCCCGCGACCGTCGCGTCCGGGCTCGTGGCCCTCGTGCTCGCGCTCGGCGGGCTCCTCGTGCTGCTCGCCTGCGCCCCGTGGAGCCGTCGCCGGTCCTGATGCGGGTCTGCCGCGGTGTCGCGGTGCGGTCGCCGGTCCTTCGACGGGTCTGCCCGCGGTGTCGCGGTGCGGTCGCTGGTCCTGACCGTGCCCCGCTGTGGCACTGGGAACCCACTGTGAATGCGGGCGTTCCGGAACGGATGCCCGTGGGACAGTGTTGCAAGGGGGGAACGAGCGAGAGGAGTCCACCATGGCTGATCGGAGTCTCCGCGGCATGCGGCTCGGGAGTCAGAGCCTCCAGAGCGAAGAGGGCGTCGAGCTCTCGGATCGCAAGCGCGCGGTCTACCAGGCCGACTCGGGCGAGACCTTCGACGTGGTCTTCTCGGCCGACGCCGAGGTCCCGCAGAGCTGGAACGACCCCCGCAGTGGTCGAGAAGGACGCCTGCTCGGCGACGACGGCGTCCCCGTCGAGGTCGCCGCAGAGGACGTCAAGGCACCCCGTACCCACTGGGACATGCTGCTCGAGCGTCGCTCACGCGAAGAGCTCGAGGAACTGCTGCAGGAGCGCCTGGCGTTCCTGCGTGCACGACGCGGCGCGTAGTCGCAGACACCGAAGGCCCGCTCCCTGATCAGGGAGCGGGCCTTCGTGCGTCGCGTGCGGTCCGCGACTACTGCTGGCCGCGCTGCTGCTGGTCGTCGTCCAGTTGCTTGCGGGTCGCCTCGGCGGCCGCGGCGAGCTTCTCATCGACGCTGCGGTTCGACTCCGCGAGCCGCTCGTCGAGGACCGAGTCCGGGACGATGTCGGCGGCGGTGGCGTTCGCACTCGCACCAGCGGTGGCGGACGTGTTTGCCAGGCTCTCGTTGGCGAGCTTCGAGATCTTCTCGAGGAAGTCCGAGCCGCCGCTGCCGCCGGCGGCAGGAGCACCACCGGTCCGCTGGGTCGAGAAGCCCTTCGCGATGCCGGAGAGCGCCTCGGTGAACTCGCTCGGGATCATCCAGAGCTTGTTCGCGGTGCCCTCGGCGATCTTCGGGAGCATCTGCAGGTACTGGTAGGACAGGAGCTTCTCGTCCGGGTCGCCCACGTGGATGGCGTCGAACACCGTCGCGATGGCCTGGGCTTCACCCTCGGCGCGGAGGACCTGTGCCTTGGCGGCACCCTCGGCCTGCAGGATGGCCGCCTGGCGTGCACCCTCGGCCTCGAGGATCTGGGACTGCTTGGTGCCCTCGGCCTGCAGGATGGCGGCACGCCGGTTCCGCTCGGCACGCAGCTGCTGCTCCATCGCGTCGACGATGGACACGGGCGGCTCGATGGCCTTGAGCTCCACCCGACCGACGCGGATGCCCCACTTGCCGGTCGCCTCGTCGAGGACCACGCGGAGCTGGCCGTTGATGTTGTCGCGGCTGGTCAGCGCCTCTTCGAGGTTGAGGCCACCGACCACGTTGCGGAGCGTGGTGGTCGTGAGCTGCTCGACGGCACCGAGGTAGTTCGCGATCTCGTAGGTCGCGGCGCGGGCGTCGGTCACCTGGAAGTAGACGACGGTGTCGATCGAGACGACCAGGTTGTCCTCGGTGATGACGGGCTGCGGCGGGAAGGACACGACCTGCTCGCGCATGTCGAGCAGCGGCCGGAGCCGGTCGATGAACGGCACCAGGAGGTTCAACCCCGGGGTGAGGGTCTTGTGGTACTTCCCGAGTCGTTCGACTACTCCTGCGGTCGCCTGCGGGACGATCCGGATCGCCTTGGCGAGGACGACGATCACGAAGATGACGATGACGACGATCAGTACGAAGAGCACGATCGTCCCGGGTGCGAGGGTCATGAAGCAGCCTTCTGTTGTGTTCGGACGACGGCGGTCGAGCCCTCGATGGACTCGACGACGACATGGGTGCCGAGCGGCGGGGTGCGGTCGGGAGCGGCGGCGTCGATGCGGGCGCTCCAGGTCTCGCCGTTCGCCAGGCGGACCTGGCCGGGAGCGGAGGACGTGAAGGCCACGGCGACCGTGCCGGGCATGCCGATCAGGCCCTGCACGCCGGTGCGGTGCGGGTCGGCGTTCCGGCCCAGTGCGAGGAGCAGACGCGGGCGGACCAGGGAGAGGAGCACCAGGGCGAGCGCCGCGGCGATGATGGCGGAGAGCCACCAGGGCGCCCCGATGAGTGCGGCTATCAACCCACCCGCGGCTCCGGCGGCCAGCATGATGAAGATGAAGTCGAGCGTGAAGATCTCGACCACCCCCAGGACCAGCACCAAAGCGATCCAGACGATGGTCTGGATCCAGTCATCGATGTTCACGCGATCTCCCTCCCTCGGTCGCGCGCGGCAGCGCAGCGTCGCGACGGCCGGTTCAAGTCCGTTCAACATATCAAACGAGATCGGGTGACTCGCAGGTGATTGGTAGGCTCGTCCAGGTCGCCAGGCCCGTCGCTCGAACCGTCGTCGGGCCTGCCCCCGAACAGGAGAGAACCACGTGAGCAACCCCCTCGCCCCCGCTGCACTCGCCGGCAAGCGCGCCCTCGTCACCGGATCGTCCCGCGGCATCGGCGCGGACACGGTCGGGTACCTCGCCGAGGCCGGCGCCAAGGTCGTCGTGAACTACCGCAACAAGGCCCGCCGCGCCGAGCAGATCGCCGAGGGCATCGTGGCCGCCGGCGGGGACGCCCTCGCCGTGGGCGCTGACCTCACCGACCACGACTCCGTGCAGGCCATGGTCGACACCGTCGTCGAGGCCTGGGGCGGCATCGACCTCCTGGTGCTCAACGCGTCCGGCGGCATGGAGTCCGGCATGGGCGACGACTACGCACTCCGCCTGAACCGCGACGCCCAGGTCGACATGCTCCAGACCGCCGTGCCGCACATGGCCGCCGGCTCCCGGGTCGTGTTCGTCACGAGCCACCAGGCGCACTTCGTCGAGACCGCCGAGACGCTGCCCGAGTACCTGCCCGTCGCGAAGAGCAAGCACGCCGGTGAGGTCGCGCTGCGCGAGCTCGTCCCGCAGCTCGAGGCGGCCGGCATCGAGTTCGTCGTCGTCTCCGGCGACATGATCGAGGGCACCATCACCGCGACGCTGCTCAACCGCATCAACCCCGGTGCCATCGAGGAGCGCCGCGGCGCCGTCGGCAAGCTCTACAGCGTGTCCGAGTTCGCCGCCGAGATCGCCCTCGCCGCGGTGGAGCCGATCCCGGCCGACCACACCCGGCTGGTCGGCGACGTCAGCGGGTTCACCGCGTGACAGCCGCCGCCGGGCTCCGCCGCACCTCGCGGATCCTGCTGCTCGACGCCGAGGGGCGGGTGTTCCTGATGGACACGAACGCCCCGTCGAGCGACGGCTTCCACCGGTGGATCACGCCGGGCGGCGGGGTCGACCCGGGGGAGTCGCACCGGGACGCCGCGATCCGCGAACTCCGTGAGGAAACGGGCATCGTCATCGACGACCCGGGTGCGCCGGTCTGGTCGTGGGACTTCGACGTGGTCTGGGACCAGGCCGACCACGATCGCGGGCACTCCGAGTTCTACGTCGTCCGGACGACGGGGTTCGTGCTGTCCGCCGACGAGTGGACGGACGACGAGCGCGTCGACATCCTCGACTCCCGCTGGTGGACCGCGGACGAGCTCGACGCGACGGACGAGCCGTTCGAGCCGGCGGAACTGCCCGACCTGGTCCGGCGGTTCGGCTGAGGGTGCACGCCCGCGGTGCGTGCGCCGCGTGCCTGCGTGCTCACTCCCGCGGGGTGAGCACGCAGAACTCGTTCCCCTCGGGGTCCGCCAGCACCACCCACGGCACGTCGCCCTGACCGACGTCGGCGAGGCTCGCCCCCCGCGCGACGAGGCCGTCCACGGCGTCCTGGTGCGAGTCGTCCGGCGCGGGGACCAGGTCGATGTGCAAGCGGTTCTTGCCCGCCTTCTCCTCCGGCACCGGGACGAACACCAGACCCTGCGGCAGCTGCTCACGGGGGATCGTGCCCTCCAGACCCTCGGCGAAGGCCGGCGCGATCACCGCCTCGTCGTCGGACTCGTACACGACGGGCCACGACAGAGTCTCGCCCCACCACCGCGCCAGGGCGTGCGGGTCGGAGCTGTCGACGACGACGGAGTACCAGCGGAGTGCCATGGCGCCAGTATGGCCGCGGTGATCGACCCCGTCCGGCCTGGTCGGTGCCGGTGTGCGCCGGTACCCTGATCGACATGCATGCCAGTTCGTCGCCGGTGGCCGACAGCCACGACCGCATCCGCGTCCGTGGCGCGCGCGAGAACAACCTGCGGGGCATCGACGTCGACCTGCCCAAGCGGCGGCTCACGGTGTTCACCGGCGTGTCCGGGTCCGGCAAGAGCTCGCTCGTGTTCGGCACGGTCGCGGCCGAGTCGCAGCGCATGATCAACGAGACGTACAGCGCGTTCGTGCAGGGCTTCATGCCGTCGCTCGGGCGCCCGGACGTCGACCTGCTGGACGGACTCACCACGGCGATCGTGGTCGACCAGGAGCGCATCGGCGCCGACCCCCGGTCGACCGTCGGCACGATGACGGACGCCAACGCGATGCTCCGGATCCTGTTCAGCCGCCTCGGTCAGCCGCACGTCGGCGGGCCGAACGCGTTCTCGTTCAACCTGGCGACGGTGTCGGCGGGCGGGGCCATCACCGTGCAGAAGGGCACCGACGCCAAGGCCCAGAAGGTGTCCTTCAACCGGCTCGGCGGCATGTGCGCCCGGTGCGAAGGACGGGGGAGCGTCACCGACATCGACCTCACCCAGCTCTTCGACGACTCCCGGGCACTGTCGGACGGTGCGCTGACGATCCCCGGCTACGGAACAGAGGGCTGGAACGTGCGGATGTACGCCGAGTCCGGGTACTTCGACGGCGACAAGCCGATCCGCGAGTTCACGGCGCAGGAACGGCAGGACTTCCTCTACCGCGAGCCGACGAAGCAGAAGATCGCCGGCATCAACATGACGTACGAGGGGCTCGTGCACCGGGTCCGCCGGTCGTTCCTGCAGAAGGACCGCGAAGCCATGCAGCCGCACATCCGTGCCTTCGTCGACCGCGCCGTCGCGTTCACCACGTGTCCCGACTGCGACGGCACGCGCCTCAACGACACCGCTCGGTCGTCGAAGGTGGCGGGGCGGGACATCGCCGAGGTCTGCGCGATGCAGATCACGGACCTCGCCGCGTGGTTGCACGCCCTCGACGAGCCCTCGGTGGGTCCGCTGCTCGACGGCCTCCGGGACGCAGTCGACTCCTTCGTGGAGATCGGCCTGGGCTACCTCTCGCTCGACCGGCCCACCGGGACGCTCTCCGGCGGCGAGGGGCAGCGCGTGAAGATGGTGAAGCACCTCGGCTCGTCGTTGAGCGACGTCACGTACGTCTTCGACGAACCGAGCACCGGGCTGCACCCGCACGACATCGAACGGATGAACGGGCTGCTGCTCCGCCTCCGCGACAAGGGCAACACCGTGCTCGTGGTCGAGCACAAGCCCGAGGTGATCCGGATCGCGGACCACGTCGTCGACCTCGGGCCGGGCGCCGGGACCGACGGTGGGACGCTCTGCTACCAGGGCCCCGTCGACGGACTGCGGGGGAGCGGCACCGTCACCGGCGAGCACCTCGAGGACCGGGTCGCGGTGAAGGCGTCGTTCCGCGAGCCCACCGGATCGATCGCGATCCGCGACGCGGACCGGCACAACCTGCAGCACGTCGACGTCGACGTGCCGCTCGGGGTGCTCACCGTCGTCACCGGGGTCGCCGGTTCGGGCAAGAGCACGCTGATCCACGGTTCGCTCTCGCCGCGGGACGACGTCGTCGCGATCGACCAGAGCGCGATCAAGGGGTCGCGCCGGAGCAACCCGGCGACCTACACCGGACTGCTCGAGCCGATCCGCAAGGCCTTCGCGAAGGTGAACGGGGTGAAGCCGGCGCTCTTCAGCGCCAACTCCGAGGGCGCCTGCCCGGCGTGCAACGGGGCCGGCGTGGTCTACACCGACCTCGGCATGATGGCGGGCGTCTCCACCACCTGCGCGGAGTGCGATGGCAAGCGCTTCGACCAGTTCGTGCTCGAGTACGAGCTCGGTGGCAAGGACATCAGCGAGGTGCTCGCGATGCCCGTGGCCGAGGCCGAACAGTTCTTCGCGAGCGGCGACGCCCGGATCCCCGCCGCACACGCCGTCCTGCAGCGGCTCGTCGACGTCGGCCTGGGGTACCTGACGATCGGGCAGCCCCTGACGACGCTGTCGGGTGGTGAGCGGCAGCGGTTGAAGCTCGCGACGCACCTCGGCGAACCGGGCGGCATCATCGTGCTCGACGAACCGACGACGGGGCTGCACCTCGCCGACGTCGCGCAGCTGCTCGGCTTGCTCGACCGGCTCGTGGACTCCGGCAAGAGCGTCGTCGTGATCGAGCACCACCAGGCCGTGATGGCCCGTGCGGACCGCATCATCGACCTCGGACCCGGGGCCGGACACGACGGCGGGCGGGTCGTCTTCGAGGGCACACCGGCGGAGCTCGTGGCTGCACGGTCGACGGTGACCGGGCAGCACCTGGCCGACTACGTCACGCGCTGAGACCGATTCGTCGCGGTGTCACTGACCCCGGTCCGAGATCCCGCTGTGCGGCCATCGCGCAGGTACCCGAGGAAGTCGGCGCGCACCCGGTCGAGATCGGGGGAGTGACCGGTGATCTCCCGGATGCTCGCCACCGCCTGGCCGACGGCCATCCAGCCACCGTCGACGACCATCCGGCCGGCGGCCCGGGCGGAACGCAACAGTGGCGTGTCGATCGGGAAGTAGACGGCGTCCGCGACCCAGGACCCCGGGGGCAACACAGCGGGGTCGAACGCGGACCGTGCATCGTCGTTCATGCCCAGGGGAGTGGCGTTGACAGCGCCGTCCGCGCGCGCCAGCGCCTGCGCCGCGTCGGCGAGGGCGACGGCATCGACGACCGGTGATCCCAGCGTCGACCGGAGTGCCTCGGCCCGGTCCGCATCGGCGTCGACGATCGTCAACCGCGCGACGCCGAGCGACACCAGCGCGTACGCGATGGCCGACCCGGCTCCGCCGGCACCGAACTGGACGACCGAGGCGCCGGCGATGCTGCCCGGACCGTGCGCGATCGCGATCCGGAACCCGGTCCAGTCCGTGTTGTACCCGATCCGGCGCCCGTCGCGGAACAGGACGAGGTTCACCGCGCCGATCTGCTCGGCGTCCGGGTCGAGTTCGTCGAGCAGGGGGATCACGGCCTGCTTGCACGGGTGGGTGACGTTGACGGCCGCGAAGCCCGCGGCCTGTACCTCGTCGAGGACCGCCGGCAGGTCGGTCGCGGGCCGACCGAGCGCGTCGAGGTCGAGCAGCCGGTACTCGTAGTCGAAGCCGAGGCGCGCACCTTCCGCCTCGTGCATGAGCGGCGTGAGCGACCTGCCGAGGCCAGAACCGATCAACCCGACGAGCACGCGTTCCACGAGCGAGACCCTAGCGCCGATCTCGGCGGCCCGGCCATCCGCGCGACGGCTTGTCGTGTGCCCAGAGAGGCGCGCGTAGCGTCCCGCGCATGAGCTACAGCCAGCCAGACCCAGCCGAGGAAACCACGCAGAGCGAGGCTCCCGAGCAGCCGGACACCGACACCGACGTGGTGGAGGAGTCCGGGCGCGAGGAAGCAGCGCTGGAGATCGACGCGGACGACGTGCCGACCTCTGACGCCTGAGCAGTTCGCTCCGCACGACCGAGAACACCCGACACCATGGGATCCCGTGGTGTCGGGTGTTCTCCGTTGTGCGAAGGAGAACGCCGTTATGTCAGGTCGGGAAGGGGTGGGCACGAGCCGGCCGGGTGGGGCATGGTGGGCGCATGGGACGACCGATCGTGCACGTCGAGGTCATCGGCCCGGAGCCCGAGCGGCTCCGGGCGTTCTACGGGACGCTGTTCGGATGGGACGCGCCACCCGGAGCGCCCGTCGCGCCGGCGATCTCGGAGTCGTCGTCGTACTCGTTCGTCCCGCCGGCGGCCGACGCCGGACCAGCGGCCGGTGGCATCGGCGGTGGTACGGGGTTCGACGCGCACGCGGTGTTCTACGTCGGCGTCGACGACGTCGGTGCGACGCTCCGTCAGGTCGTGGACCTTGGTGGCGTCGTCGTGCTCGACCTGCAGCGCAACGAGGCCGGTGGTGTCGTAGTGGGACACTTCCGGGATCCGGCGGGCAACCTCGTCGGTGTTGCTGGGCCGCTCTGATTGTCATGACGGCCATGCGCCGATAATGCATATTATGTCAACTCGGAGCCGCGAGCGGCATCACGATGCCCGGCGTGCCGTTGATCAGTGCTCGGCGCCGTAGACGACGCAGTCCTGGACGAGCTCGGCCGCGTTCGACGTCGCGCTGAAGGACCCCGACGCCGTCGGAGCCGCTGACGCGCTCGCGTCCTGCGCGCGGTCGTTCACCGGGACGAGCTGCCCGTCGAAGTCCGCGCTGCTCGGGTCGTCGGTGCTCCCCCAGACCGCGACGTCGTCGTCCGTCAGGGCGCTGCCCGACGTCGGGGTCGTCGCCGCACCCAGGTACCAGCCGCCGTCCCCTCGCTGGACCTTGGCCAGCACGGAGTCGTCGAGGCCGTCGGCGACCTGCGTGAGCGCCACGAGTGCGGCACCCGACGCCGAGGCGCACCCGGCGGCCGGCGTGGTGTTCTCGGCGAGCGGGCCGGTCGCGGCGGGATCGAGTTGCTGCGCGTTGCCGACGCAGCCGCTGAGCACGAGCGCGAGGCCGGCGGCGCCGATCACCGCCGAGACGGTCTTCCTGTTCGTCGTCATGAGCGGGACCGTAGGCGAACCGCCATGGGCACGGGTTCAGACGACGGCGACCGTCATCCCCGCCTGCGCGGCCGGACCGTCCATCGCGGCGAGTGCCTGCGGGAGGTCGTCGAAGGCGATGGTGCGGCCGAGCGTGACGCCCGGGTCCAGTCGGCCCGCGACGATGTCGTCGAGCATCGCGGCGTACTCCCCCACGGAGATGCCGTGGCTGCCGAGGAGCTCGAGTTCGTCGCCGATGACCCGTCCCATCGGGATCGCCGGTGCCGCTTCGTCGTCGAGCAGGAGTCCGACCTGCACGTGCCGGCCCCGCGGCCGGAGCGAGGCGACCGCGGCGACCGAGGTGGCCCGGCTGCCGAACGCGTCGATCGACAGGTGTGCTCCCCCGTCGGTGCGGGAGCGGACCTCGTCGACGGCGGCGGGTCCGGACGTCACCGTGTCGGCACCGAGTGCCGCCGCACGGGCGAGTGCCGCGGGTGAGACGTCGACCGCGACGACGTGCGCGCCGGCGGCGACGGCGACCACGATCGCGGACAGGCCGACGCCCCCGCAGCCCATGACGACGACGTGTTCGCCGGCGGCCACCCGGCCGCGTGCGTGGAGTGCGTGGTACGCGGTCCCGAAGCGGCATCCGAGCCCGGCGGCGTCCACGAACGCGACCGCGTCGGGCAGCGCGACGAGGTTGACGTCGGCGTGCGGGACGGCGAGCTGCTCGGCGAACGAACCCGGCAGTGTGAAGCCCGGTTGTTCCTGCTCGGTGCAGACCTGGGTCTGGCCGGCGAGGCACTCCCGGCACCTGCCGCACGCGAAGACGAACGGCGCGGTGACACGAGCGCCGACCCGGTGGTGCCGGACTTCGGCGCCGACCTCCACGACGACCCCGGCGAACTCGTGGCCCGGGACGTGCGGCAGGTGGACGGAGTCGTCGTGTCCGCGCCAGGCGTGCCAGTCGCTCCGGCACACCCCGGTCGCCGCGACCTGGACCACGACACCGTCGGGCGGACAGGTCGGGCGGTCGACGTCGACGATCTCGGGGAGTGTCCCGAACTGCTGGTACCGGACTGCGCGCATGGAGCAAGCCTGCCAGCCCGCGGGGACGCGGAGCGTTCGACATCTCGTAGAATCGCCACATGTCCCCCACCGCGGTCCGCCGCAGCGCCCGGATGTCCCTGCTCGCGATCGCCGTCGGGCTGGCGAGCCTGGTGCTCGCCGACCCCGCCGACGCCCACTCCGCGCTCGTGTCGAGCGACCCGGCCGACGGCAGCACCGTCCGCACGCCGATCGAGCGGGTCGACCTCACGTTCTCCGAGGCGCCACTGACCGGTCTGGACGCCGGCCTGCGCATCGAGGTCCGTGACGAGGCCGGCACGGACGTGTCGACCGGCGACGTCCTGGTCGACGGCACGACGATGTCGAAGGCCGTCGCGTTGCGTGACGGCGCGTACACGGTGCTCTGGCGGTACGTCTCCCCCGACGGCCACCCGATCACCGGCGAGCTCGGGTTCACGGCCATGCTCCCCGCGCCGACGTCGACGGCCGTGTCCACACCGGACCCGAGCACCCCGGACCCGAGCCCGGGACCGACGGAGGTCGAGGTGACCCTCGAGGCCTCCGCGCCGGCCGCGGCACCCGACGACGGCCCCACGCCGTGGGGCGCGGTGTGGGTCGGTGGCGGGGCGATCGTCCTGGCCGCAGCGCTCGTCGTGGTCGCGACGCTCCGTCGCCGTGCGCCGCCCGAGGGCGGAGAAGGCGTCAGCGACTGACGGCGGCCGGCGACGATCGCCGAGCCGGCGGTCCGTCCACGGACTCCGGATCGGCCCTTGTGCGGCGCGGGTCAGGCCGGTTCCCTGGGGTGATGACGACGCTCCGGTTCTCCGAGGACCCCGCCGACACCGACTTCGACCGCGTCCACGCCTGGCTGAGCGAGCACTCGTACTGGGCCCGCGGGCGGAGCGCCGAGACCGACCGGGCCGCGATGGCCGGGTCCCGGGTGTTCGGGGTGTTCGACGAGTCCTCCGGGCTCCAGCTCGGGTACGCCCGGGTGATCACGGACGGCGTGACCTTCGGGTGGCTCGCCGACGTGTTCGTCGACCCGGATGCCCGCGGGCGCGGCGTCGGGGTCGCCCTGGTCGATGGGATCACACGGGCGCTGGAACCACTGGGGCTGAAGCGTCTGGTGCTGTACACCGCGGACGCGCAGGGGCTGTACGAGAAGTCCGGCTTCCGCGGGCTCCCGGACCCGGAGAACTGGATGGTGCTCCCCGGGCCGGGCTTCGGCTCCGACGTGCACGACTGAACGACGCGAGCCGCACAGCGCACCGGCCCCAGACGAGACGCCCGGCGCACGCCGCCGCGTCAGTACTCGATGCGCCCCGTCCGGTCGTGGAACTCGCCCGTCGGCCCGTCCGCGCCGAGCGTCGCGAGCGCCACGGTCGCGTCGGTGCCCTCGGTGACCGTCTGGTGTCCACCGAACCCGTTGAACTCCGTCGCCGTGTACCCGGGGTCGCTCGCGTTCACCCGGAAGGTCGGCAGGTTCTTCGCGTACTGCACGGTGAGGGCGATCACCGCTGCCTTCGACGCCGCGTACGGGACCGCCGGCACCGGGTACTCGTCGCGGCCCGGCGTGGAGAGCCACCGCGGGAAGCCGACACCCGACGCGACGTTCACCACGACGGGGTTCGACGACGCGCGGAGCAGGGGCAGCGCGGCCTGGGTGACCCGGACGATGCCGGTGACGTTGGTGTCGAGGACGTGGCCGATCGCGGCGGCGTCGAGGTCGTCCACGCCGAACGACGTCCCGAGGATCCCGGCGTTGTTCACGAGGACGTCGAGCTCCGGCAGCGACGTGATCGCCGCGTCGACGCTCGCCTGGTCGGTGACGTCGATCGCGACCACGTGCGCGCCGAGCGCCCGGGCCTCGTCGCCGGCGGCCGGGTCGCGCATCCCGGCGTACACGGTGTGGCCGGCCTCGAGGAGGCGGCGGGCGGTCTCGAGCCCCAGGCTGCGGTTGGCTCCGGTGATGAGTGTGGTGGTCATGCACCCAGGATCGTCCCGGCGCCCGGGTCCACCCAGGTGCCCCTCGACGGTGGGACCGGGAGTACCACCTCGGGGCGGGGTGTCCGAGGGAGGATGGGCGCATGAGCGAGTTCGCGAACGTGCTGCGGTCCTGGCGCGACCGGGTCACCCCGGAAGAGGTCGGCCTGCCCGCGGCGCCCGGCCGCCGGACCCCGGGTCTCCGTCGCGAGGAGCTCGCCGCACTCGCCGGGGTGAGCGTCGACTACGTCGTCCGTCTGGAACAGGGCCGCTCGTCGAACCCCTCCCCGCAGCTCCTCGGGTCGCTCGCCACCGCGCTCCGGCTGACCACGGAGGAGCGCGACCACCTGTTCCGGGTCGCGGACGCGGCTCCGCCGTCGCGCGGCGTCGTCCCCCGGCACATCACGCCAGGGGTGCAGCGGGTCGTCGACCGCCTCGGGGACGTGCCGCTCGCCGTGTTCACCGCGACCCACGACATCCTGCTGTGGAACGGCCTCTGGGCGGCGCTGACCGGTGACCCGGCACGCCTGACCGCCATGGAGCGGAACCTGGTGTGGCGGCACTTCATGGTCGGCCACGACGGTGTCGAGTACGACGACGACCACCAGGAGGAGTTCACCAGCGACCTGGTGGCCGACCTGCGCTCCGCGCTCGGCCGGTACCCGGGCGACCGGCAGCTGCGGGACCTCGTCGCACGGCTGCGTCGGGAGTCCCCGGAGTTCGAGCGCCGCT
Source organism: Curtobacterium sp. NPDC090223 (assembly GCF_044746585.1). Classification (NCBI taxonomy): domain Bacteria; kingdom Bacillati; phylum Actinomycetota; class Actinomycetes; order Micrococcales; family Microbacteriaceae; genus Curtobacterium; species Curtobacterium sp. NPDC090223. The sequence continues at coordinate 558,146 of NZ_JBIVCN010000001.1, read as the reverse complement.
GGGCGACCGCGCGGGTGGCCGAGCACCGGGCTTCGCGGAAGACCCTCCGCACGCAGGTCGGTCCGATCACGGTGGACTGCGACGTGCTCAGTGTCCCCGGCGGCGACCTGCGGATCGTCGTCTACACCGCGGTGCCCGGATCCGAGGACGACGCGAAGCTCGACCTGCTCCGCGTCACGGGGCTGCAGACGCCGGATCTGCAGGCGGCCGCTCCCCCGGTCGTCACGCCGCGCTGAGCACCAGCGACGCGTTCTGTCCGCCGAACCCGAACGAGTTGTTGAGCGCGACGCGCATCCGGGTCGAGCGAGCCGCACCCGACACCACGTCGAGGTCGATGGCGGGGTCGAGGTGCTCGAGGTTGAGGGTCGGCGGCACCAGGCCGGTCTCCAGGGCACGCACGGTCAGGATGGTCTCGACCGCCCCCGCCGCGCCGAACATGTGCCCGATCGCGCTCTTCGGCGCGGTGACGACGGCGTCCCGACCGACGACCCGCGCGATCGCTTCCGCCTCGCTGGCGTCACCCACCGGTGTAGACGTCGCGTGCGCGTTCACGTGGTCCACGTCGGCACCGGAGAGCCCGGCCATCCGGAGCGCCGATGTCATGGCTCGCTCCTGACCGGACCCGTCGGGCCGCGGTGCCGTGATGTGGAACGCGTCGGAGGTGATCCCCCACCCCGCGAGCACCGCGTGCACCCGCGCCCCGCGCGCAGCGGCGTGCGAGGCCCGTTCGAGCACGACGATGCCGGCTCCCTCGCCGAGCACGAACCCGCGCCGGCCGGCGTCGAACGGCCTCGACAGCGTGACCGGGTCCTCGCCGTTCGGCTTGGCGAGCGCCTGCGACTGTGCGAACGAGGCCATCGTCACCGGGGTGACCGCGGCCTCCGCTCCCCCGGTCACGACGACGTCGGCCTCGCCGCTGCGGATCAGGCGCGCCGCCATCGCGATCGCCTCGGCCCCGGACGCGCACGCCGACACCGTCGTGTAGGCGCCGGCCCTGGCGTCGATGTCGATGCTGATCTGCGCGGCGGCGCCGTTCGCCATGAGCATCGGGACGGTTCGCGGCGACACCCGCCTGGCACCGTTCCGGCCGAGTTCGTCGTGGGCGTCGAGGAGCGTCTCGATCCCGCCGATGCCGGTCCCGAGCACGACGGCGAGCCGCTCCGGGTCGACCTCGGGGGCACCGGCGTCGGCCCAGGCCTCCTCCGAGGCGACGAGCGCGAGCTGCTGGCTGCGGTCGAGGCGCTTCGCGCGCACCCGTCCGAGCGCGGCGTCGGCGTCGAGGTCGGCGTCCGCGCCGATCCGGATCGGGACCTGCACCCAGAGGTCGCCGTCCCGCTGCAGCTCGTGCACGCCGGACCGGCCGGCGACGAGGGCGTCCCAGAGCGGGTCGACGCCGTGGCCGAACGGTGAGACGGCTCCGTAGCCGGTGATGACGAGGTCGTCGGAGTCCTGATTTGTATGCTGCACAAGTTGAGTTGTACCACGTACAATTCAGTGATGGCAACCACTCGGGGCACGGCGACGCGGGCACGGATCCTCGCGACGGCGGCCGACCTCCTCGGCGACCGGAGTCCGCGCACGCTCACCGTCAGCGACGTCGCGCGAGCTGCCGGCGTCTACCCGAACCAGATCACGCACCACTTCGGCTCGAAGGACCGTCTGGTGATCGACGCCGCGTTCGTCCGGTTCCTCCGCGACACGACACGGCTGCAGGCCGCCGGTCGACGGGCGACGGCGGCACCGGCGTTCCGCGACGTCCTGGCGCGGACGGCCCTGGCGATGCCGTCCACCGGGCTCCTCGTGACCGCGCTCGGGCTCGCGCAGGACGACGACGCCCTGCGCGAGCGCACCGGCACGCTGCTCGCCGTGCTGTTCCGGCAGTCCGAGCGCTACCTCGAGCGCATCGTCGGCGACCAAGGGTGGACGAGCGCGCACGGGATCCCCCGCGACGCCCGGACCTTCTGGAGCGCGGTCTTCGGCGCGACGCTGTTCGCCACGGCAGGAGCCATCGGTGGCCCGTCGGACGTCGACGTCGCCGCGACGATCAGCATCACCGACTGACCCGGGTCACTCCCCGAAGCCGGAGCGCACGAGTTCCTCGAGCGCGTCGACCGCGTCCTGCGCGTCGTCGCCACTGGCCTCGATCGTCACGGTCGCGCCCTTGGGCAGCGCGAGCGCCATGATCCCGAGCAGGCTCTTCGCGTCGACGCCGTTGACGCGCACCGCCGCGTCGTACCTCGCGGCGGTCTTCACGAAGTCGGCGGCGGGTCGGGCGTGCAGACCGGTCTCGTTGACGAGTTCCACCGTCACGGACGCGGCCACGTCGTCAGCGGGGCCGGCGCCGTCGACCGGCACCGGGCCTCCCGTCGGGTGCGACGCAACCGGACTGGAGGCCGCACCCGCGTCCGCCTCGGACGTCTCGGAGGCCGCGGCGGACGCCGCGGCTGCCAGCACCGCATCGACGTCACCGCCGGTCTGGGCCGCGACCGCGGCCGCGACCGCTCCCTCGACGATCGGGGCGTCCGAGACGTGGACCCGCGACCGGAGCTCGTCGTCGAGGAAGTCCAGCGCCGTGTCCGTGGTCAGGTAGGCCGAGCCGAGGTCGCACAGGACGACGACCGCGTCGGCTCCCGAGAGCTCCTCGATGCCCGCGGTGATCGCTTCGAACGAGGTCCCGATCCCGCCGTCGTCCGTCCCGCCGGCCGCGACGAGCTGCACGTCGGCGGCCATCTGCCGGGCGAGTTCCACGGTGCCGGACGCGATCGCCGCGCTGTGCGAGACGACCAGGATCCCGACGGTCACGCCGCGTCCACCGCGGCGCGGAGGATATAGGCCGTGGACTGCGCGCCGGGGTCACGGTGCCCGACGGCGCGTTCGCCGAGGTAGCTCGCACGGCCCTTGTGCGCCACGAGCGGCTCGGTCGACTCGGCACCGGTGACGGCGGCGTCCGCAGCGGCGGCGAGCACGCGCTCCGGGGACTCCCCGGCCTGTGCCGCGGTGGCGGCCGCGTCGACCGCCGGGGTCCACGCGTCGATCATCGTCTTGTCGCCGACGGTGGCCTTGCCGCGCGAGACGACGCCGTCCCTGGCGGCCGTGAGGACCGCGACGAGGGTGTCCGCGTCGAGCTCCGCGGCGTCGCCGGCGGCCTGCGCGGCCTTGAGGTACGCGGTGCCGAACAGCGGGCCGGCAGCGCCGCCGACCGTGGAGATGAGCTTCGTGGCGACCGTCTTGAAGACCGCACCCGGCGTGTCGAACGACCCGCCGTCGACGGCCTCGAGCACGGCGCGGAAGCCGCGGTCGAGGTTCTCGCCGTGGTCGCCGTCACCGATCTCGCGGTCGAGCGTCACGAGCTCCGCCCGGTGCTCGTCGATCGTCGCGGCGGTGCGTCGGACCCAGTCGATGGCCCATGCGGTGTCGAGCGCCAATTGGTGTTCCTTCCTGCGGGCCGAGCACGGCCCGGATCGGCGGCCGGACGGTGCCGGCCGGTCGGTGTCAGCGGCCCCAGCGCAGTGCCGGGGTCTCGACCGGTGCGTCCCAGAGGGTGATGAGGTCGTCGTCGAGCACCGTGACGGTGATCGAGAACCCCTGCATCTCGAGGGACGTGACGTAGTCGCCCACCAAACTACGCGCGACCTCGTACCCACGGTCCGCCAGGACCTCGGCGGCGCGTCGGTAGGCGATGTAGAGCTCGGAGAGCGGTGTGCCGCCCATTCCGTTGACCAGGAGCAGCAGGCGCGAGCCGGCGGGCGCGTCGAGGTCGGTGAGGACCGGTTCGAGCACGCGGTCGACCAGGGCGTCCACCGGCGCCATCGCGATGCGCTCGCGGCCGGGTTCGCCGTGGATGCCGATGCCGAGTTCGGCCTCGTCGTCCCCCAGCGTGAAGGACGGTTCACCCGCGTGCGGCACGGTGCCCGGCGCGATCGCCAGGCCCATCGAGCGCGTGACGTCGTTGACGTGGCGGGCGACGGCCGCGACCGCGTCCAGGTCGTCACCGCGCTCGGCGGCCGCCCCGGCGCACTTCTCCACGACGACGGTGCCGGCCACGCCGCGACGGCCGGCCGTGTAGAGCGAGTCCTGCACGGCCACGTCGTCGTCGACCACGACGGACTCGACGCGGATGTCGTCCATCCCGGCGAGCTCGGCCGCGGTCTCGAAGTTGAGGACGTCGCCGGTGTAGTTCTTCACGATGTGCAGCACGCCGGCCCCGCCGTCGACGGCCTTGGTCGCGGCGACGATCGGGTCCGGTGTCGGGCTGGTGAACACCGGCCCCGGGACCGCGGCGTCGAGCATGCCGTGGCCGACGAAGCCCGCGTGCAGCGGTTCGTGCCCGCTGCCGCCTCCGCTGACGATCCCGACCTTGCCGGCGACCGGGGCATCCGCGCGGTGCAGGTGGATCGGGTCCTCGACCAGGACGACGTCTCCCGCGTGCGCCTGGGCGAACCCGCGCACGGTCTCGATGACGACGTTCTGCGGGTCGTTGATGAGCTTCTTCATGACGGGGCCTCCACGGGTTCGACGCCCGGACGAGGCCTGCACACCGCCGACGCCGTCCGGAGTGGGGCCAGGCTACATCGGGCGTGCGTTCCCCGGACCTGCACGTTCGTGCACCGAGCAACCGTCACGAACCGGGCACCGGATGCCCGAACGCACACTCCCCATGCACGTTCGTGCAGATTCGTGCAGAACAGTTCCGTGTCCATCGCCCGCCGCAAATTCCCGGCAGTATGCTCGCCACAATCACTCGATGGGGAGTGCCGAGCAGCATCGGAACCCCCAACCAGCGCAATGGAGGTCACCGATGGACGACATCGGCGTCAAGTTCCTTTCCGAGCTCGTCGGCACCGCGATGCTCATCATCCTGGGTGGCGGTGTCGTCGCCGCCGTGTCGCTCAAGAAGTCCAAGGGCTTCGGCGCAGGCTTCCTCATGGTCACGATCGGTTGGGGCTTCGCGGTCTTCGCCGGCGTCACCGTTTCGTACAAGTCCGGCGGCCAGCTGAACCCGGCCGTGAGCCTCGCCCAGGCCATCCTCGGCAACATCACCGTCGGCGCGATGCTCCTCTTCTGGCTCGCACAGCTGATCGGTGCGGTCATCGGTGCCGTCATCGTCTGGCTCGCCTACAAGCAGCACTTCGACGAGGAGCCCGACCCGGCCGCCAAGCTCGGCGTCTTCTCCACCGGCCCGGCGATCCGCTCCTACGGCTGGAACCTCGTCACCGAGATCATCGGCACCTTCGTCCTGGTGTTCGTGGTCATCGCGTTCACGAACGGCAAGACCCCGTCCGAGCTCGGCGCCATCCCGGTGGCCTTCCTCGTGATCGCGATCGGTGTCTCCCTCGGTGGCCCGACCGGGTACGCGATCAACCCTGCCCGTGACCTCGGCCCCCGCATCGCGCACGCCTTCCTGCCGATCAAGGGCAAGGGCTCGAGCGACTGGGCCTACGCCTGGGTGCCGGTCGTCGGCCCGCTCGTCGGTGGTGCGATCGCGGCAGGTCTGTCGTACGCACTGCTCCCCCTCGCCTGATCCCACACCCGTCCACGTCGGCAGGCCCCAACGCCGGGGCCGGCCGCAGCACCGAACACCCGTAAGGAGCACCAATGGCCGACTACATCGTCGCCATCGACCAGGGCACGACCAGCACCCGTGCAATCGTCTTCGACCACTCCGGTTCGATCATCTCCGTCGGACAGAAGGAGCACGAGCAGATCTTCCCGCGTGCGGGATGGGTCGAGCACGACCCCGCCGAGATCTGGGACAACGTCCGTGAGGTGATCGGCCAGGCCCTGTCCCGTGCCGACATCACCCGGCACGACGTCGCCGCCGTCGGCATCACGAACCAGCGCGAGACCGCGGTCGTGTGGGACAAGACGACCGGCAAGGCCGTCTACAACGCGATCGTCTGGCAGGACACCCGCACGCAGTCGATCGTCGACAAGCTCGCCGACGGTGACACCGACCGCTACAAGTCGGTCGTCGGTCTGCCCCTCGCGACCTACTTCGCCGGCACCAAGATCATGTGGATCCTCGAGAACGTCGAGGGCGCGCGTGAGAAGGCCGAGGCCGGGGACCTGCTCTTCGGCACCACCGACACCTGGGTCCTCTGGAACCTGACCGGTGGCGTCGACGGCGGCGTGCACAAGACCGACGTCACGAACGCGTCCCGCACGCTGTTCATGGACCTCGAGACGCTGCAGTGGCGCGACGACATCCTCGCCGACTTCGGTGTCCCGAAGTCGATGCTCCCGGAGATCGTCAGCTCCTCCGAGGTATACGGGCACGTCGAGTCGTCGAACCTGCTGCGCGAGGTCCCGATCGCCGGCATCCTCGGTGACCAGCAGGCCGCCACGTTCGGCCAGGCCGCGTTCGACAAGGGCGAGTCGAAGAACACCTACGGCACCGGCAACTTCCTGATCTTCAACACCGGCACGGACATCGTCCGCTCCGAGAACGGGCTGCTGACGACCGTCGGCTACAAGCTCGGCGACCAGGAGACCCACTACGCACTCGAGGGGTCGATCGCCGTCACGGGATCGCTCATCCAGTGGCTCCGCGACAACCTCGGCCTCATCCAGAGCGCCCCGGAGGTCGAGGCGCTCGCCAAGACCGTCGACGACAACGGCGGCGTCTACTTCGTGCCGGCGTTCTCCGGCCTGTTCGCGCCGTACTGGCGTCCGGACGCCCGCGGCGCCATCGTCGGCCTGACGCGGTACGTCAACAAGGGCCACATCGCGCGTGCGGCCCTGGAGGCGACGGCGCTGCAGACCCGCGAGGTCCTCGACGCCGTGAACGCGGACTCCGGTGTGGACCTGACGGAGCTCAAGGTCGACGGCGGCATGACCGCCAACAACGAGCTCATGCAGTTCCAGGCGGACATCCTCGACGTGCCGGTCGTCCGGCCGGTCGTCGCGGAGACCACCGCGCTCGGCGCCGCCTACGCGGCCGGCCTGGCGGTCGGCTTCTGGGCGAACCTCGACGAGCTCCGTGCCAACTGGCAGGAGGACCAGCGCTGGGAGCCGCAGCTCGACGCCGCGGAGCGCGACCGCACGCTGCGCCTCTGGAAGAAGGCCGTCACGAAGACCTTCGACTGGGTCGACGAGGACGTCCAGTAGTCGTCATCTGACGCAAGGCACCAGCCGGGAGGCCCGGTGCCGGTCCCCGGGACCGGCACCGGGCCTCCTGTCAGTGGTCCAGGGCGCCGGTCTCCGCGACGGGAGTCGCGTCGACCCAGTCGGCGAGCTTGCGCTCGGCGGCGCCGGAGTCGATCGCCTCGGCCGCGACGACGAGCTGCTCGCGGAAGCGCTGCAGGATCGGTCGGTCCCACTGCTCCGGGTCCTCGGCGAGGCGGAACGAGACCAGACCAGCTGCCGCGTTGAGGAGCACGATGTCGCGGACCGGACCGGTCTCCCCCGCCAGGACACGCCGGACGATCGCGGCGTTCTCCGCGGGTTCGCCACCGAGCAGGTCCTCCATCCGGGCACGGGCGATGCCGAGGTCGCGGGGGTCCAGGTCGTGCTCGGTCACGCGGCCGCCGGTGACCTCCCAGATGTGGCTGTGCCCGGTCGTCGTGAGTTCGTCGAGGCCGTCGTCGCCGCGGAACACCAACGCCGTCGCGCCACGCGTCTGGAACACGCCGGTGATGATGGGCACGAGTTCGAGCTGGGCCACACCGACGGCGTTCGCCTCGCACCGTGCGGGGTTCACGAGCGGGCCGAGGAAGTTGAACACGGTCGGCACGCCGATCTCACGGCGGACCGGCGCGGCGTGCGCGAAGCCGGGGTGGAACGCGCTCGCGAACGCGAACGTCAGACCGACACGCCGGAACGTGTCCGCGACACGCTCGGCGTCCATCGTCAGGTCGAGGCCGAGTGCGGCGAGGACGTCGCTGGAGCCCGACTTCGACGAGCTGGCCCGGTTGCCGTGCTTGACGACCGGCACACCCGCCGCGGCGATCACGACGGCCGCCATCGTCGAGACGTTCACCGTGCCGACGACGTCGCCGCCCGTGCCGACGATGTCGAGCGCCATCGGGTCGACGTCCAGCGGGACCGCGGCCTCGAGGATGGCGTCGCGGAACCCGACGACCTCGTCGACGGTCTCGCCCTTCGCGCGGAGGGCCACGGCGAAGGCGGCGATCTGGGCGTCGGTGGCGCGCCCGTGCACGATCTCCTCCATGGCCCATGTGGACTGCCTGATCGTCAGGTCCTCGCGCGCCATGAGCGCACTGATGACGGCTGGCCAGGAGAGAACGTCAGACATACCCGCGATCGTACTGTTTTCGAACGACCCGCCAGTTGCCTGGCAAAACACTGTCGGTGGTTTCGGCCATAATGGACCCTGTGACAAGCACCCCTCTCTCCAGACCAGCCAGCGGTACGGTCCTCAACAGGCCGAACCCCGTTGCCGTGGGGACGATCGTGTGGCTGGGCAGCGAGGTCATGTTCTTCGCCGGCCTGTTCGCGATCTACTTCACGCTGCGCAGCACCTCACCCCAGCTCTGGGCGACCGAGACCGCCCACCTCGAGGTGCCGTTCGCTTCGGTGAACACGATCGTGCTGGTCCTCTCCAGCTTCGCCTGCCAGTTCGCGGTGTTCGCCGCCGAGCGCTTCCAGGTGCACCGCACGAGCTGGAACCCGCGCGACTGGGGCATGACGGAGTGGTTCTTCGTCACGTACTGCATGGGCGCGATCTTCGTCTGCGGCCAGATCTTCGAGTACGCCAACCTCTGGCACGAGGGCATCACGCTCTCCTCCAGCGCCTACGGCTCGGCGTTCTACTTCACCACCGGCTTCCACGGCCTGCACGTGACCGGTGGTCTGATCGCCTTCCTCCTGACGCTCGGCCGTGGCTTCGCCGCGAAGAACTTCGGCCACAAGGAGGCCACCACGGCCATCGTCGTGTCGTACTACTGGCACTTCGTCGACGTGGTCTGGATCGGCCTCTTCGCCGTCATTTACCTTCTCAAGTAGGAATCGGACAGCACCCACCGCATGTTCAACAGAACCAAGTCCAAGAAGGGCCGCCGCTCCCCGCTGGCGACCGTCTCGCTCATCGTCGTCGGTCTGATGACCACCGGCGGTGCGTACGCGCTGTTCAGCTCCACGGCCTCCGCCGACGACAGCAGCACCACCACCGTCGCTGCCGCGAGCCAGTCGCAGGTGAACGAGGGGCAGAAGCTCTTCGCGTCCAACTGCGCCACGTGCCACGGTCTGTCCGCGCAGGGCACCAGCGAGGGCCCGTCCCTCATCGGTGTCGGCGCCGCGTCGGTCGACTTCCAGGTCGGGACCGGCCGCATGCCGATGGCGGCCCAGGGCCCCCAGGCCGAGGAGAAGCCGTCGCAGTTCACCGATGCGCAGGTCGACGCCCTCGCGGCGTACGTCGCCTCGCTCGGCCCCGGCCCGTCGATCCCCTCCACGTCGCTCACCGACGGCTCCGACGGTGACGCCGCCGCGGGTGCGGAGCTCTTCCGCATCAACTGCGCGATGTGCCACAACGTCGCCGGTGCCGGTGGTGCACTGACCGAGGGCAAGTACGCGCCGAACCTGACGAACGTCACGGGCAAGCACATCTACGAGGCCATGGTCACGGGCCCGCAGAACATGCCGGTGTTCAACGACCTGAACATCACGCCGCAGCAGAAGGCCGACATCATCACGTACCTCAAGTACGTGCAGGACAACGCTTCGCCCGGTGGCTTCGGCCTCGGCGCCCTCGGCCCGGTGGCAGAGGGTCTGTTCATCTGGATCTTCGGACTCGGCGCAGTGGTCGCGATGACCGTCTGGCTGACCGCGAAGTCCAACTGATCGTCCGTGTCGCACGACACTGAAGGGAACACCATGGCAGAGCACGACGACGAGGCGCTGAACTCGTCCTCGGCTGTCGAGAAGCACGGCACCACGGTGCCGGCCGGCACCGCGGTCCTGCCCGCGGAACCGTTCGAGAACCCGGGTGAGCCGCCGCACCGCGCGCGCCGCACCGACGTCGACCCGAAGAAGCAGCGGCTGGCCGAGCGCCAGGTCGCGACGTTCTTCTACCTCTCGATCGTCGGCAGCGTCCTGTCGATCGCCGCGTACGTGGCGTTCCCGATCAAGTCCGACGACTTCGGCACGGTCCGCACCGCCAACCTGTTCCTCGGGCTGGCCATCTCGCTCGCGCTGCTCGCCCTCGGCATCGGCGCGGTCTACTGGTCGAAGTCCCTGGTCTCCGACCGCGAGATCAGCGAGCAGCGCCACCCCACGCGTGGCACCGACGCGACCCGCGCGAAGGCCGTCGAGGCCTTCCAGCTCGCCGACAAGGAGTCCGGCTTCAGCCGTCGCAAGCTGATCCGCAACTCGATGATCGGTGCACTCGCGGCGTTCCCGCTGCCCGGCATCGTGCTGGTCCGCGACCTCGCCCCGGCTGCCGACCCGAACGAGCTCCTCCGCCACACCATGTGGGCGAAGGGCACGCGCCTGACGAAGGACCCGACGGGTCTGCCGATCAAGGCCTCGGACGTCACCATCGGCTCGGTCTTCCACGTGATCCCGGACGGCCTCCTCGACAAGGAGGACATGCTCGAGGAGAAGGCGAAGGCAGCCGTGCTGCTCATGCGCCTCGACCCGAAGGACCTCAACCCGTCGAAGGGCCACGAGAACTGGGGTTACGACGGTATCGTTGCCTACTCCAAGATCTGCACCCACGTCGGATGCCCGGTCGCGCTCTACGAGCAGCAGACGCACCACCTGCTGTGCCCCTGCCACCAGTCGACGTTCGATGTCTCGAACAACTGCGAGGTCACCTTCGGCCCGGCGGCTCGCCCCCTCCCCCAACTTCCGATCGCGATCGACGACGACGGCTACCTGGTTGCGCAGAGCGACTTCCACGAGCCGGTCGGACCGTCCTTCTGGGAGCGTGAACGCTGATGACCAGCACCACCACCACGAACGCACCGAACACGGCGAGCACCAAGCCCGCCCCGGAGCGTGGGTCCCGCATCATCGGCGGGGTCGCCAACTACATCGACGAGCGCACCAGCATCTCCGGCCTGGTGAAAGAGGTCGGTCGCAAGATCTTCCCCGACCACTGGAGCTTCATGCTCGGTGAGGTCGCGCTGTACAGCTTCGTCGTGATCCTGCTCTCGGGCACGTTCCTGACGTTCTTCTTCGGTGCCTCCATGACCGAGGTCGTCTACAACGGCTCCTACGTCCCGCTCAAGGGCGTGGAGATGTCGACGGCACTCCAGTCGACGCTGAACATCTCGTTCGACATCCGCGGCGGTCTCTTCGTCCGGCAGATCCACCACTGGGCGGCCCTGCTGTTCGTCGCCTCGGTGATGCTGCACATGGCCCGCGTGTTCTTCACCGGCGCCTTCCGCAAGCCCCGCGAGCTCAACTGGGTCTTCGGCTTCGTGCTGTGGGTCCTGGCCATGGCCGAGGGCTTCACCGGCTACTCGCTCCCCGACGACCTGCTCTCCGGCAACGGTCTCCGCATCATCGTCGGCATGATCGAGGGCGTCCCGGTGATCGGCGTCTGGATCGGGTACATCCTGTTCGGCGGTGAGTTCCCCGGAACCGCGATCGTCGGGCGTCTGTACACGCTGCACATCCTGCTGCTCCCCGCGATCCTGGTCGCGGTGCTCGGTGTCCACCTCGTGCTCGTCGTGGTCAACAAGCACACGCAGTACGCGGGCCCCGGCAAGACCAACGACAACGTCGTGGGCGTCCCGATCCTCCCGGCGTTCGCCGCGAAGGCCGGCGGCTTCTTCTTCATCGTCGCGGGCATCCTCGCCCTCATCGCGTCGCTGTTCACGATCAACCCGATCTGGAACTACGGCCCGTACGACCCGTCCCCCGTGTCCGCCGGTACCCAGCCCGACTGGTACATCGGCTTCGCGGACGGCGCGCTCCGACTGGTGCCCCCGCACTGGGAGGTCGTGTGGTTCGGCTACACGGTGTCGTTCAACATCCTCGTGCCGATCGCGGTGCTCGTCGGGCTCATCCTGGCGATCTTCATCTACCCCTTCATCGAGGCGTGGGTCACCGGCGACAAGCGTGAGCACCACATCGCGGACCGTCCCCGCAACGCCCCGACCCGCACCGCGTTCGGCGCTGCCGGTGTCACGCTCTACGCCAGCCTCTGGGCAGCGGCGAGCTCGGACATCATCGCGACGCACTTCCTGGTGTCGATCGACCACGTGATCCACGTGATCCAGGCCACGACCGTCCTCGGCCCGTTCGTCGCCTTCTGGATCACCAAGCGCGTGTGCCTCGCGCTGCAGAAGAAGGACCGCGAGATCGTCCTCCACGGGTACGAGTCGGGCCGCATCGTCCGTCTCCCGCACGGTGAGTACATCGAGGTCCACGAGCAGCTCGACGAGTACGAGCGCTGGAAGCTCCTGCAGTTCAACGAGTACAAGCCGCTCATGATCCGCCCGAACGCCAAGGGGCAGATCACCTCGGTGCAGAAGATCCGCGCAGGCATGTCGCGCTTCTTCTTCGAGGACCGCATCGCCCCGGTCTCGAAGGCCGAGCTCGAGGCTGCGCACGCCGCGCACCACGGCCCGGACCTCGAGGGCACGCACCAGGCCCCGCAGGTCGGCGCCGGCCACTAGGAACCAGTACGACGAAACAACCCCCGCCACGATGTGGTGGGGGTTGTTTCGTGCCACGCCGTCTTCGGTTCACCCGTGATTCACGGGGGCGTGCTGGACTCGTCCAGGACGGTGTGGCATCGTGTTGCACCACGCATCTGGAACGGGCTCCTCCCCCGAGGGACCCACCAACGGAATGAGAACCCGATGGAATCCCGGACGGCCGAGCACCCCAGGCCGAACCACTTCCTGCTCCACCTCAGCGACACCCACCTCATCGCGGGTGACGGCGACCTCTACGGGGACGTCGACTCGGCCGCACGGTTGTCGCAGATCGTCGACGAGATCGAGGCATCCGGTGCCCGACCGGAGGCGATCATCATCACCGGGGACGTCGCCGACAAGGGCGAACCGGGTGCGTACGCCCGTGTCCGTCGGATCATCGAACCGGCCGCCGAGCGCATCGGCGCACAAGTCATCTGGGCGATGGGCAACCACGACGAGCGCGGTGCGTTCCGTCAGGAGCTGTTCGGGCTGCACCCCACCGACCGCCCGGTGGACTTCGTGTACGAGGTGAACGGCCTGCGCGTCGTCACGCTCGACACCAGCGTCCCGGGCGAGCACTACGGCATCGTGACCCCGGAACAGCTGGACTGGCTCGCAGAGGTGCTCTCCGAGGCCGCTCCGCACGGCACGATCCTCGCCATGCACCACCCGCCGGTGCCGAGCGTGCAAGACCTGACCGTCCTGGTGGAGCTCCGGGAGCAGCAGGCCCTTGCCGAGGTCGTCGAGGGATCGGACATCCTGGCGATCATCGCGGGGCACCTGCACTACTCGACGAGTGCGGTGTTCGCGGGCATCCCCGTCTCCGTGGCGAGTGCCACGTGCTACACGCAGGACCTCAACGAGTTCCAGGGCGGGACACGTGGCCGCGACGGAGCGCAGTCGTTCAACCTCGTGCACGTGTACGGCCACAACGTCGTGCACTCCGTCGTGCCGATCGGGCAGTACGCCACGGTCGGCGAGCCGGTGTCCTCCGAGCAGACGGACGCCCGACTCGCTGCCGCCGGGGTCGTCATCCCCGCCGCGGTCGAGCCGGCACCGGTGACCTCGAGCATCCCGGTCTTCACGCTCGACTCCGTCCCGGTCTCCCCCGTCCACCGCTGACGCAGGCGTACGCACGGTGCCCCATCCCGCTGAGATCGCACATCGTGTCGGGTCGTCCGAGACGGACCCGACACGAAGTGCGATCTCAGCGCCAGCGCGCTACGCGTCCGGGTGCTCCCACGGGGCCGGGAACGGGAAGTAGCGCTCCAGGAAGTCGGTGACGCGCGAGGTGCGCTCGTCGTCACTGACCTCGGGGAAGCTGCCGTCGTTCAGGCAGAAGAAGTCGACGTTGCGCTTCTTCAGCAGGTCCTCGAGTGCGCGGAGCCCGGACAGCATCGTGGTGTCGATGTAGCGGACGGGCGCGTTCTCCTGCACGATCGCGCGACCGGTGAGCAACGCGTAGTAGTGGTACAGCGAGTTCGTCACGGAGATGTTCTCGGCCGCACGGAACCGGGAACCGGCGGTCGCCGCGAACTCGTCCGCGAACTCGTGCTCCATCTCGGTCATGATGCTCGCGCGGAGCGGGGTGGGCGCGTGCTCGAGGTGCCGCGTCGTGACCGCGCCGAACCGCTGCGCGAGGAGCCGGCGGTTCACCCGCGCGGAGTTCTCGAAGCCGCTGCGAGCCGGGTTGTTCGAGCCGAGGCCGATCCGGGTCGTGGCGAGGATGAACTTCGTCACGGAGCCGGGGCTGAAGAACACCGACGGGTCGACCTGCCGGCCGAAGAACATGTCGTCGTTCGAGTAGATGAAGTGCTCGCTGATGCCCGGGATGTGGTGCAGCTGCGACTCGACGGCCTGCGAGTTGTGCGTCGGCAGGACGGACGGGTCGGCGAAGAACTCCTCGCTGCGGACGATCCGGACGCGCGGGTGGTCCGCGAGCCAGGACGGTGCGGGCGAGTCGGTCGCGATGTAGATCGTGCGGACCCACGGCGCGTACATGTACACCGAGCGCAGCGCGTACTTGAGCTCGTTGATCTGCCGGAACCGGGCTGGGGCGTCGTCGCCCTCCCCCAGGACGGCGGACGACTGCGCTGCCTGGCGGGCGCGCTGGTACTCGATCGCGTTGCCGTCCACCCACGAGAAGACGATGTCGATCGGGAAGCGGATGTCCGAGACGTGGTCGTCGAACATGTGCTCGACGGTGCGCCAGGTGCGGCCGTAGCGCTCGATGTCCACCAGGACGAACTCGTCGATCGGCAGGCTGCGGCGCATCAGGGCGTTCTCGACGGGCGCGAGGACCTCGGTGTCCGTCACCCGCCAGAACTCCATCTGGACGCTCGTCTCGGCGCCGTAGCGCAGGCGGCCGAGGGGCTCGAGGCGCGGACGGAACACGCGCAGGACCAGGTCGTCCGGGGAGCCGAAGCCGTCGTCGACGACGAGCACCGCGGGCTTCCCCGGCGGCTTCGCGTAGAACGGCTCACCGACGGCGGCGTCCATCACGGCGGACTCGGCGCGCTGCCGGTCCCGCTCGTCGAGGGCGATGACGGGGCGCTGGTCGTTCCCGCGGATGAGCAGGTGGTCGACGTCCGCGGCGGTGAGCGCGTCGTCGAGGAAGAGCAGGTCCTCGATCATGGACTGCTGCGGCGTCAGATGGCCGTTCAGCAGGGTGAAGCGCCCCTTGCGGAGCACGACGTCGGATCGATCGAGACCGCCGGAGGACGGTCGAGGGTTCAGCAGAGGACTCTCGGTCACCGGCTCGGTCTCGTTGCTCATCCATGCCCTTCGTCTCGTGTGGTCGGGCAGCGTGCCCGACGCTGCCGATCCTACCGGGCGGGCGGTGCTTCCGCCGTCCGGGGCACCTTGACGACGATGCCGACCACGATGAACAGCGCGGCGGCGACGACCTGCAGCGCCGCCCAGACCTGCCCGGGGATCGGCACGGTGACGAGCGGGTTCCAGCAGACCGCGACGGCGGCCATCAGCACGGCGGTCCACCAGGAGCGGCCACGGATGCAGAACACCAGCACGATCAGCGCCAGGACGGTGATCCCCCAGCGCACGAAGACGAACGCCGAGGCGTCCAGGAACGCGATGCAGGCCAGCAGCACGATGGCCGCGAGCAGCGATGGTGCCAGCGCCGGGCGGGTGAACGCGGGAGCCGTCGTCGCCGCCGGGGCGGGACGCGCCGAGGACGCGGCCGCTCCGAACGACGACCCGACCGGGGGCCGCCCCTTCCGAGCCGCCATCAGGCGGAGGCCTCGTCCAGTTCGATCGCGGTGATCGGGCGGGACATCGGCGGCAGTCCGCGCAGCCGTTCGAGCGCGGGCACCAGTTCGGCGACGTACGCCTGGTAGCCCTCGTCGGTGAGGTGCAGTCCGTCCTCGGTGAACCGGTCCGCGAGGTGGTCGCCGTCGGCGAGGGCCGGCCACACGTCGAGGTACTGCGCGTGGCAGGTGGCGACGAACTGGCGGAGGTGACGGTTGGCCTCTTCGATGCGGGGCGTGAACTCGGCCTGGCGCGGCAGGATCGAGACCAGGAGCAGCCGGACGCCGGGGAGCTCGCGGCGGAGCGTCACGAGGATCGTCTCCACGTTCCGCACCACGTGCTCGGCGCTCTTGCGGTGGTTGCCGAAGTCGTTCGTGCCGATGAGCAGCACGATCTCGTCCGGCGCCGCCGCGACGACGGCGTCGAGGCGCTCGAGGACGCCGTCGGTCGTGTCGCCGCTGATGCCGTGGTTCAGGGTCTGTTCGCCCGGCAGCCGCTCGTCCCAGGACCCGCCGGCGGTGATGCTGTCCCCCAGGAACAGGATCGTGCCGCGTTCGTCGTCGCTCATGCTGCCTCCTCGTGCTCCGGCGTGCGGGACCCATTCTGGTGCGTGCTGTTGGCCTGCGTCGAGTCGGTGCGGTGCGCCTCGCGCTCGGCGCGGGCCGTGATGCGCTCCACCATGCCCGGGAAGATGACCCCGTGGAACGGCAGGATCGAGTACCAGTACAGGCGTCCGGCGAGCCCCTGCGGGAAGTAGAGCGCCCGCTGGTGGTAGTCGCAGCCGCCGTCGTCCGTCGGGGTCACGGTCATCTCGAGCCACGCACGGCCCGGTGACTTGAACTCGGCGCGGAGGCGGAGGTAGTGGCCACGCTCGAGCCGTTCGACACGCCACCAGTCGAGTGCGTCGCCCTGCTCGAGGCGCTTCGGGTCGCGGCGACCACGGTTCAGTCCGACACCACCGGCGATCTTGTCCATCCACCCGCGTGCGACCCAGGCCAGGGGGAACGAGTACCACCCGTTCTCGCCGCCGATGGACTCGACGACGCTCCAGACGGCCTCCGGCGGTGCGGCACTGTGACGGTGCCGGTCGTCCACGTAGACGGTGTGGCCGGCCCAGTCCGGGTCGCTCGGCAGCGGATCAGCCGGCGTGCTGGAGAGCGTGGCACTGCGCCAACTCGTCTGCACCTCCCCCGACCGCATCTTGGTCAGGGCCAGGCGGACCGCCCGGCGGTACGACGTCAGGCCACCCTCCGGCCGCGGCACGACGTCGTCGATGTCGTGCTCGCGCTGCACGCACTCGAACTGCAGCGACTCGATGATCGGCGTCGCGAGCTTGCGCGGGATCGGGGTGACGGCGTTGAACCAGTGCGCGGCGAGCCCCGGCGTCATGACCGGCAACGAGGAGATCGGGCGCTGCGGCAGCTTCGCCTCGACCGCGTAGCCGTTCAGCATCTGGCCGTACCGGAGCACGTCCGGGCCGCCGATGTCGAACGTGCGGTTGACGTCGTCCGGGATGTCGAGCGCCGCGACCAGGTAGTAGAGGACGTCCCGGACGGCGATCGGCTGGATCCGGTTGCGGACCCACTTCGGCGCGGGCATCCAGGGCAGGACGTCGGTCACGTGGCGGATCATCTCGAACGAGGTGCTGCCGGAACCGATCACGACGCCGGCCTGGTACGCGATCGTCGAGACACCCGAGCCGAGCAGGACGTCGCCGACCTCCTTCCGGCTCCGCAGGTGCTTCGAGAGCTCACCGTCCGGGTGCAGCCCGCCGAGGTAGACGAAGCGGCGCACGCCCGCGGCCCGCGCTGCGGACGCCATGGTCTCGACGGCCTTCCGCTCGGCGGACTCGAAGTCGCCGTCGGCGCCCATCGCGTGCGCGAGGTAGTAGACCGCCTCGATGCCGTCGACCGCGGTGGCCACGGCGTCGGCGTCCTGCAGGTCGCCCTGCACGATGTCGACGTCGTCGTGCCAGGGCACGTCGTCGAGCTTCTGGGGGGTGCGGACGAGCACCCGGACGGAGTGTCCTGCTTCGAGGAGACGGGGAACGAGACGACCGCCGATGTAGCCGGTGGCCCCGGTGACGAGGACGCGCATGCGGGGCACGGTACGCCGTGCCCCTTGAGGGTAGGCTCGTCGGGTGGACAACGCAGCCTTCCCCGTCACCGCCGACGCAGTCCGTCGACTCATCGACCACGCGATCCTGAAGCCGGAACTCACCCGCTCCGCCGTCGACGCGCAGCTCGACGAAGCCGCCACCTACCGGGTGTTCAGCGTCTGCGTGCGGCCGAGCGACGTCCGTCACGCCGTCGAGCGTCTCAAGGGCACGGGCGTGGGCGTCGGGACGGTCATCGGCTTCCCGCACGGCACCACCTCGACCGAGGCCAAGGTCGCCGAGTCGCTGCAGGCCCTGGCCGACGGTGCGTTCGAGCTCGACATGGTCCAGAACATCGGCGCCGCGAAGTCCGGCGACTGGGACCGGGTCCAGCAGGACGTCCGCGCGGTCGTCGACGCCGCCGGTGACACCGTGGTGAAGGTCATCCTCGAGACCGCGTTCCTCACCGACGACGAGATCGTCGCCGCCAGCCGCGCTGCCGTCGCGGGTGGTGCGGCGTTCGTGAAGACCTCGACCGGGTTCGCCGGCGGAGGCGCCACCGCCGAGCACATCGCCCTGATGCGCGAGACCGTCGGTGCGGACACCGGCGTGAAGGCCTCCGGCGGCGTCCGCGGGCTCGACACCCTCGTCGAGATGGTCCAGGCCGGTGCAGACCGCATCGGCACGAGCGCCTCGGCACGCATCCTCGACGAGGTCGCCCACCGCGTCGAGACCGGCACCGCCTCCGGTGCCGGCGACGACACCAGCTCGTACTGAGCGATCGGCCGGCGTGCCACGGCGCGCCGCCGGCGGGCCACTGAGCCGCACCCTCCTGCCAACCCACCACCCGCACTGATCCGGAGTGCGTCCCGGGCGCGACGCCGCGTGACGGGGCCGCACCGGGCCTCCAGACCGTCGCATCGGAGCGCGCATGTCGAACACGGAACCCATCGCCGACCAGGCCGGGGCACTCGCCCTCGCCGTCGACCTCGGCGGCACCAAGGTGGAAGCCGCCCTGGTCAGCGACCAGGGCGTCGTCCTGCCCGGCAGCCGGTTCCGCAGCCCCACCGGGCCGCAGCGGTCCTCGGAGGAACTGCAGGCCGCGGTCGACGAGGCCGTGACCAGCGCGCTCGGTGCGCTGCCGGCCGGCGCGACCCTCGCCGGGGTCGGGATCGGGTCGGCCGGTCCGGTCGACGAGGAGCACGGACTCGTCTCTCCGCTCAACATGCCGGTCTGGCGCGGGTACCCGCTCCGCGACCGCGTCGCGGCGCACGTACCGGACGGCACGCCGGTCACGCTGCGCATGGACGGCCTGGCGATCACGCTCGCCGAGCACTGGCTCGGTGCGGCGCAGGGCTCGGACCACGTGATGGGCATGATCGTGTCCACCGGCGTGGGTGGCGGGCTGATCCTGCACGGCCGGACCGTCAGCGGTCCGACCGGGAACGCCGGGCACATCGGTCACGTCGAGTGCGGTGGGTACGACGACCCGTGCGCCTGCGGCGGCACCGGCTGCCTGGAGGCCGTGGCCAGCGGTCCGAAGACCGTCGCCTGGGCGCAGCGACAGGGGTTCGCCGGGACGACCGGCGAGGAGCTGTCGGCCGCGTACGCCGCAGGGGACGAGATCGCGGTCGCCGCGGTCAAGCGCAGTGGGCGGGCGCTGGGGCAGGCGATCGCCTCGGCGACGTCGCTGGTCGACCTCGAGGTGGTCGCGATCGGCGGCGGGTTCTCGCACGTCACGCCCGACCTGTTCGAGTACGCCCGGCAGGCAGTCGCGGAGCGCGTCGAGTTCGGCTTCGTCACCAAGGTGCGGATCGTCCCGACCGGCCTGTCGCAGGACGGCCCGCTCATCGGCGCGGCCGCCCTGGTGCACCGCGCGCACGTCCTGCGCTGAGGCGCCCGGCGCCCGGCGCCCGGGCCCGTCGTTCGGTGAGATCGCACTTCGTGTCGCCTCGCGCTCCCGCAACCGACACGGAGCGCGATCTCACCGGGGGTCGGCGCGGCGCTCTCCACAGGGTTGGGTGGGGCACGGGTGGGTGCGGCAAGATGTGCGGGTGCCTGCCTCCCGCCTCGTCACCGTCGACGACTGGCCGGAAGCCGAACTGCGCGCCGCCGTGCTCGCGGGCGACCTGATGCCCGTCGGCGCGTGCTGGGCGTCCGTCGCCGAACCGCACGACCCGGCGCTCCGTGCGGGGTCGTTCGCCTGGAGCGTGGGTGACGGCCGGGTCATCGCCTCGGGGCGGAGCGCCGCGTGGATCTGGGGCGCCCGCTCCCGGCCGCCACTCCCCCACGACGCCTGCGTCCGCGCCGGGGAGCGGGTCCGTCAGGGGGGCGGCGAGCGGATCCGGGAGATCGCGATCGAGGACGAGGACCTCGTCCTGGTCGCGGGCACGACCGTGACCACTCCCCTGCGCGCGGCGCTCGACCTGCTCCGTGCCGCCGGCCCTCGCGACTGGGCCGACCGGACGGAAGCGGTGTCGGGGCTCCTCGCCGTGTGCGGTGTCACCGTCGACCAGGTCCGTGAACGGCTCGATCGGCTCGGGACCGTGCCGATGGTGCGGCAGGCCGAGCGCCGGCTCGCGGAGCTCGATGCCGCGGCGACGACGACAGCTGTGTCGGCGTCGCCGACAGCGACAGCGGCGTCGCGCGGAACCGGTCCCGTTCCGCTCAGCCGGCGCTGACGCGGTACACGTCGTACACCGCGTCGATGCGTCGCACCGCGTTCAGCACGCGGTCGAGGTGGGTGGTGTCGCCCATCTCGAACACGAACCGGGACAGCGCCAGCCGGTCGGACGAGGTCGAGACGGTCGCCGACAGGATGTTCACGTGATGGTCCGTCAGGACGCGCGTCACGTCACTGAGCAGCCCCGACCGATCGAGTGCCTCGATCTGGATCTGGACGAGGAACACCGACTTCGACGACGGGGCCCACTCGACCTCGATCATGCGGTCGGGTTCGTTCATCAGCGACTTCACGTTGGTGCAGGACGCCTGGTGCACCGAGACACCCTGACCGCGGGTGATGAACCCGACGATCTGGTCGCCCGGCACCGGGGTGCAGCACTTGGCGAGCTTGACCAGGATGTCGGGCGCGCCGCGGACCAGGACGCCGCTGTCGCTGTTGCGCAGCTGTCGGCTGGTGACCTGGCGCGGGAACGCGAGCTCGGGCTCGTCCGTCTCGGTCTCGGTCTGGACGCCGGCCAGGACCTTCTCGATCACGGACTGGGTGGAGACGTGCCCCTCACCGATGGCGGCGTAGAGCGCCGCGACGTCGTCGTACCGCATCGCCGAGGCGACCTCGGAGATGGAGTCCTGGCTCATGATGCGCTGGAGCGGCAGGTTCTGCTTGCGCATCGCACGGGCGATGGCGTCCCGGCCCTGTTCGATCGCCTCTTCGCGGCGCTCCTTCGTGAACCACTGCTTGATCTTGTTCCGGGCGCGCGGGCTCCGGACGAAGGTCAGCCAGTCCTGCGAGGGGCCGGAGTCGGGGTTCTTCGACGTGAAGATCTCGACGACGTCACCGCTCGACAGTGCGCTCTCGAGCGGCACGAGCCGGCCGTTGACCTTCGCACCCATGGTGCGGTGGCCGATCTCGGTGTGCACGGCGTAGGCGAAGTCCACCGGGGTGGCGCCGGCGGGCAGGCCGATGACCTTGCCCTGCGGGGTGAAGACGTAGGTCTCCTTCGCGCCGATCTCGTAGCGCAGCGAGTCGAGGAACTCTCCGGGGTCGCTGGTCTCCGCCTGCCAGTCGGTGATGTGGGCGAGCCACGCCATGTCCTGGTCGGTGGCGCTCGACGTGTCGACGTCACGGCCGGCGGCACGCTGCTTGTACTTCCAGTGCGCGGCGACACCGAACTCGGCACGCTGGTGCATCTCGTGGGTGCGGATCTGGATCTCGACCGGGCGCCCCTGGGGTCCGAGGACCGAGGTGTGCAGCGACTGGTAGAGGTTGAACTTCGGTGTCGCGATGTAGTCCTTGAAGCGGCCGGGCAGCGGCGTCCACCGCGCGTGCACCGAGCCGAGCATGGCGTAGCAGTCGCGGACGGTCGGCACCAGCACCCGGATGCCGACCAGGTCGTAGATCTCGTCGAACTCGCGCCCGCGCACGATCATCTTCTGGTAGATCGAGTAGTACTGCTTCGGCCGCCCCATGACCTCGCCGCGGACCTTCGCGGCCTTGAGGTCCTTCTTGAGCGTGCCGATGACGTTCTGCACGAACTGCTCGCGCTTCGGCTGCCGTTCCTTCACCAGGCTGTCGATCTCGACGTAGAGCTTCGGGTGCAGCACCGCGAACGAGAGGTCCTCGAGCTCCAGCTTGATCATCTGTATGCCGAGCCGGTGCGCCAGGGGCGCGTAGATCTCGAGCGTCTCCTTGGCCTTTCGTGTGGCCGAGGCCGACTCGACGAAGCCCCAGGTCCGCGCGTTGTGCAGGCGGTCGGCGAGCTTGATGACGAGCACGCGGATGTCCTTCGACATCGCGATGACCATCTTCCGGACGGTCTCGGCCTGCGCGCTGTCGCCGTACTTGACCTTGTCGAGCTTCGTGACGCCGTCGACGAGCATCGCGATCTCGTCGCCGAAGTCCTGACGCAGCTGGTCGAGCTGGTAGTCGGTGTCCTCGACGGTGTCGTGCAGGAGCGCCGCAGCGATGGTGATCGGCCCGATGCCCAGGTCCGCCAGGATCTGCGCGACCGCGACCGGGTGCGTGATGTACGGCTCGCCGGACTTCCGCTGCTGCCCGTCGTGGGCGCGCTCCGCGACGGAGTACGCGCGCTCGATGAGCGTGACGTCGGCCTTGGGGTGGTGCGAGCGGACCGTGCGGATGAGGGTGTCGACGGCGCCGGCGGGCTGTGCGCGGGAGAACAGCCGCGGCAGCAGCGACCGGAGCGACCCGAGGTTGCCCGTGGTGTTCGGACCGAGCGGCGGGCTCGACGGCAGCGGGCTGGCCCCGGGGACCGAGGCACCCGGACGGCTGGGCGCGGAGTCGTCCTGTTTCGAGGACTCACGGATGTCCGTCATGCTGCGCCTCCCAGGACTGATCGGACCAGACTACGCGCGTGCGGTCAGTGCTCGTGACCACGTTCGCGCTGGGCGTCGGCGCGCTCCACCGGCGCACCCGCGGCTTCCCACGCGACCATGCCGCCGGCGAGGTTCACCGCGGGGACGCCGGACTGCGTCAGTGCCGCGACGACCCGGGCGGACCGCATGCCGGAGTGGCAGACGATGATCGCCGGTTCGTCCGTCGGCTCGATCTCGGTCCACCGCTCCGTCAGCTCGGACATCGGCACGAGGGTGGCCTGCGGAGCGTGGACCTCGTCCCACTCCCCCTGCTCGCGGACGTCGTACAGGCGCGAACCGGCCGCGATGCGGCGCAGGGCTTCCTCGGTGCTGATCTCCTCCATCGCCGATCAGGCCTCTGCCGTTTCCTTGACCTCGGCGCGCTTCTTCGCCGCCGCCTGCTTCTTGGCGTCGGCCGCCTTGATCTTCGGCTCGCCCTCACGCAGGTGCGCGTACATCGGCGACGCGATGAAGATCGTCGAGTAGGTGCCGACGATGATGCCGATGAACAGCGCGAGCGAGATGTCGCGGAGCGTGCCGGCGCCGAGGACGTACGACCCGATGAAGAGGATCGCGCCGACCGGCAGGAGCGCCACGACCGAGGTGTTGATCGAGCGCACGAGCGTCTGGTTCACGGCGAGGTTGACCGACTGCACGAAGGTGCGGTGGGTCTCCATCGCGGTGTTCTCACGCACCTTGTCGAAGACCACGACGGTGTCGTACAGCGAGTACCCGAGGATCGTCAGGAAGCCGATGACCGCCGCCGGGGTGACCTCGAGCCCGACGATGCCGTAGACGCCGGCGGTGATCAGCAGGTCGTGGAGCAGCGCGACCATGGCGGACAGCGACATCTTCCAGGTGCGGAAGTACAGCGCCATGAACACGGCGGCCAGGGCGAGGAAGATCACCAGGCCACGGATGGCCTGCGCGAGGACGTCCGCACCCCAGGTCGCACCGATGAAGGTCGAGGCGACCTGGCCGTCGTCCACCTTGTAGGCGTCGGCGAGGGCACGCTGGACCTCGGTGGTCTGGGCGTCCGTGAGCTGCCCGGTCTGCACGCGGATGCCGTGCGTGCCGAGCTGCGAGACGCGCGGGATCTCGTCGGGGACGATCCGCTCGACCGTGTCCGTCGCCAGGTTCTGGTCGACGCTCTTGGCGTCCGAGATCGTGAACTCTGAACCGCCGGTGAACTCGATGCCGAGCTGGTAGCCGCCGCGGAGCCACGGCACCGCGAGGGAGATGACGATCGCGGCGATCGCGATGAGGTACCACAGGCGGCGACGTCCGACGATGTCGTACGACCGCTTGCCGGTGTAGAGGTCGTTCCCGAACTGGCTGAAGCTCGCCATCAGCTGTCCTTCCCGTTCGGCTTGCCGCCGTTGTCCACGCTGCCGCCGTTGCCGGCCTTGCGCTCCGCGATGGTCTGTCGTCGCTGCGCCTCACCGGCGCTGCGCTGGCGCTTGCCGTCCACGACGGGTGCGCGGAACTGGGCACGTCCGCGGTACACCGCCCCGAGGGCCGATGGATCGAGTCCGGAGAACCGGTGTCCCTCGTTGAAGAAGCGGCGGCGCGAGATGAGCTGGAGCATCGGGTGCGTGAAGAGGATCACGACCACGACGTCGATCAGGGTCGTGAGCAGCAACGTGAACGCGAAGCCCTTCACGTCGCTCACCGCGAGGATGTACAGCACGATGGCGGCGAGGAAGTTGATCGAGTCGGACGCCAGGATCGTGCGGAGCGCACGCTTCCAGCCGGACTCGACGGCGCCCTCGAGCGCGCGGCCGTCACGGAGTTCGTCACGGATGCGCTCGAAGTAGACGATGAACGAGTCCGCCGTGATGCCGATCGCCACGATCAACCCCGCGACGCCGGCTAACGACAGTCGGTAGTCGACGCGCCACGACATGATCGCGATCACCAGGTACGTCAGGGTCGCGGCGACACCGAGCGAGAGCACGGTGACGAACGCGAGGGCCCGGTACTGGATCACCGAGTAGATGATGACCAGGATCAGACCGATCAGGCCGGCGACGAGGCCGCCGATGAGCTGCGCGCTGCCGAGCGTGGCCGAGATGTTCTCGTTCGACTGCACCTTGAAGTTGATCGGCAGGGCGCCGTACTTCAGCTGGTCCGCAAGGGTCTTCGCCGACTCCGCGGTGAACGAACCGCTGATCTGTGCCTTGCCGTTCGTGATCGCGCTGTTCGTCGACGGCGCGGTGATCACGTTGCCGTCGAGGACGATCGCGAACTGGTTCTGCGGCGCGGTCAGCGACACGAGCCGGTTCGTGACGGTGCGGAAGTCCTTGGTGCCCGTGCCGTCGAACGTCAGGTTGACCGCCCACTCGCCGGTCGTGGTGCCCTGGGAGGACGTCGCGAGCCCCGAGGTGGCGTTGCTGATGTTCGCGCCGGAGACCTCGACGGGCCCGAGGATGTACTTCGCCGCGCCGTCCTGGTCGCAGGTGACGAGCGGCTCGTCGTCGGGCGCCGAGGAGACGTCGTCCGGGGCCGTGCACTTGTAGTTGGTGTAGAGGTCCTGCAGCTTCGGCGTGACCCAGTTCAGGTCGCTCGCGTTGGTCGGCTTCGCGCTCGGCGTTGCCTGGAGGGACGCCGGCGGCGAGTACGGCGTCGGCGATGCGCTCGAGGACGACCCGTCACCGACCGCGGTGTCCGTCGCCGCCTCGGTGTAGAGCACCGGACGGAACGTCAGCTTCGCCGCCGCCTCGATGCGGTTGATGGTCTGCTGGTCCGGCTTGCCCGGGATCGACACCACGATGTTGTTCGCACCCTGGCGGTTGATCTCGGTCTCCGAGACGCCGGTGGCGTTCACACGCTGGCGGATGATGTCCACCGCCTGCTTGAGCTGGTCGGCCGTGGCCGCCGAGCCGTCGGTGCTCTGCGCCGCCAGGGTCAGCTGCGTGCCGCCCTGCAGGTCGAGGGCGAGCTCGGGGACCCAGCTCGCTCCCTCGAACCACTTGCCCGTGTCGTCCTTGCTGGTGCTGGCCAGGATCGACGCGGCCGTGTTCAGGCCAGCGAGGATCGCCATGATGATCACCAACCAGGTGAGCGAGCGCAACGCCTTCTTGACGGGTGTCGATCGTGCCACCGGTCGTCTCGTCTTTCTGTCAGGACCGACGGCGCGCACGCCGACGGCAGGGGTGTCACCGCCCGGTCACGGTTGTGTCCGGGCGGGTGAGCGGATCAGTCCTCGGACTTGCGCTTCGCCTGCTCGGCGTCGTCCGCACGCTCGCCGTAGACGGGCTCACCGTTCAGCTCGGCGACGGGCTTGGCCTCGTCTTCCGGGGTCGCGGTGGTCTCGATGTCCGACGCGCTGTCGTCGACGACGCGCGAGAGCGTCTGACGGTGCACGGTCACGATGGTGCCAGGAGCGATCTCGACGTCGGCGGTGACCTTCTCGTCGTCGACGGAGAGGAGCGTGCCGTAGAGGCCGAACGAGAGCATGACGCGCGCGCCGGGGACCATCTTGGTCGCGAGCTCGGACTGCTGCTTCTTGCGCTTGCGGCTGTTGTAGAACATGAAGGCCGCGAACGCCACGACGATGACGATGAGGATGACTTCTTGACCCATGATTGCGATGCCTTCTCTGGTATTTCGGTTTCGGGCCGTAGCAGTCTAGGGCACGTGGCTGTGGCTGACGGCTCAGTCGGGCTGGTCGTCGTCGAAGAGTCCCGGTTGGGGGCCGACACCGGCGGCTCCGGGGGTGAGGCCGAAGTGACGCCACGCCGACGGGGTGGCGATCCGGCCGCGCGGCGTCCGCGTGACCAGGCCGATCCGGACCAGGAACGGCTCGACGACGGACTCGATGGTCTCGGATTCCTCGCCCACGGAGACCGCGAGGGTGTTCAGCCCGACCGGCCCGCCGTCGAAGCGGGTGAGCATCGTCTCGAGCACGGCGCGGTCGAGGCGGTCGAGGCCGTACTCGTCGACGTCGTAGAGCTCGAGCGCGCCCTGGACCGCCGCCATGCCGTCGCGGGTGCCGTGCACCAGGGCGTAGTCCCGGACGCGGCGGAGCAGACGGTTCGCGATGCGGGGTGTCCCCCGCGACCGACCGGCGATCTCGCGCAGGGCGAAGCGATCGAAGTCGAGTTCGAGCAGGTGCGCCGCACGGATGAGGACCTGCTCCAGTTCGTCGCGCTCGTAGAACTCGAGGTGCGCGGTGAACCCGAAGCGGTCGCGCAGCGGGTTCGGCAGGAGACCGGCGCGGGTGGTCGCCCCGACGAGCGTGAACGGCGCGAGGTCGAGGGGGATGCTCGTGGCACCGGCACCCTTGCCGACCATGACGTCGATCCGGAAGTCCTCCATCGCGAGGTAGAGCATCTCCTCGGCCGAGCGGGCCATCCGGTGGATCTCGTCGATGAAGAGGACCTCGCCCGGCATCAGCGACGAGAGCACGGCGGCGAGGTCGCCCGCGTGCTGGATCGCCGGGCCGCTCGACATCCGCAGCGGCCGGCCGGACTCGTGCGCGACGATCATCGCGAGCGTGGTCTTGCCGAGCCCGGGCGGGCCGGCCATCAGGATGTGGTCCGGCGTGCGGTCCTGCATCGCGGCGGCCTTGAGCAGCAGGTCGAGCTGCCCGCGGACCTTCCGCTGTCCGACGAACTCGGCGAGCGACTTCGGCCGGAGTGCGCCCTCGAAGGCGAGTTCCTCCGGTGACTGGGCGTCGGCGGCGGTGATCCCGCCGCTCATCGGCCGGCCCCGGTCGGACGGAGCGCGCCGAGCGCCGCGCGGAGCAGCGCCTGCGTGCCCATCGCCGCCACACCGGGCTCGTTCGCGATCGTGTCGTCGACGGCGCTCCGTGCCGCGTCCTCACGCCAGCCGAGCCCGACGAGGGCGATGACGACGTCCTCCGACGCGGGGTGCGCGGCCGTGCCCCGACCCGCGGCGACCGCGGCAGCCGAGGTCTCGAAGGCGGCGAGCTTGCCGGACAGTGCGACGATGATGAGCTTCGCGGTCTTCGGGCCGATGCCGGAGACCTTGCGGAAGGCGCCGTCGTCGTCGTTCGCGACGGCGTTCGCGATCTGCGCCGGGTCCATCGCCCCGAGGACGCCGAGCGCCGACTTCGGACCGACGCCCGAGACGCTCCGGAGCAGGTCGAACACGCGCAGGGCATCGGTCGACTCGAAGCCGAACAGCAGGTGCTCGTCTTCCCGGACGATCATCGCCGTGCGGACGAACACCTCGGCACCGTGGCGCATCGTGAGGGCGTGCGCCGGGGTGACGGTCACGGCGTAGCCGACCCCACCGACCTCGATCACGACGGCGGATCCGGCGACGTCGATGCAGGTGCCCCGGAGACTCGCGATCATGCCCCGAGCCTACGGGCAGCAGCCGACGTCCCCGACGCGGCGCGCTGCCCGGCCGCGGAGCGGCTCTCGGCGGCAGCGGCCGCGGAGCGGCTCCCGGCGGCAGCAGCGGCTGCGGCCTGTGCCAACGGCGACGACGTGGACCGCCCACCGGAGCCGGCCTGCGCGTCCCGCCACGCGCGTTGGGCCGGCGTCAGCGTGCCGGACCGGACGCCGACCTGGTCGGGTGCGCCGAGCCTCCAGGCATGACACACGGCCAACGCGAGCGCGTCCGCGGCGTCGGCTGGTCTCGGTGCCTCGGCCAGGCCGAGGATCCGTGCGATCATCGCCTGGACCTGCTTCTTGTCGGCGTTGCCGTACCCGGTCACCGCCGCCTTGACCTCGGACGGCGTGTGCAGCCCGACCGGGATCCCGCGGGAGGCGGCGGCGTGCAGCGCCAGACCGGACGCCTGGGCGGTGCCCATCACGGTGCGGACGTTCGCCTGGGCGAACACCCGCTCGACCGCGACGGCGTCCGGGTGGTGCGCCTCGATCTGCTCCGCGATGCCGGAGGCGATGCGGACCAGGCGCTGCTCGAGCGCCATGTCGGCCGGGGTGCGCACGACGGTGACGTGCACGAGCCGTGCCCGTCGGTCCGGGGTGACCTCGACCACCCCGACCCCGCACCGGGTGAGCCCGGGGTCCACCCCGAGCACACGCAGGACGGGCCCGGGGCGCATCGAGTTCAGTCCTCGTCCTCGTCGAGCTCGGCCTGGACCTCGGCGGGGATGTCGAAGTTGGCGTAGACGTTCTGGACGTCGTCGCTGTCCTCGAGCGCGTCGATGAGGCGGAACACCTTGCGCGCCGTCTCGGCGTCGACCGGGACCTTGAGGCCGGGGACGAACTCGGCATCGGCCGAGTCGTAGTCGATGCCGGCGTCCTGCAGCGCGGTACGGGCCGTCACCAGGTCGGATGCCTCGGTGATGACCTCGAAGCCGCCGCCCTGGTCGATGACGTCCTCGACGCCGGCGTCGAGCACTGCCGTCATGACGTCGTCCTCGGACAGGCCGTCGACCTTCGTCACCGAGATGACGCCCTTGCGGGAGAAGTTGTAGGCGACGCTGCCCGGGTCGGCCATGGTGCCGCCGTTCCGCGACATCGCGGTCCGGACCTCTGCTGCCGCACGGTTCTTGTTGTCCGTGAGGCACTCGATGAGCATCGCGACGCCGTTCGGGGCGTAGCCCTCGTACATGATCGTCGTGTACTCGATCGACTCACCGGTCAGGCCGGCGCCACGCTTGATGGCGCGGTCGATGTTGTCGTTGGGGACCGAGGTCTTCTTGGCCTTCTGCACGGCGTCGACGAGGGTCGGGTTGCCCGACATGTCGGCACCGCCCATCTTCGCGGCGACCTCGATGTTCTTGATGAGCTTCGCGAACGACTTGGCACGTCGCTGGTCGATGACGGCCTTCTTGTGCTTCGTCGTTGCCCACTTGGAATGCCCGGACACGGTTCTCCTTGCGTCTTGCGGAAAGTCCAGATCAGTGTAGCGATCTGGAGGCTCGGTGCGGCCCCGGCGCGCAGGCCGCGGTGTCGAGATGGCGCGGGACCAGGTCCCGGTGGCGTCGGGCGACGCCCGCAGGATCAGGTCCCGGTGGCGTCAGGCGCCGCGGACCAGGTCCAGGAAGCGGCGGTGGAAGCGGTCCTCCCCCGCGACCTCCGGGTGGAACGCACTCGCGATGACGTTGTCCTGCTGGACGGCGACGACCTGCCCGTCCGACAGGGCGCCGAGCACGTGCACGCCGTCGCCGTGCTGCTCGACCACGGGGGCCCGGATGAACACCGCGTGCACCAGGGCCTCGCCGAGGTCCGGCATCGGGATGTCGGTCTCGAACGAGTCGTTCTGGCTGCCGAAGGCGTTCCGGCGCACCGTCGTGTCGAGGATCCCGAGGGTCTGCTGACCGCCGATCGCGTTGGTGATGCGGTCGCTCAGCATGATCATCCCCGCACACGTGCCGTACGTCGGCAGGCCGGCACGGATGGCGTCGGACAGGGGCCCGGCGACGCCGAACGCGCGCGAGAGCTTGTCCATCACGCTCGACTCGCCGCCGGGGATCACGACGCCGTGCAGCGACGCGATCTCCTCGGGGCGGCGGAGCGGCACGACATCGGCTCCGAGCGCGGCCAGCGACGCGATGTGCTCGCGGAAGTCACCCTGCAGCGCGAGCACCCCGATGCGGGGTACTGCGCCACCGATGGGGCTACCAGCCACGCTCGGCGAGGCGGTGCGGTGCGGGGACGTCGGCGACGTTGATGCCGACCATCGCCTCACCCAGGCCGCGGGACACCTCGGCGATGACCTTGGGGTCGTCGTGGAAGGTGGTGGCCTTGACGATCGCGGCCGCGCGGGCCGCCGGGTCGCCGGACTTGAAGATGCCGGAGCCGACGAACACGCCGTCCGCGCCGAGCTGCATCATCATCGCGGCGTCGGCCGGGGTGGCGACGCCACCGGCGGTGAAGAGCACGACGGGGAGCTTGCCGGTCTCGGCGACTTCCTGCACGACGTCGATCGGGGCCTGCAGTTCCTTCGCCGCGACGTAGAGCTCGTCGGGGCGGAGGTTGCGAAGCGCCGCGATCTCCTTCGAGATGGTGCGGATGTGCTTCGTCGCCTCGGAGACGTCACCGGTGCCGGCTTCGCCCTTGGAGCGGATCATCGCCGCACCCTCGGTGATGCGGCGGAGTGCCTCGCCGAGGTTCGTCGCACCGCAGACGAAGGGGGTGGTGAACTTCCACTTGTCGATGTGGTTGACGTAGTCGGCCGGCGACAGGACCTCGGACTCGTCGATGTAGTCGACGCCGAGCTCCTGCAGGACCTGGGCCTCGACGAAGTGGCCGATGCGGGCCTTCGCCATGACGGGGATCGACACCGCCGCGATGATCTCCTCGATCATCGAGGGGTCGGACATGCGGGCGACGCCGCCCTGCGCGCGGATGTCGGCGGGGACGCGCTCGAGGGCCATGACCGCGGTCGCGCCGGCTTCTTCCGCGATGCGGGCCTGCTCGGCGTCGACGACGTCCATGATGACGCCGCCCTTGAGCATCTCGGCGAGACCGCGCTTGACACGGGAGGAGCCGGTGATCGACGTGCCGTTGACGTTCTGGCCGGGGGTGCTGGTGCTGTCGCTCATGATGGCGACCAGTCTAGTGCGCGGCGGGCCAGGCTTCCGCGACGAGGCGGCGGGTGTCCCCGAGCAGCTGCGACATCGACTTGGTCCGCGCGATGATCGGGAAGAAGTTCGAGTCGGACTGCCACCGCGGCACGATGTGCTGGTGCAGGTGTCCGGCGACCCCGGCACCCGCGACCTCGCCCTGGTTCATGCCGATGTTGAAGCCGTCGCAGTGCGAGACCTGCCGCAGGACGCGCATCGCCGTCTGGGTCAGTTCGCCGATCTCCCGGGTCTCGTCGGGCGTTGCTTCGTCGTAGAGCGGCGTGTGCCGGTACGGGCAGACGAGCAGGTGGCCGTTGTTGTACGGGTACAGGTTGAGCAGCACGTACGCGTGCTCCCCCCTGGCGACGATGAGGGCGTCCTCGTCGGACTTGGCCGGCGCCTCGCAGAACGGGCAGTCGTCGCGGTGACCACGGCCCTCCCCGGCCCGGCCGGAGTCGATGTACGCCATCCGGTGCGGGTTCCAGAGACGCTGGAAGGCATCCGGGACGGCGGCCTCGGTGGCCGCGTCCCGGATGACCAGCGGATCGTCGTGCTGATCCGTCATCAGACCTGCGCGCGCTCGCGGATCGCGGTGAGGATGCGCTCGACCGCCTCGTCCACGGGCACGCCGTTGTCCTGGCGGCCGTCGCGGAAGCGGAAGCTCACGGCACCGGCATCGCGGTCGTCGCCGCCCGCGATGAGCTGGAACGGCACCTTCTGCTTGGTGTGCGTGCGGATCTTCTTCTGCATGCGGTCGTCGGAGTGGTCGACCTCGGCGCGGACACCGTGGGCGCGGAGCTTCGCGATGACCTCGTCGAGGTAGTCGCCGTACTCCTCGGCGACGGGGATCCCGACGACCTGGACCGGGGCGAGCCACGCAGGGAACGCGCCGGCGTAGTGCTCGGTGAGGACGCCGAAGAAGCGCTCGATCGAGCCGAACAGGGCGCGGTGGATCATCACCGGGCGCTGCCGGGTGCCGTCCGCCGCGGCGTACTCGATGCCGAAGCGTTCCGGCAGGTTGAAGTCGAGCTGCACGGTCGACATCTGCCACGTGCGGCCGATGGCGTCGCGTGCCTGCACCGAGATCTTCGGGCCGTAGAACGCGGCGCCGGCGGGGTCCGGCACGAGCTCGAGCCCGGACTCCTCCGCGACCTCACGCAGGGTGTTCGTCGCTTCTTCCCAGACGTCGTCGTCGCCGACGTACTTCTCCGGGTCCTTGGTGGAGAGCTCGAGGTAGAAGTCGTCGAGGCCGTAGTCGCGCAGCAGCGAGAGCACGAACTCGAGCGTCGTGGTGAGCTCTTCCTTCATGCGCTCCTTCGTGGTGAAGATGTGCGCGTCGTCCTGGGTCATGCCGCGGACCCGGGTGAGGCCGTGGATCACGCCGGACTTCTCGTTGCGGTAGACGGTGCCGAACTCGAACATCCGGAGCGGCAGGTCGCGGTAGGAGCGCGGCTGCGACCGGTACGCCAGGATGTGCATCGGGCAGTTCATCGGCTTGAGGTAGTAGTCGGCGCCCTGGCGGGTGACGTTGCCGTCCTCGTCGTGTGCCTCGTCCATGTGCATGGCCGGGAACATGCCGTCCTTGTACCAGCCGAGGTGCCCGGACGTCTCGAAGAGGTCGCCCTTGGTGATGTGCGGCGTGTAGACGAACGAGTAGCCGTTCTGCTCGTGCCGGCGGCGCGAGTAGTCCTCCATCTCGCGGCGGATGATGCCGCCCTTCGGGTGGAAGATCGCGAGTCCGGAACCGATCTCGTCCGGGAACGAGAACAGGTCGAGCTCGGCGCCGAGCTTGCGGTGGTCGCGCTTGGCGGCTTCCTCGAGCCGGACCAGGTACGCCTTGAGCTGGTCCTTGTCGGGCCAGGCGGTGCCGTAGATGCGCTGCAGCTGCGGGTTCTTCTCCGAGCCGCGCCAGTAGGCGGCGGCGACGCGCATCAGCTTGGCGGCGTTGCCGATCCACCGGGTGTGCGGGACGTGCGGGCCACGGCAGAGGTCCTGCCACACGACCTCCCCCGACTTCGGGTCGACGTTCTCGTACACGGTGAGCTCGCCGGCACCGACCTCGACGCTCTCGCCCGAGTCGCCGTCGGACGCGGCGCCCTTCAGGCCGATGAGCTCCTGCTTGTAGGGCTCCCCCGCCATCAGCTCGCGGGCCTGCTCGTCGGTGACGACGACGCGGCGGAAGCGCTGGGCCTGCTTGATGATGCGGTCCATGCCCTTCTCGATCGCCTTGAGGTCCTCCGGGGTGAAGGGCTCGGCGACGTCGAAGTCGTAGTAGAAGCCGTCGGTGACGGGCGGGCCGATCCCGAGCTTGGCGTCCGGGTTGATCTGCTGGACCGCCTGCGCGAGGACATGCGCGGCGGAGTGGCGCAGGATGTCGAGGCCGTCCTGCTCGTCGAGGGTGACCGGCTCGGCGGTCTCGCCCGCCTGGACCTCGGCGGCGAGGTCCCTGAGGATCCCGGCGACACGGATCGCGGCGACGCCACGGACACCGTCGAAGAGCTCGGTGCCCGTCGTCGTGGTCGTCGCGGTCACGGGCTCGGGCGCCTGGGGCGCGGCGTCGGGTGCGGGTGCGACTGACTCGGTCACGATGGTGGGACTCCCTCGATCTGGTGGTGGAGCAATGCTAGTCGGCGACCGGCGTCGTTCAGGCCGGGACGACGCCGAGCGTGGTGACGGGCAGGCGCGGCTCGAGGCGTTCGCGCCCGGCGAGGCCGTCGAGTTCGAGCAGCGCGGCGAACCCGATCGCCTCGTAGCCGGCGCGTTCGAGCAGTGTGATCGTGGCCGCCCCGGTGCCGCCCGTCGCCAGGACGTCGTCGACGACGAGCACCCGGGTGCCGGCGGGGAGCTGGGCCGGGCGAAGCTCGAGCTCGGCCTCGCCGTACTCGAGCGCGTACTGCTCGCTGAGGACCTCGCCGGGGAGCTTCCCGGCCTTCCGCACGGTCAGCACGCCGACCTGGTGCTGCGCCGCGATGCCGCCGGCCAGCGCGAAGCCACGCGCCTCGATGCCGGCGACGGCCGCGAAGCCCGCGCCGACGGCGAACGGCGCTGCCATGGCCTCGCACGCACGACCGAACGCCACCGGGTCCGCGAACACCGGCGTGACGTCCCGGAACAGGATCCCGGGCTTCGGGAAGTCGGGGACGATCGCGGTGAGGCGCTGGACGAGGTCGGACGCGGTTTCGGTCATGGAACAACCGTACGGGCCGCGCCGGGCCCGGACGGACGCACCGTGCGAGGCCGGAAGCGCCGAGGGCGGTCGCAGTGTGCGAGGTTCCGGACACCGTGGGACGAGCGGACGCTCGCACCGAGTACGGAACCTCGCACACTGCGGAAGCGCGCGCAGCGCGGCGCAGCGCGCAGCGCAGCGCGGCGCAGCGCAGCGCGCGTCAGCGCCAGGTGCGCAGGCCGATGCCGAGCATGGCCCACTCGGTCTCGCGGGCGATGCGCTCGCGATCGAGTTCGGCGACGAGCGCCGGGTCGACCGGAGGCCGCACGCGACGGGTGCGACGGCTCCAGATGATGAGTGCCATGCCGACGCGGAGCGCGATCCGGTCGGTCAGGGAGACCGTCCGGGGTTCGAGCGTCGCACCGGCAGGGCGGAGGACGGATTTCGTTGACATCGTGGTCACCGTTCGATGAAGAGCTGTTGAACAAAGGAAGGCATGGCGAAAAAACCCATGCACGCGAATGGATTCGCGAATGGAGAACGGGCCCGTCGGTCATGCGGGCCGGGATTTGTGACAGGGGAATCGTCCCAGGCGCCACCGACATTTCCGGACGCATTCCGACGGGCCATCGACGGCGTCGCGATCAGCGACGTCGAGGCACGTTGGTCAGCCTCCGGAGTGACGACCGCGAGCAGTGCTCAGCGGTCACACGTCATGCGTGGAGCGGGACGTTCCGCGTCAGCGGGACCCGGCGAACGGGGCACCGGTGATCCCACGGACTGCACGGAACGGCGTCTGCATGGTGAACATTGTTGGCCCCCTTTCGGAGCGGATCGGTGAAGTGGTGCTTGCACAGTAGCGGCATTCTGCGAGCCCGCGCAACCTCTTTCTCGACGATTCCGGGAAATTGCAGTCCCGAACACACGAGAACGCCCCGGGACCGTGCTGGTCCCGGGGCGTTCTCGTGATGTGGACGACGCGCTACGCGACGACCGGTGCGGTGGCGCGGGCGACGAGTGCGTCCCCGTCCACGGTGATCTGCACCGTGTCACCGGCCTGCGCGGCCTCGTCCACGACCAGCGTCGCGATGCGGTCGTCGACCTCGCGCTGGATCAGGCGCCGGAGCGGGCGTGCGCCGTACTCCGGCTCGTACCCGTGCTCGGCGAGCCAGTCGACCGCCTCGTCGGACACCGACAGGACCATGTCCTGCGCGATCAGCCGGAGCGAGGTCTCGGCCAGCAGCATCGACACGATGGCGTGCAGCTGCGACGGCTCGAGCTTGCGGAACAGCACGATGTCGTCGATCCGGTTGATGAACTCCGGCCGCATCGACTCGCGGAGCTTGCCCATCACCCGCTGGCGCAGGTCCTCGTCGGAGTACCCGCCGTCGGCGGACGCCGAGAACCCGAGCGCACCGGAGCGCGACGCGAGGAACTCGGAGCCGATGTTCGACGTCATGATCACGACCGTGTTCCGGAAGTCGACCGTCCGGCCCTGGCCGTCCGTGAGCCGCCCGTCGTCGAGCACCTGCAGCAGCAGGTTGAACACGTCCGGGTGCGCCTTCTCGACCTCGTCGAGCAGGACGACCGAGTACGGGTTCCGACGGACGCGCTCGGTGAGCTGACCGGCCTCGTCGTAGCCGACGTACCCGGGAGGGGCACCGACCAGACGCGACACCGTGTGCCGCTCGCCGAACTCGCTCATGTCGAAGCGGAGCATCGCGGTCTCGTCACCGAAGAGCGAGGACGCGAGTGCCTTCGCGAGCTCGGTCTTGCCGACACCGGTCGGTCCGAGGAACAGGAAGCTCCCCACCGGTCGGTCCGGGTCGCCCATGCCGGTCCGGCTGCGCCGGACGGCGGTCGCGATGGCGCGCACCGCGTCGTCCTGTCCGACCACGCGCTCGTGCAGTTCGTCCTCGAGCGCGGCGAGCCGCGTCCGGTCGCCCTGCGTGAGCCGGGTCGCGGGGATCCCGGTGGCCCGGGACACCACAGCTGCGATGTCGGCCTCCGTGATCTCGGTGCCGGGGCGCTCCGGACGGGAGGCCGTGCTCGCGTCCGCCGTCGAGGCGGCGGTGATGCGGGCCTCCAGTTCGGCCATCTGGTCGCGGAGACGCGACGCGTCCTCGTAGAGCTCCTCGGCCACCGCGCGGTCCTTCTGGACGGTCAGGTCGGCGACCTCGGCACGGAGGGCGTCGACGTCGACCTCGCCCGAACGGGCGAGTCGGCGGCGTGCGCCGGCCTGGTCGACGAGGTCGATCGCCTTGTCCGGCAGGTGCCGGTCGGTGACGTAGCGGTGCGAGAGCTCCACGGCGGCGCGCAGGGCGTCGTCGGTGTAGGTCACACCGTGGTGCTCCGCGTAGCGCGGGGCGAGTCCGGTGAGGATCGCGACGGCGTCGTCGACGCTCGGCTCCCCCACCGTCACGGGCTGGAAGCGGCGCTCGAGTGCGGCGTCCTTCTCGATGCGGCGGTACTCCTTGAGCGTGGTCGCACCGACCATGTGCAGGTCGCCCCTGGCCAGGCGCGGCTTGAGGATGTTGCCGGCGTCCATCGAGCCGCCCTCGCCGCCACCACCGGCGCCGACGACGGTGTGGAGCTCGTCGACGAAGACGATGAGCTCGTCCGCGTGCGCGGCGATCTCGTCCATGGCCTTCGTCAGGCGCTCCTCGAAGTCGCCGCGGTAGCGGGTGCCGGAGAGCATGCCGGCGAGGTCGAGTGCGACGACGCGCTTGCCCTGCAGCAGGCTCGGGACGTCGCCGTCCGCGATGCGCTGCGCGAGGCCCTCGACGATCGCGGTCTTGCCGACGCCGGGCTCACCGATCAGCACCGGGTTGTTCTTGGTACGGCGGAGCAGGATCTCGACGGTCTGCTCGATCTCGTCGGCGCGTCCGATCACCGGGTCGACGTGCCCGTCGCGGGCGCGCTGGGTGAGGTCGGTGCCGAACTGGTCGAGCGTCGGGGTGTCGCTGGACTGCTCGTCCGTGTCGGTCGTGCCGGGCATGGGTCGCCCCTCTCGTGCCGCGTCGGCGGCCTGCTGTGCGTAGGACTGCATGACCGCCGGGGTCACACCGGCGCCCGCGAGGAGCTGCCCGGTGACCGTCTCCTGGTCCATGACGAGCGCGAAGAAGACGTGCTCGGGGTCGGTGTAGGTGCTGCCGAAGCCGCGCGCGGCCTGGGTGGCCTCGACGAGGATGCGCTGCGCGGACGGGGTCAGCGCCGGACGGCCCTCGATCGGCTCGGCGGACGGGGCGGGCAGTCGCTGCTCGACCTCGTCGGCGAGGCGCTCGGGGTCGACGCCACCGGAGCGGATCACGGCGTCGAAGGGCTGGGTGCGGATCAGCACGTGCAGGATGTGCAGGGCGTCGATCTCGCGCTGCCCCTGCTCCACCGCGTACTCGGCGGTGTGCTGGAGCATCTCGTGGGTGCGCCGGCTGAGGAGCCGGGTGATGTCGACCGGGCGTCCCAGCGGTACGGATCGCTGGGCACCGGTGTTCTGGGCTGCGAGGAGGCGGGCGAGGAACTCGTCGAACGAGTCACTGCCGCCGGTCGGGCCGAACGTCTCTGGCAACGGGACCTCCTGGGAACTTGAGTGCCTTCGACTCGATGCAACGCAGGAGGCGCCAGGTCATTCCCGGTCGCGTCGAGAACTTGCGGTCACTCGACTCAGGTCCGCGCGATCGCCGCGGTGGTCGCCTCGGTGACGGCCTGCAGGTCGCTCGGGGCGATCTCGATGTCGAACCCGCGCCGGCCGCCCGAGACGAAGATCGTCGGGTAGGTCTGCGCCGAGACGTCGAGCACCGTCCGGATCCGGGAGCGCTGCCCGACCGGGCTGATCCCGCCGACGACGTACCCGGTGCGCTTCTCCGCCAGGGCGGGATCGGCCAGCGTGGCCTTCTTCCCGCCGACGGCAGCGGCGATCGCCTTGAGGTCGAGCCGGTTCGCCACCGGGACGATCGCGACCGCCAGGGTGCCGTCCACCGACACCACGAGGGTCTTGAAGACCTGCTCCTCGCGCAGTCCGAGCGCGGCTGCTGCCTCTTCGCCGAAGTTCGTCGCCGTCTCGTGGTGCTCGTAGACGTGCGGGGTGAACGGGACCCCTGCGCGCTCCAACGCGAGCGTCGCGGGGGTGCTCGGGGAACCAGCGGTCATGTCGTGATCATCCCCTGCGCCGGGCGTTCCCCCCGGGCGGCACGCGGGGCTACGCTGAACGGACCATGGCCGTCATCGAGGTGTTCCTGCGCGCCGTCGCCGCGCTGCTCCTCGTCGATCCCGCATCCGGGGCGCTGCCGACGCTCGCACTGGCTGGCCTCGGGGTGGCCGCGGTCGCCGCCGCCGTGCTGGTCGCGCAGGTGCTCGCACTCGTGCTCGGCGTCGTCCCCGGTGG
Source organism: Curtobacterium sp. NPDC090223 (assembly GCF_044746585.1). Taxonomy (NCBI): domain Bacteria; kingdom Bacillati; phylum Actinomycetota; class Actinomycetes; order Micrococcales; family Microbacteriaceae; genus Curtobacterium; species Curtobacterium sp. NPDC090223. The sequence continues at coordinate 519,062 of NZ_JBIVCN010000001.1, read as the reverse complement.
CGTGCCCGTGGTCGGGCGCGGACTGCTCGACCTGGTCGCCCGCATCGCGTGGAGCCACCCCGACGCCGAGGGGCACGCCCGTCCGCGGGCACCGGGGGTCGTCCCCGCGACCTGACACCGATCGGTGCCGGGTCGCTCGCCGACCCTCGTCACCCTCATCGATCGGATCGTCATGGACCTCTCCACACTGCCCGTCGTCGGACCCCTGCTGCACCTCGGGGCCGACCTGCTCGCCACGCTCACCCAGGCACTCTCCCCTGTCGCCGGACCACTCGGCGCCGCCCTCGCCGTCGTGCTGGTCACCCTCGCCGTGCGGGCGCTGCTCGTGCCGCTGTCCGTCCTCCAGGTGCGCGCGGAGCGGGACCGCCGTCGGCTCGCGCCCCAGGTCGCCGCACTGCGGAAGCGCCACGGCGGGGACGCCGAACGCCTGCAGCGCGCGATGCAGGAGCTCTACACGTCCGAACGGGTGTCACCGCTCGCCGGGTGCCTGCCCGTCCTCGCGCAGGCCCCGGTGGTGTCGCTGCTGTACGCCCTGTTCACGCACGCGAGCATCGCCGGGTCGACGAACACGCTGCTCCAGGCGACGCTCGCCGGCATCCCGCTGGGGCACTCGTTCGTCGCCGTCGTGACCTCGCCGCTGTGGGTGCACGCGTGGGTCGTGCTGCTGCTCCTGGCCGTGCTGGTCGTGCTCGTGGAACTGACCCGCCGGGCGAACCTGCGGTGGAACCCGGCGGTGACGTCGGCGCCGGACGTCCCCGGTGCGGCGGCCACGGCGGCCATCAGCCGGTTCGCGCCGTTCATCACGGTCGTGTTCGCCGCGATCGCCCCGCTCGCGGCCGCGCTCTACGTCGTGACGAGTGCGGCGTGGACCCTCGCGGAGCGCGCCGTGCTCCGCCGGACCCTGGCCTGAGGTCAGCCCTCGTGCTCAGGGCCCTGGTCGACGGGGTCGTACTCCGTGCCCCGGCCCTGCTCTTCCTCGGGGAGCGGGTTGCGCCGCTCGACGCCGCTGCCGCCGGCGTTCGTCGCGACGTAGTCGGCCTCACCGGAGGTCGCGTCGTGGCTGACCGGTTCGACGACCTCGGGATCGGGTTCGCGTGTGTCACTCATGCAGCCGTCGTACTCCCCCGATCTGGGTGCGTGGCACGGCACGATCCGGTGCGCGCCACGGGGCTCCGAGTGCCACGATGAGACCGAGAGAGAGCAGCGACCGGGAACCGGGAGTGCGCATGGCCGACGACGACCGCGACACCGAGCTCGAACGAGCGCGCCTGGAACGGGTGGCGTGGGGGTCCGGTTCGACCGAGGCCGAGGCCGCACGCGCCCGGATCGCCCTCGCCGACCTGGATGCCGGGCGCCGTCGTCGCGGCGGATCTCCGAGCGCGGTCGTGCCGGCGGTGCCGTTCGTCACCGGCGTCCCGGGACGGGACAGCAGCCCGGGTCGGACGGCCGCCGAGGGCGGCGTGCCGGTGGAGCGGGCGGTCGACGCGGGCAGCGCACCGGCGGCGACCGCGGCGGTGGGTCCCGGCCGTGCCGCTGAGCCGCAGCCGGTGCGCGGAGACGAGCCGGGCCTCCAGGCCGACGACGTGGGACGCGACCACGTCGACGAGCCGACGCCCGGTGCGCGGTCCCGTGCCTGGTCGCGGGTGCTCCGTGTCGTCCGGAGCGCCCGAGCCCGCCCGTGGCTCGCCGGCGGCCTCGCGGCAGCGGTCGTCGTCGCGTTCGGGACCGGTCTGGCGATCGGGACGGTGCACCCGGTGACGCCGTCGTCGCCCACGGTGACCCCGACGGCCGGGGCCATCACGCTGCAGCAGCTGCTGGACGCGCCGCAGACCTACGCGGACCAGCTGCCGGGGTCGCTCGAGGCGCCGGTGAGCCTGCACACCACGCGGCTCGTGTTCACGAACCGGTCGCTGAGCGGGGACGACGCCGCGACCCCGTGGAACGTGTGGGCGGGCGTCGGGACCGACCGGTCGACGATCTGCCTCGTCGCGACGGCGGACCGGCTGCAGGCCACGACGGCGTGCTACCCGCGGGAGGACGCACTGCACGGGTCCGTGTCGCTCTCCGCGTCGTCGCTCAGCGGGACGCTGACGGTGGACCTCTCCGGCGGCGGGGTGCGCGGGTCGGTGACGAACGCGTTCTGAGCGCACCGGCGGAGCGGCGATCGCGTTCAGCGAATTCGTTGGAGCGCTCCTGTGACAATCGCGGGGTCCCGTGCAACACTGGATGGATCGCACTCGCCGTGGAGTGACCACGCACCACCCACCCGCACACCCACAGCGAGCGCGCACAGCCCGACCGTCCCGGTCGTGGTGTCGCCGACGTGACGACCCCGTCGCGCGCTCCACCACGTCCTGAGGAGGTCAGCCCCGTGTCAACGAACACCGCGTCCATCACCACGACCACGTCGTCCGTCTCGACCACCGTCCTGACCTCGAAGTCGATCGTCGGCATCGCCGTCCTCGGCCTGGCGACGTTCTTCGCGATCACCACCGAGCTGATGCCCGTCGGCCTGCTCGGCACGATGAGCACCGACCTCGGCGTCAGCGAGTCGACGATGGGCATCGTCATCACCGTGTACGCCGCCGCGGTCGCACTGCTCGCGCTGCCCCTGACCTCGCTCACCGCGCGGCTGCCGCGGAAGGCGGTGCTCGTCGCGACCCTGGTCGGGTACGCGGTGTCGAACCTCATGGTGGCGCTCGCACCCTCGTTCGCGGTGGTGTGCGCCGGCCGGATCGTCGGCGGCGTCGCGCACGCGCTCTTCTTCTCGGTCGCGTCCGCCTACGCCACCCGGATCGTGCCGCCGCGGCTGGCGGGTCGCGCGATCGCGTTCGTGTACTCGGGCAGCTCGCTCGGGTTCGTCGTCGGTGTGCCGCTGGCCACCGGCGTGGGGCAGTCCATCGGGTGGCGTCCCGCCGTCGGCGCCGTCGCACTCTGCGCCGCCGTGCTCGCCGTCGTCGCGTTCGCGTTCCTGCCGTCGGTGCGTGGCACGTCCTCGCCGCACATCGGTTCGCCGAAGGCCTGGGCGCGCACCGGACTGCTGGCCGTGGTCGTGGCGGACCTGCTGCTCTTCGCCGGGCACTACATCGTGTACACGTACATCGGGCCGTACGTCGTCGACGCGGGCCTCGCGTCCGGCCTGGTCAGCGGCGCGCTGCTGGTCCTCGGCGGCACCGGCGTGATCGGCCTCTGGCTCGCCGGGATGTTCGTCGACAAGGCCCCGCGCCAGACGCTCATCGCCGCCGTCGCCACGATGGCCGCAGCGTTCGCCGCGCTGCCGTTCGTGCACGGCTCCCTGATCGGCACGATGGTCGTCGCCGGCGTCTGGATGGCCGCGAACGGCACCACCGGCACGCTCTTCATGGCGGCGGCGATCCGCACCGGCGGCGTCTCCCCCGACATCGCGGGCGCCCTGGTCAACGGCGCGTCGAACATCGGCATCGCGGGCGGTGCGGCGATCGGCGGGCAGGTGCTCGGGCTGACCGGGATGCAGACGCTCCCGATCGCCGGGGCCCTGGTGCTGCTCGGGTCGCTCGGCGTGGTCGTCGCGGCGCGTCGGGGCTTCCCGGTGCACTCGGCGCACCAGGCGCACCTGTCGACGTCGTCGATCGAGGCGATCACGTCCTCGCTCGCGGTCGTCACCACGTCGATGCCGGTGATCACCCGGGCGATCCAGACGATGACCGGGTCGGTCGCCACGGTGACCGGCACGCAGCGGACGCACCGGGCGCGCTAGCCCGGCGGGCGGGCGCTGCCGCGGCGGGCGCGCGCGGGCGCGGGCGCCGGCGCGCGCTGGCGCGGTCGGCGCCACGAGATCGACTCCGCACCAGGGGATCCCGTGGTGCGGTGTCGATCTCGTCATGTGGTGCGCTGCCGAGCGCCGCGGGCCGCGGGGCGCGGGCCGCGGGCAGTGCGGCGCCGCGCGTCAGTCCTGCAAGTGCGTCGTGCGGCGGCGGTTCCGGGCGGCCCGGAAGGTGAGCAGCCCGGCCCCGAGGAGCACGAGCACCCCCGCCGCGATCGCCGCGGGGCCGATGTCGGCTCCCGTGTACGCCAGCGCTCCGGTGGAGCCCGACGTGCCGCCGCCCGAGGACACCGGGACCGGCCCAGGCGTCTGCGTCGGTGCGGGCGTCGGCGTGGGCGTCGAGGTCGGCGGCGGGGTCACCGCGGCCGCCGGGACCACGAGGGCGATCGGAGCCGCCGCACCCGTCGCCGGGGTCGTGACCGTCCGGGGATCGCCGGCGCTCGTGCCGGTGCCCGCGACGATCGTGTACTCGGTCTCCGCGGCCAGCCCGGTGAGGGTGAAGGCGCCGTCGGCGTCCGTCGTCGTGGTGACGGGAGCGCCGGCCTCGGGATCGGTCGGCGTCGCGACGACGTCGACCCCCGCTGCCGGGTCGCCGTTCGAGTCGGTCACGGTGCCCGGCTGGGAGACCGTCACGGGGACCGGCGCCACGGGTGAGACGAACGGGAAGTCCACGGTCGCCGAGCCCGAGGTGGCGTCGGCGGGCCGGGAGACCGCGCCCGTCGCGCCGTCAGCGGGGGTGACGGTCCGGACCGTGTACGTCCCGGGGACGGTCGTGAACGTGTACGAGCCGTCGGCCGCCGTGGTCGTGCTGCCCACGAGGGTGGTGCCGTCGAGGAGCTCCACGACGGTGCCGGCTGCGACCGGGGCGGTGTCGAGGGTGATCCTGCCGGAGATCGTCGCGATCGCGGCTGCCGGAGCCACGATGGGGTCGGGCTCGACCGGGGCGGCACCCGCTTCGCCGGTGGTCACCGAGACGGGGTCGCCACCAGCCACCGAGACGTCGACCGGGGTCGACGGCGGCAGGTTCGAGCCGGTGTAGACGCCCTCGCTGTTCGTGGTGGTCTCGACCAGCGGGGTGCCGGGGTCGTCCGGGTCGGTGATCACGACGGGGACGTCGGCGACCGGGTTGCCCGCGTCGTCGACGACGGTGCCGATGATCGAGGTCGTGCCCGTCGGCGCGGTGAAGGCCCGGTCCGCGGTGCCGTCGGCGCCGAGGAGGGACACCGTGCCGGTCTGGTCGAGGGGGTCCGCCCCGTCCGGCGGCGTGACCACGACGGTGTACCCGCCGATCTGCGGCAGCGACGGGAACGAGTACGTGCCGTCGGCCGCCGTGGTGGTCGTGTAGACGGTGCCGCGTGGCGCGGTGACCGTGACGGTGGCGCCGGGGATCGGCGTACCGTCGAGCGTCGCGGTGCCCGTGAGCGCTGCCGTGCGGGAGGCGAACCAGGTCTGGTAGACGGGGAACCCGCTGCGCTGCTGGTACGTGATGGTCAGCGAGTCGAGCGGCACCGTCGGGGTGAACCAGGCGGTCGCGCCGGCGGTGTCGTTGGCGGCGGTGTTGCCCGTCAGCACGCCCGTGGTCGCGTTCCAGCCGGGGACGTCCTGCCCGGTCGTGCCGTCGGGGTCGGCCGCGCAGGACCACCCGCCGGGCGACGGTGCCTGGGAGCACGAGTTGTAGGAGCTCTGGTAGCCGAGTTGCGCCGGCGTCGCCGCCCCGCCGCCCTGCACCGTCGCGGTGATCGTGGCCTGGTCGGCGTCGATGTCGCCGAGGACGAAGGACCAGCTGCCCGCCGGCGTCGGCGTCGCGAACGCGTAGCGGGTCGTGGACGCCGCGGCCGCGGTCGGTGAGTCGGCGTTCGGCCGCTGGTTGATGTACGTGTTGCCGCGGCTCGACCCGTAGACCGTTCCGGGCCCGGTCGACGGCCCCTGCCACGTCGACGCGCCGCTGATCACGGTCGTCTGCCGCGAGTTCGACGTGAACGTGGTGGCCGGGAACCCGGGCATCGTCATCGTGCCGGTGTAGGCCTTGCTCGTCCCGCTGACCGTGAAGTCACCCCAGTGTCCGACCGGTGCGGCGGACGCGCTGGTCGCTCCGCCGAGCGCGAGCCCGGCTCCGAGGACGATCCCGGTCACCCCGGCGACGACCGATCGACGGCGGCTCCACCGACGCATGTGCACTCCCCTGCTCGCGCGTCGGCGTGCCCCGGCGCTCGCTCAGGCTATCCAGCATCCGCGGGATCGGGCCGGATCGAGACGTCCTCGTGACGCAACCCGGCCGAGTCCGGCAACCCGGCCGAAGGCCGTGGCGCGCCCGACGCAGCCGGGGCCAGCGCGGTCAGGGCGTCGAGCGCCGGCACCTGCCCCGCCACGAGCATCGTGCGCGCGTCGTCGATCGGGACCCACCGGGCATCGTCGACCTCGGGCACCTCGACGAACCGCCCGGAGCCGCGCGGGAGCTCGAGCCGCACCGTGTTCGAGCGCACCTCGGTCACCGAGAACCCCGGCGCACCGCCCGCGAAGACCGTGACCCGCTTGCCGGACGCCTGCCGGAACTCCCCGAGCAGCGCGTACGGGACGTCGGGTGCCGGCACGCCGATCTCCTCCGCGAACTCGCGCACGGCGGCGTCGAACGGTGCCTCGTCGGCCGCGAACTCGCCCTTCGGGATCGACCACGCCCGCGGACGCCGACGCCAGAACGGCCCACCCATGTGCGCGACGAACACCTCGAGCCCGGACGCACCGGTCCGGTACAGCAGCAGTCCCGCACTCCGCACCACGCCGGAAGGCTACGCTCGCCGCCATGCGAGCGATCCGCCTCAGGGACGAGCGAACGGTCCACGTCGACGACAGCGGCCCGACCGGCAGCGGACCCGACGACCCCGATGCCCCGGTCGTCGTGTGGCACCACGAGACCCCGCACACCGGCGTGCACCTCGCCCCGGTGCTGGACGCCGCGGCCGCCAGGGGCATCCGCCTCGTCGCGCTGACCCGTCCCGGGTTCGGCGGTGCCGACCCCCTGCCCGGGCGCACGGTCGCCGACGGCGCCCGCGACCTCGAGCAGGTGCTCGACACCCTCGGCATCGGTCGCGTCGCGACCATCGGCGGCTCCGGCGGCGGCCCGCACGCCCTCGCCGCGGCCGCACTGCTGCCGGACCGGGTGCGCGCCGTCGCGACCTTCGCCTCCCCCGCCCCGTTCGTCGACACGCCGGCCTGGTGGGCGGGCATGGCCGACGACGGCGGCCTCCGTTCGGCACGGTCCGGACGGGAGGCCCGACTCACCTGGGCGGAGACGGCCGGTTTCGACCCGGCGCAGTTCACGGACGTGGACTGGGCCGCCCTCGACGGCGCGTGGGCGGCGCTTGGTCAGGACGCGCAGGCCGCGGGGCCGACCGGTGCCGAGGGTGCTGCGGACGACGACCTGGCGTTCGTGGCCGACTGGGGCTTCGCGCTGGCCGACGTGCGCGTCCCGGTGCTCGTGGAACAGGGCGTCGCGGACCGCGTCATCCCCGTCGAGCACGCCCGGATGCTCGCGGCCGGACTGCCGGACGTGACGCTGCACGAGCGTCCGGACGCCGGGCACATCGCCGTCCTCGCAGGTGTTCCGCAGGCGTTGGACTGGTTGCTCGGGATCCTGCGGGAGTAGCTTCGCGCCAGGAGCGCCACCTGACGCCCCGGCGGATCTCGACGAGGAGGTCGATCGGGATGGACGAGCACTGGACGACGATCACGTTGGCAGCGGACGCAGCGCGTCCCCACGAGGAGGCGATCGCCTGGGTCGCCGCGCGCGCGGGCACCGGGATCGAGCACGTCCGGGTCGTCGGGGTCGATCCCGCGCTCGAGGGACGGGTCGGTGCGGACGGCAAGCGCGTGGCGGAGCACGTCGCCGACGAGACCCGGGACGCCCTGCCCGGAGTCGACGTCGCGATCGTCCGGCACGCCGGTCCCCTCGACGCCGCACTCGTGCAGGAGTCGGACGCCGGCGACCTGCTGGTCGTCGGGACGTTCCGGAGCCGCCGTGGATCGACCGCGGGCAACGGACCGGCCCGGGTCGCCGAGCGCTCCGCGGTGCCGACGGTGGTCGTGCCGGACGGGCCGCACCCGATCGACGGGGACGTGGTGCTCGCGGTGGAGGAACCGCTCGACGAGCGGGCCGTGGCGATCGCCGTCGACGAAGCCAGGCGGCGGCACCGACGACTGACGGTGCTGCGGGCGTGGGAGATGCCGGTGCTCACCCGCACCGGGCTGACCGACTTCGCCGAGGACCCGCTCCGCTGGCGCCGGCAGAACGAGGCACTCCTGCAGCGCGCCACCGCCGTGCTCACCGCCCGATACCCCGACGTCCGCGTCCGTCCACTCCTGGTCGAGGGGCACCCGGGCCGGGCGATCGCCGCACACACCCGACAGGCGTCCCTCGTGGTGCTCGGCCAGGGACACGTGCACGTGCTCTCGGGGTCCGTGCTGCACGACGTGCTCCGCGCGACGGTGTCCCCGGTCTGCGTCGTCCCGCCCAGCGCACACCGGGCAGCGGCGAGCGACAGCGTCGCCGTGGAGGACGGCCCGGCGGACGACGAGGACGTCCCCGCCTGACCCGGCCTCAGCCCGCCAGGCTCCGCACCGCGGACTCGACGCGGCGGGTCAGGTAGGCGACGCCGCGGGTGTTCGGGTGCAGGGCTCCCGGCTCGAGGTCGATGCGGCGGAGCCCGTTCGTGGAGTCGAGGGTCACGCCGGAGACGTACGGACGCCCGGTCGCGCACGCCGACCGCGCCTGGGTCGAGGCGAAGACGTCGACGTAGCGGACACCGGCGGCTGCGGCTGCCGACTCGGCGACGTCGTTCAGCTGTTCCTGCACGCCGTGCAGGTACCGCACGTCGGTGTTCGTGAACGGGTACGAGTTCGCGGGGAACGCGCCGGTGAGCGTGCCGATGTCGAGGGCCGACCGGAAACAGCCCCCCGACGGGGTGTGGTCGGCGTCCGGGAAGATCGCCGGGTACCCGAGGAACACGATGACGGCGTTCGGTGCGGCCTGCCGGATCGCGGCGAGGGTGCCGGCGATGCCGAGCGCGACGCGGGACTGGATCTTCGCGCCGAGCTGGTCCACGCCGTCCTGCACGAGCGTGCTGCGGCAGGACGGGGCGTCGCGCCCGGAGAACACCGGGCCCTTCGCGGACAGTGCGAGGCAGGACGCCGCGGTGCCGAACAGGTCGGCGTCGTTCCCGCCGATGGTCAGCGTGACGAGTCTGGTGGTGTCGGAGAGCGCCTCGATCTGTGGCGGGACGCCCTTGAACTGGTGCCCGGAGGTGATGTCCGCGCTCGTCGCACCACCGCACGTGACGTCGTGCAGGGCGAGCCCGAACCGGGCCGCGATCCGGTGCGGGTAGTCCTGGGCGGACTGCCCGCACGCGGCGACCGGCAGCCCGGTCGGGTCGTCGAGTCCGTAGCCCGCCGAGTACGAGTCGCCGAGCGCGACGTACTCGCTGCCGGCGGGGAGCCCGGCGAGTTCCTCGACCGGCTCGCTCGTCGCCCGGTACGGCTGCGGCACCGGCCAGAGCGGTGCCGCGTCCGCCGCGGTCGGCTGCAGGGACCCGGCTGCGAGCACACCGAGGACCGCCAGTGCGGCGAGCAGCGTCGAACGGACGGAGCGGAGCAGGGCGGTTCCTCGGGAGTGCGGGTGGTCGGACGGGGAGGGATCAGGCTAGTGCCGTCCGCCTCAACGTCGGCCGAGTCGACGCTCTCCCCCGCTGCCGGTGCGGTACTCCAGGCCGTAGTGGGCGTACAGGTCCGGTTCGGTGGCGGCGTCGAGCTCGCCGTCCGTCGGGATCGACGGCGCGTCCTTGATGACCTTCTTGCCGAACGGCACGCGCAGGTGCTTCGGGGCGACGGTCGCGCCGACGAGCGGGACGAACACGAGCTTCTGGAACCCGACGAGACCGGTGGTCAGCGCGCCGAACGCGGGTTCCGAGGTCGCGGTGTCGTAGTAGATGCTCTCGAGGTTCCCGACCTTGTCGTCGCTCTCGTCGACGACCGGCAGGCCGATCCAGTCCCGGATGTTGGCCGCTTCGAACACGGGTGCTCCCTCCACGGCGCCGGTCGGTCCGGCCCGTCCTCACGACGCTACTGGTCGACGCTCGCCGCTGCCCGTGCGTCGCTGGTGTCCGCCGTCGCACCGGCAGGCCGGACGCCGAGCCCGTCGACGGCGGCGAGGACGTCCGCCGGGTGCACGGCGAGGATCGCCGGGTCCGGTTCCTCGGAGAACACGTCGCCACGCCGGACGGACGCGTCGGTGAGCACCACGTGCGGGCCGGACGCGGGCGGTCCCCACGCCTCGGGCGGCGCCGGGCCGAACAGCACGACGGACGGGATCCCGTAGGCGGATGCGAGGTGCGCCGCACCCGTGTCGACCGTCACGACGACGCGGGCGGCGGCGACGACCGCGGCGAACGCCCGCAGCTCCAGGACGCCCGCGAGGACCGCCGACGGCGCCAGACCGGCCGCGTCGGCGACCGCGGTGGCGCGCGCGACGTCCGCGGAGCCTCCCGTCAGGACCACGTCGTGTCCGCGCGCGCGGAGTCCGCGCACCACCTCCGCGAAGCGGTCCACCGGCCAGTGCCGTGCGCCGTGGAACGCGCCGACGTGCACGACGGCGGCACCGTCGACCACCGGCGGCTCCGCCGGGCGGTCGATCGCGACGTCGTCCGGGTCGGCCGGGACGTCGTACGCGCGGAGCAGCCGGGTCCAGCGTTCACGTTCGTTCACCGGGCCGTCCTGCCACGCGGGCCCGCCGGGTCCGTGGTGGATCGTCCGACGTGCGCAGAGTGCCGCGACCAGGTCCTCGGACTCCGGGCCGGCGCCGTGCAGGTTGACCGCGACGTCGGTGGCACCCGCCGGGACGCCGATCGGGTGGTCGAAGCCCTGCTGCGCGAGGTGCACGTCGACCACCGGGACGAGCTCGACCACCGGTGCCAACCACGCCGTCGTGGCGAGGCTGATCCGGTGCTCCGGGAACGCGCGGCGGAGCGCGCGGAGCGCGGGGACGGCGACGAGCAGGTCGCCGAGCTTGATCGCACGGAGCACCACGAGCTCGGGGCGGCCGTCGGAGGGAGGGAGGGAGTCGAGGGCGGTCACCCGGCCGACGCTAGCCGCCGCCGCCCGGACGCGCCCGGCTGGTCGCGCTCCGAGTCCTTCCTGCTCCGTCGCCCGGCCGGGTTCGGGTAGGACCGGGTGCATGGCTCTCTCCGTGGACCGCGTCGTCGGCGGTCTCCTCTTCGACCGTGACGACACGCTCGTCATCGACGTGCCGTACAACGCCGACCCCCACAAGGTGGTGCCCGTCCCGGGTGCTCGTCGCGCCGTCGAACGCGCCCGGGCGGCCGGACTGCCGGTCGGCGTCGTGACGAACCAGTCCGTGATCGCGCGCGGCAGAGCCACCCGCGCCGAGGTGGACGCGACGAACGCCCGCGTCGACGAACTCGTCGGACCGTTCGACGTCTGGTGCGTCTGCCCGCACGGCCCCGAGGACGACTGCCCCTGCCGGAAGCCCCGGCCGGGACTCGTGCTGCAGGCGTCCGCGCGGCTCGGTCTCCCGGTGGCGGAGCTCGTCGTGATCGGCGACATCGGCGCGGACGTCGGCGCCGCGACCGCCGCCGGCGCCCAGGCGATCCTGGTGCCGACCCCGCGCACCCGGCAGGACGAGGTCGCGGCGGCGGAGACCGTGGCCGCGACGATCGAGGACGCCGTCGCGCTGGCACTGGCGCGGGCCGTGACGGCCCGGGCATGAGCGACACCCGGCGTCCCCGCGTGCTCGTCGCCCGGCTGGACTCGTTCGGCGACGTCCTGGTCGCCGGACCCGCCGTCCGCGCGGTCGCGGCTGGGGCGTCGCACGTGACCATGCTGTGCGGCCCGCAGGGCGCGCCGGCGGCGGCGCTGCTGCCCGGCGTCGACCGGGTCCGGGTCTGGGCCGCGCCGTGGGTGACCGAGACGGCCCGCCCGCTCGACGACGCCGTCCTGGCCGAGTGCCGCGCGATCGTCGCCGAGGAACGGATCGACGAGGCCGTCGTCCTCACCTCCTTCCACCAGTCGCCGCTGCCGCTGGCGATGCTGCTCCGGCTCGCCGGCGTCGCCCGGGTGTCCGGCGCGTCCGTCGACCACCCGGGGTCGCTCCTCGACGTCCGGCTCCGACCCGGCGAGGACCTGCCCGAGGAGATCCCCGAGTCCGAGCGCGCGCTGCGGATCGCGGAGGCCGCCGGGTTCCGGCTGCCGCCGGGCGACGACGGGAGGCTGTCGGTGCGCCACGACGCCGTCGCACCGGACGACGTGGTCGCGCTGGGCCGCTACGTGGTCGTGCACCCCGGCGCGAGCGTCCCGGCCCGCTCCTGGCCGCCGGGTCACCACCGCGCGCTCGTCGCCGCGTACGCCGACCTCGGCGTCCCGGTGGTCGTCACCGGGTCGCCGGGCGAGCGCACGCTGACCGCCGAGGTCGCGGCAGGCGGCGACGGCTCCGCGACGCCGGTGCTCGACCTCGGCGGACGGACCTCCCCCGCCGAGCTCGCGGCCGTGCTGGCCGGTGCCGAGGTCGTCGTCGTGGGCAACACCGGTCCCGCGCACCTCGCCGCGGCCGTCGGGGCGAGGATCGTCAGCCTGTTCTCCCCTGTGGTGCCCGCGGCGAAGTGGGCGCCGGCCGCCGAGCACGTCGAACTCCTCGGGGACCAGGGCGCCGCGTGCCGGCTCAGCCGCGCCCGGGACTGCCCCGTGCCCGGGCACCCGTGCCTGTCGTCGGTGACCCCGTCGGACGTCATCGCGGCCCACGAACGGCTGCTCGGACGCGCTCTGCGGATGAAGCGGAGCAGTCTGCGTGGCAGCCCAGAAGGTGCTGCGTAGCGTCCGGCACCTCCCACACCTCGACCGGAAGGGCCGGCATGCGCATCCTCCTCTGGCACGTGCACGGCGGCTGGACGGACGCCTTCGTCCGCGGCCCGCACGTCTACCTCGTGCCGACCACGCCCGCACGCGACGCGTGGGGCCTCGGGACCGGTGGGCGCGACTGGCCGAACGTCGTCGAGATCGCCCCGGAGGACGTCGCCGACGCCGACGTGGACGTCGTCGTGCTGCAGCGCACCGAGGAGGCCGAGGTCGCCAGGACGCTCCTCGGCGGCCGTGACGTGCCGATGGTGTTCGTGGAGCACAACGCCCCGAGGCTCGACGTCCCGGACAGCCTGCACCCGTTCCGCGACCACGACGACGTGACCATCGCGCACGTGACGCACTGGAACGCCCTGATGTGGGACTGCGGCTCCACCAGGACCACCGTCGTCGAGCACGGCGTCGTCGACCCCGGCCCGCTCTACAGCGGCCGGCTCGAGCGGTTCGGCGCGGTGATCAACGAGCCCGTCCGCCGCAACCGCGTCGTCGGGACGGACCTGCTCCCCCGGTTCGCCGACGTCGCCCCGGTCGACGTGTTCGGCATGGGCACCGAGCACCTCGCGGACCTCGGCCACGGCGACCGGCTCGTCGGACTCGGCGACGTCGCGCCCGATCCCATGCACGCGGCACTCGCCGAACGCCGGGCGTACCTGCACCCGCACCGCTGGACGTCGCTCGGGCTCTCCCTCATCGAGGCCATGCACCTGGCGATGCCCGTCCTGGTCCTCGCGACGACCGACGCGGTGCGCACCGTGCCCGCCGACGCCGGCGCGATCGCGACCGACGTGGCGGAGCTGACCCGGGCCTCCCGGCTGCTCGTCGACGACCCGGACGAGGCGCGCCGTCGGGGAGCCGTCGCCCGGGAAGCTGCGCTCGCACGGCACTCGCTCGCCCGGTTCAGCGCGGACTGGGACCAACTCCTCGACGACGTCGTGTCCCGCCACCGGCGCGCACGACGCACCACGAGTCCCGCTCTGGAAGGGAGCACCCGATGAGGATCGCGATGGTCTCCGAGCACGCCAGCCCGCTCGCCGTGCTCGGCGGGGTCGACGCCGGCGGGCAGAACGTGCACGTCGCCGCACTGTCCGGCGCGCTCGCCGACCTGGGCCACCAGGTCACCGTCTACACGCGCCGCGACGACGCCGGCCTGCCCGCGCGCGTGGCGCTCCGCCCCGGTGTGGAGGTCGTGCACGTCGATGCCGGGCCCGCCAGGAGCGTGCCGAAGGACGAGCTCTTCCCGTTCATGGCGACCTTCGCCCAGGCGCTCGCCGCAGCGTGGTTCGTCGACCGCCCCGACGTGGTGCACGGCCACTTCTGGATGTCCGGCCACGCGGCGCTCGACGCCGTCACCCAGGTGCAGGCCAGGACCGGCGGCACCCGGATCCCGATCGTGCAGACGTTCCACGCGCTCGGGGTGGTCAAACGTCGGCACCAGGGCTCCGCGGACACCAGTCCGGCCGAACGCGAGTGGGCCGAGCCCGCGGTGGGGCGTGGCGTGGACCAGGTCGTCGCGACGTGCTCCGACGAGGCCTTCGAGCTGAAGGCGCTCGGCGTCCCGCTGCACGCGATCTCCGTCGTGCCCTGCGGGGTCGACGTCGACCGGTTCCGGCCGACCGGGCCCGTCGAGGAGCGCGGCCGATCCGCGCGGATCCTGACCGCCTCGCGGCTGGTCCGTCGGAAGGGCGTCGGCACCACGATCGCCGCACTCGCCGCGCTGGTGGCCGAGGGGCGGGACGTCGAACTGGTCGTCGTCGGCGGTGCCGGCACCGCGGGCGCCGACCTGGCGGACGACCCGGAGTACCAGCGACTCGACGCCCTCGCCCGCTCGCTCGGCGTCCGCGACCACGTCTCCTTCCGCGGCCAGCTCGGCCAGGACGAGATGCCCGCGGTGTACCGGAGCGCCGACGTCGTCGTCTGCGCGCCCTGGTACGAGCCGTTCGGCATCGTGCCGCTCGAGGCGATGGCGTGCGGCCGACCGGTCGTGGCGTCGCAGGTCGGCGGCCTCATCGACACCGTCGTGGAGGACGCGACCGGGCTGCACGTACCGCCGCGGGAGGAGAGCGCGGTGGCGGCTGCCGTCGCGGCGCTCCTGGACGACCCCGCGCGGGCGGCGGCGTACGGCGCAGCAGGACGCGAGCGGGTCGAGTCCCGCTACGCGTGGACCAGGGTCGCGACGGACACCGAGCGGGTGTACGAGCGACTGATCGGCGGCGCGGCCCTCGCGCCCCGGACGTCGGCCCGGGCCACGCGCGCCCGGACCGTCCGTGCGACGGAGAGGACAGCACGATGACGATCGATCAGCACGGGGCCGGGGCCGGCGCCCTCGACACCACCGAGCGGATGAGCGACAGCGCACGGGCGGTGCTCGACCACATCGCGGCGTCGGTGCCCGTCATCGCGTCGCTCGTCGAGCACGGCGACCACATCGCCGCGTGGGCCGACGACATCGCGTCGCGGCTCGTCGCCGGGCGGCGCCTGCTCGCCGCGGGCAACGGCGGGTCCGCCGCGGAGGCGCAGCACCTGACGTCCGAGCTCACCGGCCGGTTCGACGGGGACCGCCCCGCGTACTCGGCGATCTCCCTGCACGCCGAGACCTCCGCGGTCACGGCGATCGGGAACGACTACGGCTTCGACGAGGTGTTCGCGCGGCAGGTCCGGGCGCACGCCAGGGCCGGGGACGTGGTCGTGCTGCTCAGCACCAGCGGCAGGAGCCCGAACCTGCTGACCGCTGCGGCAGCGGCGCGGGCCGTCGGTGCACGTTCGCTCGCGATGACCGGGCCGCGGGCGAACCCGCTCGCCGACGCGGTCGACGACGCGATCTGCATCGACGGTCCATCCGCGAACGTCCAGGAGGCACAGCTCGTGCTCGTGCACGCGCTCTGCACCGCCATGGAACCGGCGCTCCGACGCGGGGGCCGACGGTGACCCCGGGTGCGGTCCGGCTCCGCATCGCGGTGGTCGGGGACACCCTCCTCGACGTGGACGTCAGCGGTACCAGCGAACGCCTCAGCCCGGACGCCCCGGTCCCCGTGGTCGACGTGCGCACCGACGACCGCCGCGCCGGCGGTGCCGGACTCGTCGCCACGATGCTCGCGAAGGACGGGCACGACGTGACCCTCGTCACCGTGCTCGGTGACGACGACCACGCGACGGCCCTCCGTGCGCTCCTGCCCGACGTCCGCATCGTCGCCGGACCCTCCGGCGTCGCCACCCCCGTGAAGACCCGCGTCCGCGTCGGCGACCACGCCCTGGTCCGGATCGACGAGGGCTGCGACACCCCGCCCGTCCCGGCCGTGACCGACGCCATGGCCGGAGCCCTCGACGAGGTCGACGCCGTCGTCGTCGCCGACTACGGACGAGGCGTCGCCGCGGCACCGGTGCTCCGCGACGCCATCGCCCGCGTCGCCGCACACACGCCCGTCGTCTGGGACCCGCACCCGAAGGGCGCCGACCCCGTCCCCGGGATCGCCGTCGCCACCCCGAACGCCGCCGAGGCCCGTCGCTCCACCGCACTGGACGGCGTGGGCGTGCCCTTCGCCACCGACGCCGCCGCGGCGCTCGTCGACACCTGGGACGTCGGCGCGGTCGCCGTCACGCTCGGGGACCGCGGCGCCCTGGTCGGACGCCGGACCGCGCGCGGCACGGACAGCCGGTTCGTGCCGGCACCGACCGTGTCCGCCGGTGACCCCTGCGGCGCCGGTGACCGGCTCGCCGCCGGGGTCGCCGTCGCCCTGGCCCGCGGCGCCGACGTCCCCGACGCCGTCGCCGCCGGGGTCGCCGACGCGTCCGCCTACCTCGCCGCCGGCGGTGTGACATCGCTGCTCGCCGACGCCGCGCCGACCCCCGTCGTCGTCCCCGGCGCCGACCGCGACGCCCTGCGGGTCGTGCACGAGGTCCGGAGCGGCGGCGGGACCGTCGTC
This sequence comes from Curtobacterium sp. NPDC090223, assembly GCF_044746585.1. Taxonomy (NCBI): domain Bacteria; kingdom Bacillati; phylum Actinomycetota; class Actinomycetes; order Micrococcales; family Microbacteriaceae; genus Curtobacterium; species Curtobacterium sp. NPDC090223. The sequence continues at coordinate 502,424 of NZ_JBIVCN010000001.1, read as the reverse complement.
GCCACCGGCGGGTGCTTCGACCTGCTGCACGCCGGCCACGCCAGGACGCTGTCGGCGGCGCGGGCGCTCGGCGACTGCCTGGTCGTGTGCCTCAACTCGGACGACTCCGTCCGGGAGCTCAAGGGACCGGACCGGCCGATCATGACGCAGGACGACCGCGTCGAACTGCTCCTCGCGCTGGACTGCGTCGACGCCGTCGTGGTCTTCGACGAGACCACGCCGGACGAGGCCCTGCGCCGCTTCCGCCCGGACGTCTGGGCGAAGGGCGGCGACTACAGCGCGGACGAACTCCCCGAGGCCGTCACGCTCGCCGAGTGGGGCGGTCGGGTCGTCACCGTCCCGTTCCACCCCGGCCGCTCCACCACACGACTCGCCTCGGCGCTCGCCGCGGTCGGCTGACGCTGCGCCGACCGTCCCGAGCCGTCGACGCCCGTCGACGGCTCCACCCCACGAGAGGAACCACATGCCCGTCCCCACCACGCCCATCGGCCGCGTCCTCGTCACCGGCGGCGCTTCCGGACTCGGAGCGGCCGTCGTCGACGCCGTCGCCGAGGCCGGCGGCACCCCGATCGTCCTCGACCTCCGGGTGGACGGCGTCGCCGACGGCATCGACGCGGTCGCGGTCGACGTGACGGACACCGCCGCCACCGAGCAGGCGGTCCGCGACGCTGCCGAGCGCCACGGCGGTCTCGACGCCGTCGTCACCGCCGCCGGGATCGACAAGCCCGCCCCGATCGGCGGGCTCTCCGCCACCGACTGGGAGCGCATCGTCGGGGTGAACCTGCTCGGCACCGCCGCGGTCGTCCGAGCGGCCCTCCCGACGCTCGAGGCCACCCACGGCCGCGTCGTGACGATCTCGTCCTCGCTGGCGCTGCGCGGTGTCGGCGACGGCACCGCCTACTCGGCGTCGAAGTTCGGCGTCCGCGGGTTCTCCCAGGCCCTCGCGGCCGAGACCGCCGACACGGTCGGCGTCACCAACGTGATCCCGGCCGGCATGCGCACGAACTTCTTCGCCGACCGCACCGAGCAGTACAAGCCGGGGCCGGACGCGCAGCTCATCGAGCCGTCGTACGTCGCGAACGCGATCCTGTTCGCGCTGTCGCAGCCCGCGGGCTGCGAGATCCGCGAGCTCTCGATCATGCCGGCCACGGAGCCCAGCTGGCCGTGACGCGGTGGTCGCCACCAGACGACGGACGGGAGGCCCGGTGCCAGCTGGCACCGGGCCTCCCGTCCGTCTCCTGCCCCGTCTCGGGCGGCGGCCGTCAGCGGGTGCCGAGGAGGTCCTCGACCTCGGCGAGCACGCGGTCCGGTGTCACCTCGTCGACGTAGGACGGGTCGTGCTCGCAGCGCTCGGCGGTCCACCCGACCTGGGTGACGTCGATCCCGCAGACCGGGCAGCGCGTGACGAAGCTCATGAGCACCCGGTGCCGACCGCGGTCGAGCGGGCCGGCGTTGATCACGTTGCCGAACCAGAACACGCCGACCGTCCTGGCACCCGTGGCCAGGGCGATGTGCCGCGGGCCGGAGTCGTCCCCGACCATCACGTCGGCGGCGCCGAGCACCGCGGGGAGTTCCGCGAGGGGCAGCGTCCCGACCAGGTCGTGCAGGCGTGCGGCACCCGTCGGGCCGACCGCGTCGACGATGGCGGTCGCCGCGGGGCGGTCGGAGTCGTCGCCGACCAGGACCACGTCGTCCCCCGCCTCGAGGCGGGCGCGGGCCACGGCGGCGAAGTGGTCGGGGCTCCAGCGCCGGCGGGGGTCCGTGGCGCCGGGGTGCATCGCGACCAGGTTCCGCGTGACGCCGAACCGGTCCCGGACGGCCGCGCGCTCGGCATCGGTGACCCGGATGCGTGGGTCGAGCGTGACCGGGTCGGCTCCGGCGAGTCCCGCGACCTCGAGCCCCCGGAGCACCTCGTGCTGGTAGTACACGTAGCGGACCCAGCGTTCCAGGACCTCGGCGTCCTCGGTCGCGGTGCCCACCGTGTGCCGGGCGCCGAGCCGGAGCAGGAACGGGTTCGAGTTGCGTCCGCCGCCGTGCAGCTGGACGGCGAGGTCGAACCGTCCGTGCAGGCGCGTCGTGAAGTCCGCCAGGCTCGGAGCCCCGTCGCCGGAGTCGCGGACGCCCGGGGAGACCGGGAGCTCCTCGAAGGCGTGCACCGCGTCGGTGCGTCCGTCGAGCAGTGCCGCGGCGGCCGGGGTGCCGAGCAGGGTCAGGCGGGCCTCGGGGTACGCGGCGGCGAGTGCCTCGATCGCCGGCACCGCGAACATCAGGTCACCGAGACCGCCGCCGCGGAGCACCGCGATCTCGCGGACCCCCTCGAACCGTTCGCCGCCGTTGCCGATCCGCACCACGTCCGCGCTCTCCTTCGTCTCGCCCGTCGATCGGACCCGGGTCCGGCTCCGTCGATCGGCCCTGTCTACCGAGGCGTCACCGGGAGCGCTGCCGGGCTCGTCCGCGGAACGCAGTGCCCGTGACCGTGCCCAGGGACGTCCGCGCACCGTCGGAAGCCCCGTCCAGTCCCCGATCCGAGAAGGACGCGCATGACGCTCGAAGCCCCCGCAACGACCCAGATGGTCGTCCTCGACCCGGTGACCGGCTCGGTGGCGTCGACCACGCCCGTGGCGACGCCCGATCAGCTCCACGACGCCGTGGCCCGCGCCCGTGCCGCGTTCCCGACCTGGTCGCGCACCGCTCCCGCTGATCGCGGCGCACTGCTCCGGACCGCCGCCGAACTCGTCCGCGAGCACGCCGAGGAGCTGGCCGAGCTGAACACCCGCGAGACCGGGAAGGTCCCCGGTGACGCCCTCGGCGGGGTCGAGGCCGGCATCGGCACGCTCCTGCAGTACGCCGAGCTCGGGCCGCTGCACCGCGGCGAGTCCCTCCGCGGCCAGCACGGTGCCGCAGACTGGACCATCCCGCACCCGCGCGGTGTCGTGCTCGCCCTGACCCCGTGGAACGACGCCGTGGCCGTCGCCCTCGGGATCATCGGCGCGGCCGTCGTCACCGGCAACACCGTCGTGCACAAGGGCAGCGAGCGCTGCCCGGCGACCATCGCGCGGCTCAACGAACTGCTCGCCGAGGCGCTGCCCGACGGCGTCCTGGTGGGGGTCGACGGCGACGGGAGCACCGGCGCAGCGCTCCTCACCGAGGACGGCATCGCGGTGTACGCGCACGTCGGTTCGACCGCGACCGGGGACCGGCTCGCCGAGGCGGCCACCAGGACCCGCGCCCACGTGATCCGCGAGAACGGCGGCAACGACGCCGTCGTCGTGGACGCCGACGTCGACCCGGTGTGGGCGGCGGCGCAGACCGCGCTCGGCGCCTTCGCGAACACCGGCCAGATCTGCACGAGCGTCGAGCGCGTGTACGTCCACCGGGACGTGGCCGAGGCCTTCGTCCACGCGCTCGTCGCCGAGGCCGGACGTCGTACCGCGCTGCCCGCCGCCGAGTACGGGCCGCTCGTCGACGAACGGCTCCGGAACGTCGTCCAGCAGCACGTCGACGACGCGGTGTCCCGTGGTGCGACCGTGCTGGCCGGTGGCGTCGTGCCCGAGGGCGACGGCACGTTCTACCCGGCGACCGTCCTCACCGGTGTCCCGGACGACGCGCTCGCGCTCACCGAGGAAACCTTCGGACCGATCGCCCCCGTGCGGATCGTCGACTCGTTCGACGAGGGGATCCGCCTGGCCGCCGCCGACCGCTACGGGCTCGCCGCGACCGTCCTGACGAACGACACCGCGAACGCACTGCGCGCCGCGGCCACGCTGCCCGTCGGCACGGTCAAGGTGAACGCCGTGTTCGGCGGCGCGCCGGGCGGGAGCGCGGAGCCCCGGGGCGCGTCCGGCGCGGGCTTCGGTTACGGGCCGCACCTGCTCGACGAAATGACGACGACCACGGTCGTGCACCTCGAGCCGGCCCTAGCCGCGGCGTCGGCAGCGCCCACGCCGACGTCCACCGACACGACCGCCGGCGCCGAGGGGTTCGACCGGTGACCGCCGACGTCCGCCTGGTCCGCGACCTCATCGGACGCATCGACGACCGGGAACCGCTGGTCGTCGTCATCGGCGACTGCATCCTCGACCGCTGGACCATCGGCGAGGCCGAACGCGTCTCCCGCGAGGCACCCGCGCCGGTGGTCCGCGTCACCGAGACCGTCGCGGTCCCCGGGGGCGCGGCGAACACGGCGGTGAACGCCCGCACGCTCGGTGCCCGCGTCCGGATGGTCGGCATCGTCGGTGACGACGAGGCGGGCACGGTCCTGCTCGACCGGCTCGCGGCGTCCGGCGTGGACACCGCGTTCATGGTCCGGATCACCGGTGCCACGACGACCTCGAAGTCCCGGATCGTCGGCGGCGACCGCGTGGTGGTCCGCGTCGACGACCTCGCGAGCACACCGACCGACGACCACACCGACCAGCTCGCCGACGCGGTCGCCCGCGCGGTGCACGGGGCCGACGCCGCCGTCGTGTGCGACTACGGGCTCGGGGTCACGCCGGAGTCGATCCTGCCGGTGCTCGAGGCGCACCGCCCGGACGTCGTCGTGGTCGACGCCCACGACCTCCGGGGCTGGCACGACCTGCGCCCGGACCTCGTCACGCCGAACGCCGCCGAGGCCGCCGGGCTCGCCGACCTCGCGCTCGACCAGGGCACGGATCGAGCCGCCACCGTCGTCGGGGCCCGTGACCGTCTCCTCGAGGTCACCGGCGCGGCCGCCGTCGTCGTCACGCTCGACCGCGACGGCACCGTGCTGCTCGAACACGGTGCGGACCAGGGCTTCCGCACCCGGGCGACACCGGCGTCCGAGCAGCAGGCGTCCGGTGCCGGCGACACGTTCTGCGCCGCCGCGTCGGTCGCGCTCGCCGTCGGCGCTCGGGCGCGCGAGGCAGTGACCTTCGCCCAGGCGGCGGCCGACGTCGTCGTCCTCGAGGCCGGGACGTCCACGTGCGACGCGGTCGCCCTGCTCCGTTCGGTCGAGGCGCCGGCAGAGACCGTCGTCGACCACGACGACCTGGCCGCAGCGGTCGAGCAGGCCCACCGCGACGGCCGCCGCGTGGTCTTCACGAACGGCTGTTTCGACGTCGTGCACCGCGGTCACACCTCGTACCTGCGCCAGGCGAAGGAACTGGGCGACCTGCTCGTCGTCGCGCTGAACGACGACGACTCGGTCCGCCGCCTGAAGGGCCCGGAGCGGCCGATCAACACGGCCGAGGACCGCGCCGGGGTGCTGGCGGCGCTCGCCTGCGTCGACCTGGTCACCGTCTTCGCCACGGACACCCCGATCCCCCTGATCGAACGGGTCCGCCCCGACGTGTACGTCAAGGGCGGGGACTACTCCCCCGAGATGCTCCGCGAGACCGAGGTGGTCCGCGGCTACGGCGGCGAGGTGGTCATGGTCGACTACGTGCCGGAACACTCCACGAGCGCGGTCGTGCGGCGCATCCGGGAGACCTCGGCGGGCACACCCGACGGGGAGCCAGCCTGATCCCACGGGTGGCTCTTCCTTCCCATCCCCTGCGCGCTGGAAAGTGGAATCGCGCGTAGGGGGTCGAAAGTTCCGACCTCCTACGCGCGATTCGACTTCCTAGCCGCGCGCGGCGCGGCGCGCGCCGCGCGCGGCGCGGCGCTCAGCGCACGCGGACCTGCTTCGCGGCCTGCTTGCCGGACTGCACGCCCGTGAAGGTCACGGTCGCCTTGCCCGCGACGGCGTTCCACGACACCGATGCCGTGCCGTCGATGACGTCCACCGTGCCGAGGTCGGTGCCGCCGACCGCGACCCGGACCTGGCGGTCACCGGCGAACCGGCTGCCGGTCAGGGTGACGCGCTGCCCGGGACGCGGGGCTCCGACGGAGAGCTCGACACGGGCTCCCCGGCTCAGTGCGGCGAGGTCGCTGTCCAGCCGGAGCGCGTCCGACACCGTGAAGAACGTGTCCGTCTGGTCGGTCAGTCCCACGACGTTCGCGGCGCCGGGTCCGAACGCGGCGATCCGCACCTGGGTGCCGGTGTGCTGCTGCGACGCACCGGCACCGGCCGTGCCGTACGAGACCTTCATCGTGGTGCCGTCGGCCGTGACGAGCGCGGTCGACAACGAGGCCGGCGGGGTGTTGTCGACGATCTGGCTCGAGTGCGCGTGGTCCGCCGTCGCGATCACGAGCGTGTTGCCGTCCTTCTTCGCGAAGGCCAGCGCGGACTGCACGGCCTCGTCGAAGTCGATCGTCTCGCCGATCTGGCCGCAGGCGTCGGCAGCGTGGTCCTGCTTGTCGATGCTGGCGCCCTCGACCTGCAGGAAGAAGCCCTTGCCGCCCGACGTGCCGCGGTTCAGCAGGCCGATCGACTTGTCCGTGAGTGACGCCAGCGACAGGCCGGTGTCCAGCCGTGCGGGGTTCGGCGTGCAGCGCACAGGAGCCTGGTCCGCGCCGCCGACCGTCGCCGTGGCCGGCGCGTAGCGGGTCGGGAAGTTGCCCGGCGTGAACAGGCCGAGCAGCGGTCGCTTCTGGTCGGCGCGGCGGACGGCGGCCAGCTCCGAGGCGTCGCCGACGACCTGGTAGCCGCGGTCGGCGGCCTGGTCGAAGAGCGTCTCGCCCGCGTACTGCCCGGCCTTCGCCGTCTGCGTGAAGCTGGTCGAGCCACCGCCCAGCGTCAGGTCGGGACGGGCGTTCAGGAGCTGCTCGCTGATCGACCCGAGGCCACCGTTCTGCAGGGCGTCGGTACCGCACGACGCGGTGTCCGGGCCGTAGCAGCTCCGGGCGCCGACGTGGGCGACCTGCACGGCGGGCGTGGCGTCCTGGATCTCGGCGGTCGAGACGTTGCCGGTCCGGAGGCCGTTCGCCTTCGCCAGCTCGAGCAGCGTCTTCTGCGGGGCGCCGTCGATGTCGACCGAGATCGCCCCGTCGTAGGTCTTCGTGCCGGTCGCCCAGGCGCTGCCCGAGGCCGCCGAGTCGGTGACGTAGTCGGGCTTGCCCTTGTCCGCGCCGTCCTTCACGAGCGAGTACGTCGTGTAGGACCCGGTGAGCGGGAGTGCGTCGAGTCCGGGCAGCCGGCCGGCCGCACCGTACTGGTAGTTCCGCGCGACCGTGATCTCGGAGTCGCCCATCCCGTCGCCGATGAGCAGGATGACGTTCTTCGCGTTCGCGTTCTTGATCGCCTGGCGCACGGCCTGCGTCTGGTCACCGACCGCGCGCTGGGCGCCGCCGGGCTGGTTCAGCGCGAGCTGGCTCACCGCCTCGGCGGTACCGGGCAGGGCGATCGCGCCCGCGATGAGTGCTGCGCCGAGCGCGAGCGCCGCGCGGCGCCGCTTCGGAGTCGGTCGTTCCATGTCGGTTCCCTCGTCATGTGCCCCCGTTCGGGTGCCATCCGAGGATGGCTGTGCGGGGATACAGGCAGGTGAACCGAGCCGGTCGGTCCGGTGAACGGACGGGGCGGAACGACGCGACCGCGGACCGGGCGGTGCCGTCGACGGACCGGAGGCCCAGTGCCAGCTGGCACCGGGCCTCCGGTCAGGGGTGTGGTCGCGACTCAGGCGGCGAGGTGCGCCTGCAGGAACCAGCGGTCCTTGGTGAGGCCGCGCTCGATCTCGATGACGACGTCCTGGCTGTTCAGGTCGACCTCGTCGAGGCCCTCGACCGCACGACGGACCTGCGCGAGCGCGGCGTCGATGTCGGCGATGACCTCGGTGATGGTGACGTCGGAGTTCTGGAAGCCCTCGGACAGGGCCGGGATCGTCGTGTTCGCGGCGACGGTCGCGATGCGCGAGTCGACCGGCAGGCCGAGGGCGACGATGCGCTCCGCGGCGAGGTCGGCGTAGTCCTGCGCGTGCTCGACGATCTGGTCGAGGAGCTCGTGCACGCCGATGAAGTTGCGGCCACGGACGTGCCAGTGCGCCTGCTTGCCGTTGACGACCAGCGCCTCGAGGTCGATCACGACGGGCGCGAGGAACTGGGCGACCCCGGCAGCGAGCTCCGGCGTCGTCGAGAACGGGGACGTGGTGTTCGTGGTCGTGGTGGTGCTCGTGCTCATGGTTGCCTCCTGCTACCTCGTGGCTGCACCGGGTTCCTGCGCCCGGTCTGGCCGATGGACCCACCATGCTCCGTTTTCTTGAACGGCGCAAGGAAGCCCAGGCTGACCTTACCCGCCGTACTCGACCACGACCTGCTGGCCGGCGTCGGTGAGCTCGACCTGGACGGCGGCACGTGCCTGCTCGGCCCATGGGCTGTCCGAGCACCCGATCCACACCGAGGTGCGGGGGTCGCAGTCGCGCACGCACCACTCCGACGCCCACGAGATGACGGCGGCCGCGAGGGCCTCGCCGTGGTCCGCGAAGCAGAGGGACGGGACGACCGAGGGACGCGCGGTGCGGACGAGCCACGTCACGGTGATGCGCGGCGGTGCCGGCAGGATGCGGACCTGCTCGTCGAGGGCGACCTCGACGAAGACCTGCCCGTAGGCGTTCTCCGGCAGTTCCGCGAGCATCCGGTGGATCTCCGGGAGGTCCTCGACGGCTCCTGCGATGAGGATGCGCTCGCTGGGCTGTCGTCGGGTCCGGGCCATGACTCAACGGTAAGGGAAGCCTTACCTCAGAACAACCCCGAGTTGCTGTGAAAGGAACTCCCACATCCAGGTGAGGGCGACGGCGTTCGTCAGGCCCGGGGCGTTCTGCGCGAGCTGGGTCGCCACACCGTCGCTGTACGCGGCGAGCTTGAGCGCCACGACCGAGGCGTCGATGCCGTTCGAGGCGGCGTCGAACACCCCGTCGTCGACACCGCGCCGGATCACCCGGACCAGGCAGGCCTCCCACACGCGGATCCGCTCGGCGTACTCGTCGGCGACTTCCGGACGGCGCGCGACCGCCGTCCAGTAGTCCGACCAGATCCGCCAGTGCTGCCGGACCTCGTCGCTGTCGTCGAACAATGGCTCGACGAGCATCCGGAGGGCCAGGACCGGGTCGGGCTCGGCGTCGACGGCGATGACGATCGCGCCGTAGAACCGCTCGGTCTCGAGGACGACGACCTCGTTGAGGATCTCCGCGACGCTCGCGAAGTGGTAGGTCACGGTCCCCACGGACACGCCCGCCTCGGCCGCGATGTCCCGGAGCCCCGTGGCGCCGAGGCCGTTCCGCACGATCACGGAGCGGGCGGCGCGGACGATCATCGCGCGGCGGACCTCCGGCCGCTGCCGGACGCGACCGGCGGACGGAGCGCCGGCCCCACCGGCGGCGGACCCACCGGACGCGGACCCGCCGGACGGTACCGTCGCGCTCACGCCGACGTCCTCGGCACCTCGTCGTGGAACGTGTGTTCGGCGACGAGCTCCTCCGTGGCGTCGGCGCCGTCCCGCGCCCATGCCCGGACGGTGTTCACGACGTGGAACGCCTCGGCGGACGCGGTGACCGACGACGAGGTCTCGACCCGCGCGGCCCAGGTGTCCTGCGACAGCCCGATCGCCCACCGCGAGACGGTGCTGGCGGACGTCGGGTCGCCGGACCGGATGCGGTAGGTCTCGCGGGCGTCCTCGCGGAACACCAGGCCGTCCGGGTACACGCGGCCTCCGCCGTACCCGGGGTCGACGTCGAGCGTCCACTCCCCCGTCTCGACGTCGTGCATGACGGTGCGCTGCGGGAGCGGGTCCGTCGGCTCGACCCGGGTGATCGCCAGCGGTGTCGACCGCTCGGGGTCCTCGAAGCGGATCGCCGCGTCCACTTCGTCGTCCGAGTGCCACACCGGCAGCGTCACGGTGCTCGCCGCCGGGTCGAGCACGAGCGACGCCGCCGTGCCGTGCGGCCACACCCACGGCCAGTACGACGTCGACACCGCGACGCGCAGGCGGTGACCGGCGACGAACCGGTGCCCGGTGGACACGAGACGCACGGGCAGCACGGTCGGCGTGCCCGGCTCGAGCGGGTCGTCGCGGTCCATCCCGTTCCGCCGCGCGGCGTTCAGCACACCCCGGGTGACGAGCGTGGAGCTGCCGTCCGGCGCGACGTCGCAGAGCCGGACCGTCACGTTCGCCCGCGCGGTGTCGCTCGTGACGGACAGGTCCACCAGCACGTTCCCGAGCAGGTCGAAGGAGTCGTCCACGGGCAGGTCGAAGCACACCGACCGGCCGTCCTCGGCGCGCTGGTCGGGCGGCAGGTCGGTCGCGTTGCCGAACGGGAAGAACCGTCCCGCGTCCGCGCCGGTCTCCTGCGGCGAGTCGACGACGACCCTGCCGTCCCGTCCGCCGCGCAGCGCCTCGAGCGGGAGCACGCGGGGAGCGGTGGACGTCGACGGCCACGAGGCCGCTCCGACCCAGCGTCCGGTGCGTTCGGCGTAGTAGGGCGCGGGCGGTTCGGGGTCGTTGATCCAGGCCCGCAGTGCCGGTTCCTGCTCGACGCCGGTGTCGATGTCGCGAAGCCACCGGTCCCACCAGCGCAGCGACTCCTGCAGGAAGCCGATCGACGGCCCCGGGGCGAGCCCCCGGTCCGGGTACTGGTGCGACCACGGCCCGACGATGCCCTTGACCGGGGCGTCGACGTGCTCCACGAGCCGGAGCACGGCGTCCCGGTACGGGTCCGCCCAGCCGCCCACCGCGAGGACCGCGGCGCTGATGTCCGCGTAGTCCTCGGACGCACTGCCGTGGCGCCAGTAGTCGTCCCGCGTCTGGTGCGCCAGCCACACGGGCGTCATCGGCCGGTTCGCCGCCAGACGGTCGCGCCACCGGGACACCCACGACGGCCCGACGACCTCGGGCCTGGGCGGCCGGGAGTTGAACGCGAACATCGTCGCGCCCCACGCCGCCATGTCGATCCCGAGCACCGCGCCGCCGACGTAGTGCACGTCGTTGTCGTAGCGGTCGTCGGTGGAGCACACCGTGACGATGGCCTTGAGGGCCGCGGGGGCCCGTGCGGCGAGCTGCAGCGCGTTGAACCCGCCCCACGAGATGCCGAACATCCCGACGGCGCCGGTCGACCAGGGCTGCTCGGCGAGCCAGGCGATCACGGCCTCGCCGTCCCGGAGCTCCTGCTCGCTGTACTCGTCGTCGAAGAACCCGTCCGACGACCCGGTGCCGCGGATGTCCACCCGCACCGAGGCGTACCCGTGCGCGGCGTACCAGGGGTGCCGCTCGGAGTCGCGCGGGGCCGTCCAGTCGTCGAGCCGGTAGGGCAGGTACTCCAGCAGCACCGGGACAGGACCGCCGGTCGCCGGTGCCCAGATGCGGGTGTGCAGCCGCACGCCGTCCGGCATGGGGATCCACGTGTCCCGCACGGTCACGCCCGGCGGCAGGCCGTCCGGCACCCCGATGGCGGTCAGCGTCTCCGTCATGCGTCCTCCCAGTTCCTGATCCGGTGCCCGTCGCCGTGGTCGGTCCAGCCGTCGGCGTCACGCCAGTGCTGCACCCCGTCGTCGACGTCCGGCAGCTCGGTGACACCGGGCTCGAGCGTCGCCGCCAGGAGCGTCCGCGTGTACGGGTGGTTCGGGCCGCCGAAGACCCGCTCGGTCGGGCCGATCTCGACGATCCGTCCGCCGGTCATCACGGCGACGCGGTCGGCCACGCCCCGCACGACGGCGAGGTCGTGGCTGATGAACAGGCAGCTCAGGCCCTGCTCGCGCTGCAGATCCGCCAGCAGCGACAGGATCCCGGCCTGCACCTGCACGTCGAGCGCGGTCGTGATCTCGTCGGCGATCACCAGCTTCGGCCCGGCAGCCAGCGCGCGGGCGATCCCCACGCGCTGCCGCTGGCCGCCGGAGAGCTGCGAGGGCAGTCGGCTCGCGAACTCCGGACCGAGCCCCACCTGCGTCAGCAGCTCGTCGACCCGTGCCCGGGACGACGACCCCGTGAACAGCTTGAGCGGTCGCGCCACGGCGGCGCCGACCGTCCGACGGGGGTTGAGCGAGGTGTCGGCGTTCTGGAACACCAGCTGGACCGCCCGCCGGAGGTCCGGCGTCCGACCGGCGACGGGGTCGCGGAGGTCCCCCGAGGTCGTGCCGTCGTCGTAGGCGAACGTCCCGGACTCGGCGGGCACCAGCCCCGCGAGCGCGGTGGCGAGCGTCGACTTGCCGCTGCCGGACTCGCCGACGACGGCGAGCGTCTCGCGCTCGGCGACGTCGAAGGAGACGCCGTCGACGGCGGCCGGCAGGCCGCGTCCGTAGCGCACCACCAGGTCCCGGGCGGTCACCACGGCGCGGACGGGAGGCTCGGTGCCGGTGGTGCCGGAGGGGAGCGTCCCGGAGACGGTCGCGTTCGACGGCAGGCGATCCGGGCCTCCCGTCCGACTCCCGTCCGGCACCGCGGCCAACAGAGCGCGCGTGTACTCGTGCTGCGGATCGGCGAAGAGCGCCGCCGTCGGGCGGTGCTCGACGATCTCGCCCTGTCGCATGACGGCGATCTCGTCGGCCATCGCCGACACCACGCCGAGGTCGTGGCTGACGAGCAGGACGGCCATGCCCAGCTCGCGGCCGAGGTCGGCGACCAGGTCGAGGACCGCCGCCTGGGTGACGACGTCGAGCGCCGTGGTCGGCTCGTCGAGGACGAGCACCCGGGGCCGGGCCGCGACGGCCATCGCGATCGCGACGCGCTGCTGCTGGCCGCCGGAGAGCTGGTGCGGGTACCGGCGGACGATCGTCTCCGGGGACGGCAGGCGCACGAGCCGGACGAGTTCCGCGACCCGCTCCGGGCCGTCGGGTTCGCCGTGGGCGCGGAGGGCCTCGCGGATCTGCTCGCCGACGCGCATCGACGGCGTCAGGGCCTGCCCGGCGTTCTGGGCGACGACGGACGCGGTGCCGCCGCGGAGCGCCCGGGTCGCGGACGGCGTCAGGGCGAAGACGTCCTGGTCGGCGACCGTGACGGTGCCGCCGACGATCCGGGACCCGGTGCGGAGGTGCGCGAGGAGCGTCCGGGCGACGGTGGACTTGCCGCTGCCGGACTCCCCGACGAGACCCAGCGTGCGCCCGGCGGCGATCGTGAACGAGACGCCGCGCACGACGGGGACCTCGGTCCGACCGGCGGCGTAGGAGATCGCGAGGTCGTCGACGCGCACGGGCTCGGCGGTCGTCCGGGTGGTCGTGTCGGTCATGCGCTCGTTGCTCCCTGCGTGGCGCGATCGACGCCGAGCGACTTGCTCAGCCCGTCCGCGGCGAGGTTGAGGCCGACCACGAGCGTCGCCAGCGCCACGATCGGTGCCAGCGTGCCCAGGGGCACGACGGTGAGGGCGGTGCGGTTCTCCTGCACCATGAGGCCCCAGTCCGGGGTCGGCGGGTTCGCCCCGAAGCCGAGGAAGGACAGCGACGCGACCAGGAGCACGATCCAGGACGCCCGCATCGCGTACTCCACGAGGACCACGTCGAGCACGTTCGGCAGGATCTCGCGGAACACGATCGACAGCGGCTTCTCCCCGCGGGCACGCGCCGCGGTGACGTAGTCCTGCGTGATCACGGTCCGGGCGGCGCCCCGCACCACGCGGGTCACGGCCGGGGCGTAGACGATCGTGACGGCGAGCACGATCACCCAGAGTCCCGCGTCGAAGACGGTCACGACGACCAGCAGCGCGAGGATCGACGGCACGCTCAGCAGGGCGTCGACGATCCGCATGACGACCTCGTCGAACCAGTTGTCGGCGTACGCGGTGACCGCACCGAGGACCGTGCCGACGGCGACCGCGATGGTCGTCGCCAGGAAGGTCACCAGCAGGGCGTACCGGCCGCCGTTCAGCGTGCGGGACAGGATGTCGCGGCCGTACTGGTCGGTGCCGAGCCAGTGCGTCCACTCCGGGCCGGCGAGGACGTTCGTCGAGTCCGTCGCGACGGGGTCGTGCACGGCGATCAGGGGCGCCAGCACCGCGAGCACCAGGTGCAGGGCGATGAGTCCGAGGCCGATGCTCAGGGCCGTGGAGGAGCGGAGGGGCGTCGTGACGCTCCGCAGTCCGGTCGCGATGGCGGTCATGCTGCGGTCCCTTCGTTCGACCGGGTGCGGGTGACCCGTCGTGCCGGCGGGCGGACTCGGGTGCGACGCTGGCGGGTGCGGAGTCGCGGGTCGAGCGCCAGGGCGACGAGGTCGGCCGCGAGGTTGCAGATCACGTAGACGACGGCGCTGAGGAGCGCGATCGCCTCGATCGTCGGCAGGTCCCGGTTGAAGACGGACTCGAGCATGAGCTTGCCCATGCCCGGGTAGTTGAAGACGTTCTCCACGACCACCACCCCGCCGAGGAGCCACGCGACGTTGAGCGCGACGACGTTGAGCGTCGGCAGCAGCGCGCTCGGCACCGCGTGCTTCCACACCACCCGGCGCATCGTCAGGCCCTTGAGCTCGGCGGTCGTGACGAACTCGGACGCCATCACGTCGATCGTCGACGACCGGGCGGTCCGCACGATGTAGGCGGCCATCGCCAGGGTCAGCACGATGATCGGCAACCAGATCGTCGGCAGGAGTTCGCCGACCGTGGCGTCGCTGCCGCGGAGCACCACGGCCGGGAACAGCGGGATGCCGATCGCGAAGAGCAGCACGAGCACGGTGGCGACCATGAACTCCGGCACGCTCATCACGACCAGGCTGACGATCGAGATCACCCGGTCGCTCGGACGGCCACGACGCACACCGGCCACGACGCCGAGCGTCAACGAGAGCGTGACACCGACGAGCATCGCGGGCACGGCGATGAGCATGCTGTTCCGGAACGCGGTGAACAGCGTCGGCGCGACCGGCTCCCCGCTGACGAGCGAGATGCCGAAGTCGCCGTGCGCCGCCCCGACGAGCCACTGCCCGTACCGGAGCCACACGTTCTGGTCGAGACCGAGCGTCTCGCGGAGCTGCTTGACGGCGGCCGGGGTGGCGTTCTGTCCGAGCAGCTGCTGCGCGACGTCGCCGGGCAGCGCCTGCACGGCCAGGAACACGAAGAGCGAGGCGAGCACCACGGTCAGCACGGCGATGCCGACGCGGCGGAGGACGGGGAGCAGGACGGTCATCGGCGCAGTCCGATCCGGAGGTAGTCGAACTCGAAACCGAACTCGGCGTAGTTGACGACGTCACGGGAGAGCCCCACCAGGCGGTCGCCGAACATCGGGGTCATGTCGGCGCCGTCCGCGACGACGAGTCGCTGGGCGTCCTGGTACAGCGTCTTGCGCTTGGCGTCGTCCATCTGGGCGCGGGCCTCGTCGAGCAGCGTGTCGAACGCGCTGTTCGACCACGCGCTCTCGTTGTACGACGACCCCGACCGGAAGATCTGGTTGAGCAGCTGGTCGATCGGGCGCCCGGTGAACCAGTAGCTCACCATCAGCGGCTTCTGCATCCAGATCTGCGTGTAGTAGGAGTCCGAGGACGCGTTGCGGACCGTCAGGTCGATGCCGGCGTCCGCGACCTGGTCGCGGTACGCGACCGCGAGCGGGGTGAAGACCGACTCGTAGCTGGACGTGTAGATCGAGGTGCGGAGGCCCTCCCGTCCGGCCTGCTGCAGCAGGCGCTTCGCCTTGTCCGGGTCGTACTCGCGCGGTTCGTCGAGGAACGCGGCGAGCTGCGGCGGTACCGGGTTGTCCCACCCCGGCGATCCGGTCCCCTGCAGGGCCGTCTCCACGATGCGCTTCGGGTCGTAGGCGAGCTTCATCGCCTGCCGCACCATCGGGTCACGGAACTCGTCGCTCGTGGCGAGCATCGGGATCGTGTACCACTGCGCGTTCACCGAACGGGCGACCGTGGCACGGTCGGACGCGGCCACCACCCGCGCCGTCGCGAAGTCCAGGTTCGTCTGCGAGATCAGGTCGATCTGTCCGGCCAACAGCGCGTTCACGCGGGCGGTGGTGTCCTGGATCGAGTAGAAGTCGATGCCGTCGAGTGCCGGTCGCCCGGCGAAGTGGTCGTCGAAGGCCTCGACGCTGCCGGCGCCGGCGGGCGTGAAGGCGGAGAGCCGGAAGGGCCCGGTGCCGATCCCGGTCCGGCCGATCGTGGCGATCGCGTCGGCCGGGACGATGTAGCACTGGTACGCGGTGAGGAGCGAGGGGAACTCGGCGTTCGGCTTCGTCAGGTCGAAGCGGAGCGTGTACGGGTCCACGGCGCGCATCGAGTTCGCGTCCATCACCTCGCCGAGCACCCCGGCCTGCGGCGACCCGGTCTTCTCGTCGAGGATGTGCCGGATGCTGGCGACGGCGTCGTCCGCGTCGAAGCGGGAGCCGTCGTGGAACCGGACGCCGCGGCG
Organism: Curtobacterium sp. NPDC090223; assembly: GCF_044746585.1. Lineage (NCBI taxonomy): Bacteria > Bacillati > Actinomycetota > Actinomycetes > Micrococcales > Microbacteriaceae > Curtobacterium > Curtobacterium sp. NPDC090223. The sequence continues at coordinate 486,270 of NZ_JBIVCN010000001.1, read as the reverse complement.
CAGGTGGAACGTCCACACGGTGCCGTCGGCGTTCGCGGACCACTCCCGCGCGAGGTCGGGGACGGTCTCCCCGGACTCGTCGAGCTTCACGAGCCGGTTGTAGAGCGCGCCGAGGTACTCGTACGCGGAGAGCGAGCTGGCGGAGTCGAGCGTCTCCGCCGCCGATGCGGCCGGCCGGGCGATGCGGAGCCGGCCCCCGCGTCGGGCGGTGCCGGTCGCGGCCTGCTCGGGGATGCTGACGGTCCCCGCGCTCGCACCGGAGCTGCACCCGGTGAGGGTGAGCAGGCCGAGGCCGGCGAGACCCGCCGCACCCGTCAGGAGCGTGCGGCGGCTGGGCCGGCGCTCGGCGCGCGCCGTGCGGTCGGGTTCGGGTGGCTGGACGATGGGCTGCATTCGGGGTGACCCCTCCTGGTAATCGTTCCGGTGAACGATAGAGCGCGGTGACGCTGGTGGCGAATCCTGTGACGCGCATCCGCGGAACGTTTACGAAGCCGTTACACGGCGGATCGACGCGCGGGCCATGATCGGACCGACGGGTGCGGCGGTGCACCGAGGGAGGACGAGCTGCGATGGCGAGCTTCACACGCGGGTTCGGCGGACGACGTCGAGGCGGCTCCGACGGCGCCGAGGCGGTCGACGCGTCGCGGATCCCACCCGGCCAGACCCTGGTCCGCGACTGGCCCGTGCTCTCCGCCGGGGCCACCCCGGAGATCGAGCCCACCGACTGGAGCTTCTCGATCCGCACCGAGTCGGGTCTGCACGAGTGGACCTGGGACGAGGTCAGGGCGCTCGGGGTCGAGGACGTCACCGTCGACATCCACTGCGTGACGCACTGGACCAAGCTGGACATGCCGTGGCGCGGGGTCCCGCTCGACAAGCTGTTCGCCGAGGTGGAGACGTCGCTGGACTACTGCATGGTGCACAGCTTCGGCGGCTACACCACCAACGTCCCGCTCGACGAGCTGCTCGACGGGCAGGCGTGGATCGCGTTCGAGGCGGACGGCGGACCGCTCGAGCCCGAGCACGGTGGTCCCGCTCGGCTCCTCGTCCCGCACCTGTACTTCTGGAAGAGCGCGAAGTGGGTGCGCGGGATCGTGATGCAGTCCTCGGACGAGCCCGGGTTCTGGGAGAACGCGGGCTACAACCTCCACGGTGACCCGTGGAAGGAGGAGCGGTACTGGTGACCGCGCTCCCCCCGTCCGGCCTGGAGGCCCGGGTCGGCTCCGCCCCGTCGGCGCGGGTCCGCAGACGGCCGACCTGGCACCCCGCGACGGTCGCCGCCGTCTCCCCCGAGACCCCGACCGCGCGCCGGATCGTCCTGGACGTGCCGACGTGGCCCGGCAACGACCCCGGTCAGCACCTCGACCTGCGGCTCACCGCCGAGGACGGCTACCAGGCCACGCGCTCCTACTCGATCGCGTCCGCCGGCGACGACACCCGGGTGACCCTGGCCGTCGACCGCGTCGACGACGGTGAGGTGTCGCCGTTCCTGGTCGACGCGGTGCAGGTCGGGGACGCCCTCGACGTGCACGGTCCGCTCGGCGGCTGGTTCGTCTGGCGCCCGGACCCGTCGACCGCGAGTCGCCCCGTGCAGCTGATCGCCGGCGGATCGGGCTTCGTGCCGCTCGCCGCGATGATCGCGGCGCACACGGACGCCGAGGACCCGACACCGTTCCGGCTGCTCTACGCCGTGCGCACCCCGGACGACGTCTTCTTCCGGTCCACGCTCGAGGCCGCGCGGGTGGGCAGCGCGCCCTTCGCGGAATCGATCGTCTACAGCCGCCGCGCTCCGGACCCGTCCGCGCCGGTCGGACGGCTCACCCGGCGGGACCTCGCCGCGGCGGTCTTCCCACCGGAGGACGGCGCGCTCGTCTACGTCTGCGGCTCGACCCCGTTCGTCGAGCAGGTCCTGCGCTGGCTCGGCGAGCTCGGGCACGACACCTCGGACGTCCGCGCGGAACGGTTCGGAGGCAGCTGATGAGCGTGTTCGACGGCAACGCCCTGGCCGGGGACCTCGTCGACGTCCTCGGCCCGGATGCCACCTCGGCGCGGCTGCGGTGCGCCGGGTGCGGTTCGCTCGGCGTGCTCGCGGCGGCGCGGACGTACCGGTCGGCGATGGGGGCGGTGGCCCGGTGCGCGGACTGCGACAGCGTGCTCGTGACGGTGGTCACCGACGGCGCGCGGCGGTGGGTCGCGATGCCGGGTGTGCGGGCGGCGCTGGTCTGACGGAGCCCCCGGGTCTGACGGCGCCCCCGGGACCACGAAACCCCGACCTCGCTGTTGCCAGCTCGACCGGGGTTCCTGGGGGGCCGGGTGGAGCCGGCGGTTCCCGAGCGGATGACGAGATTCGAACTCGCGACCCTCACCTTGGCAAGGTGATGCGCTACCACTGCGCCACATCCGCATGCGTGACCTGTCGGTCGCGCTCGGATGACTATACCCGTGTTCACGCCGCGGGCCGACTCCGAGCCGGCACCGGGCGTGTCCGTGTTGACTCGACGGCATGAGCGACTTCGTGAAGGACACCGGCGGCGGCAACCCGGACGAGCCGGACTCGCACGGTGTGGACCTCGTCGACGGCGACGGACCGGCCGTGCGCATCCTGGTCCGGGGCGACCTGCCGCCGACGATCGAGCACGACGGCCGGACCTGGGCGGCGACCCGCGAGACGCACGACGCGGGCGGCGGCCCCGCGATCGCGGTGTACCACCCCGCCTGACCGCGGGCTCAGCGCTGCGTGCGGTCCAGGTTGAGCGTCTCGCCGGCCTGCAGCCCGTAGGCCGACCCGAGGGCCTGACGGGCGCTGAGGTACCGGAGGTCACCGACCGTCACGCCGAACCGCTCCGCGACGTCGTCGAGCCGGTCGCCTGCGGCGACGTGGTACCAGCGCGGCGTCGCACCCGCGGACTCGACCGTGCCGGTGGCCCCGCTGCGAGCACCGGAGTCGACCACGCGCAGGTCCGGGTGGCGGTCCGGTGTGGACCAGTGCAGGTCGCTCACCCCGAGCACGCGCCACGGCGACGTCGCGGGTCGGTCCACCAGCACCGCCGTCTTCAGGAAGCTCGGGTCGTCCCCGGCCTCTTGCAGGCGGAACTGCGTGTCCGGCACCTGCGCGGTCTCCCCCGGTGCGCCCCATGCGTCGTAGCCGAAGCTCACGCCCTCGCTGATGGTGTCGCCGACCTGCTCGTCGAACTGGCGGAAGAACACCGCGAGCGGCTGTCCGAGCGTCGATCGGTACGCGGAGGTCTGCACGACGTAGTCGTCCGCACCGGTGGCCACGACCCGCAGGTGGAGCGAGGCGCGCCCGTCGGCGGACGCCAGGTCGGTGTCGAGGACGACCGTGCCGGCGGCCGGTGCGGAGTCCGACGACGTCGCGGCGGCCGTCGGCGACGGCGTGCCGGTCACGTCCGGTGCCGCGGTGCGCGTCGCCGTCGACACCGCCGGCATCGCCGTCCCGGTCGACGCGCAACCGCCGAGGGCGAGCGCCACGATCGTCAGTGCGGCTGCGCCGACGATCCGTCGCCGCGAGCCCGTTGGTCCTGGTGACGTCGTCGACTCGACACGCATCTGTTCCCCACTTCCGCCCACCCGGTACTGCTCCACATCCTGCCCGACGGCGGCGGTCGGCGCCAGCGGTCGCGCCAGCCGTCGCGCCCGTGCTCGGCGCACCGCCGTGACCGGTGCTCGCCATGATCGTCGTCGCCGCCGTCGTCGCGTTCCTGGCGGGGCACCGATCGACATACCGGATCGGTCCCCACGCGGGGATCCGAGGGCTGCGAGCGGGCTCCCCGCCGCACTCGTTTCGGGCGCTCGTTCAGCGCGTCCAGTCCTGTTGCGCCGAGTCCTCGCGGACCCCGGCCGAGACCGCCACCGAACGCACCCGCTCGGTCAGCTCCTCGCCGTGCAGGTGCTTCGGGAACCCGATCACCGTCCGGTACAGCGGCAGGTCGATCGCCGTCCACTGCCCGTTGTCGACGACCACCCGGAGCGCGTCGACCTTGCCGAAGGCGTACCGCCCGGCGGCCGTGGTCTCGCCGGTCCCGACCGAGCGGACCACGGCCCGCGGGATGCCGAGCAGCAGGCGCGGCGAGGTCCCCCCGACGTACAGCCCGATGCCGTTGTGGTCCGCGACGAGCGTGGCCGAGCCGCGCCGCGGCACGTCCCCCGTGTCGGCGTTCAGCATCGCCGCCGTCCGGCGGATGTCGGTGGCCAGGTCCTTCTTCAGCAGCACGGGCACCAGGTGGGCGCCGGGGTGCAGCTGCGCCAGGGCGGCTTCGCGTCGGCGCACCGTGGCGTTCTGGAACGCCAGGACGACCTCGAGCAGGACGAAGATGCCGACCGCGTAGAGCGCGAGCGTGCCGATGACGGCGCCGGTGGACATGCCGTCCTCGTGCTCGCGCCACGCCAGGAAGCCGAACCGCAGCACGAGGTAGCCCCCGACCACGAGGATGCCGATGAGTCCGCCGCGTCGCCGACCAGGTGCGTTGTTGTTCCCCACACCGTGACCCTAGGCCCGCGGCACACGATGCGGGAGTCCGACGCCCGGACCTGCACGTCCCCTCAGCGCACCGACGCCCAACGACCAGCGCTCCCGCGTCCCCTGCCTCAGTGCAGGACCGTCCGCGCGACCGTGCTCACCCGCAGGTCGTCGAAGGTGCTCGTGAACCCGGACCCGCCGAGCGAGATCAACCCGATCCGCGGCGCGTCGCCGAGGTCGGCGGTCCACGTCCCGCCCTGGACGAAGTGCCGCCCGTCGACGCTCGTCGACGCGGTGTAGCGGTCCTCGCCACCGACGACGCGGTGCACGATCCGGAGCGTCGTGGTGTCGCCGACCGGGCCGACGACCGAGTTGCCGTAGGTCGGGGCTCCCGCCGGCTGTCCGGAGGCCTGTCTGCCGAACTCGGTCTGCCGCGTGTCGTAGATCGAGTTCGACACGAGCCGGACGGAGTCGCCGTCCGAGCCGTACACGATCAGACCGCCCTGCACGTAGTTCTGCACGCTGTCCCCGGAAGCGGGCGTGTCCACCGACACCGAGGTCTCCAGCACGTAGTCCCCCCGCGGCGCGGCCTCGCTGAGCACGGAGGCGAGCGGGGTCTGCGGCGGGTGCAGGTCCGCCGCCTGGGTCTGCCACCGGAACGCACCACCGCCCACCGACCAGGTCGACGCGTCGGGCTCGCGCGTCCACGTCAGCGTCGGCGGCAGGGCCGTGCCGTCGAACGAGGTGGACGCCGAGCGGATCAGCCGTCCCGGCACGTCGATGCGCGCCACCGTCGACCGGTAGCCCGCCCGCTGACCGGGCTGAGCGACCGGTCCTGGCTGCACGGTGTCCGACGGCCCGGCTCCGCCGCGCACCACCGGCCAGCCGCCCTGCCAGTCGAGCGGGTCGATGAGCACCGGCCGCTTCGTGTACGTCGGCTGCCCCGCGTAGTACGGGTCGTCCCGGTCGACCGCGTGGTAGACGATCCAGTCTTGTCCCGCGAAGTCGGTGACCACCGTCTCGTGGCCCGTGCCCACCCAACGGTTGCCGTTCTGCGCGAGCAGGGGCGAGCCTCCGACCCGTGTGCTCGTGATCGCGACCCCGTCGCGGTCGGTGAACGGACCGAGCGGGCTGCGGGACCGGGCGACGAACACCCCGTAGCCCGTCAGGGCGCCGTTGCAGCAGTTCGTGGCGGAGCCCGTGAAGTACCACCAGCCGCCGTGCCGCATCAGGTACGCGCCCTCGTAGCGGTTGTCGATCGCGATGACGCGCTCGCTCGCCGGGTCGGACCGCAGCCCGTCGGCGCTGAGCGTCCGCACGTTCACCCCGCCGAAGTAGCTGCCGAAGTACACGTAGGTGCGGCCCCGGTCGGTGATCACCTCGGGGTCGAACTCCCACCGCTGCCCGGCCCCGTTCGGCGCGGCCTGCGGCGCGACGACCGGGCCGCCGGAATCGGTCCACGGACCCGTCGGGCTCGTGCTCGTCGCGACGCCCACGGCGGATCCACCACCCGTCGGAGCGGTCCCGCTCGGCGTGTCCGAGGCCGCGTAGTACAGGAACCACGTGCCCGCCCGGCCGTGCGTGCCGGCGCGGTACACGACGTCCGGAGCCCAGATGCCGTTCGCCGCGCCCACCCACGCCGGCTTCGTGCCGAACGCGTCGCCGACGTACGTCCAGTGCGTCAGGTCCGTCGAACGGTACGTCGGCACGGCGTGCTGCACGAGGGAGCCGTCCGGGTTCTGCTCGGTCGCGGTCAGCGCGTCCGACGTGCAGTACAGGTACCAGTTCCGGTCGCGTCCGACTCCGTGGACGGCACTCGGGTCGGCGCAGCTCGCGGCGGTCTGCCCGTCCGGCAGCGCCAGCGCCATCGGGTTCTGGTGGATCGGGTTCTGTTCGTCGGGGGCGGCGGCCCTGCCACGTGGCAGGGCGGTCGTCGCGGTGACCATGGTCGTCGCTCGGCCGACGGCGGACGGGAGGCTCGGGGTCGCGACCCCGAGCAGCGTCGCGACCGCGATCAGTACGGAGAGTGCTCGTCGCACGGTGGCTCGCTCTCGCTCGTCGTCGAGGAGGTACTGGTGGTCTTGCTGGTACCGCTGGTCCCGGAGCGTACGCCTCCTGGTGCACGTTCCGCATCGGCGGCTATCGTCGAGACATGGGGATCCTGAGGTGGGCCGGACGAACCGCACTGCTGTGCATCCAGGTGCTCGCGGGCGTGCTGGGGGCACTCGGCGCGAACGGCACGACGAGCAACGGTCCGGGGCCGGCGCAGCAGCGTCCGCCGCGCCAGGAGTACCGGCCCTGACGACCTGACCCTCCCCTGGTCGGCGCGGGCGGTCACCACGACCGCGCTGGCCCCCGGTCAGGGCCCTTGTGCGCGGTGCCGCCCTCCGGCCACGATGACGGGATGCGCCTCCGGACCGTCGTCGCGCTCGCGATCGTGGGTGCCTGCGTCCTCGGTGGCGGCGTCCTCGCGGTGCGGGGCGTCCACGACCACGTCCTCGCGCAGCGCGAAGCCCCCGCCGCGGACGCCTCGGTCGAGACGGTGACACGGGCGTACCTGCGGGCGGCGAAGCGGCACGACTGCGCGCTGACCAGCCTGCTCACGACGTCGAACACGTTCTCCTGGTGCGGTGCGGCGCCGTTCGGCCTGTCGGACGGCGAGCCCGAGCTCCGGTCCTTCCGTGACCTCGGCACGGTGGAACACCTGTCGGCGGCGGAGGGCGGTCGCAGCCAGGAGTGTGTCCCGTCGACGATCGACCAGCGCTGGATGAACGGGGCCGAACCGGGCGAGCTGCCGTGGAACTGGTGCTGGGTGCGCACGTCCGGCGGCTGGCGGCTCTGGGACCAGGGCCAGGGCTGAGCGGCGACGAGCGTTCCGCACGACGACGAAGGCCCCCGGTTTCCCGGGGGCCTTCTGTGGTGGTGGGCGATACTGGGATCGAACCAGTGACCTCTTCCGTGTCAGGGAAGCGCGCTACCGCTGCGCCAATCGCCCAGAGAGTGTCTGCCGTGACCGAGGTCGCTGCAGAAACTTGGAGGTGGGGACGGGATTCGAACCCGCGTGGACGGCTTTGCAGGCCGCTGCCTAGCCTCTCGGCCACCCCACCATCGAGGTTCACGTCTCCGTGAGTACCCGAACGGTGGGATACCCTCTGGTGAGAAGCCGGCTCCCGAGGGAACCAGCACTCGAGCGGATGACGAGATTCGAACTCGCGACCCTCACCTTGGCAAGGTGATGCGCTACCACTGCGCCACATCCGCATTGGTGTCGTGTGACCGACACCGTGTCCGACCCGCTCTCGCGGCGACTCGTAAACTGTATCCGACTCCGAGGCGATTCTCCAAAATCCTCCCCGTTCACCGGGCGTGTCCCCCGAGTTCATGCGGATCGGCACGCAGTGTGCGGCGTTCCGTACAGCGTGCGAGGCGCGCGGGGTCGCACGGAGTACGGGACCTCGCACACTGCGGAACCGCGGGCAGCGCGGCGCCGACGCGCGCGGGAGCGACACGCGGTTCGGCAGTGCCGCCGACATCCGCTACTATCGATCCGCACGCAAGTGCAGGGGGCGATTGGCGCAGTTGGTAGCGCGCTTCGTTCACACCGAAGAGGTCATCAGTTCGAGTCTGGTATCGCCCACGTACACCCCAAGAGCCCGGCGCGGAAGCGTCGGGCTCTTGTTCGTCCACGACTCCCGGAGCGAAGGCAGCATGACCGACGTCGACCTCGAGTACTCCCGCGTCCGCGCGGTGCTCGACCGCCCGACGCTCCGCCTCATGTCCCGCCCCACGAGCGCGGTGGTGCTCGCCGTGTTCCGCACGGTGTTCGACCGCGACGTGCAGTACGTCCCCGCTGATCGCATGCACCTGCAGGTCGAGGAGCACGTCGCCCGGCTGCAGGCGCACACGCAGCCGACGACGACCGACGAGCCCGACCAGCGGGACACCAGGCCGACCGGTCGCGCGCTCTGCCGGGAATGGGTCGCGGCACAGTGGCTCGTCCGGTCGAACTCCCCCGACGGCGACGAGCAGTACTCCCTGACGAGCCACGCCCTCGAGGCACTGAGCCTGGTGGACGCGCTCTCCTCGGACCGCGCGCTCATCAGCGAGAGCCGTCTGGCGATGATCGTCGACGCCGTGCACCGCTGGGCCGCCCGTGCCGAGCCCGACCCCGACGTGCAGATCCGCCGGCTCGACGCACAGATCGCGGAGCTCCAGGCCGAGCGGGACCGTCTGGCGAACGGCGACGGGCCGGCCGCCGTCGACGACGACCGGATGCGTGACGGCTACACGAACATCACGGACCTGATCCGTCAGCTCCCGAGCGACTTCAAGCGCGTCGAGGAAGCGGTCGCGACGATGCACCGCGAGATCGTGGAGGACTTCCGGAGCGAGGTCCGCCCGATCGGCGAGATCCTCGACGACTACCTCGCCCGCACGGACACCCTGATGGAGGCCACCCCCGAGGGCCGCGCGTTCGAGGGTGCGTTCGAACTGCTCCGCGACGACGCCCTGCTGCTGCGCCTCCGGGACGACATCGCGACGATCCTCGACCACCCGTTCGCGGAGTCGTTGAGCGCCGCCGAACGCCGGACCTTCCGCAACACCGTCGTCATCCTGCGGCAAGGCATCGAGGACGTCCTCGCGCAGCGCCGACTGCTCACCGGGACGCTGCGCGACCAGATCGTCGCGCACGACGTCGTCCGGGACCGCGAGCTGGACGCGGTCCTCCGGAGCGTGAACCGTCGGATGGCCGCCGTGATGGCGTCCGGCGGTGCGCGGGAGCGCATCCCGCTCGAGCTCCTGCCGCCGGTCGCCGAGGTCGGCACGCTCCGTGAACGCTTCTACGACCCGGACACCGAGGCCGTCCCGCCGCCCATCGAGGAACCCGACGACGACGTCTTCGACGAGATCGACGTCGAGTCCCTCCGACGCCACGGCGGTCCCCTGCTCGTCGAGCTGCGCGAGGCCCTGCGGTCGACGGGCACCGGCACGAGCGTCGGCGCGTTCCACGCGCTCCCGCCCGAGCAGCGTCGCCCGGTCGAGCTCTTCGGCCTCGCGCACCTGCTCACCGGTCGCACCGACTTCGAGACCGCCGCCACGTCCGTCCCGCACCACACGGTGCGACCGGACGGCACGACGGTCACCTTCACCATGCCGACGGCGGACCTCACCGAGGACCGTCCGGCAGACGACGACAGCACCACCCTGGAGGCCCGGTGACCGACACGACGGCATCCCACGTCGACGACACGGACGCGTTCGACGGCATCGATCCCTTCGACGAGTCCGCCTCCGTCCCACAGGAGGACGAGCGCGACGAGTCGAGCTTCGCCCTCTTCGAGGGCGACGAGGGCCGCCTCGACGAGCCGCAGCGCCGCGCGCTCGTCGCGCTGCTCCGGCACTCGTACATCAGCGCGCGGACACACGCGGACGAGTGGCGTGCGGTCCGTGGCGCCGAGGGGCAGCTGCGCTCCCGGCTGAACGACCTGTTCCTGGAGCTGCACGTCGACCGGGACCGCGAGGTGGCGTGGAAGCGCCAGGCCCGGTCCGAGAGCCAGCGCCGCGGGTTCCCGACGCTGCTCCGCGACGTGCCGTACACGCGCGAGGAGACGATCGTCCTGGTCTACCTCCGCATGCGGCTCCGTGCGGACACCCGGCCCGGCCCCGACCAGGTCGTCGTCGACCGGTCGGAGATCCTCGGGCACGTTGCTGGCTTCCGTCCGGCCACCGCGACTGACCGAACCCGCGACGAGGGCCGGGTCGCGAAGGCGATCGAGCGGCTGATCACGGCGCGGGTGCTGCTGAAGACGAGCGACCCCGACCGGTTCCGGGTGGCGAGCGTCGTCGAGGTCCTGCTCCCGCTGGAGCGGCTCCTGGAACTGGACACGTGGTTGGCGAGCAGCGCGCTGTCCCAGGCGACCACCGGACCGGTGGACGCGCATGGCGGCGGCGAGCCCGGCCTCCAGACCGATGACGACGACGAGGAGGAGTCCGCGTGACCGACTTCCGGATCGACACCGCCGGCATGCCGGCGCTCTTCGACACCGTCGCGCAGTGGCGCGCGCAGTCCATGCAGGTCGTGAACTGGGGCGGCTTCCACGGCCACCGCCAGATCGAGCTGTCCGGCGCAGCGACGCTCATCTCCGGCGCTTCCGGCACCGGGAAGTCGACGCTGATGGACGCGTACCTCGCGGTGATGATGCCGTCCGACGTGCCGTTCAACGGCGCCTCCAACGACGCGACCACCGGGCGAGCGCGCAGCGCCGACCAGCGCAACCTGCTGACGTACCTGCGGGGGAAGGTCGACACCCGGCGCGACCCGGAGTCCGGCGCCCTGCGCGACGTGAACCTGCGCGGCGACGACACCGCGACCTGGGGTGCCGTCGCGGTGACGTTCCTCAACGACGACGAGCGGCGCTTCACGGTGCTGCGGGCGTACATCGTGCCGAAGCGGGCGCGCGGCGTCGGCGACATCCAGATGACGATGGCGACGGTCGACGACGACTTCGACCTGCGCCGGCTCGAGGACTTCGTGCCGTCCCGGTTCAGCCACCTCGAGCTGACCGGACGCGTGCCGGGGCTCGTGATCCGCGACACCTACCAGGAGCTGGCGTACACGCTGCAGACCCGGCTCGGGATCGGCGACTCCGGCGGCGGCAACCGGGCGATGCGCCTGCTCGCCCGCATCCAGGCCGGGCAGCACATGCCGACGGTCGACTCGCTGTACAAGTCCCTCGTGCTCGAGACCCCCGGCACCTACGAGGCCGCCGACCGCGCGCTCGCGCACTTCTCGGCCCTCGACGAGGCGTACGAGGCGATGGACACCGAGGAGCGCAAGGTCCGGATCCTCTCCCCCATCACCGAGCTGCACCTGGAGATCGAGCGGTCCCGCTCGGCCGCCGCGGCGCTCGACGGCATCGCCACCGGGTCCGAGGTCTCGCCCTTCGCGCACTGGACCGCGACCCGGAAGCGCGAGCTGCTCGACGCCGAGGTCGCGCGGAACAGCCGGTCCCGGACCGCCGGGCGCGCCGAGGTCGAAGCCGCTTCCGCACGGCACGCCGCCGTCGAGATCGAGCTGCGCGAAGCCGAGGCCCGGCTCCGCGACTCGGGCGGCAACGCGCTGGCGCAGCTCGAGGACCGGATCGACCGCCGGACACGGGAGCGCGACGTGGTCGCCCGGGCGCGCGCCACGTTCGATGCGCGGACGGCGCCCATCGGGGCTGCTGCCGGCGTCTCGTCCGAAGCGGCGTTCGTCGCGGCGCAGCGGGCGTCGCACGAGTTCCTCGGCACGTTCGACACCGAGCGGTCCGCGCTGGACGCCCGGCGGGACGCACTGACCCGCGAGGAGTACCCGCTGCTCGACCGCGAGCGCTCCCTGCGGCAGGAGCGCCAGTCCCTCGAGCACCGACAGGGCGCGATGCCGCTGCCGATGCACGAGGCCCGGGTCGCGATGGCCCAGGCGGCCGGCCTCGACCCCGCCGACCTGCCCTTCGTCGCGGAGCTCCTCGACGTCCTTCCCGGCGAGGAGCGCTGGCGCACGGCGATCGAGTCCGTCCTGGCGCCCGTCGCCCGCACCCTGCTGGTCGACCAGGACCAGCTCGACTCCTTCAGCGCGGCGATCGACGCCCTGCGCATCCCGGTCCGGGTGCAGTTCGAGGGCGTGCCGTCCGGGCCGCACCTCGAGGTCGACGGCGACCGGGCGATGGTGTCCGGGAAGCTCGCGATCAAGGACTCCCCGTTCAGCACCTGGGTGCGCGCGCGGATCGAGTCCGACCGGATCGACGCCCGGTGCGTGTCGTCGGCGGCCGACCTCGGTGGCGGCGGACGGCGGGTCACCGAGTCCGGACAGCTCCGCGACGGTCGACGCGGTGCGCACGGCGACCGTCGGCAGGCGAACGTCATCGGCTTCACGAACGAGGCCCGGGTCGTCGCCGTCGAGACCGAGCTCGCCGCGATCGCGCAGGACCTCGCCACGCTCGAGGCCCGCCGCACCGACGTGGCACAGGACATCGCCGCACTCGACGAGCTCCGCGCCGCGCACCAGCACCTGGTCGACGCCACGTGGGAGGGCATCGACGTCGCCGGGGTCGACGCGTCGCTCGACCGGCTCGCGACCGAGCGGGACGCCCTGCTCGCCGCCGACGACGGACTCCGGACGCTCCGGGCCTCGGTGGCGCGGCTGCGGGCGTCGCTCGACGAGGCCGCCGACCGCCGTTCGGCCGCACGACTCAGCGTGCAACGACTCGAGGAGCGGCACGCCGTGCTCGTCGACGGGCAGGACGCCGCCGCCGAGATCCTGTCGCGCTTCGACGACTCCCCCGCGCTGCTGCCGGACGAACAGCAGGCGCAGCTGCTCGCCGAGACCTTCGACGAGGTCGGCGCACCCGAGGGCGTCGATGGGTTCGACGACGCCACACGGCGGCTCCGGCGTCGGCTCGAGGAGCGCCTGTCACAGGCGCTCGACGGTGCCGCCTCGGCGTCGAACGCGCTCACGATGACGTTCCAGCGGTACCAGGACGCCTGGGCCGACCCGAACCTCGGCACGGGTGTCGCGTCCTACCCGGACTACCGCGCCATCCTCGACCAGATCGTCGCGACCGGGCTGCACGCGCGTCGCAGCGAGTGGCGTCGCCGACTGTCGCAGTGGAGCGGTGAGGACCTCGTGCCGCTCGCCGGCGCCTTCGACCGCGCCGTCGTCGACATCGAGGAGCGCCTGGAGCCGGTCAACGAGATCCTCCGCGACCTGCCGTTCGGCGCGAACCGGGACCGACTGAAGATCGTGATCCGCCGGGTCACCCGCGAGGACGTCACCCAGTTCCGCCGCGAGCTCCGTGCGCTGTCCGCCTCGGTCGACACCGAGCTGACCGACGACGTGCTGGAGACCCGGTTCCGTCGGCTCCGGCGCTTCATGGCGGTGATCCGGCAGGACCCGTCCGCACCCCGTGGCGCACGGGCCTCGCAGCGCGACGCCGTGCTCGACGTCCGGCGGCACATGGAGATCACGGCCGTCCGCTACGACACGGCGGGCAACGACCTCGGCGTGTACTCGTCCCTGGGCGACAAGTCCGGCGGCGAGACGCAGGAGCTCGTCGCGTTCATCGTGGGGGCGGCGCTGCGCTACCAGCTCGGTGACGAGACCCGGCCGCGGCCCCGGTTCGCGCCGGTGTTCCTCGACGAGGCGTTCATCAAGGCCGACTCGGAGTTCGCCGGGCGTGCCGTGACGGCCTGGCTCCGGCTCGGGTTCCAGCTCGTGGTGAGTGCGCCGCTCGACAAGGTCACCGCGCTCGAGCCGTCCATGGAGCGCCTGCTCTCGATGCGCAAGCACCCCGACACGGGCCACTCGTCCGTCACGGAGATCGTCCGCGCGGGCGCGTGACGCGCGCGGGCCGGCGGGCGCGGGCCGGCGGGCGCGGGCGTCGAGGTGCCGTAATTACGGCATCTCGCGCGTCCGGGTGCCGTGATCACGGCACCTGGACGGACGTGAGCGGCGCGTTGTGGAACCCCGGGAGCGCCGGTGGAGGAAGCCACGCTACGGTCGAGGCGTGATGTGGAACCGGAAGCGCCGAACCCCCGCTGGCGACGAGTCCCCCGGCGCGCTCGGGATCGGAGCACTCGTGCGCGTGGTCGACACCCCGTCCGGCGGGGAGCAGTGGGTGGACGGCGACGGCTCGGGCGACCTGGTCGGTGTCGTGGTGGGCCCCGGCGGGAACCAGATCGTCGGGTACCCCGGCGTGGGCGAACCGCTGTCCTGGACCGTCGCGTTCGACGAGCCCGTGTACACGAAGGACGGCCGCGGCCCCTTCGAGCGCGCGACCGTCCTGAGTCGTCAGCTCGTGCCGGTCGAACCGGACGAGCAGTAGGGGCCTAGTACTCCTCGGACCCGCTCTTCATCATGGCGGCGATGGCCATGCAGGTGAACACGCCACCGACGACGCCGATGCCGATCACGACTGCTCCGACGAGCTCCAGCATGTTGTGTCTCCTAGGTCCGGGGCCGATCAGGCCGAGGCCGGTGTGGCCGGGCCAATGTGGCCACCCTCAGGCTATCGGATACCGCGCATCAGGCGGAGCACCGGCCGCGCGCCGATGAGCAGCAGCACGCCCACGACGACCGCGACGAGTCCGAGGACGGAGAAGTACGGCGCCTCGTTCTGCGGGTCGTAGTACTTCGAGAGCACACCGGTCACCGCCGTGCCGAGCGACACGGACAGGAAGAACAGCGCGACCATCTGCGTCTGGAACTTCGGTGGCGCCAGCTTCGTCGCGACGGACTGCCCGATGGGCGAGAGGAGCAGTTCGGCGATCGTGAAGACGAGCAGGATCCCGACGAGCACGAGCACGGGCGTGCCGTTCCGACCGGTGCCGACAAAGGGCAGGAACAGCAGGAACGCGATGCCCATGATCCCGGTGCCGAGCGCGAACTTCGTCGGGGTGGACGGCTGGCGCGCCCCGAGCCGGGTCCACATCGCGGCGAAGACCCCGGACAGCACGATGATCATGATCGGGTTGATCGACTGCACCCACGAGACCGGCATCTCCCACCCGCCGATCGACCGGTCCAGCCGCTGGTCCGAGTAGATCGTCACGACGGTGAACTGCTGCTGGTACAGCGACCAGAACACCGCGCTGCCGATGAACAACGGGATGAAGGCGAGCACCCGGGACCGTTCGTCCCTGGTGATCCCGCTCGTCAGGATCACGACGAAGTACGCGATCGTGGCGACGACGACGATCGCGACGACGACCGTCGGCAGGTTGTCGACGTTGAGCAGGCCGGTCAGCACGGCGGCCACGACGATCGCGAGGCCGACGACGACGAGCACGCCGACCATCGGGTAGCGGCGCTTCGGCAGCGGGTTCGTGACGTGGCGCACGACCTCCGGGAGCTTGCGTCGGCGGATGCCGTACTGGATCAGCCCGGCCGCCATGCCGACCGCGGCGAGGCCGAAGCCGAAGTGGAACCCGAGCGACGACTGCAGGAGGCCGGTGAGGATCGGGCCGAAGAACGCGCCGATGTTGACGCCGAGGTAGTACAGCGAGAACCCGGCGTCGCGGCGGGGGTCCTCCTTGGAGTACAGGCCGCCGACGATCGTCGTCGCGGTGGCCTTCAGCCCGCCGGATCCGAGAGCGATGAGCACGAGGCCGACGCCGACACCGGTGACCCCGGGCAGCACCGCGAGGGCGATGTGTCCGCACATCACGACGATGGCGCTGGCGAACAGCGTCCGGTCCGCCCCGATCAGCCGGTCGGCGACCCACGCGCCGATGATCGTGAACAGGTACACGGCGCCGCCGTAGGCGCCCATGATCCCGGTGGCGACGTGCTCGTCGACGCCGAGGCCGCCGCGGGCGACCGAGTAGTACATGTAGATGAGGACGATGCCCTGCATCCCGTAGAACGAGAAGCGCTCCCAGAGCTCGACGGCGAACGGCGTGGACAGCTCGAACGGCTGCCCGAAGAAGGTCCGACGTGGTTGCACATCGTGCTCGGGGGCGGTGGTACCTGACATGGCGGCCAGTCTGCCCCGCATCCGAGGGGCACGCCCAATCGTCGAGGACCGCTCGGGAACCGACACCGCCCGGGAACCGACACCGCCCGGGCATCGTCGCCGCCCGACAACGACCCGGTGTTTGGAGGGTTCCCACGATCCGTTCCGCCGCGGAACGGTCCGCGGTTGTCGCCCGCACACCCCTCTCGTGCGCCTCTCGGGCGCGGTGCATAGCGTGGACGGAGCAACAGAGCCGTTCAGGAGGGACCGAACACATGGTCGACACCGCACCCGAGACCACCGCCGCCACCCGCACCGGCGCCCCGAAGGCCGACGCCACGGGCGACCCGGCAGCGGGGACCCCGACGGCCGGCACCGACACGGACGTGCGCATCGACGTCGAGCTGCTCGCCGAGCACCTGCTGGGCCGGTGGGCCGAGGACCGCCGCGCATCGCGTCGGCTCGTGCTCGACCCCGCCCTGCACAAGGTCGAGGGCCTCACCATCGCCGAGCACCGCGCCCGCGCCTTCGACCAGCTCCGCATCCTGCAGCAGGCCGGCGCGATCCAGCGCCCGTACCCGGAGGAGTTCGGCGGCGAGTCCAACCACGGCGGCAACATCGCCGCGTTCGAGGAGTTCACCACCGCCGACCCGTCGCTGCAGATCAAGGCCGGCGTGCAGTGGGGCCTGTTCGGCTCCGCGGTCCACCACCTCGGCACCGAGCGCAACCACCGCGAGTTCCTGCCGGGCATCATCGACTTCGACGTGCCCGGCTGCTTCGCGATGACCGAGACCGGACACGGCTCGGACGTGCAGAGCATCGCCACGAGCGCCACGTACGACCCGGAGACGCAGGAGTTCGTCGTGCACACGCCCTTCCGGGGTGGGTGGAAGGACTACATCGGCAACGCCGCACTGCACGGCAAGGCCGCCGTCGTGTTCGCGAAACTCGTCACCCGGGGCGTCGACCACGGCGTGCACGCGTTCTACGTCCCGCTCCGGGACGACGACGGGGCGTTCCTGCCCGGCATCGGCGGCGAGGACGACGGCGTCAAGGGCGGGCTGAACGGCATCGACAACGGCCGGCTGCACTTCGACCACGTCCGGGTCCCGCGCACCAACCTGCTGAACCGGTACGGCGACGTCGCCGAGGACGGCACCTACTCGTCGCCCATCGACTCCCCCGGACGCCGCTTCTTCACCATGCTCGGCACGCTCGTGCAGGGTCGCGTGTCGCTCGACGGCGCCGCGGTCGTCGCGCAGAAGATCGGGCTGCAGATCGCGCTCACCTACGCGATGCAGCGCCGCCAGTTCCCCACCGGCGGCGGCAGCGAGGGCGTCCTGCTCGACTACGGCCGGCACCAGCGTCGGCTCATCCCCCGCCTGGCGAGCGTCTTCGCGCAGTCGTTCGCCCACGAGCAGCTGCTCCGCACGTTCGACGACGTCTTCAGCGGCCGCCTCGACACCCCGGAGCGCCGCGAGGACCTCGAGACCCAGGCCGCGGCGTTCAAGTCGATGTCGACCTGGTACGCGCTCGACACGCTGCAGGAGTGCCGCGAAGCGTGCGGCGGCGCCGGCTTCCTCGCCGAGAACCGGCTGACGAGCCTGCGCGCCGACCTCGACGTCTACGTGACGTTCGAGGGCGACAACACGGTCCTGCTCCAGCTCGTCGGCAAGCGCCTGCTCACGGAGTTCCGGAAGCAGGCGCCGCGCGACGCCGCGTCCACCGCGAAGTTCGTCGCCGCCCAGGTCGGCACGAAGCTCGCCGACGCGAGTGGCATCCGCCGGCTCGGCCAGGCCGCGAAGGACCGCGGGTCACTCGCGGCGAGCGTCGCCGACCTGCGGGACCCGGCGACCCAGCGGGACCTGCTCGCGGGTCGTGTCGAGACCATGGTCGCCGAGATCGGCATGCGCCTGAACACCGCCGGCAAGGACCGTGCACGGCAGGCGCTGCTGCTGAACCGATCGCAGCACGAGCTGATCGAGGCGTCGAAGGCGCACGCCGAGCTCATGCAGTGGGAGGCCTTCACCGCCGCGATCGACGAGGTCCCCGTCGGCGACACCCGCCGCGTCCTCGTCTGGCTCCGTGACCTGTTCGCGCTCGGGCTGCTCGAGCAGCACCTCGAGTGGTACCTGCTGCACGGGCGGCTGTCGGCGCAGCGTGCGCGCGCGGTGTCGGCCTCCATCGACCGGCTCATCGCGCGCATCCGCCCGCTCGTCCCGCAGCTCCTCGACACGTTCGGCTACGAGCCCGGACACGTCCGCGCTCCGATCGCCCTGGGCGAGGAGCAGGCCCGTCAGGACGAGGCGCACGCCTGGTTCGCGGCCGAGCGCGCCGCGGGACGGCTGCCCGAGCAGGAGAAGAAGCCCCGCCCCTAGGGCTGGGTGTCAGGCGTCGGACGACGGCGACGAGGACCCCGCGGTACCGCCGAGCGCGGCACGCAGCCGGGCCTCGGCGTCGTCGTCGCTCGCCTGCGCTGCCTCGACGTTGGCCTCAGCGACGGCACGGACGACCTCTTCGCGCTGGATCTTCACGCCGCGGGGTGCGTCGATGCCGATGCGCACGCCGTCGCCTCGGGAGTCCAGGACCGTGATGACGATGTCGTCACCGATGAGGATCCGCTCGCCGACCTTCCGCGTGAGTACCAGCACCCGCTCAGCCTAGCCACAGTGCGGCGCGAACCGTCAGAGCGCGCGGACGGGCAGCCCGAGTTCGTGGACGGACTCGGGCGTCGCCGTCTCCGACCCGCCGATCGACAGCACGCCGGCGACCGCGACCACACCAGCGACGGCATGCACCATCGCCAGGCTGTCGTCGTGCTTCCGCCCGGCGTCGACGACGACCCACACCTGGTCCGGCGCGAGCCCGTCGAGCGTGGCCCGGTCGTCCCACGTCGCGACCCCGAGGAGCGCGTGGCCGAGCCGGACCCCGTCCGCCCGCGCCAGGATCCCGCCGCGGCGGTCCGCGGCGTCGGTCTCGCGCAGCCCGTGCCGCGCGGCGAACACCCCGGCGGCCGCGTCGACGTCCCCGGCACGGCCGACGAGCACGACGAGGTCGCCGTCGGCCGACAGGACCGCCGGCACCGGCGCCCGCACCGCGGCCGGCGCACCGAGCGCACGAGGCGACACGACGTCGGCGACGGGAGCCGGGCCTCCAGGGCCACCGGTCTGGAGGCCGTGGCCGCCACCGGCGGGTCCGCCCGGCTCCGGGACGGGGTCGGCCTCGGTACGGCTGGGGACAGCGGGCGCGATGCCGTCCGCGACGAAGCCGTCGAGCACCGACGCGAACGCGTCGGCACGCGTGGCCGACGTCCCTGAGGACGCCGCGATGCGTGCCTCGGCCTCCTCCGCGTCGGCGAGGAGCGCCGCGATCCCGGCCCGCTTCGCGGGGCCGTCCGCGATCGCCACCCGGGCGGTGGGGACGTCGCCCTGGTCGTGGACCTCGACGGTCGCCTCGACGTGGGCCTTCCGGAAGAGCCCGCCGAGACCGGCACTCGTGACGCGCTCGGCGGCGACGATGCGGGCACCGGGACCGAACTCGGCGCGGACCGCCTCGCGGACGGCCTCGAGCGTCGCGGCGCTACGCTGCAATCGGGTCGGCGGCACGGACCACTCCCACGGTCTCGATGGTGGACCCCGCGGCCGTGGCCTCCTGGTAGGAGAGCACGGGCAGGCCGTTCGACTGGGCCGACACCATGCGGTGCACGGCCGGACGGAGCTGCGGTGCGCACACGAGCACGGCGGAGAGCCCCTGTTCCTCGACGCTGCGGACGGCGTCCCGCACGGACCCGAGGACCTGCTCGATGCGGTGCGCGTCGAGCACGATCTGAGTGCCCTGCTCGGACGGCCGGAGCCCTTCGAGCATGGACTGCTCGAGCAGCGGGTCGATCATGATCACGCGGAGCACACCGTTGTCGAGGTGTCGCGCGGGCAGCGCGGGACCGAGTGCGGCGCGGGCTGCCTCGACGAGTCCCTCGGGGTCGGTGGAGACCTTCGCGCGGAGCGTCAGGGCCTCGCAGATCCGGCCGAGGTCGTTGATCGGGACCCGCTCGACCAGGAGTCCCTGCAGCACACGCTGGAGCTCCGCCATCGAGAGCATGCCCGGCACGAGCTCCTCGACCGCGGCGGGGTTGACCTGCTTGACGCCCTCGGCGAGCACCTTGACGTCCTCGCGCGTGAGCAGTCGCGCGGCGTTGTCGCCGATGACGGCCTGCAGGTGCGTGACGAGCACGGACACCCGGTCGATCACGGTCGCGCCGGTCATCTCCGCGGCGTGCCGGAGCTCGGCGGGGACCCACTTGCCCGCGAGCCCGAACACCGGCTCGACGGTCGCGTCCCCCGGGAGCCCGTCGAGCTGGTCGCCGAGCGCCAGGACGCTCCGCGCGGGGGCGGTGCCGCGGCCGGCCTCGACGCCCGCGATCCGGATCGCGTACGTCGACGGCGGCAGGTCGATGCTGTCCCGGGTGCGGACCGGCGGCACGACGATGCCCATGTCCATCGCGATCTTGCGGCGCAGCGCCCGGACCCGGCCGAGCAGGTCGTCGGAGGCGCCGGACACCATGTCGACCAGGTCGGGGGCGAGCAGGATCTCGAGGGCGTGCACGCGCATCTGCTCGATGAGGTCCTCGGGGGTGTCGCCCGACGGTGCGGCCGCCGCCAGCGCTTCCTGCGCCGACGCATCGCGCTCGGCCTTCGCGGCGTTCTGGCCGATGCGCCAGCCGGTGAAGAGCAGGGTCGCGCCGACGAGCAGGAACGGCAGGATCGGCATGCCGGGGATGAATCCCATCGCGATCGCGGCGACCCCGGCGATCACGAGCGCGTTCCGGGACTGCCCGAGCTGCGTCGCCGCGGACGAGCCCATCTCGGACTCGGCGCCGGAGCGGGTCACGATCATGCCGGTGGAGACCGCCATCAGGAGCGCCGGGATCTGCGTGACGAGCCCGTCGCCGATGGTCAGGATGCCGTACTTCGACAGCGCGTCCGTGACCGAGAGGCCGTTCTGCAGCATGCCGATCGCGATGCCGCCGACCAGGTTGATGACGATGATCAGGATGCCGGCGATCGCATCGCCCTTGACGAACTTCGACGCGCCGTCCATCGCGCCGTAGAAGTCGGCCTCGGCGGAGACGGCCGCGCGGCGCTCCTTCGCCTGGGCGTCGGTGATGAGGCCGGCGTTGAGGTCCGCGTCGATCGCCATCTGCTTGCCCGGCATCGCGTCCAGGGTGAAGCGCGCCCCGACCTCGGCGACGCGCTCGGCGCCCTTCGTCACGACGACGAACTGGATGACGATCAGGATGAGGAAGATCACCGCGCCGATGATGATCGAGCCGGAGACCGCGACGTGCCCGAACGCCTGGATCACGTCGCCGGCGAAGCCCTCACCGAGGACCAGCCGGGTCGAGGCGACGTTGAGGCCGAGGCGGAACAGGGTCGCGACGAGGAGCAGCGACGGGAACACCGAGAAGTCGAGCGGCTTCTTCACGAACAGCGTCGTGAGCAGGATCACCAGCGCCAGCAGGATGTTGCAGATGATCAGGAAGTCGAGCAGGAACGACGGCACCGGCAGGATCAGCAGCAGGATGATGCCGACGATGAAGACCGGGACGGCGAGCTTCGGCAGGTCCTTGCGGTTCATGCTGGCACCTCTTCGGGAGACGGGGTCGTGCGGGGTGTGCGGAGCTTGCGGGGCCGGAGGTCCCCGGTCAGGGTGGCCGGGTCGATGACGGTGGCGACCTCGTCCGGGGTGGTCGGCCGCGGCGGTGCGTGCGTCCCGGCGGCGGCGCCCTTCGCCTTGAGCGCCATCACGAAGGACAGCACCCGGGCGACGGGCGTGTAGAGGTCGACGGGGACCTCCTGCCCGAGCTCGCACGCGGCGTGCAGGGCCCGGGTGAGCGGGACGTCACGGACGATCGGGACCCGCTCCTCGAGGGCGCGTGCCCGGATCACGTCGGCGACGGGCCCCGCGCCCTTCGCGACGACCCGCGGCGCGGACTTGCCCGGCTCGTACCGGAGCGCGACCGCGTAGTGCGTCGGGTTCGTCATCACGACGTCGGCGGTGCCGACGGCCTGGATCATCCGGTTCCGGCTCATCGCGAGCTGGCGGGACCGGCGCTGCCCCTTGACGAGCGGGTCCCCCTCGGCGGACTTGTTCTCGTCCTTGACCTCGCGCTTGGTCATCATCGTGCGCTTGCGGTTCCGGCGGATCACGACGAACACGTCGAGCGCGGCGAGCACCAGGCCGGCGGCGATCGCCGCGCGGAGCAGGGTACCGGCGCCGTCGCCCGCCGCGGAGAGGACGGCGGAGAGCGGCAGCGACCCGCTGGTCATCAGGACCGGGACGAGCCCCTGCACGGCGAACCAGAGCACGAGGCCGACGACCGCGGTCTTCACGAGCGCCTTCACGCCGTTCCAGAGCGCCTGGGTGCCGAACACCCGCTTGATGCCCTGGACCGGGTCGAAGTGCTCCGGCGTCGGGGCGAGCGAGCGGAAGTGTACCCCGCCCTGCGCGACCGCGGCCGCCGTGACGCCGACGAGCACCACGAGGAGCATCGGGCCGATCGTGGCGCCGATGGAGCCCATCGCGTCGTCGAACACCCCGCGCATCGTGCCGATCGTCGGGTCGGCGATGACCAGGCGCACGCCGTCGAGCTGGGACTGCCCCGCCGCGGCCGCCCGGCCGATCGTCGCCGGCACCATGAGCGCGGCGAGGGCGATGCCGATCCACGCGCCGAGGTCCTGGGAACGGCCGAGCTGGCCCTTCCGGTGGACGTCCTTCATCCGCTTGGCGGTGGCCTTCTCGGACTTCTCGCCGCTGTCGGACATGCTCACCCCCTCCCCGTGATCGCCTGCACGGCGTCACCGGTCAGGCTCGACACGACGGACGGCAGCGCCATGAAGAGCGCCCCGGCGAAGACGACGGTCAGACCGATCTTGATCGGGAAGCCCATCTGGAAGGCGTTCAGCGCGGGTGCGACACGGGTGAGGAGTCCGAGGCCGACGTCCGCCAGGAAGAGCACGACGACGAGCGGTCCGGCGATCTGCAGCGTGGCGAGGAACATCTGGGACAGCGCGGAGACCAGCAGGGACGCGACCCCGCCGAGGGCGAAGGACCCGCCGACGAGCGGCACCGCGTCGAACGACCGGACGAGTCCGGCGACGATGAGCTGGTACCCGCCGGAGGCGAACAGCAGCGCGAGGGCCGCCATCTGGAACAGCCGGGTGAACTGTGCCCCGTTCACCTGGGACTGCGGGTCGTACGCCTGCGCGAGCGTGAACCCGCCGAACAGGTCGATGAGCGCCCCCGCGGACTGCACCGCCGCGAACACCAGGTACACCAGGAAGCCGAGCACCAGGCCGACGACGAGCTGCGTGACGAGCGCGACGAGGAACGGCCCCGTCTCGAGCGAGACGTACCCGACGGTGACCCGCGGCGCGACGCCGACGGCGAGCCCGAGCGCCAGGATGAGCTTCACGGTGTTCGGGAACGCCTTGTACGAGAACGGCGGCGCGATCAGGAAGAAGGCGATCATCCGGACGCCGGCGAGCATCGTGCCCTCGAGGGAGTCGAAGTCGATGGCGAGCTCCATCAGCCCACCCCGAGGAGCTTCGGGATCTGGTCGAACGCGAAGTGCGTGAACCCGATCATCTCGGAGATCATCCAGTTGCCGCAGACGACGAGCGCGACGGCGACCGCCAGGGCCTTCGGCACGAACGAGAGCGTGACCTCCTGGATCTGGGTCACGGACTGGAAGAGCGAGATCGCGAAGCCCACCACCAGGGACGTCACGAGGACGGGGGCGGCGAGCTTCCCCGCGACCAGGAGCGCCTGCAGGACCAGGTCGATGACGGCTTGCTGGTCCATGTCAGTGCACCACCTGGTACGACTCGATCAGGCTCTTGATGATGAGCCCCCAGCCGTCGACGAGCACGAACAGCAGGATCTTGAAGGGCAGCGAGATCATCACCGGCGGGAGCATCATCATGCCCATCGACATCAGCGCCGCGGAGACCACGAGGTCGATCACCAGGAACGGGATGAAGATGACGAAGCCGATGATGAACGCGCTGCGCAGCTCGGAGATGATGAACGCCGGGATCACCGTGGTCATCGGGACGGCGTCGAGGTCCTTCGGGTTCGGCAGTCCCGCGGCCCGGGTGATCAGGGCGACGTCCTCGTCCCGCGTCTGGTGCAGCATGAACGTCCGCAGCGGCTTCGTGCCGATGTCGACCGCCTGCTGGAAGTTGAGGTGCCCGGCGAGGTAGGGCTGCAGTGCGTCGTCGTTGATGTGCCCGATCACGGGCGCCATCACGAACAGCGACAGGAAGAGCGCGAGCCCGGCGATCACCTGGTTCGGCGGGATCGACTGCAGGCCGAGCGCGTTCCTGGTCATCGCGAGGACGACGAAGATCTTCGTGAACGACGTCATCATGAGCATCAGCGCCGGTGCGACGCTGAGCAGCGTGATGCCGATGAGCGTCACGACCGCCGAGGAGGGCGCGCCGTCGGGGCCGTTCACGCTCACCGAGAACCCGCCGGTGGCCGGGGCGGTCGGGGTGGCCGGAGCGGTCGGTTCGACGACGCCCGCCGCGTGCGCGCCGGTCGCCGTGAGCATCAGGAACCCGGCGACCATCGCCACCCCGAGCACGGCGAGCAGCAGCAGACGCCCGGTCCGCGCGGCGGTCACCCGGCCCGCCGGTTGCGCACCGCGGCAGCGGCCTGGCGCCAGGTGTCCGCGGACAGGATCGAGCCCTGCAGCTGCGCGGAGGTCCGCACGGCGACCGTGCGGCGGCTGCGGTTGCGGGGCCGCAGCGGCAGATCGGACGGGGAGGTGCTGGTCGCGGCCTGGTCCTGCCGGTCCAGCTCGGCACGGAACGCGTCGGCGGACGGGGCCGCGACGGTGGGCTCCGGCACGACGGGCCGCGGCACGCTCGGCAGCGCCACCGGGCCGGTGACGATGGTCAGCTCCGGTGCCGGCGCCTGACCGCTCCTGAGCAGGTTCACGCCGTGCTCGGTCACGCCGAGCACCAGCCGCTCGCCCTCGACGTCCACCACGACGACGCTCGCCTTGCCGCCGATCCCCTGCCGGGCGACGACCTCCACGGCGGCGGACCGACGGCCCTTCGCCGTGGTGCGGCCGAGCTGCCCCTTCGACACGCGACGGTGCAGCACCCACATCAGGGCGAGCACGACGCCGAGCGAGAGCGCGACGCGGAGGGTGATGACGAGCGTGTCCACGACGGATCAGACCGTCTCGGCGACGTCGAGGATCTTGGTGATGCGCACGGCGTAGTCCTGGTCGACGACGACGACCTCGCCGTGCGCGATGAGCCGGCCGTTCAGCAGCACGTCCGCCGGCGCACCGGCCGAGCGGTCCAGCTCGACGACGGCGCCCGGCTCCATGCCGAGGACGTCGCGGACGGACATCCGGGTGCGACCGATCTCGACCGTCAGGGTCATCTCGACGTTGTTGATCCGCCCGAGGTTCCCGGTCGGGATCGACGGGGCGTGCACGGTCGGCGCGCCCACGGTGCCGTTCTCCCGGATCCGGATGCCGAACCACCCGCCGGGCAGACCACCGGCGGTGAGCTCGAAGACGACCGTCTCCGGGTCCGCGAAGAGCGACGCGGCGGACTCGCGCCGGGCCTCGCCGAGGACGCCGACGCCGAGCACCGACGCGGCGGCCTCGAGCGACGGGCGGAGCACGTCGGTGACGGCGACCAGGCCGTGGTCGGTGCCGCCGGCTGCGGCGATCGCCTGGAGGTCCGTCAGGACCACCGCGACGTCCGCGGAGAGGCCGCCGACGAAGGACGCGACCACGCCGTCGACCGCAGCTTCCAGGACCTGGGGGGTCGAGCCTCCCGGCATGGTCAGTGCGCGGAGGGGAGCCGCCGTCGGGAGCTGCGCGACGAGTGCCTCGGCGGCACCGGTGTGGAGGGTGGTGGTGGCGGTCATGCGGGCTGCTCCGATGTGGTGGTGACGACGATGCCGGCGAGGCGCGACCCGTTCGCGCCGACGGCGGCGGTGCCGACGGGCTCGCCGTCGACCGTGATGGTGAGGGGGCGGTGCTGCGGGTGCGGCAGCGGCAGCACGTCGCCGACGGCGAGGCGCAGGACCTGCGACGGCAGCACCGCGGCGGGCGCGAGCCGGAGCGACACACCGACCGGGACGCCGGCGAGCTGTGCGTCGAGGAGTGCGCGGGCGTCGGCGGCGGACACCGAGGCGGCGGTCTCGCCGAGCTGCGGCAGGACGGCCTCGGCGGGCAGCGCGAGCGTCCCCGGCGCGATGCGCTCCCCCACGCGGATGCTGAAGGAGGCGACGATCATCAGGTCGCCCTTCTGGGCCGCCTGGGCGAACTGGCTGTTGTACTGGAACCCGCCGACCGTGACGTCGTGGGCGAGCAGCCCGCCGAACGAGTAGCGGAGGTCGTCGAGGGCGTCCTCGACGATCTTCCGGACGAGCGCCTGCTCGATGGGCGTGAACGTGCGTTCCGGGGTCGGCAGCGGCTTCGAGGCGCCGAGCGCGTGCGACACCCAGGTCAGGGCGGCGTCGAGCGGGACCTGCAGCACGCCCTTCGGGGTGGTGTCGGCGATCGGCAGCAGCGACATGCCGGTGAGTGCGGGCAGCGACGCGGCGTACTCGTCGTACGTCATCATCTGGACCTGCTCGCAGGTCACCTGACTGACGACGCGGACCTTCGCGGTCAGCTGCGTGCCCCACTGCCGGGCGAACGTCTCGAAGGCGAGCTCGAGGACCCGGGCGTGCTCGCGGGCGAGCGTCGACGGGCGCGCGAAGTCGTACACCTCGGGCGCTGGCAGGGTCTCGGTCACGGGTGGGTCTATCGGTTCGCTGAGTGCCTCCCGTCAGCGCTGTACCCCGTACTGGGGCATCGGCCCGTCATCCGCTCGCCGCTCCGTCCTGCGCCGCCGCCAGTGCCGGCATCAGCGCGCTGACGTCCTGGTCCTGGTTCGAGAGCACCACGATGTCGACCCGGCGGTTCAGCGCGAGGTCCGCGTCGGTCCCGCCCTTCGCGAGCGGCCGGCTCGACCCGAAGCCGACGCTCTGGATGTGCTCCCCCGGCATGCCGCCCCGCTCGACGAGGTCGCGGAGCACCCCGGTCGCGCGGGCGGCACTGAGTTCCCAGTTCGTCGCGTACGGCGCCGTCGAGTTCCGCTGGTCGGCGTGTCCCTCGACGCTGACGTCGTGGTGCGCGGTCTTCAGCACCGGGGCGATCGCGTCCATGATCCGCTTGGCCTGGTCGGAGAGGTCCGCGCTGTTCGTGCCGAAGTACGTCTCGCTGCCGACGAGCCGGACGATGAGCCCGCGTGCGTCGACCGTGAACTGCACGTTCGAGGTCTGGCCGATCTCCTCCAGGTTCCCGGTGATCGCCTTCTGGATCGCCGTCAGGTCGTCGAGCTCCTGCCTCGCGGCGGCCACGTCCTGCTTCGTGGCGGTCGCCGGCACCACGGTCGATGCCGGGTCGGCGTTGGTGTCCTCCGCTCCGGACGCGGCGGTGGAGTGGTCCGCCTTCGCGTCGTCGACGGAGTAGCCCTTGCCGTCGGTGACCTCGTTCTTCTTCACGACGGTGCCGCTCGCCGTGTCGATCTTCTTCGTCTCGACCTCACCGAACCCGGTCGCGAGCGACGTCTTCAGCGCGATGTACTTCTGCTGGTCGACGGTGGACATCGCGAAGAGCACCAGGAACATGCACATCAGCACCGTGATCATGTCCATGTACGAGGCCATCCAGCGCTCGTCGGGGTGCTCGGCCTCGTCGTGGCCGCCCTTCTTCCGGCCGCCACGACCGCGCCCGTGCCCGCGGGGGTTCGCGCTCATGCTCAGGCCGCCAGCTGCTGGTCGTCGACGTCGTCGGCGTTCTTGCCGCCCTTGCCCTTGCCCTTGGCCGCCGCGGCGTCGTTGCGCGCCGCCGGCGGGACCATCGCCTTGAGGCGCTCACCGAGCAGTCGGGGCTGACTGCCGGCCTGCACCGCGAGGAGCCCCTCCATCAGGAGCGTCTGGCGGTCGGACTCGAGCTGCGCGAGCTTGCGGAGCTTGCCGCCGATCGGCAGCCAGAGGAAGTTGGCGGTGAGGAGGCCCCAGAGCGTCGCGACGAAGGCGCTCGCGATCAGGGGGCCGAGCTCGTCCGGCTTGCCGAGGTTCGCGAGCACGTGGGTCAGCGACACGACGGTGCCGATGATGCCCACCGTCGGCGCGAACCCGCCGAGGCCCATGAAGAACGAGCTCGCACTCCGGACCGGTGCGGCGTTGGACTCGATCTCGTCCTCGAGCAGGATCCGGAGCTCGTCGCCGTCGGTGCCGTCCGCGATGTTCTGCAGCGCCTTCTTCATGAAGGGGTCGTCGTGCTTGTCGGCCTCCTGCTCGAGCGCGAGGAGGCCGTTCGCACGGGCGGTCTCGGCGAGCCCGACGACGTCGTCGATGACCGACGCCGGCGGGGTCACCTTGCCGGTGAACGCCTTCGGCACGGCCTTGAAGCTCGCGATCGCGTCCTTCAGCGTGGTGCTCGCGATGCCGCACCCGATGGTGGCGCCGAACACGAGCAGCATCGGCGCGGGTAGGAACAGCCCGGAGATCTCCACGTGCTCCATCTCGACCATGCCGAAGAGCGCGCCGAAGGCGAGGAGGATGCCGACGATCGTCGCGATGTCCATCTCAGCGACCCCCGTCCTGCGTGCGGGGGCGGTCGGCGGTCGCGGCGTGGATCGGTGCGACCGGGGCGAGCGTCGGCTGCGGGCCTGTCGCGCCGGTCACCGTGCGGGGCTCGGCGCCGTAGGCCATCGTGACGATGCGGGCGCGGTACGCGGCGATCCGGTCGATGACCTCGGCCATGGACTCGCGGACGATGTACTTCGCGCCGTCGACCATGATGAGCGTCGTGTCCGGCGTCTCCTGGATGCGCTCCACGAGATCGGGGTTGACAGCGAATCCGCTGCCGTTGAGTCGTGTGACGACGATCATGGCCCGTCCTTGGTGTTCTTCCGTCCCCGCCGCCGTCCGTGGGGCAGGTGTCCGACCATCCGTCCGTGGGTGGTCAGTGCGCTCTATCGGCCGGGCCGCGTTGACCGTAAGCGGGTCCGCGCAAGGGAGGACCGGCCGTCACCCGCACTCGGGAAGTCGACCACGGCCTCCCGGCCGATGCCCAGGCCCGCCACACCGCCACCGCAGGTCGGGAGCGCTCCATTGGGTGATGGCCAGATCCCTGCTGACCGTCCCCCTGCTCATCACCGTCGCCGCCGCCGCGCTCGCGTGGTTCGTCCTCGGCCCCGCAGCCGGGCTCGCGTTCGTGGCGCTCGCGCTCCTGGAGATCGCGATGGCGGCCGACTCCTCCGTGCCGATGGCCGGCATCGCCGGCCGTCTGCACTCCCCCGCCAGACGGCTGTTCCTGTCGCTCGGGATCGTCGCGGGCGTGCTCGCGATGCGGCTGCTGCTGCCGCCGGCCGCCGTCGCCGTCGGTGACGCCGCCGACCCGGCCAGCGCCGTCTCCGAGGCCGTCTTCGCGCCCGGCGCGTTCAGCGCGCACCTGCAGGAGGTCCGGCCCGCCCTCGCCGCCTTCGGCGCCGCGTTCATCTGGCTGGTCTTCGCGGAGTACCTGTTCAACACGGACCGCGCGTCCCGCAGGTCCTGGCTGGGCCGCCTGGAGGCCCGGCTCGCCACCGTCGCCCGGCCGCACGTCTGGTCACTGGTCACCGCCACGGCGGGGGTCGCGCTGACGACCGCGTTGGTCGCCGACGCCGGTGGCGCCGTCCTGCCGGTGCTGACGGGCGGCGTGCTCGGCATCGGCGCGTACCTCGGATCGAAGCGGGTGGCCCGGTGGGCGCTCGGCTCGTCGGGGGCTCCGGACGTCACCGGGCGGGGTGCGTGGCGGATCCACCTCTACGCGTCGACGGTCGTGTTCGAGCGCGGGCTCGTCGTGTTCATGCTGTTCGAGATCCTCGACGGCGTCTACTCGTTGTCCGGGTCGGGCGTCCTCGGTGCGGACGGGCTCGGCGCGCTCGAGCAGGCGGGGGTCGGCGCGGCGGCGATCGGCGTGGGGGCGCTGTTCCTGGCCCGGCTGACCTCCCGGTTGGACCAGGCGGCCGGGCTGAAGCGGTTGCGGTACCTCAAGGCCGGCGCCGCGTACGTGCTCGGGGTGCTCGCGGTGCTGCTCTGGACGAGTCTGCTCGTGCCGATCCCCGGCGTGCTCGTCGGGTGGTTCGGCACGGTCGTGATCGGCCTGGCGCTGGCGTCGTCGCTGCCCTGGCGCGCGTGGGTGCGGCGGGCGCGGGTGGCGTGAGCGACGCCGCGACGGGCGTGCCCGGTCAGTCGCGCTCGCCCTGGCGGAGCAGCCGGGTCTCCTCGGCGTCGTACTCCGCCCGGACCTGCCGGAGCACCAGGTCGTCGATGTCGCCGTCGTCGCGCATCCGCAGCACCGTCGACGCCTTGAGCCGCACGAGTGCGAGCTCCAGCTCGACCGCGGCGCCGCGCTGCTGCAGCAGCGGGTGCTCGTCGTCGTCGCTCTGCTCGGCCCGCACGAGTGCCAGGTGACCCTCGTAGTCGTCCCGGATGCGCTGCACGACCTCGTCGTCCACCCCCGAGCGCTTCGCGAGCTTCGGGAGCGCCTCGAGCGCCTCCTCGATCGCCCGGCGCTCGGCTGCCCGGCGCTCTTCGACGACCTCGTGGCTGCCGCCGAAGTCCGCCCACCGCACCACCGCGGGGAGCACGAGCGACTGCCCCACGATCGTCACGACGACCACCCCGGCGACGACGAACACGATGAGGTCCCGGTCCGGGAACGCGCCGCCGCTCTCGACCATCCGGGGCACCGCGACCGCCGCCGCGAGCGACACCGCGCCGCGGAACCCGGTGAAGCCGCTCACCACCCGGTCGCGGTGGCCCTCGCGCGGTGAGCCGCCGGTGCGCAGCGTGACGAGTCGGACGGCGCCCCACGACAGGTTGAGGAAGGCGAACCGGAAGACCACGACGGCCAGCGACACGAGCCCGATCATGCCGAGGCCGACGAGCAGCTCCCGCCCCTCGAGGGCGCGGACCGA
This sequence comes from Curtobacterium sp. NPDC090223, assembly GCF_044746585.1. NCBI lineage: Bacteria > Bacillati > Actinomycetota > Actinomycetes > Micrococcales > Microbacteriaceae > Curtobacterium > Curtobacterium sp. NPDC090223. The sequence goes on along the minus strand of NZ_JBIVCN010000001.1, from coordinate 455,260 downwards.
GATCGTCGCCTCGATGCCGACCAGGACGAACAGCGCGCCGTTGAGCAGGAACGTCGCGAACGACCAGAAGGAGCGGGTCTGCTGCCGGGTCTCCGCGCGGTCGAGCTTCGGGGCGACCTGGCTGACCACCAACCCGGCGACGACCACGGCGAGCACACCGGACGCCCCGATCGCCTCCGCCGCCAGGAACGCCACGAACGGCACCAGGAGCGTCAGCAGGTTCTCCAGCAGCACGGCGTGCACCCGGCGCAGCACGAGCATCCCGAGCCACGACACGAGCAGTCCTGCGGCGATGCCACCGACGTAGGACAGCAGCAGCATGCCCGACACGTTCCACACCGTGAGGGTCTGCTCGCCCGCCGTCACCGCGACGGCGATGCCGTAGATGACCAGGGTGGTGCCGTCGTTGACGAGGCTCTCGGCACGGAGCACCGTGGTGTTCCGTCGGGGAAGCGACCGGGTCAGCGCGCCGACCGCCGTGGCGTCGGTCGGTGCGACGGCGGCACCGAGCACCCAGGCCGGACCCCACGGCATCCCGAGCAGGTGCAGGAGCGTGGCGACCCCGCCGGCCGTCAGCACGACGAGCAGCGTGCCCATCAGCAGGATGCCGCGGAAGTTCGCGCGGATCTCCCGGAGCGAGATGGTCAGGCTCTCCCAGTAGAGCAGCGCCGGCAGGAACAGCAGCAGGACCGCGTCGGCCGGCAGTTCCACCTCGGTGAAGACCGGGATGAAGGCGATGCCGGCGCCGAACGCCAGGAGCAGGACCGGCGGCGCGATCCGCAGGCGCCCGGAGACGGCCGTGGCGACCGCGATCGCCGTGGCGAGCACGACGACGAGTTCGGGTGCGATGAGTTCCATGGACCTCAGAGCCTGGCAGGCGGTGCCTGTGCGCGACTCGCAGCAAGGCTCCCGGACGTCGTCCACCCGGTCGTTCCGTGTACCAGCAGGGCATCCCTGCACCACACGAGGGCTCCTAGCGTGGCGGACATGCCAGCGAACGACGCCGCACGACGCGAGCACGACACCCTGTTCCCCCGTCGGCGCGACCCGCCGTGGCCGTGCCCGGTCGTGGGAGAGTGGAGCCGTGCACTCCACGGCGGCGCCGCCCTCGACCCGACGACACCGTCTGGCGCTCTTCGCGACGTCGACCATGACCGGGTTCGGCATCGCGTCCTGGGTGACCCGCACACCGGCCGTGCGCCAGGATCTCGGCGCGTCGATCGAGGCGATGGGGTTCGTGCTCTTCGGCCTGTCGATCGGGTCGATGACCGGCATCCTCGGCGCGGGCGCACTCATCCGCCGACTCGGCACCCGTCCGCTCGTCCTGGTCGGCGCTGCCCTGCCGGTCCTCGGGATCCTGCTGGTCGGGCTGTGCGCGCCCGCGCAGCTCGCGGCCGGCGTCTGGGCCGGTCTGTTCCTGGTCGGGTTCGGCGCCGGCGTCGCGGAGATCGGTCTCAACGTCGAGGCCGCGGCGGTCGAGCGCCTGACCGATCGCCCGGTCGTCCCGGTCCTGCACGCCTGCTTCAGCCTGGGTACCGTCGCCGGCGGGATCGTCGGCATCGCGATGACGGCCGCGCACACCCCGGTGGTCGTGCACCTGCCGCTCGCCGCCGTGGTGATGGCGGCACTGGCCGTGTTCGCGGCGACGAACCTCCGGCCGCTGCCCCGGACCGAGGTGACGTCCGACGCGGGTCCGCCGCGACCGGAGACGACCGGCCGCCGCAGGTCCGTCATCACCCTGCAGCTCGTGTTCATCGCGGTGATCACCCTGGCGATGGCGTTCGCGGAGGGTGCTGCGAGCGACTGGCTCCCGCTCCTCATGACGACCGACCACGACGCCCCGGAGGTCCTCGGCTCCCTGGTCTTCACCGGCTTCGCGCTGGCGATGCTCGTCGGGCGCTCCGCCGGCACCCCGCTCGTGACGCGGTTCGGCCGTGGCACGGTCGTCCGGGCGTGCGCGGTCGTCGGGCTGGTCGGCGTGCTGGTCGTCGTCGTCTCCCCGTCGCCGTTCGTGACCGCGGGTGCCGCCGTGGTGTGGGGGCTCGGCATCGCGCTCGGCTTCCCGCTCGCGGTGTCGGCAGCCGGCGACCACCCGACCGACGGAGACCGTCGGGTGTCCGTCGTGGCGACCGCGGGCTACATCGCGTTCCTGGTCGGACCGCCCGCGCTCGGGTTCCTCGGCGAGCACCTCGGACTGCGGATCGCGATGCTCGTGCCGGCGGCGCTGCTGGCGATCACCATCGTCATCGCGTCGGCGGCCGGTCGGCAACGCGCCGACGTGCGGTAGCGCGCTGGCGCTGGTATCGGTCCTGGTCCTGGTCCTGGTCCTGGTCCTGGTCCTGGTCCTGGAAGCAGGTACCGACAGAGCCATCCACGCCGCCCGTCCGGGTCCTAGCGTCGAACGCATGGACAACATCACGCTCAACAACGGCGTCCAGCTCCCCCCGATCGGCTTCGGCGTCTTCCAGAGCGCTCCCGAGGAGACGGTCGACGCCGTGCGCACCGCACTCGAGGTCGGCTACCGCCACATCGACACCGCCGCCGCGTACGGCAACGAACGTCAGGTCGGCGAGGGCATCCGCGCGTCGGGTGTCGATCGCGCCGACATCGTCGTCGAGACGAAGATCTGGGTCTCCGACTACGGGTACGACCAGACCCTGCACGCGTTCGACAAGGCGACCGGGAAGCTCGGCTTCGACACGGTCGACGTCCTGATCCTGCACCATCCCGCACCGGACCGGTTCGACCGGACCGTGCAGGCGTACCAGGCACTCGAGCGGCTGTACGCCGACGGCCGGGTCCGCGCGATCGGCGTGAGCAACTTCATGCCGCACCACCTGCGGTCGCTCCTCGAACGGACCGACGTCATCCCGGCACTGAACCAGGTCGAGCTGCACCCGTACTTCACGCAGCCCGACGTCCAGCGTGCCGATGCCGAGCACGGGATCCTCGACCAGGCGTGGTCCCCGATCGGCGGGATCACCTTCTACCCGGGCTTCGGCGACGAGCGGGTCAGTGTCCTGGACGACCCGACGATCGGCGCCATCGCCCGGGCGCACGGGAAGACGCCGGCGCAGGTGATGCTGCGCTGGCACGTGCAGCAGGGCCGGAACGCCATCCCGAAGTCGACGAACCCCGGGCGGATCGCGGAGAACTTCGCGGTGTTCGACTTCGCGCTCTCCGATGACGAGCTCGCCGCGCTCGACGCCCTCGACACCGGTCGCCGGAACGGCCCCGACCCCGACGGCGCCGACACGTCACGCTTCGAGCGGGTCATCCCCGAAGACTGAGGCCCACGGCGCGCCCGGATCCGGTGCCCCCGGAGCCGGCGCCCCCGGAGCCGGTGCCCCGGAGCCGGCGCCCTCAGCGTCGGCGCTCGAACGTCAGGTGCACGACGCCGGACGGCGACGACTCCGCCCGGACGTCGAACCGGTCCTCGAGGCCCTCGAGCCCGTCCCACAGCCGTTCCCCGCGCCCGAGCACGACGGGCACCACCACGACGTGGAGGTGGTCGACGAGGTCGGCCGCCAGGAACGAGCGCACGGTCTCGACGCCGCCGCCGATCCGCACGTCGGTCCCCGGCACCGCTGCCCGAGCAACGGCCAGCGCCGCGGCGGGGTCGGCGTCGACGAACTGGAACGTGGTCCCGCCCGCCATCGTGAGCGTCTCGCGGGGGTGGTGGGTGAGGACCACGACCGGCGTGTGGAACGGCGGGTCCTCGCCCCACCAGCCCGTCCACTCGTCGTCGGTCCACGGACCGCGCTGCGGCCCGAACTTGTTCCGGCCCATGATCTCCACGCCGATGCCCGGACCCCACGCACGGGCGTACTCGTCGTCGAGCCCGGTGTCGCCGCCCGTGGCTCCCTGCATCGCGCGGAACGTCGCGGTGGCCGCGAACCAGGACATCAGCCGGCCGTCGGCGTGGCCGAACGGCCGCTCGAGCGACTGGTCGGCACCGGTGCCGTACCCGTCGAGCGAGATCGCGAAGTTGTGCACCCTGACCTTGGACATGCCGCCAGGGTAGGCCCGCCGGCACCGCGGCGCGCCGATCGTGTCAGGCCCGGTCGGTGCCGTCCCGCAGCGCGCGGGTCATGCGCTGGATGCTCCGGAACGCCGCGGTCTGCTCGTCGCCGGTCATCCCGTCGAGCATCCGGACCTCGACGGACCGCACGGCGGCGCTCGCCTGCTCGAGGACACGGCGGCCCTCCGGCGTGAGCCGCGTCGGCAGCGCCTTGCCGGACGGCGGCTCGGCAGCCCGCACCACGAGGCCGTCGCGCTCGAACGCCTGCAGCAGCACGCTCATCGACTGCCGGGTGACGAACGCCCCGCGAGCGAGCTCGGAGTTCGACAGGCCGGGGCGCTGTGCCAGCAACTCGAGGCACGAGTACTGCGTCACCGTGAGCCCGAGGGGCCGCAGCACCGCTTCCATCGCAGCACGCAGCGCACTCGAGGCCTCCTTCAACAGGTAGCCCAACGAGGTCTCGAGGTCGATGACCGCTCCGTCTTGACTCATGTCAGTAGTCTGACATAGGTTGCTGCGTGTCAGAAGACTGACATCACACGAAGGAGCACTCCATGCCGGTCACCGGTCCCGACTTCATCTCCCTGCAGACCAGCGACCTCGACGCGTCGCAGGCGTTCTACGAGCAGTACCTCGGGCTCGTCCGCTCCCCGGCGGGCCCGCCCCACGCCGTCGTGTTCGAGACGACGCCGATCGCGTTCGCGCTGCGGGACGTCGTCCCGGGCACGGACCTGGCCGCCGTGCCGCAGCCGGGCATCGGCGCCGCGATCTGGCTGCACGCCACCGACGTGCAGGACATCCACGACGCGCTGGTCGCCGACGGCCACACGATCGTCTCGGCGCCGATCGACGGCCCCTTCGGCCGGACGTTCACGTTCGCCGACCCCGACGGCTACCAGGTCACCCTGCACGACCGCGCCTGATCAACGGGTCCGACGGCACCGCGCGACGCGGGATCCGGCGGCAGCTCCGGCGTACGCTCCGCAGCACCACCAGGAAGGGGCCGACGTGGGCGTGCCAACGGGCTTCCACACGCTGACGACGTACCTCGTGCTCGACGACGCGGCCGCGGCGATCGAGTTCGCCGAGCGGGCGTTCGGCGCGACACGACTGCTGCGACTCACCAGGCCGGACGGACGCATCCTGCACGCGGAGGTCCGGATCGGGGACCTCCCCCTGATGCTCGCCGACCGACCCGCACCGTCGTCCACGGGCGCGGACCCGACCACCTCGACGCACGGTCCGGGCTTCGGCATCCACGTGTACGTGGACGACCCCGACGCCGCGATCGACCGAGCGGTCCTCGCCGGCGCGGTGCTGCTCGACCCAGCGCAGGACACGGACGACGGCGAACGCCGCGGCACCATCCGGGATCCGTTCGGCTGCACCTGGTGGATCGCGACGCAGCGCGTCGCACGGACGCGCCCCGAGCTGCAACGACTCTTCGACGCGCGATCGCGGTGACGCGACGCGACCGACCGTCGGACGGGAGGCCCGGGTCGGCCTGGCACCGGGCCTCCCGTCCGGCGTAGCCTCCGTCCATGGCCACGGAACCCGCCCTCGTCGACTGGTTGCTGGAGACCGACCCGGCGTTGCGCTGGCAGGTCGAGCGGGACGTCGTGCGCGCACCGCAGGACCGGTGGCGCGCGACGCGCGCGAGCGTCGCCACCGAGGGGTTCGGGGCAGCGCTCCTCGCGCTGCAGGACGAGGACGGTCAGTGGGCCGGCGGGGCGTACTTCCCGGCACAGGACCCCGGGCACGACGTCGCGGGGGACGTCGAGGACGAACAGGGACAGCCGTGGACGGCCACCACGTGGTCGCTCAACGCGCTGCGCCGGTGGGGCGTCGATCCCGGGGCATTGGCGGGCACGGCCGAGCTCCTCGCGCGGAACAGCCGCTGGGAGTACAACGACGCGCCGTACTGGAGCGGCGAGGACGACTGCTGCATCAACGGGTTCACGCTCGCGAACGGGGCGTGGCTCGGGGCGGACGTCAGCGGCCTCGCCACGTGGCTCCCCGCACACCAGCTCGAGGACGGCGGGTGGAACTGCGAGTGGGTCGAGGGGTCCACGCGCTCCTCGTTCCACTCGACCCTGAACGTGATCGAGGGGCTGCTCGCGCACGAGGAACTGACGGGTGGCAGCGACGTGCTGCGGGGTGCTCGGCACCGCGGCGAGGAGTACCTGCTCGAGCGACACCTGCTCCGACGCCTGTCGACGGGCGAGCCGGTCGGTCCGTGGACGGGGCACTTCACGTTCCCGTTCCGCTGGGTCTACAGCGCGCTGCGGGCGCTGGACCACTTCCGGGCCGCGGCGCGCGTCGACGGCACGATGCCGGACCCGCGGCTCGCCGACGCCGTGCAGCTCGTCAGGGACGCCCGGGGCGCGGACGGCCGCTGGGTGCAGGACGGCGTGCACACTGGCCGGGTCTGGTTCGCCGAGGACGTCCCGCCCGGCGGGGCATCACCGTGGCTGACCCTGATCGGCACGCGCGTGCTCGACTGGTGGGACTCCGCGCAGCACGACTGACGGCTCGCCGAGGACGTCACTTCCGCTTGCGCGGTGCTGCGGAGCGCGGCGGGATGGCGCGGAGGTGTTCGCTCGCCCGGCCGAGGATCCGTGCGAGGTCCTCGGCGTCGGCATCCGAGAGCGTCGCGAAGAGCAGGCTCTGCACCGTCTCGATGTGACCGGGGAACACCGCGGCGAGGACGTCGCGCCCGGCGTCGGTGATCGTGACCACGGTGCTCCGTTCGTCGTCGGGCGAGGGGGACCGCGTGACGAGCCCGCGCTGGTCGAGCAGCTGCGCCTGGTAGGTCAGACCGCTGCGGCTGATCACCACACCGTCCGCCAGGTCGGTCATCCGCTGCTGCCCACCCGGGGTGTCCCCGAGGCGTGCCAGGAGCTGGAACTGCACGTAGCTGAGGTCGCCGACGTCCCGCAGCTGCCGCTCGACCGCGTGACGGAGCAAGCTGCTGACCTCGGTGAAGGCGAAGTACGCCGTGAGCTGGGTCGGGGTCAGTTCCATGGATCGATCATACCTGTTGCTTCGAGTTCGAAGCAGTGTTAGCGTTTCCGTCAGTTGCTTCAAACTCGAAGCACAAACGATCGGAGCACATCATGAAGGCAGCACGGTTCCACGAAGTGGGCGGTCCCGAGGTCCTGCGGATCGAAGACGTCCAGCAGCCCGAACCCGAGTCCGGGCAGGTGCGTCTGCGCGTCGCCGCGTCGGCGTTCAACGCGGCGGACAACGGCATGCGCGCCGGGTTCCTCCCGATCCCGGTCGTCCTCCCCCACGTCCCCGGCTACGACGTGTCCGGCACCGTCGACGCGGTGGGTCCGGACGTCGACGGACTCGCCGTCGGCGACGCCGTCTTCGGGTTCCTGCCGATGGAGCTGGACGGCGGCGCGGCGGAGTACGTGGTCGCGCCGGCATCGGTCCTGACCGCGGCGCCGACGAGCATCCCGCTCCCCGACGCCGCCGCGATCCCCTCGGTTGCGCTCACCGCCTGGCAGGCGCTCTTCGACGACGGCGGACTCGAGGCCGGGCAACGCGTCCTGATCGTCGGCGCGGGCGGTGTCGTGGGCAAGTACGCGATCCAGCTCGCGAAGCGCGCCGGGGTGCACGTCATCGCGACCGCCAGCCCGCGCAGTGTCGACGCGGTGCGTGCGGCCGGTGCGGACCACGTCGTCGACCACACCGCGACGGACCTGCTCGCGGCCGTCGACGGCCAGGTCGACGTGCTGCTCAACCTCGCCCCGATCGAGCCCGACCAGTTCACGGCACTCGTCGGACTCGTCCGCGACGGTGGTGTGGTCGTGAGCACCACGGCCTGGATGGCCACCCCCGACGACGCGTCCCGCGGGGTGCGGTCGGTGACGGTGTTCGTCCTGAGCAACCGCGACCGCCTGGCCGAACTCGCGGCGCTCGTCGACCAGGGGTCGCTCACGGTCGAGGTGACGCGCCGCATCTCGCTCTCCGCTCTCCCCGGACTGCACGCCGAGGCCAGCGAGGGCCGGGTGGCGGGCAAGGTCATCGTCCTGCCGGCCTGACGGTGACGAGGGCCGCCATCCGCCAGGATGGTCGGATGCGCAGCAGGATCACCGGGCAGGGCGCCCTCGTCGGGTACCGGGTCGGCATCGTCGGGGCGGCGGCGCTCTGGCTGGCGGTCGCCGTGGTCGTCGCTGTCGCGGGGCGGAACGACACGGGGTTCCTCGTGGTCGGGGCGCTCGCGCTCGGTCCCGCGGTGGTCCTGGTCGCGACGCTGGCCGGCACCGTCCTCGCCGTGCTGGTCGCCCTCTTCGCACCGGTGCTGTCGCGCGGCCGCGGTCCGAGGACGCTGCTCGTCGTCGCGTTCGCGCTCGTCGCGTTCTGCTGCTGGGGGTACGTCGCGGACGTCCTCCCCTCGCGGTACGTGATGTTCCTGCCGCTGGACGGCGCGGTGTTCAACACGGTCACCCTCGCCCTCACCGCGGTCGGCGCCGCCGGTGGGACCCTCGCGTCGCTCACCGCGGTGCTGCGTCCGCTCCGCCGGCCCACGGGCGCGGTCGTCCGACGGATCGTGCTCACGAGCGTGCTCGGCGCCGCGGCAGGGCTCCTCGGGTGGTGGCTCCGGCGTGGCAACGCCCCGTGGTTCTCGGGTCTGCCGAGTTCGGGGACGTTCGTGGGCGCCGGCTTCGGTCGGTTCCCGCTCGACCGGGACTGGGTGTGGGCCGTGACGACCGGTGCCGTGCTCGGGCTCGTCGTGGCCACCGTCGCGACGTGGACCCGACGCCGGTCGCTCCTGGTCCCACTCGCCGCCGTGGCCGCGGGCGGTGCGGCGTTCGTCTCGGCCGTCACCGGGGTGATGTTCCCCGTCATCGAGCTCGCGGCGCCGATCACCGAGTTCCCGACGTCCGGCGGGTTCGCCAGTTCCGTCACGGCGCTGCCGCCGTCCGGGATCGCGATCACGGTGGCGATCTGGACCGTCGCCGGAGCGCTGCTCGGCATCGCGGTGCTCGCCGCCGACCGGCTCGGCGGGCCCGGTCGGCTCGGTCAGCTCGGTCGGCTCGGTCGGCTCGGTCGGCTCGGTCGACGCACGCGCGCCTGACGGCGGGCACGTTCGGATCGCTCGATGACGGATCCGGTTCACGAATGCCGGGGTTCGGGGACCGGATCCGTCAAACGTCCGGAAGAACTCTCCGTGCCGCCCCGGTTCACGCGCGCTCGAGCGTCACCCACTCCTCGTCGCGGGCGTAGCCGAGCGCTTCGTTGGCGCGCAGGATCGCCGTGTTCTCGAGCGATCCACCGGTGCGGAAGCGCACGACGCCCTCGGCGACGAGCCGCACGACCGACACGGCCTTGACCGCGACGCCCAGGCCTCGCCGTCGCCACGCCGGGTGCACGACGGTGAAGAGGGTCTCTGCCGCGGTCCCCTCCACGTCGACGTACGACATCGCGATGAGTGCCCCGTCCGCCGCGAAGGCGCCGAACGCCCGTCGCGAGGCCGTTGGGGCAGCCGTGGTCCGGTCGAGGGGTTCGTGTCGCGTGGCGCTGCTGCCGGGGTAGTCGTGCACCGTCTCCGCGTCGAGTCGCAGGACCGCGTCGACATCGCCGACACCGAGTTCCCGGACGCCGCCGGGTGCTCGTGCGGCGGCGACAGCGGCGTCGAGTCGGCCGCGGTCGATGCGCTCCGCGTCGAGCTGCGCACCGAACGAGCGCGCGACGACGGTCCACCCCTGCGCTTCGAGCTCCGCCCGCTCGGGAACCCCGGCCGGCAGCACCATCGTCTCCCCCATGGCTCGATCCTCGCACGCGCGTCCTACTTCGGCCTCGCGGAGCGTCAGCCGAAGCTCGATCCGACCGACGGGCCCCAGACCAGATCGGCGATCATCGCGGTGAGTACGACACCGCTCACGACCCCGACGACGACCGTGCCGACGACGTACGGTCTCGACGACCGCGCCCGCGGTCGGAAGAGCACTCCCAACACCAGCAATCCGAGTCCGGGTACCACCAGGTTGCTCGACAAGCCGAGGAGCAAGGTCACGACTCCCACGAGCGCGCGGATCGGCGACGACGACGACCGCGCGCTCCGGTCGACGGTCATGCCCCCTGGCCGAGGCTCTCGAACACCATGGTGGCCTGGATGCGGTCGCCGCCCCCCAATCCCTTGCTGCCGCTGCTCGTGGTCGTGATCGTGTGCAGTCGGTAGCCCTTGTCCGCCTGACGGTTGATGGTCTCCTCGAGCGACGTGAGGTTGCCCGAACCGGTGCCCCACAGCTTCTCCTTGAGGATCACCTGGATGACGACGTAGTGCACGGAGCTGTCCTTCCTGTCGAGCGATGCCATCGCATCTCCGCACAGTGTGTCCACCCACCCGACGAGGGCGCACCGCCCCAGTTCGAGCGTCAGGTTCCCAGGTGACGAGCGTCGGCCACCGCGCATCGGTACGGTCGAACCGTGTCTGCCTGGGTGCCTCACTCCGTGATCCGTGCCGTCGGGTTCGACCTCGACGGCACGCTCTTCGACCACGTCGGGTCGGCACGGGACGGCGTCGAGTCCTTCTTCCGCCTGCTCGGAATGGAGCCGACCGAGGCGGCGGTGACGGCCTGGTTCACCGCGGAACAGCGGGAGTTCGAGCGCTGGCGCAGCGGGCGGATCAGCTTCCAGGAGCAACGCCGGGCGCGTCTCCGGACCGTGCTCCCGCCACTCGGCGTCGAGCTGCCTGCGGGCGACGGCGACCTGGACGCACTGTTCGAGGAGTACCTGCGCGCGTACCGCGGAGCCTGGCGGGCGTTCCCGGACAGCCTGGAACTCCTGCGGCAGCTCCGGTCGACGGGCTACCGAGTCGGCGTGCTGACGAACGGGAGCACGGTGCAGCAACACGACAAGCTCGATCGGACCGGCCTCGCCGCGGAGCTCGACGCGGTCTGCGTGTCGGAGTCCATCGGTGTGCAGAAGCCCGATCCCCGCGCGTTCGGTGCACTGGCCGACGCGCTGGACGTGCCTCCGGCCGACTGCCTCTTCGTGGGCGACGACCCGACCACCGACGTCGCCGGCGCTCGAGCAGCCGGTATGCGGTCCCTGCTGATCGACCGCGGCGGTCAGGACGAGGCCGGGATCACGCGCCGGGTCCTCGCCGAGCTCAGCGCAGCACCTGGACGAGGATGAGTGCGGCGACGACCAGCAGACCACCCGACAGCGCCACCATCGCCCAGCGCAACCGGACGATCTTCGCGCGGTTGTGCACGGGCTCCTGCTGGAGTCGACGCAACCGAACCGTCGCAGGTGGCACGAGGAAGCACATCAGCACCAAGAGGATGAGGAGCACCGCGCTCTCCTTCCGATGTCAGTCCGTCGCCGGTCGGTCTGCGGTCAGGGCTGCCGCATAGGCGCGCACCGAGCGGTGGTAGCGGGGCAGTGTGGGCTCGACGGCCTCGATGGCGACGCGGAGCGCCTCGTCCGGGCGGCCGGCGCTGTGCAGTGCGAGCGCGAGGAAGACGCGCGGAGCTGCTCCGGTCGCCGGGTGGGCGGGTGCGTCGCGGAGCATCGCGATCGCCTCGTCGACACGGTCGAGGTTCCGGAGCGTCGAGGCGTGCTGCACCACGAGCTGGGCCGCGCGCTCCGGGTCGACCGAGCCGAGTCCGTGCGCCGTGGCGCTCGCGTACTGCTCGTCGGCTTCGGCCTCGCGGCCGGAGGAGTCGAACGCGCCGCCGAGCTCGAACGCGCCGAGCGCCGGGTGCGGAGCGCTCGTGGCGAGTGCCCGCATGGCGGCGAGACGGTCCTGGTCCCCGATGGTCTCGTCCGCCCAGAGCGCGGCGACCCGCGCCTCCCACTGGTCGGCGGTGTCGGTGTGGTCGGCGTCTGTCGGGCCCGGCATCCGGACAGGCTATCGGCCGTCACACGGTGCCCGCGGCCCCTATCGTGGGCCGATGGACGTCGAAGAGGTGTGGCCGCTGTTCGGACTCCGACTCCTCACGCCCCGGCTGGAGCTCCGGCCGGTCCGCGACGACGACCTGCCCGGACTGGTCCAGGCGGCGCTGTCCGGGGTGCACGACCCCGAGCGGATGCCGTTCGGGGTGCCGTGGACGGACGCCGAGCCGGATGCCCTGGCGGTGTCGCTGGCCCAGTACCACTGGAAGCTCCGCGCCGGGGTGACCCGTGACTCGTGGGCGGTGTCGTTCACCGTGCTCCGTGACGGCGCGCCCATCGGGGTCCAGGAACTCCACGCCCGCCGGTTCGGTGCGCGGAAGACCGTCGAGAGCGGATCCTGGCTGGCGTCGGCGCACCAGGGCGTCGGGCTCGGGACGGAGATGCGCGCGGCGCTGCTCGGCTTCGCGTTCGACGACCTCGGCGCCGGCTGCGAGTCCAGCGCGGCCGCCTGGAACGGCGGCTCGCTCCGGGTCTCGGAGAAGCTCGGCTACGAGCGGAACGGCGTCACGCGTTCGCAGACCCGACCCGGCGAGACGGTGGACGAGGTCCGTGTCCGCCTGACCCGAGGCGACTTCGTCCGCCCGGACTGGCAGCTCGAGCGGCACGGGGTCGAGGCCGCGCGCGCGTTCCTGCTGGGATGATGCCCTGATGAGCGCGCACGAGGACGTCACCACGGTCGAGATCATCGGCGGACCCGAGGCCGTCGCGGTCCAGCTCCACGAGTACGACGCGTCGTGGCCGGACGTGTACTCGGAGCACCGGCAGCGAATCGCCCGAGCGCTGGCGGGCACCGACGTCGACATCGAGCACATCGGGTCGACGTCCGTGCCGGGGCTGGCCGCGAAGCCGATCATCGACGTCGTGGTCGCGGTCACGGACATCACCGCGGAGAGCGAGTACCTCGACCAGCTCCTCGCCGCCGGGTACGAGCTCCGCGTCCGCGAGCCGCGGCACCGGCTCGTGCGCACCCCGGAGCGGGACGTCCACGTGCACGTCTACGAGCGGGGCGACACCGCCGTGCAGGAGTACCTGCTCCTCCGCGACCACCTGCGCCGGGATGCCGAAGACCGCGCGCTGTACGCGGCGACGAAGCGCGCGCTGCTGACCAGGCGCTGGGACGACATGAACGACTACGCCGACGCGAAGACCGCCGTGATCACCGCGATCAAGGAGCGGGCACGGGCAACCGACGCGACCGGACGGGTGTAGGAATCACCCATCACGGAAGGACGATGACGTGCCGCTCTTCGCTGCTCTGATCTACGCACCCGACTCCGCCCACGCACCCGATGCGACGCCCGAGGACATCAAGGAGTGCGACGACCACGCCGGCGAGCTCCTCGCCGCCGACTCGATGCTCCTGGCGTACGCACTGACCCCGCGCGACCTCGCCGTGTCGGTCCGTGTCGACGGGTCCACGCCAGGACCGTTCGTCGACGCCGGTCAGATCGTCGCCGGCTTCTACGTGATCGAGGCGACCGACATCGACGAGGCGGTCCGCATCGCGGCGACGAACCCGGTCGCACGGACACCGGGCAGCGGCGTCGAAGTGCGCCCGGTGCACAGCGGGGGCGTCATCCGGGCACCGCGCGGGTAGGCGTACCGGCCGGCTGCGTTCAGGGCCGGGGCGGACGGGACGACGCCCGCGCTAGTCCGACCCGCCGACCCTCGCGCGTTGCGTCTCGTACTGCTGCCGGGTGCGCCGCCCACCCATCGCCACGACGACCCGACCGGTCGCATCGCGGGTGACGAACCACCACGTGCCGAGCGCGACGGCCAGGACGGGGATGCAGGCCCCGACGCCGACCAGGACCTGCCCGGCCGGGTCCGCGCGCCACGGCAGCCCGCTCAGCTCGAGCCCGGCGAAGACCACGGCGCTGACGACGATGGCGATCGGCGTGGTCCAGAGTCGGCGAACGGTGCTGCGTCGGGCGCCGTCGAGTGCCGCCGTCGAGGCGAGCAGCAGAACCCGGCCGACGTACCCGGACGGCTCGCCGCCGACGACACGGGCCCGCACCTCCCCGGGCGCGGACCGACCGTCCGACGGCAGCGGCGCCCAGTGGACGTCGTCGAGGTGGCGGACCTCGCCGTCGACGACGAACCAACCGCCCTCGTGTCCGGTGACCTCGGCGCCGGACGTGGGAGCACTCACGTCGGCAATCTTCGCAGGAGCGTCAGCACCGATCGAATTCCGTGACGGCCCCCGAACGGGGCACAGATGAGGCAAGATGTTCGGGGACGCGTCACCAGTACGCCCCGGACCCAGTCGACCGGATCGCGTCCCGAACCTGCCCGCTTCCCGCGCCCGAGCCCACGAGGAGCCCGACATCTCGACTCGAAGCACGTGCACGCCCATGCGTGACACGACCCCAGCCACCACGCCCGAACGGATCACCCGATGACGCGCCGCCGTGTGCTCGTCGCCGCAGCCACCACCGCTGCCCTCGTGATCGGTGTCCCCACCGCTGCGTCCGCCCACACTTGGTGGGGCGGCCGCGGACACCACCACGCGCCCCACGAGCCATCCCCCACCGCGCCGAACTCGCCGGCCCCCAGTGACACGGCGACGCCCTCGGAAGACCCGAGCCCGACCCGGACACCGACACCGACCGCCACCGCGACGGGCGAGCCGATCGCGCCGACGGTCACCACGACGCCGCAGCCCAGCGCGACAGCCGAACCCGAGGACGACGCGGACACCACGCCCGACACCGACGCCGCCGATGCTCCGGACGCCTCGTTCGTCGAGACGTTCGACACCGACGCCGGGACCGGCCAGGTCGCGGGTGCCTACCCGCAGTCGTGGCAGCCGTACCCGGACGGCACGTCCGGCATCTACGCCCCGAGCAAGACCGTCTCGGTGCACGACGGCGTGATGGACGTCACGCTCGGCAACGGCTCCGGCACCGCCGGCACGTTCGGTTCGGCCGCCGGGGCGTGGAGCCACGTCGGCGGGTCCTTCTCGGTCCGCGCGAAGGCCACCGGCGGCGACGGCAACGGCGCGGCGTTCATGCTCTGGCCGACGTCCGGCACCTGGTCCGACGGCGAGATCGACTTCCCCGAGGGCAACTTCGAGGACGTCCCGTCCGCGTTCCAGCACTCGATGGTCCCCGGACAAGAGGCGAACCGGGTCCAGGTAGGCACCGGCGTCTCCTGGCGCGACTGGCACACCTACACGGTGGACTGGGACCCCGGGAAGTCGGTCACCTACAGCGTCGACGGCAAGGTCCTCGAGACGCTGACCAAGGACGTCCCGACGACACCGCACCGCTACATGTTCCAGGTCGGGAACTGGGGGGCCTCCGGCCACCTGCTCATCGACTGGGTCTCGACGACCGAGTGACGTCCGCAACGCACTGAACGACGGACTGGAGGCCCGGTGCCAGCTGGCACCGGGCCTCCAGTCCGTCTGCTGGTCGCGACCGCACCGGTGGCTCACGTCGCGAGGCGGTAGTGGAGGTGTGTGACGCCGCCGTCGCCAGCCAGGACCCGCACGCGGTCGAGTTCCCGCTGCGCCACCCCGAGGTACTCGAACAACCGTCGGCCTGCGCCGAAGAGGACCGGGACCAGGTGGATCTCCATCTCGTCGAGCAGGCCCGCACGGATCGCGAGCTGCGCCACGGTCGCGCCGTGCACCAGGACGTCGCGCGCGCCCGCGGCGCTCCGCGCTGCGTCGAACGCCACCCGGACGTCGTCCGTGACGTGCACGCTCGGCCAGCGCTCCGCCCACGCGGGGTCGGGGTGCCGGCTCAGGACCCAGATCGGGACGCCGTCGTGGTGGTCACCGTCCCAGCCCCCGGCGGGCTCGAAGGTCCCGCGACCCGCGACGACCGCGCCGGTCGCCATGAACTCCGCGACGACCCGGGTGTTCACGTCGCCGGTCGGCGGGAACACCCACTCGTGCAGGCGCGGCCCGCCGTCACCGAGCCCGTTGTCGTCGGTCACGTTCGGTCCGGCCACGAACCCGTCGAGCGACATCGACATGTACAGCACCGTCGCCATGGTCACCTCACTGGTCCGCCGCTAGGCTATTCCTCATGCAGTGCCGCTGAACCGTCTCCGATTCCCATCCCTGCGCCGTGCCCCGGCGCGATCGAGAGGTTCACCATGTCCGCACACCTTCCCCTGCACGGCAAGACCGCCCTGGTCACCGGGGTCTCGCGACGCCGCGGCATCGGGTTCGCCGTCGCCACGAAGCTCGCCGACCTCGGCGCGAGCGTCGTCATCCACCACCACCGTCCGCACGACCTCGAGCTCCCGTGGGGCGGTGACGATCTCGATGCCGTCCGCACCGGGGTCCGGGAACACCTCGTCGACGGGGCCCGGTTCGCCGACGTCGGTGCCGACCTGTCCGACCCCGCCAGCGTCCCCGAGGTGATCGGTGCGGCGACCGCGCTCACCGGAGCGCTCGACGTCCTGGTCTGCAACCACGCGAAGAGCGGCGACGACGGCAGCATCCTCGACATGACCCCGGAGCGGCTCAGCGCGTTCTGGGAGGTCAACACCCGATCGACCCTGCTGCTCACCGCGGAGTTCGCGCGACTCCGTGCGCCGGAACCCGAGGAGCCGCGGCGCCCCGGGGACCGGATCGTCGGCAACGGCCCCTACGCCGAGGCACAGGGCCACGTGTTCTGGATGACCTCCGGGCAGATCTCCGGCGCGATGCGCGGGGAGGTCGCGTACGCGGCCAGCAAGGCGGCGCTCGCCGGGGTCACCGCGACCGTCGCCGCCGAGCTCCTGGAACTCGGGATCATCCTCAACACGATCAACCCCGGGCCGGTCAACACCGGGTACATGGACCCGGCGACCACCGATCGCTCCCTCGAGGACCTGCACGCGTACATCGCGAGCACGCCGTTCGGCCGTGTCGGGACCCCGGCGGACCCCGCGGAGCTGATCGGGTGGCTGGCGACGGCGTCGGGGAGCTGGATGGTGGGACAGGTGCTCACCACGGACGGTGGCTTCGGGTTGTGAAGCCCGGCCGCGAGCCGGACGCCGATCGGGTCAGGCGCGACTGATCGTCACCACTCCGGGTCGCGGCGGTCCTGGTCCTGCCACGGCAGCATCCGGCCGGCGACCAGGGCGAGCACGCCGCCGAAGACGTACACGAGCGCGACCGCCCACCAGGGGTTGCGACGGACCGGCTGCTCCCGAGCGTTCATGGGACGTCAGCGTACCCGGCTGCTCGACACGGCACGCTGCGGCCCGCTGCGTGGCAGGGTCGACGTATGACGTTGCCCGCAGACGCGCACGTGCACAGTGAGTACTCCTGGGACGCTGGCTCCGACCCCGCTGCCCCCGGACTGATGCGGCGAACGTGCGCCCGTGCCGTGCAGATCGGACTCCCGGCGCTGGTCTTCACCGAGCACCTAGACTTCGAGGACACCTGGCGGGTGCACGAGGACGACCTCGGTCCGCACGCGGGCGGGCTGGTCGACGCGTCCGGGTACGTGCGCCTGCCGGCGTTCGACGTCGACGGGTACCTCGGGTCGATCGATCGGTGCCGGCACGAGTTCCCGGACCTGCGGATCATCACCGGGGTCGAGTTCGGGCAGCCGCACGTGTGGGATGCCGCAGCCGCCGAGCTCCTCGAGAGCGGTCGCATCGAGCGCGTCAACGGGTCACTGCACATGCTGCCGTCCGACGGCACGGACCGGACCGAACCGGTCACGCTGTACCGGCACCGACCCGCAGCGGACGTGATGTGGGCGTACCTCGAGGAGATCCCGCGGATGGTGGCGGGATCGGCGACGTTCGAGGTGTTCACGCACATCGACTACGCGGTCCGGACCTGGCCCTCGGGCAAGGAGGGGCCGTTCGACCCGCGAGTGTTCGAGGAGGGCTTCCGCGCTGCGATGCGCGCCATCGCGGCCTCCGGCCGGGCTCTCGAGATGAACACACGGCGACTCTGGCCCTGGATCCCGGAGTGGTGGGCCGACGTGGGCGGGCGAGCGGTCACCTTCGGCAGCGATGCGCACGACCCCGAGGTGCTGGCAGCCGGCTTCCCGGAGGCCACCGCCATGCTGCAGCACTTCGGGTTCGGACCCGGGCGTCGAGCGGAGGACTTCTGGACACGGTGACTTGACGCCCGGTGCGGTCGGCATCGATGCTCGTGGGGTGGACTTCGGGGGAACGACCGCTGCCGACCTTCCCGACCCGGACGAGACCGCACGGCACCGCGTGCTGGACCTCGGGCTCGACGTGGCCGGGCTGGTCGGACAACCCCACCTCGAGGACACGGGGTCGCTCGGTCTCGTCGAGGCCTGGCAGGGGGCTGACCTGCAGACGGTGACGGTTGCGCGGAGCTACACCCTGTGGCGGTACCCCGGGCAGCCGTCCGACCCCGTCAACCTCCGCGACGTCGACGACGGCATGCGGGCAGCGTTGGACGCACCGGCGCTCGCGCCGCGACCGGACTGGCTCCTCCGCCGCCTGGAGCAGCTGCGTCACCCGATGCTGTGGGAGGCCGTCCAGACGCACTGGACCGCGCCCGGTGTCGAACGTGCACCCGCTCCGGAACGCCTCGTCGACCACGTCCAGTACGTGCTGAACAACCAGTGCCGCGAACAACACGCGCTCCCGGACCACGCCGAGCAGCCGTGGGTGGAACTCGTCGACCTCGCGGCCGTCCGCGACGGCACCGTCACGATCGACGGAGCCGAGCGACCGGGGTGTCTGCTGGACACGGATCCCTTCGTCGTCGGCCTTGCCGCGGACCTCGACGACGGACGGGTCGTCACCGCGGTGCTCCCTCGTGACGAACTCGATCTGATCGTGGTGCAGTTCGTCTCGACCGCTCCGCTCCTGTGATGGCCGAGCGGCCGTTGCGTTCGCCGTCGAACACGTCGCGGGCCACGACCCCGCGGTCGCTCCGGGGCGGGCACGCTCGACGTGGTCACGTGCGCGACGGATCCTCCGGACCGTCACGGACAGACCGGCGTGCGCCAGTCGGAACGGCGCACGCGACCCCGACCAGCACGAGGACGACCAGCACAGCAGTCGCAGCCTGGACCCCGCTCACCGCGAGCATGGTCCCCGAGACGGCGGCGCCGACGGCGATGCCCGCAGCCGAGGCGGAGTTGACCCAGGTGAACCCCTGGGTGCGCCTCGACGCGGGGACCGACGCCTGCACGATCTGCGAGGACGACGCCACGAGCGGCGCGATCGCGGAACCGCCGAGGGCCATCATCACCGCCGACCCGAGGAGCGTCGGCCAGACGCACCCGACGAGCACCGCGGCGGCGAGCGTGCTGGTCGCGAGCAGTTGCACCGTGCGGGGGCTCCGTGTGGACCGCAGTGAACCGTAGACGATGCCCGAGACGATGCTCGCGGCGCTGGACACCGCGAGCACGAGGCCGGCGAGCGCTGGCAGGCCCCGGGCCGTTGCCGCCGCGGTGACGAGGAGCGGGACCGCGCCGAAGAAGCACCCGAGGCCGAGGTTCACGCCGAGGACCGCGACGAACGACCGCGTGGCGAGTACTCCCCCGCCACGAACTGCCTCGCGGGCCCGTCCACCGTGCCGTGGCGGTGCCGTCGCCCGACGGGTCGAGAGCACCACGCAGCCGACCGCCACGAGCGTCGCAGCGATGACCGACCCGGACCACGGGGCGAGGGCGGTGGACGCGAGCGTCGCGATGACCGGGCCGGACAGGAACACGACGTCGTTGACCGTCGCTTCCAGTGCGAACGCCGTGCGGAGCGCCGGAAGGTCGGCGAGCAGCACCGACCAGCGCGCCGCGGAGAGTGCGCCCGGCTGCGGCACCGCGGCGCCCGCGATGGCGACGACCACGAGGGTGACGGACGTCGGCGTGGCCCCGGCGACGGCGACCACGGTCCCGATCGATGCCACGTGGACGGCGACGATCGGCGGGATCGCCGCAGCCTGACCCCATCGGTCCACGAGCCTGGCCGTCTGCGGCCCGACCACGGCCTCGGCGATCGCGAAGGCCGCGGTGGCCGCCCCGGCGACGGCGAACGACCCGGTGGCGGTCCGGACCGTGAACAGCAGGGCGAGTCCCGTCGTCGCGACGCCGAGCCGGGCCACGGCCGACGGGACGAAGAAGTCGAGCGCTCCGGGTCGTGTGAGGACACCGCGGTAGCGGGCGAGCGCGGCCCGTGCCGGGGCGACGGTGAGGGGTGCGCGTGCAGTCGTCATGGACGATGCCTCCGTCGCGAGGAGGGCGAACCGTCGGCAGACAAGTCGGCCTGGACTTCGACGATGGCACCGACGTCGCGGTACCTCGTCATCATGCCCCTGCGACGGGACGACGTGCAACCGCTTGTGCGGGTCCGCTCGCCGTGCTTCGCTGGACCAGGACGAGGAGGGGGACGCAGTGATCTCGTCGACGCCGATGCCGGGCAACCCCTGGCCGCACGACATGGTGCTCACCATCGAGGACGGGTCGCAGGTGCTGCTCGAGCTGCTCTGGATCCGGGAAGCCCGGGGGCTGCACGTCGACGGGGACGACCTCCCGCCGCGACTCGTCGCGACCCCCGAGCTCGAACCGCCGACCGACGACGAGCGCCGTACCTGGTCCGCCGCGTGGCCGGCGCTGTGGCGAGCCTGCCTGGCGCACGCAGCGGAAGACGAGGACCGCACGCTGGTAGACCGTCTCGACAGCGCGCCGCCGGGCGCTCCCGAACGAGCAGCGCTGCTCGCGGAGTTGTCCGGCCCGTCCTGGTCGGACGCGTTCGGTGACGACGCGTTCACGAGCGGGCACGACGCTTGGCGAACCGCACGGTTCGACGAACAGATGGAGCCGTCGCGACTGCGGCGGCAGCCGGAGCGGGACGCGCTCGACGCCCTGGTCCCGGCGTGGCGGGCGGGCCTCAGGCGAGTCGTCGTCATCCCGTGCGCCGGAGACGCCACCCGACGTGTCCGGGAGCACGGACTGCTGGTCACGGCGATGACCCGGGACGACCCGGACGCCTACGGCAAGGCGCTCCGCTCCTTCACGCAGACGGTGTGAGCACGAGCCGCTACGCGCGGACGCGCAACCGCCCCGCACCGACCGGCAGCGGCCCGGCCCGGTACTCGAACGCGTCCGCATCGCCGTCGGCCGAGACCACCACGGACGCCGAACCGAACCGCCAGACCCGGTTGTAGAGGTACACGCCGATGACGGTCCCGCCGCCGTCCGGCACGGCCCAGGTGCCGTCGCCCCACTGCGCGGGGTGCCCGACGCCGTCGACCGTCACGGTGGGACGGGCGAACCACGTCAGGAACGGGCGGACGAGCCGGAGTCGCACGCGACGTCGCGTCGTACCGGAGGGCAACGGAGCTTCCACGCGGGAGAGCCTACGGCCCCGGCGCGGCACCGACGGTCGCCGGGCGCGCTCACCGGACGGGTCGGTACACGTTCCCCATCGCGCCGCCCGCGAACACGGTCGAGCTCACGAGCGCCAGGTCCAGCTCGTCGGCGAGCCCGGCGAACAGGGCTTCCCCACTCCCGAGCGCGACGGGCAGCACCGCGAAGCGGTACTCGTCCACGAGCCCGGCCGCGATGAGCGATCGTGCGAAGGACACCCCGCCCTGCGCCAGGAGGTACGGACCCGGTTCGGCCTTGAGCTGCTCGATCACGCCGAGGTCGGGCGCGATCCGGGTCTCGGCCCGCTCGACGGCGGGATCCCGGCACTCAGCCCGGCGAGGTCGAAGTCGGTCTGCCGGGTGACGACGACCTTCGGCGCGTCGTTGATCGGCGCTGCCATCGGGCTGTCCGAGGTCGTCCGGAGCCCGATCCACGTCTCGAACAGCCGCCGCCCGACGACGTGTGTCCCGGCGCCGGCGACGAACCCGTCGATCGAGATCGACGTCTTCAGGACGAGGTCGGCCATCCGCACACGGTAGGCCCGGACGCCCCCGGAATCAACGATCCCGGGGGCGTCCGCCGAGCTGCCCGACACGGCAGGGCGGGCGTGCCGGGATCAGCCCACGTAGTCGTAGGTGCTGACCCAGTCGACGAACAGGTGCCCGGAGGCGCCCCAGTTCCCGACCTGGAACATGTAGCGGTGCGCCGTCGTCGGGACGTCCTTGGTGGTCGTCCTGATCACCGTGCCGTCGACGGAGTACGTGACGGACTTCCCGGGGATCCACTCGACCGAGTAGGTGTGCCAGGCGCGCCAGTTCACCCCGGACGAGATCATGGTGGAGTTCGCCTCCTGCCCCGGCGTCATCGAGTGCTGGAACGCCATCGGCGTCGCCTCGAAGTTGCCCTCCGGGAAGTCGATCTCCCCGTCCGACCAGGTGTTCGACGACGGCCACAGCATGAACGCTGCGCCGTTCCCGTCGCCGCCGGTGGCCTTGGCCCGGACGGTGAACTTGCCGCCGACGTGGCTCCAGGCGCCGTTCGGCGTGCCGAAGGTCCCGGCAGCGCCGTGGGCCCCGTCCAGCGTGACGTCCATCAGGCCGTCGTGGGCGCTGATCTGCGAACCCGAGGAGTACTGCCCGGCGTCCGGGTACGGCTGCCACGAGTTCTTGTAGGTCTTCGCGAACGTGCCGTTCGCGGCAGCGGTGGTGCTGAAGTTCTCGACGAACGACTGCTTGAACTTCCCGACGTTGCCGACCGGGGCGGTGACCCCCGCGTAGGCAGCGGTCCCCGACCCCAGCGCCACCGCGACGACCGCGGTGGTGAGGACGGCGGCGGCGAGTGTCGCCCGCTTCTTGGTGCTGTTGCGCATGATGAGCTGTCACTCCCTGACGTGACTCGAGGCGCCCGTTCCCTGGGGCGCCCAGCCGGATCTCGGCCTCCGGGATCGTAAGTGCAAAGGACAACTTGCGCATGTGGTTGACCTCGGCGGCCCCGTGCTGGTATGGCGCACAACGAAGAACAGCCCGCACCACGGAAGTCCGTGGTGCGGGCTGTTCTCGGTCGTGCGACGCCGGTTCACACCAGCGCCGGGCGTCAGCCCCGCCCGTTGATGAGCCCCAGGTACCGACCGAAGCGCGGGGTCGGTTCGTCGTGGAGTGCGCGCTGCGCGGGCCAGCAGTCGCGGTCATCGAGGGTCGTCGTGGTCCGGTCGAGTTCGTGGCTCATCGGTTGCTCCTTCGCATGTGGTGACGAGTACGACGTCCGCCGACGCCGAGACATTCCCGGACCAGAACGACGACCACGCCTTCATCGGCTCCATCACGACGTTGCCGGTTCGGATCGTGTTCCCACGTGCAGCAGCTCGTCCTGCACGCCGGACGCGATCTGCTCGGATCCGGCTGCCGGTCGACGTGCGGTGCGAATCGAGCCGACCGACGATGTCCACGACGTCGTTCGGGTCGAGCCCGAGACGTCATCCGTGTGAGTACTGCGGTCGCCGCGGCGTCTCCCGTTCAGGGGGTTGCCGCAGCGGTCGAGGTGGAGCACGATGTGGTCGGTTCGGTCATGTCAGAACCTGAGGGGAAACGACCATGCGATCGCTCGTCTACACCAGCACGCAGACCCGACCGATCACGGACTCGGAACTCGCGCAGATCCTCGCCGTCGGCCGGGAGAAGAACACCCGACTCGGTGTCACCGGGATGCTCGCACACCGCGACGACAACTGCATCGGCATCATCGAGGGCGACGACGACGTCGTCGCCGAACGCTTCGATCAGGTCCGAGCCGATCCCCGCCACACCAACGTCCGAGTGCTCCTCGACGAGCCGATCAGCCACCGGTCCTTCCCGGACTGGTCGATGGCGTTCCAACCGCTCGACCCGTTGCTGCACGACGTGCCGGGGTTCAGCGACCTCTTCACCGCCAACCGCCCCAACGACTCCACGTTCGGTGCGTCACGCGCGCGTGCCCTGCTCGACTGGTTCCGGAAGCACCCGCTCGCTCCCTTGACGAACCAGGACGCGGCCGACGAGGAGATCCCCCGAACCCGGATCCTGAACGCCGCGATCACCGCTGTCCACGCCGGCGGCGCGTCCCGGTTCACCCTCGAGGACGTCGCAGAACGCGCGGGGATGACCGTCCCCGAGGTCCTGGCACTCTTCCCGTCGCAGCACGCTGTGCTCGCCGCGACCGTGATGCGGTGGACCCGAGCAGTCTCCGCTCCCCTGCTCCCCCTCGCCGCCGAGAAGGGCACGATCGCGTTCCTGCACGCGCTCCTCGCCGCCCATGCCGAGGAACCAGCCCTGATGCGCCTGATCGCGTCGACCCTCGCCACGTCGACCGACCCGTCGACCGACGGAGCGGACTACTACCGGTCCGCCTATCTCCAGTTCCGAGAGACGGTGCGCACCGCCCTCTCCGAAGACGTCCGTGCCGGGCGGGAACCCGCCACGATGGATCCGATCCGCGGTGCACAGCAGCTCCTTGCCCTCTACGACGGCATCCGCCTGCAGGCGCTCCTCACACCGGACACCGACGTCGTCGACGCTTTCGACCGCGCCGCGTCCCGCATGCGACGGGGTTGGACCGAACACTACGAACGACCCGCCTACTGGGACCTGCCCACGATCCCCAGCGCCTGACGACGGGAGCCGGTTCCGCCGACTGCACCTGTGCCGATGACCGAGAGGTACAGCATCGCGCGAGTGGTAGGACCTGTCCATGGTGTTCTACGACGCACGTCCGATCCGCACGGCAGGCCAGGTGCTGCTCGATGTCGTCGTGGTGGCGGGGATGGTCGCCGCAGTCCTGCTCGGGCGAGCGGTCTCCGCATCGATCAGCGCCCTCGCCGAAATCGGAACTCGTGTGCACGACCAGGGCACCGCGTTCCAGGAGCAGTTGAGCAGCACCGCAGCGGCACTCGAGAGGGTGCCGTTCATGGGCAAGTCGGTCAGCACACCGCTGCAGGGCGCGAGCCAGAGCGCGAAGCGGATAGCGGCTGCCGGGGCAGAACAACAGCAGGAGACGCTGCACGTAGCGCACCTCCTGGGTACCACGTTGACCGCGGTGCTGATCATCGTCCTGGCGGTGGTCTGGATCGGGTACCGCGGCGGCTTCATCCGGCTCGCCACGCTCACACAGCGCCTCGGTCAGCAGCCGGACGGAGCCGAGTTGCTCGCTGTCCGCGCATTGACGACCCGGAACGCCGCCGGCCGGCTCGGCATCGACGTCGTCGACCGGTGGCGGCACCGGGATCCGGAGGTCATCCGTGCGCTGGCCGATCTCGAGCGGCGCTCTACCGGGCTCCGCGCGGCGCCTTCGAGGACGTCGTGACCTCCCGGCCCACGAGGGCGGGATCGGGTCAGGCGCAACTGGTGCGGCCGAGTCCGAGGAAGCGAACGGTGCTGATGCGGACGCTGCTGGCGGAGGTCGTCGTCCACGTCGACGTGACGTCGGCCCGGACGGTGACGCTGGAGGTGCGGAACGAGAATAGGTCCCAGGAGCTGATCGTGGTGGATCGGGCGGTGCCGGCGCTGGTGTCGCTGCTCGCGACGCCGTCGATCACCGTGGTGAACCGCTCCGGTGTCGCCCCGTCGTAGCTCCACCCGATGGTGACCGACCCGTCCGTGTTCGACGTGCACGTCAGCGCAGTGGCCGGGGTCGCGGCCACGGTCGCCATCGTGCTGGGTGCGGTGGCGATGGCAGCGAAGGCCGCGGCGGCCGCCGGAGCGGATACCGCCAGCGCCGCGACGGTGCAGACAGAAGCGACGAGGAGTGCTCCCGCCACCCACGGCCGGTGGTCCTGCTGACGATGCCGGGGCCCACGCCCGGATGCCCCCGTCGTCCCGCTCGGACCTGCGACGGCGGGCAGGACGGCGAGTCCAGCCACGAGAACGAGGGCTGAACCGAGGGCCACGAGCGGGCCCGTTCGATGGTCCGCAGCCCAGAGGACGGGTGTGCCGATGAGCGGGACACGGAGGTACCCGACTCCCGTGACCGCGGACCGGGAGATGTGCGTGGAATCGGCGGAGGGGTTCGCGTCGCCCTTCGTGGTGAGGGTTCCGTCGCTGTTGAGGGAGTCGAACCGGTGCAGCCGGAGAGTGCCGACGTGGTCGGGGTCGGCGAAGAGCAAGACCTGCCCCTTCCGGAGTTCTCCCGCGGTGACCGTCTTGCTCACCACGACGTCACCCGGGTGCAGGGACGGCTCCATGGAGCCGGTCATCACCGTGGTGGTGTGCCAGCCGAGGACCATCGGAGCGACAGCCCAGAACACGAGACCGAGGACGGCAGCCAGGATCCCCCGGGCGCCGAGCACCACGGCGAACCGACCCCACACGGACGGACGCATCACCGACCCCCTCTCGTTTCCTCCCGGCCACTCAGGAGTTCTGTGCTTCCCAGGTGAACCCGAGGCTCGCGGTGGCACCCATCAGGGACGCCGGCGCATCCGACGAGACGGTGTAGGTGATCTGGTAGGTCTTGGTCTCCGACTTGTCACCGGTGGGCTTCCACGTCCCGACGCCGGTGGCGTAGCTCGTTCGCGTGGACGCGAACGACGCGAGGGAGTCGTTGTAGAGGAGACCGTCGGACCCGGCCGCCGCGGTGAAGCCGTTGCACGTGCCGTAGCCTCCGCCGCTGCCCTGCTTGACCTGCAGGGTCACGTACGAGGCCAGCGCCTTGGTCTGCTGCACGTTCGTGGCGTAGAGCTTCACTGCACTGGGGAGCGATCCGGTCGAGGTGACGGCGATGCAGTTCGTCCCGGTGGAACCGGGCTTGAGGTTCGACGCGGCGAAGAGCGCACCGTTCGATGCGTCGTTGCTCAGCGCCACCGATCCCATCGACCAGTTGTTGGCATCGTCCGACGAGGTGGCCGAGAACGCCGAGTACGACGCGGTGGACACCGCGACACCGGCGGCGAGCAGGGCGGCCGGGATGACGGAGAAGGTGGCGACACGGGCGAGGGTGCGGTTCGGGCGACGCATGAGAAGAGATCCGTTCGGGTTGCAAGTTCACTCGAATTTCGAGCTAGATGCACCATACGCCTATAAATACGTTCAAGTCAATTTTTGGCTCAAACGGATCTCGTCTAAGATGGAGCCATGAGCGCGAGCCCTCCTCCGATGAGTGACGCCGACCAGGATCGTCTGCTGGACGATGCGGTCGCTGCGTTCTACAGCGCTCAGGTCGAGCACGCGCACCTGATGCAGCACCTCGCCGTCACGCACGACCTGAACCCGGTCGACCTCCGCGCCCTGAAGTTCCTCGGCGCAGTCGACGACGACCGCACACCGAAGGAACTCGGCGGGTACCTGGAGATGGGGACGGGAGCCGTCACCGCCTTGCTCGACCGACTGACCAAGCGAGGCCTGCTCGATCGGGTCCGCAACCCGGACGACCGCCGGAGCGTACGGATCGAGCTGAGCGCCGACGGATTCGCGGTGGTCGGGATGCTCCGGGCCGCCTATCGCCGTGCCCTCCGGCAGTCCTTGCCGCCGGAGAGCACGGATGTGTTCATCCACTTCACCGAACGCGTGTCGCACGCTTTCCGCGAAGCCAGCGTCGACTGAGGAAGACCACCGGGTGCTGGGCTTCGCGAAGCAGGCGTTCCATGCCTGGTGCAAGGACCCGGGGAGCTGGCGCGATCGGGAGAACGCGGGTCTGACCAACGCCGCCGTCGATGCGCACCGCGACGAGCCGACGTTCGGGGACCGGTTCGTCGCGGACGACCTCGCCGCAGCCGGCCACCTGGTGTCGGCCCGGCGGGTCCGGCGGCTGTGCTCGCAGCAGCGGCTCTGGTTCGCTGTCGCGGCACCGCTGATGGAGATCTCCAGGGGAGACCCCTCGGGAGCGGTGGTCCACTCGGACCAAGGCAGCCAGTCCCGTTCCGGGACGTTCGTCCGAGCGTTTTCCGACGCCGGGCTCCAGGGGTCGATGGGCTGGGCCGGCGTCGACAGCGCGGGCTCGGGAAGTCGACGCTCATCGAGTACGAAGCAATCACCAACTCAACGGCCGCACTCGCGACCTGAACCAACGAGTCAACGAGTCAACGAGTCAACGAAAGCTGCAGAAGTCCCTCAGCAGGGAGTCGCGGATCTGCTGATCGGCCCCCGAAACGCGACGCACCGTCCGATCGTCCCAGGCGCCTCCGGGGTGCAGCCCGACTCGCGTCATCGCTCGCCTCCGACGGACAGAATACGCACCCGTACGAGACACCGGAGACGGGGCCGCCCCGCGCTTTCCCGGAGACGGCCCCGTTGAGGAGACAGATAAGTTTCCCGCTTTTTCACCGCTTCAGGTTCGTCAGCTCCTGCAGCACCTCGTCGGACGTGGTGATGATGCGAGCGTTCGCCTGGAACCCGCGCTGCGCCACGATCAGGTTCGTGAACTCCTGCGACAGGTCGACGTTCGACATCTCGAGCGTGCCGGACGCCAGCGACCCCACACCAGCGGAGCCCGGTGCACCGACCGTGGCCTGGCCGGAGTTCGCGGTGGCGCGGTAGCCGGACGCACCGGTCTTCTCGAGGCCGGCAGGGTTCGCGAACGTCGCGAGCGCGATGCGCCCGATGGCGAGCGACGACCCGTTCGAGAACGTGCCGACGACGGTGCCGTCCTTCGAGATCGAGTAGCCCTGCAGCGATCCGGCCTCGTGCCCGTTCTGCGAAGAGATCGACGCGGTGTTGAGCGCCGCGAACCCGGAGAGCTGGGTCATGTCGACGGTGATGCCGCCGACCGCGAGGGTGCCGCCGGACGCGACGGAGCCGTCCGTGGCGAAGGTGATCGCCCCGGTGGCCGAGGTGCCCTGCCCGTTCGACGCCGTGACGCTCCACCCGGTCGTGGTCCGCGTGTACGCCAGGGAGAGCGTGTGCTTGCTGCCGTTCTGGTCGAACACGGTGGCGTCGCGGTTGAGCGTCTCGCCGACGGCGGTGTCGGACGGCAGGTTGCCCGTGACGGTGGCCGAAGACGTCGCGGTCGCCGGTGCCGCGGCATCGAGCGGCAGGACGATGTCGGTGAGCTGGCCGCCGTCGTTGACCACGCCGTTCGTGGCGGAGTAACCCTGCACGATCTTGCCGTCCGCGCTGACCAGACGGCCGTTCGCGTCGAAGTCGAACGCACCCGCACGCGTGTACACGGTGTCGTTGCCGAGGCGGGTGACGAAGAACCCGTCGCCGGAGATCATCAGGTCGGTCGCCTTGCCGGTTGCCTGGGCCGATCCCTGGGCGAAGTTCGTGGAGACGCCGGCGACCTGGACGCCGAGGCCGATCTGCGCCGGGTTGGTGCCACCGCCGCCGGACTGCGGGCCGCCGGCGCCCTGCGTCATCTGCGACAGGGTGTCCTGGAAGACGGTCGAGGACGCCTTGAAGCCGACGGTGTTGACGTTGGCGATGTTGTTGCCGGTGACGTCGAGCATCTCCTGGTGGGAGCGGAGGCCGGAGATCCCGGAGTAGAGCGAGCGGAGCATGGGGTGTTCCTTTCAGAACGAGGAATGAGGGAGCGGGGGAAGGAGCGGTCAGGCGGTCTTGATACCGGAGATCACGTCGAGATCGACCTCCTTCCCGTTCACGGTCACGGTCGGCACGCTCTGCGCGTAGGACACGGCCGTGGCGGTCCCGGTGACCGAGGCCCCGGTGGTCGCGTCCGTGTAGCTGACCTGCTGGCCGACGAGGTTCGCCGCGGCGATGCGCATCTGCAACGAGAAGTTCTCGTTCCCCGTCGTGGTCTGGTTGGTGATCTGCTCCATCATCGCGAGCTGCGTCTGCTGGCTGATCATCTGGTTCGTGTCCATCGGTGAGGACGGATCCTGGTTCTGCAGCTGCGTGACGAGCAGCTTCATGAACACCTCGGAGTCCATGGTCTGCGACTTCTGCGAGGTGCTGTTCGCGGCGAGTGCGGCGGCCTGCGTGGCCTGGTCCACGGTGCCGGTGATCCCGTCGATGGGCATGTGCGTTCCTTGTCGTGAGCCGGTCAGGCGAGGACGTCGAGTCCCGCGGTGCGGACGGTGGTGGTGGCGGGCCGCGCGGGGTGCGCGGAGGTGGGTCGAGCCTCCCGGCCGTCGTCGGCCACGGGGCGGTCGCCGGTCGGGCGCCCGTCCCAAGCAGCGGACTGCCCGGCCGTCTGCCCCGGCTGGCCGGGGTGGTTCTGGGAGGAGAGGTCGAGGGTGGTGGAGACGGCGCTGCCCTCGCGGCGGAGGTCCGGCAGCACCTGGCGCACGGCGTCCCGCCCCGCGTCCGAGGCCGCGAACAGCTCGACGTGCATCCCGTGCGCGGTGACGTGCGCGCGGACCGTGACCGGGCCGAGGGTGTCCGGCACCACCTGGACGGTGACGACGTGCTCCCCCGGGCCGGCCTGCGCGAGCGTGAACACCGGGCGCGCGAGCTGCTGCGCGAGCGGTGCCGGCGCGGCCGGCTGGGACGGCGCGCTGGTCGGGGTGGTCGTCGGGGCGGCCGTCGTCGACGTGGTCGGGAGCGTGAACGGCACCTCCGGCGCGTGGTCGGTCGCGCCGGTCTGGAGGCTCGGGTCGCCCTGGGTGGGCGCGCTCGGCACCGCAGCGTGGCCGGTCGTGCGAGGACCGGTCGCGCCGGTCGCGCTCGGCGCGCCCGCCACGGGCGTCACGTCAGGCGCGGTGGCCGGACGCGAGACGGGTGCGGCGATCGGTGCCGTGGCCGCGGCCGGCGCCGCGGAAGTCGATGCCGTGGAGGTCGGTGCCGCGGTGGTCGGTGACGTCGAGGTCGGTGCGGTGGCAGTCGGTGCGGCCGCCGCCGCGCCGTCACCCGGACCGGGCGCGGGCGTGGCGGTGGTCGTCGACCGCGGGGCGCCGTCCACCGGGGCGTCGTTCGTCGAGGACGTGGGCGTGGTCGTGGCCGTCGCGGCGGACGTCCGTGCCGTGGACGACGCTGCCGGGGCGCTGGACCCGGTGGCCCGTCCGCGAACGGTGTCGGTCCGCGCGGACGGAGCCGGGGCGACGGGCACCGGAGCACCACCGGCCGCCACGGTCGTCGCTGCCGGAGCCGCGGCGACCCCGCCGACCGTCGCCGTGGTCGCGGTGTCCGTGCCGGTCGGGACCGTCGGGGTCGTCGGGGCCGTCGGTGCCGACTGGGCGGACTCCGGCCGCATGGTGGCTGTGCCGGCCGTGCCGGTCGGGCCGGTCGGGGCGGCCGGAGTGGTCGGAGCGGGCGCGAGTCCGAGCAGGGCGACCAGCCCGGAGGTGGTGGCGGACGCGTCGGCATCGGCGGTCGGCGCCTGGGTCGCGGTCGCGGTCGTCGCGTCGGCTGCGGGACGGTCCTCGTCCGACGCCGGAGCGGCGGTCGTGCCGGCAGCGGCAGCGTGCCGGCCGTCGGGGCGGCCACGGTCGGGGTGTGCACCGGTGACCGCGGACATCGCGGCGTCGAACCCGGCTCCGGTCGCGGCGGCGTCGGACGTGCTCGACCCGCCACGGCTCGGTGCCGCAGGCGTGCTGGGGGCGATCGTCATGCTCATGCGGCACTCCCGGACTGCAGCAGGGACATCAGGGCGGCGGTCTGCAGGTCGGTGCCCGACCCGGCGGCGGATGCGGCGGACGCCTTCGACGCCGCGGCGTCCTGGGCCGACGGGACGATGCGACGGATGGTCGCGATGTCCGAGTCCTTGTACCAGTTGTCGACGATCCGGACGTCCTTGCCGGGACGGGGCGCGTGCAGCACCTTCCCGTCGCCGACGTAGATGACGACGTGCCCCTCGCCCTTCGGGATGATCAGGTCGCCGGGCTGCGCATCGGCGAGGGAGGCCACCTCGGTGCCCATCTTCGCTTGGTCCGGCACGACCCGGGGCATGGTGACCCCGAGGTCCTTGAAGACGGTCTGCACCAGGCCCGAGCAGTCCATGCCCGAGGTCGTGGTGCCGCCGAACACGTACGGCACGCCGAGGTACTTCTCCGCGTCCGCGACCACGTCGTCGCCGGTGGCGCCGCTGCCGGTCGCGACGGTGCCCTGCCCGGCGTCGACCGACGTGGCCGGCGCGGCGGCGGTCGTCGCGGCGGTGGTGGTCCCGGTGCCGGTCGCCGCCAGCGCCGTGGCGAACGCGGACGCCGAGTCGGCGGAGGACGCGGAGGTCGCGGTGGCGGCGCTGCCGGTCCCGCTCTGCAGCGTGTCGATCTGGGAGCGGATCTCCGAGATCCGGCTCAGCACGGTGTCGAGGCTCATCGGGCTCCGCCTTCCCCACGGCTGCTTGCCGCGATCTCGTCGAGGGCGTTCTGCTCGGCGCGGAGTTCCTCCGCGGTGGTCTGCACGGTGTGCTGCTCCTCGAGCTTCTCGAGTCCGAGGGCGGACCGGCGTGCGGCGTTGTAGTCGGCCTGGGCGCGGTCGGTGTCGGCGCGGCGGTTCTGCACGACGGCGTCGAGCTCCTCGAGCATCCCGCGGGTCGCGGCCCGTGCGGCGGCGACGGCGCTGAGGGTCGCGGCGTCCTCGACGGGCATCGTCGACGCGGTGTCGTCGAGGGTGCGCCGGGCGGCGGTCCGGGCATCGGCGGCGTCGCGCATCCGTTCGTTCGCCGCGGCCAGGGCGGCGGCGGCGCGGTCCTGCTCGGCGTGCCGGAGCCGGAGCAGCCCGGCCAGGGGGAAGCGACGTGCCATCAGACGCCTCCGAGCCGGGCGACGAGCGCACCGAGACGCTGCCAGGAGTCGACGGCGGTCGCCCGCTCGTCCATGCCCTGGCGCAGGAACGCGTCGATCGCGTCCTGGTGGTCGACGGCCGCGTCGACGAGCGGGTTCGTCCCGCGCTGGTAGGCGCCCACGTCGAGGAGGTCCTGCGCGGCCTTCCTGGCGGCCATCACCTTCCGGAGCCCGGTCGCGGCGTCGCGCTCGGCGGACGAGGTCACCTTCGACGCCACGCGGGAGATCGACCCGAGCGCGTCCACCGACGGGAAGTGCCCGGTGACGGCGAGCTTCCGGTCGAGCACCACGTGCCCGTCGAGGATGCTGCGCGCGGCGTCGGCGATCGGTTCGTTGTGGTCGTCCCCGTCCACGAGCACCGTGTACAGGCCGGTGATGCTGCCGACGCGGTCCGTCCCGGCGCGCTCGAGCAGCCCGGCGAGCACCGAGAACGTCGACGGCGGGTAGCCCCTGGTCGCCGGCGGCTCCCCCACGGACAGGCCGATCTCCCGCTGCGCCATCGCGACGCGGGTGAGCGAGTCCATCATGAGCACGACGTCCTGGCCGGCGTCGCGGAACGACTCCGCGATGCGGGTGGCGACGAACGCCGCGCGCAGCCGCATCAGCGCGGGCTCGTCCGAGGTGGACACGACGACGATCGAGCGGGCGAGGCCCTCGGGTCCGAGGTCGTCCTCGAGGAACTCACGCACCTCGCGGCCGCGCTCCCCGACGAGTGCGATCACGTTGACCGCGGCGTCGCTCCCCCTGGCGATCATCGACAGCAGCGAGGACTTGCCGACGCCGGACCCGGCGAACAGGCCCATGCGCTGCCCGCGGCCGACGGTGGTCAGGGTGTCGAGCACCCGGACGCCGAGCTGCATCGGTGTGTCGATCCGGGTGCGGGCCATCGCGTTCGGCGTGGCGTGGTCGAGGTCGACCCACGCGTCGGCGTCGAGCGGTCCGCGGTCGTCGATCGGGCGGCCGAGCCCATCGAGCACCCGCCCGAAGAGCCCGCGTCCGGTCGGCACGAGCACCGGTCGGCCGGTGAGTCGTGCGGGTGTGCCTGCGGTGATCCCGGTCAGGCGGCCGAGCGGCATGCAGCGCACCCCGGAGGCGTCGGTCGCGACGACCTCGACGGTGGTCTGCGGGCCGTCCTCGTGCCCGACGACCACGACCTCGCCGATCCGGGCGTCGAGCCCGGCGATCGTCAGCCCGAGCCCGACGGCGCTCGTCACGACACCGACGCGCTGGGGCGCGGCGAGGGCGACGGCCGCGTCGAGCGCGCGCGGACGGAGCAGCGTGGCGGTCATGCGGTCACCCCGAGTGCGGTGCGTGCGCGCGCGAGCGCCGCGCCGATGCGGGCGTCCAGGACGCCGTCCGGCAGGTCGACGACGGCGTCGCCGTCTCGCAGGGTCGCGTCGGCACGCACCGCGACGGGCAGGTCCAGCGCGGTGACGGCGGCGGCGTCCGCCGGGCTGAGCCGGACCGCGATGACGAGGGTGTGGTCGACGGACGCGAGCGCCCGCCGGACGGTGGCCTCCGCACCGGGGGCGACCGCGGCCTCTCCCCGCGCGCTCGGCCGGCCCGCCGCTCCGCAAGCTCCGCAGCGGTCCGGAACCGGCGCGAGGGGGCCCAGTCCGGTGTCGTCCCCGTCTGCGGGACGGGAGGCTCGGATCGCGTACCCGACGGCGGCCTCGGCCAGTTCCATGGCGGCGTCCACCACCGACTGCTCGGCCGACTCCAGCACCGGCACGGTGCGTGCGACGAGCGCGTCGGTCATCGCGCCGAGCACGGCGAGGCGACGTGCCGACTCGGCCTCGAGCTGCGCCGTGCGGTGGGCGTGGACCGCGTCCAGCTCCGCGCGGAGCGCGTCCGTCTCGGCCTGCGCGGCGCGGAGTCCCGCAGCGTACCCGGCCGCGTGTCCGCGCACCTCGGCACTCGCGACACGGGCCTGCAGGCCGGCGTCGGCGACGACGGGGAACGCCAGGCGCTCGAACGTGGTGTCACTCAACGAGCTCGTCCTCCTCGGCGCGGTGGACGGTGATGACGCCCTGCGCCTCGAGCTCGCGGACGGAGCGGACGACCTCGGCGCGCGCCTCCTCGACCTGCGAGACCCTGACCGGGCCCATCGCCTGCAGCTCGTCGTCGAGGAGCTCCCGGTTGCGCTCGGAGACGTTCGCGCGGATGGTCTCGACGACCGGGCCGGCCGCGCCCTTCATCGCCGTCGCGAGGATCTTCGAGTCGATGCCGCGGAGCACCTGCTGGATGTCGCGCGACTCGAGCTTGACGATGTCCTCGAACGTCAGCATCCGGGAGCGGATGTCCTCGGCGAGTTCCGGGTCGCGTGCCTCGAGGCCGTCGAGCACGGCCTTCTCGGTGGCGACGTCGGAGCGGTTGATGATGTCGACGAGGGGCGCGATGCCGCCGACGACCTCGACGCTCTCGCGCGGGGACACCACGGCGCCGGCGCGCTGCCGGAGCACGCCGGCGACGATCCCGACGGACTCGGGGGTGGCCGTGCCCATCGTGGCGAAGGCCTGCGCGACGTCGGTGCGGGCGCGCTCGTCGACCCCGGCGAGCACCGCGCTGGCCTGGGCCGGCTTGAGGTGCGCGAGGACGAGGGCAATGGTCTGCGGCAGCTCGCCCTCCAGGAGGGTGATCACCTGACCGGGCTCGGCGTCGTCGAGGAAGTCGAACGACTGGCCGGCGAGGTTCGACGCGAGCCGGTCCATCACCCCCGCGGCACGCTCTGCGCCGAAGGACGCCTCGAGCAGCCCGAGGGCGGTCTCCTTGCCGCCGCGGCGCTGGGTCCGCCCGGTGAGCGTCATCCGGTGGAACTCGGTGAGGGTCTTGTCGACGACGGCGTCCTCCACCCGGCGCATCCGGACGATCTCGGCGGAGATCTCCTCGGCCTCGAGCTCGGAGAACTGCTTCATCACCTCGGCAGCGCGGTCGGTCTCCATCTGCATGAGGATGAGCGCGACCTTCTGGGCGCCGGTCAGGGCGCGGTCCGCGGCGCCGGCGGCGGGGGCGCTCACACCGACGTCCGGTCGTCGAGGAGCCCGCGGAGGAGCTCGGCCGTGCGCTTCGGGTCGCGCTCGGCCAGGTTCGAGATGTCCTGACGACGGCGCTCGGCGGTGATCTCGTCGGTCGTGAGCACCTCGGTCGGGGCGTCGTCGTGGGGCAGGGTCGGCAGGGCGACGGTCGGGGCGTCCCCGGCGGCGCCGGCGAGCATCCCCGCGCGGGCCTCCGCGGCATCGACTGCGAGCGGCAGCTCGAACGCGCTGCCGAAGGCGTCGAGCTCGCCGACGTCGACGCTCTCGCGCTCCTGCCGTCGGCCGCGGCGGACCAGGAAGACGATGAGGGCGATCAGGGCCAACGCGATCCCGACGACGATCCCGGCGGTCCGGATCGAGGACCAGAGCGCCTCCTGCTGGTCGGCGGCCTGCTGCGCCTTGAGGGCCTTCGCGGCGGCGTCGGCGGCGCTGGAGTCGAAGTCCATCATCGCGACCTTGACCTGGTCACCGCGCGCGGTGTCCACGCCGGCGGCCGCCGCCACGAGGTCGTTGATGCTCTGCAGGTTCGCGTTGGCGACCGAGTCGGCCTTGGAGTTCAGCGCGACCGAGATCGTCTGGCGGTCGAGGGAGCCGGCCGGGATCTGGGTGGTCTCGGTGGTGTGGTCGACGGCGTTGTTCTTCGTCGCGGAATCGTTCGTGTACCCGTCGTCGCCCGTACCCGTACCCGTGCCCGTGCCGCTCGACGCGGTGCCGTTCGGGACGGCGATGTTGTCCGGCCCGAGGACCCCGGTCGCACCGGCGCCGCCCGCAGCACCCGAGCCGTACTGCTCGGTCGTCGAGGACTCGTTCAGCGCCACCGGCCCGGACGTCGGCGTGGCGTAGGACTCCGCCGTGCGGGTCGCGGTGTTCTGGTTCATCGTCGCGGACACCACGACGCTGGCGTTGCCCGCCCCGAGCGTGGTGTCGAGCAGGTCCTGGATCTTCTTCGACGTGGACGCGTCGTAGTCGGCGGCCTGGTCGGCGCCGGTCCCGGTCGCGCCGGTCCCGACGGCGGAGAGCGTCTGGCCCTTCGAGTCGACGACGGACACGTCGGTGGTCTGCATGCCCTCGACCGCGGCGCTGGTCAGGTGCACGATCGACTGCACCTGGTCGGTGGTGAGCTGCGTGCCGTTCTTCGTGGCGATGAACACCGACGCCGTCGGGTCCTTCTCCTCGGAGACGAACACGGACTTCTCCGGGATCGCGAGCTGCACGGTCGCGGTCTGCACGCCGTCCATGGCGGAGATCGTCTTCGCGAGCTCGCCCTCGATCGCCCGCTTGTAGGTGACGTCCTGCTGGAACTCGGAGCTCGTCACGCCCATCTTGTCGAGCAGCGAGTACCCGCCCTCGTTCGAGGAGGGCAGCCCGTTCGACGCGGCCTTGAGGCGCTCCGTGTACACGTCCGACTGCGGCACGAGGATCGTCGCGCCGCCGTCGGTGAGCTGGAACGGGACCCCGTCGGTGGTGAGCTGGTCGGTGACCGAGCTGGCGTCCGCAGCGGCGAGGCCGGTGAACAGCGGCGCGTACGACGGCTTCCCGAGCCA
Organism: Curtobacterium sp. NPDC090223; assembly: GCF_044746585.1. NCBI lineage: Bacteria > Bacillati > Actinomycetota > Actinomycetes > Micrococcales > Microbacteriaceae > Curtobacterium > Curtobacterium sp. NPDC090223. The sequence continues at coordinate 418,298 of NZ_JBIVCN010000001.1, read as the reverse complement.
GGAGACGAGCGCGAAGCCGCCGAGGACGAGCGCGGCGACGACCAGGATCGCGATCGTGCGCTGGGCGGCGGAGAAGCCCTTGACGTAGGCGCCGAGGCGGCCGAAGACGTTCTGCAGTGCGGCGGGCATCAGGCCTGCATCCTCATGATCTCGTTGAACGCGTCGACGCCCTTGTTGCGGACGGCGGCGACGAGTTCGAGGGTGACCTGCGCGCGGGTGGACGCGATGGTGGCGTCGTGGATGTCGTCGAGGTTGCCCGTGACCGCCTTGAGCGCGAGGGTCTTCGAGTCGCTCTGCAGCTGCTGCAGGCCGTCGACCGCGTTGCCGAGGGACGCGGCGAACCCGCTGCCGTCGGTGCCGGTGGTCCCGGTCGTCGCGCTGTCGCTGCTCGTCCCCGTGACGGACGTCATCGCGGACGTCATCGCGTTGGTGGTCACACCGTTCACGCCGTCGATGGGCATCAGTTCTTCCCGATCTGCAGTGCCGCCTCGTAGGCGGTCTTGGCACGGTCGACCACGGCGGCGTTCGCCTGGTAGCCGCGCTGGGCCATGATGAGGTCCGCCATCTGCGTGCCGAGGTCGATGTCCGGCAGGCGGACGTACCCCTCCTCGTTCGCGAGCGGGTTGTCCGGGTCGTACGTCACACGACCGGCGGCGCTGCCGAACGCAGCGCCCTTGACGTAGGCGCCGGAGACGCCGTTGCCCTCCTGCACCTCGACGTAGCGGGCCTGGAAGGCGCTGTCGTCCATCGAGGTGGCCGTGTTGACGTTGGCGATGTTGTCGGAGATGGCGTCGAGCCACTTCCGGTGCACGGTGAGGCCGGTGCTCGCGATCCCGATCGCGTCGAACGTGGTCACGAGGTGGTCCGCATCGCCGCACGGACGCTGGTGAGCTCGGAGTTCATCGCCTGGGTGGCGAACTGGTAGCGGAGCACGGTGTCGACGTTGGAGAGCGTCTCCTCGTCGAGGTTGACGTTGTTGCCGTTCGTGTTCGTCGGCTCGAGGCTGCGCGCGACGGTCGGCGTGGTGCTGCCGTTCCCGTCGACGATCGACTGGGCGAGCGCGTCCTCGAACTGCACCTTCTCGGCGTGGTAGTTCGGCGTGTTGACGTTCGCGACGTTGTTCGCGATCACCCGCTGGCGCATCGAGAGTCCGTCGAGCGCGCTCTGCAGCGCCGCCGACGTCACGGAATCGAACACGGAGGGTCCCCTCGTCATGGCGGCATCGTCCCTGTGCGATGTCACCGTGCGGTGGTGGCCGATCCGTGGCCGGGTGGTCGAGCGATCCGTGCTCGGGTGTGGCTATCGGAGCCCTGCTCCAGTGCCGTTAGTGCTTGCCCCGAACGGGGGTACCGCGCACGTTCCGACTTCCCGCCCCGCGCGTGGGCGGTCGTTTCGCGCGTAGGAGGTGAGAACTTCGGACCACCGACGCTCGTTTCGACTTCCTCCGCGCGGTTCGACCGCGCTACGCGGAGGCGTCGAGGTAGACCGAGCGCTGCGGCTCGCGGGTCGCGTCGACCTGGCGCAGCGCACCGAGGTGGTCGAGCGTCGCGCGCCGCTCCTGTTCCAGGACCGCGATGCGGTCCCGCTGCGCGGCGAGCAGCCGGGAGGCCCGACCCACCAGGACCCGCGGGATCCGACCCAGCCCGGTCGGCTCGCGCCACGGGGCCGGGTCGTCGACGACGGCCGCCTGCTCGAGGGAGGTGAGCACGGCCTCCCAAGCGGCGGTCCGGTCCTGCTCAGGCGACACCGAGGGCCCCGCCCGTCGTGTGCTGCGCCGGTGCCGGCGTCGCCGGCATCGCGGCGGCCGCGTCGTGCCATGCCTGGCGCAGCGGGTCGAGGATGCGGATGCAGTCGCGGGTGGCCTGCACGTCGCGGTGTACGTTCGCGGTGATCAGCGAGGTCGAGGCGTAGTTGTAGATCGCCAGGAGGCCCTCGCCGCCGTCCCACGCGTCGATGCGCAGCGTCGCGGAGAGTTCGCCGACGATGGCCTGGGCATGCAGGAGCTGCTCGCGGGCACCGTCCCAGTCGCTCCGGACCTGTGCGGCCTCGGCACGGTGCAGGTCGAGGAGGAGCCGGTCGTACAGCAGCGTCACGAGCTGGGCGGGCGTCGCGGAGAGGACGGCCTCGTTCGTGTACTGGGCGCGGCGGCGTTGGGCCAGGTTGTCGTAGGTCATGGGGTTCCCGATCAGCTCGAGGTGCTCGAGAGCTGGCTGGTGAGCCAGCTCGACTGCGACTGGAGCTTGCTGAGGCTGGTCTCGAGCGCGGCGTACTGCGTCTGCAGCGCGGACTTGCGCGATGCGAGGCGGTCCGTCCAGCGGTCGATCTGGTCGTTGAGGTCCTTGACCACCGACTGCTGGCCGGTGATCGCGGTGGTGATGGAGCCCGTGTACTTGTCCGAGATGGCCGTCGCGGCGGACCCGACCGAGGTCGCGAGTCCGGAGATGATCGCCTGGGTGCCCTGCGGGTCGGTGGTGAGGGCCTTCTGGAAGACGTCGGCGTCGAACGTGAAGTCGCCGTCCTTGGTGATCGAGATGCCGATCGACGACGGGGACTTGCCGTTCACCGGGGCGGACATGGTGCTCGTGAGGCGCTGCACGGCGTCGCGCGTGGTGGCGTCGCCGAGGAGCACGCCGGCCGTGGTGGTCGTGGTGCCGGTGGTCGCGCTGGTCGTGCTCGTGAGGCCGGTGTTCGAGCCGTAGTACGAGGTGATCGCGTTGAAGGCGTCGACCAGGCCGGACGCGACGGCCTGCGCCTGGGTCGTGTCCTGTGCGACGGTCACCGTCACCGGGTCGGTCGTCGGCTTGGTGACCGTGACGGTGAGGCCGGGGACCAGGTCGGTGAAGGTGTTCGACGCGCTCGTCACCGTCTGTGCTGCGGCGGTGCCCGCCCACAGCGTGACCGACGCGTCGGAGGCCTGCGTGACGACGGCCGCGCCGATCTCGGTGAGGACGTTCGTGGCGGTGCCCGCTGCGACGTCGTCGGCGGTCCCGCGGGAGATCGTGAACGCGCCCGCGGCGCCCGTCGTGGTGGAGGTGAGCTGCAGGCGGTAGAGCTTCGTGCCGTTCGCGTCCGTCCCGGCGGCGACCTTGGTGGCGGTGACGCCGGCGCCGGACTTCGTGATCGCGGACGCGACGTCGTCGAGCGAGCCCGACCCCGGCGTGACCGTGGTCGTGGTGCCGTCGGCCCTGGTGATCGTGATCGGCTGGGGGTCGGCGGACCAGGTCGACATCGCCGCGGTGACGCCGATCTGCGCCGACGCGGTGGTGCCGACGCTGAACGAGACCGAGCCAGCGGTGGCGTTCGCGCCGGTCGCCACGGTGACCGCAGCGTTCGAGCTCGTGGCACTGAACACGTCGAGCGAGGAGGCCTTCGCGGCCGCCGTGGCCTTCGTCGCGAGGGTCTGGACCAACGAGTTGATCGTCTGCAGCGACGAGATGAACGAGTTGGTCGTCGTGACCTTGTTCTTGAGGAGCGTCTGCGGGACCGACTCGATCGACATGAGCGAGTTGATCAGGCTCGTGGTGTCGAGCCCGGAGACGAGTCCGTCGATGGCGAAGTTGCCGCTGGTCGACGACACGGACGACGTGGTCATCGTGGCTCCTCGGGAGGGTCGTGGTCAGGGACGGTGTGCCGCTCCCCAGGACACCTGAACGGTCCCGGAGAGCGGCACCACGCGACTAGCGGAGCAGCGAGAGGACGTTCTGCGTGCTCTGGTTCGCCTGCGCGAGCATCGACGTGCCGGCCTGGCTGAGGATGTTGTCGCGCGTGTACTTGACCATCTCCTCCGCCATGTCGACGTCGGTGATGCGCGAGGACGCAGCGGTGAGGTTCTCCTTGGCCACGTTCGTCACGTTGATGGCGTGGTCGAAGCGGTTCTGGATGGCACCGATGTTCGAACGAGCCGACGACACGTACTTGATCTGCTTGTCGATCTCGGTGATCGCGGCCTGCGCGTTGTCGGCGCTGTCGAAGGTGAGGGCACCCACGGCGTCGGCCACGTCGCTGACGTTCGCCTTGGAGAGGTCCACGTCGATCTGGCTCGCAGCGTCGCCGTTCGCGCCGACCTGGAACTTCAGGACGCCCGCGGTGCCGGCGGAGCCGTCGAGCAGGTTGATGCCGTTGAAGTTGGTCGACTGCGAGATGCGGGTGAGCTCCTTGGAGAGCTCCCCGACCTCGGTGGTGATCGCCGTGCGCGAGTCCTCGTTGTTCGAGTCGTTGCCGGCCTGCACCGCCAGGTCGCGCATGCGCTGGAGGATCGAGTGGGTCTCGGTGAGACCACCTTCAGCGGTCTGCACGACGGAGATGCCGTCCTGCGCGTTGCGGGCGGCGACCGTGAGGCCACCGACCTGGGACTTCAGCCCCTCGGAGATCGACAGACCGGCCGCGTCGTCGGCAGCACGGTTGATGCGGAGACCCGACGAGAGCTTCTCGAGGGACTTCGACAGGTCGTTCTGCGTCGAGTTGAGGTTCCGGTACGTGTTGAGTGCCGAGAGGTTGGTGTTGATGGACATACCCATGGTGGTTTCCTCCGTGAAATCTGGGTCTTCGCCGGCCCGTCCGTGGGCTGGCAACGGTGCCTGTCGGCCGGGCGGCCGGAGGCGTTAGGAGAACCGTCCCGGATTTCTCCGTCCGGGTCGGTCCCCACGTCTCAGCTCGCGACCACCTGGTGGCCGGTCGCGGCGTCCTGCACGGCGCGGGCCACCCCGACGGCGGCGTTCGCGGCGACCTTGGCGAGGTACGCGCTCCGACGCGCGGCGGTCGTGCGCGAGGCCGGCTCGGGGACCGCTCCCCCGTCGCCGTAGTGCGTGGCGAGGCCGTCGCGGAGCAGCCGCATCGCTTCGGAGCGCTGCTGCGAGACGGCGGAGTGCGTGATGCCGAGCTCGGCGGCCACGTCGGTCACCGAGCGGTCGCCGAAGTACACGGCCTCCACCACGAAGCGCATCCGCTCGGGCAGCGCCTCGACGGCGGCACGGAGGTAGCGTCGGCGCTCGGCCTCGACGAGGTCGTCGCCCGGCATCGGGATCTCGGCGGCGACGGTGTCGTGCACGGTCTCGTCGATCGGCGTGACGGTGCGTCCCGCGTCGCTCATCGCGTCGGCGGCGGTCTGGCGGTCGACACCCATGGCGTCCGCGATCTCCTGCACCGAGACGCTGCGGCCGAGTCGGGAGGACAGCGCCTCCTGTGTCGCGAGCGCCTCGCGGATCCGCTTCCGGGTACCGCGGCTCGCCCAGTCCGCCGAACGCATGTCGTCGGCGATGGCACCGGTGATCCGGGTGCGGGCGTAGGCGCCGAACGGGACGCCGAGCGTGGGGTCGAACGCGTCGGCCGCGGTCACCAGGGCCAGCGAGCCGACGGCGGCGAGGTCGTCGCGGTCGAGGTGGGTTGCGCGGGCACGGACGTCGGACACGATGTACCCCACGAGCGGCAGGTGCTCGGTGATCATCGCGTTGCGTTCGGTGCGGTCCATGCGCTTCCCCTGGTCGTCTCGGTGTGACTGACCCCGTCCGTGGGGCTGACCCTGTCGGTGGGCATGGCGATCACCGGCCGCGTGGAGGCCGGGTGGTACGCCGAAGAACCGCCCGGGTCCCTCCGAGCGGTGCACCTGCGCCCCTGTGACGCGCCCCGGTTGTCCCCCGGGGGTGCGAATCCGAATGTATCGGCTGGCAATCCCCTGAACACCCCCGCAGGCGTCCCCAGTGCGGGGGGACGAGGGGGTTTTCCCGGTCGGCATTTGGGAGGACACGGGGTGGAGAACGGTCGTTCCTGACCCCCGTTGTGGAGGAGCGTCGCCTCCCCCGGCGTTCGCACCGCTTACGTCGGTGGTGGCGCTGCCGATAGTCCTCGGTGTCCACAGGACGACCGACACCGGGAGGAGATGATGAGCGTGAACGACCTGTCCGCCGTGCTCTGGCGCGAACGAGAACTGCTCGAACTGCTCACGTTCAAGCTCGAGGAGGAGCAGCTGCTGCTCGCCGCCGGGCGCTCCCGCTGGGTGTCCCACGCCAGCCGTGAGGTCGAGCAGGTGCTCGAACGCCTCCGCACGACCGGCCTCGAGCGCAGCGCGCAGAGCGCCGCCGTCGCCGAGGAGTGGGGCGTCGACCCCGCGGCACCCCTGCGCGAGGTCGTCGCAGCGGCGCCGAACGGCCCGTGGGGCGAGATCCTCGCCGCCCACCTGCAGGCGATGCTCGAGCTCACCACCCAGATCGGCGCGCTCCGCGACGAGAACGACCGATTCCTCCGCACCGCCGCGCAGGCGACCGAGGAGACCCTCGCCGGCACAGTCGGCGACACCGCGACGTACGACGCCACCGGGTCCTCCGGCCGCGCGGCGGGCGAAGCGCGCCTGTTCGACGGGAACCTGTAGCGCCGTGGTCAGCACCTTCGGATCCCTCGCGACCGCGTACTCCGGTCTCACCGCAGCGCGCGCCGGCATCGACGTCACCGGGCAGAACATCGCCAACGCCGGCACCACCGGGTACACGCGGCAGCGCATCACCCAGACCTCCGTCCCCACCGTCCAGACCGGGTTCGTCCGTGGCACCGCGGCGCTCGCCGGCCAGGGCGTGTCGGTCGACGGCATCGCGCGACTCGGCTCCCTCACCCTCGACGCCGGCGTCCGTGCGGCTGCCGGGTCGTCCGCGTACGCCACGGCCAGGGCGACCGCGCTCGACCAGCTCGAGACCGGGCTGCACGAGCCCGGATCGGACGGCCTCTCCGCGAAGCTCGACGACTTCTGGTCGGCCTGGAGCGACCTCGCCACGCACACCGACGACCCGGGTGCCGCGACCGCGCTCCTCGGCGCCGCGAACACCGTCGCCTCGGCACTCGCGAGCGGCTCGAAGGCCGTCGACGCCCAGTGGACGAGCGTCCGGAACACCGTCGCCGGGCAGGTCTCGCAGCTGAACGACGCGGCGAAGCAGGTCGCCGACCTCAACGGCACGATCCGCGCCACCCTCGCCGGCGGCGGGAACGCCAACGAGCTCATCGACCAGCGCGACCAGCTCACCGAGCAGATCGCCTCCCTGGCCGGCGGCACCACGCGGACAAACGCGGACGGCACCGTCGACGTGCTCGTCGGCGGCAACCCGCTCGTGCAGGGCACCGACGCCCGCGCGGTGACCATCGGCGGCGGCACCCGGCTCGGTGACGGTTCTGCCGTGACCCTGACGTGGGCGTCCGGCTCCGGCACCGCGGTCGCGCTCGACGGCGGGTCGATCGCCGGGAACGTCTCGATGCTCGCGCCGGCGGACGCGAACGGCACCGGTGGTGCACTCGCGCAGGCGTCCGCCGCGTACGACGCCGTCGCCACCGCGATCGCCACCCAGGTGAACGCCGCGCACCACGCCGGCACCACGCCCGCCGGCACCACCGGCGTCGACTTCTTCGCCCTGACCGCCGGCGTGCCGGCGGCGCAGGGCCTCACCGTCGTCCCCACCGATGCCAGCGGCATCGCGACGCGGAACGCGGCGGGCGACCACGACGGCTCGGTCGCCGACGCCATCGGCCAGCTGGGCGCCGCGCTCGGCGCGCCCGACCGCACGTGGGCGACGTTCGTGGCGGGGGTGGGCACCGCCTCCCGGTCGGCCACGTCCGAATCGACGCTCACCGGACTAGCGCTCACCAACGCGCGCACCCAGCAGCAGTCGAGCGCCGGCGTCGACCTCGACGAGGAGAACGTGAACCTGCTGAACTACCAGCACGCGTACCAGGGCGCGGCACGCGTCCTGACGGCCGTCGACGAGATGCTCGACACCCTCATCAACCGCGTCGGCCTCGTCGGGAGGGGATGACGATGATCACCCGGGTCACCACCCAGATGTCCATGGCCGCCGCGACCACGCGCCTGCAGGCGGGGGCGGCGAAGCTCGCACAGCTCACCGACCAGGCGACCACGCTGCGGAACATCGGCAAGCCGTCGGACGACCCCGTCGGCACCGCGTCCGCGATGCAGGTCCGCAAGGAGCAGGCCGCGAACGCGCAGTACACCCGCAACGCGAACGACGCCGTCGGGTGGCTCGCGAACACCGACAGCGCGCTCGGCGACGTCTACTCGGTGCTGTCGAAGGTGCGGGACCTCACCGTGCAGGCGGCGAACACGGGCACCATGAGCGACACCGACCGCGACGCCTACGTGACGCAGTTCCAGGCGCTGGCCGCGGACCTGGCGTCGAGCGCGAACGCCTCGTACGGCACCCGTTCGGTGTTCGCCGGGTCCTCGACGGCGGCGACCGCGTACGACCCCGCGACCGGGTGGGCGTCCGCCACCGCGCCCGTCGAGCGGCGCATCGGCGACGGCACCACGCTGCGGGTGGACACCGCGGGGACGGACGTGTTCGGCTCCGGGTCGTCGTCGGTGTTCTCGATGATCGACTCCATCGTCTCCGACCTGCAGAACGGCGTGAACGTGAATCCCCGGCTGAACGACGTCGACGCGCACATCGCCACCGTGCGCGGTGTGCAGGCCGACGTCGGTGTGCGGCACGCCGCGGCACTGGCGGCGCAGTCGTCGCTGGCCTCCGGAGCGGTCTCGCTGGAGTCCCGCCGGTCCTCGATCGAGGACAAGGACCTCGCGAAGGCCGTCCTCGACCTGCAGGTGCAGCAGACCAACTACCAGGCAGCCCTCGCCGTCACCGCGAAGGTCCTGCAGCCGACCCTGATGGACTACCTCTCATGAGCAACATCCCCCTCACGTTCGCCGTCGCGCCGTTCGGTCTCGAGCCCCTGGTGTCGTTCACGCTCGTCCCGGTCGCCGGCGCTGACGGGCTGTTCACGCTGGTCGGGTTCGGCGTCACGGCGTCCGGCGTCAGCGACCCGCGGCTGTTCCTGCTCGACGCGGCGTCGCACCTGCCCTCGTACGCGCCGTCGCTCTCCGACGCGCAGGCGGCCTCGATCGGGCTCGCTGCCGCGTCGGACGCGATGCTCCTGGTCGTGGCGAACCCCGGCGCCGCCGGCACCACCGTGAACCTGCTCGCCCCCGTCGTGGTGAACGCCCGCACGGGCGTCGGCGCGCAGTTCATCCTGGAGGACCAGGACCTCCCGCTGCGCGCGGAGCTCGCGCGGCGGTAGCGCGGGCGGCGCGCTTGCGGCGCGCGCTGCGCGCTTGCCGCGCTTGCGTCCCCCGCTGGGGTCCCGGTTCGCGCCACTGTTTCGACACCGCTCGAGTCGATCGTGTTCTGCGGTGTCGAAGTTTGCGGACGCATCCGTTGCACGTGCATGGTCCGACACGGCACCGGTCGATCGACTTCTGCGGTGTCGGAACTTGCACGCGCATCAGCCCTCCACAGGCAGCGCTTCCGAGTGATCCGTCCACAGATGTCGTCGGCGGGCCGTGCCGAACAGCGGGCTCCCGGAGGCTCGGGGCATGCGATCGCCAGCCTTCGACGTCCCCCTCCTCCGGACGAGCACCCTCTTCGGTGCCGAACGCCGCGCGGCGGAGCGCGACGTCCACCGGGGGCGGCTCCTCCGCATCAGGTCGGGGGTGCTCGTCCGGCCGGACGCGGTCACGGGGCTCAGTGCAGCGGACCAGCACGTGCTCCTCGTCCGGGCGTCGCTGCCCCGGGTGACGCCGGGTTCCGTCGTCGGCTGGTTGTCCGCGAGCAGCCTGCACGGGCTCCCGCACGTGGGGGCGTGGCCGTCGAAGGTGCACCTCCTCGACCCGACGACGGCGAACACCACGGTGACCGCGTGGTTCGTCCGGCACGGCGCGGCGCGGCACCCGTTCTCGACCCCCGCCGACGTGCACGGGACCCCCGTCAGTGACCTCATCAGGACGGTCGTCGACGTCGCAGCCACCCAACCGGCACTGAAGTCGCTGCCGGCCGTCGATCACGTCCTCCGACATCGCGACGTCGACCGGGCGGACCTCGCTGCCGCGATCGAGACGGTGGGGCCGAAGGCACGTGCTCGGGCGCGGGCGGCCGTCGAGATGGGGTCGGTGCTGTCGGGTTCCCCCGCGGAATCGGTGTGCCGGGTGCGGTTCCGTCAGCTCCGGGCGCCCGACCCGGTGCAGCAACAGGAGTTCGTCCGGGCCGGCGAACGGCGCGCGGTCGTCGACTTCTGGTTCCCCGACCAGGGCGTCGTCGTCGAGGTGGACGGCCGCGCCAAGTACGAGGACCCCGCGATGCTCGCGGGAGCCTCCTCGGCGGACGCGTATTGGCAGGAGAAGCAGCGCGAGGACTTCGTTCGGTCCTTCGCCGAGGTCCGTGGGTTCGTCCGGCTGACCTGGGCCGACCTGATGGACCCGGAGGTGATCCGTGCCAAGCTCACCCGCGCCGGCATCCCGTGCCGCTGACGACAGACACCGGAGCACGCCGGTGGTGGCCGGGGGTCAGGGCCGCGACGGCGCTCCGGGGTGGTGCGCCCGTTGCCGCTCGACGACGAACGCCGCGACCGTCAGGAACCCCGCCGCCCGACGGACGGCATCGGATGCGTGTTCTGGAGCCATCCAGCGAGCCTCCCACATGCCCGGCGTAGCGTGGCGGCATGGCCCCGAAGCAGAACAACCGGTCGGACCAGCGGGACCACGCGATCGTGCCGCTGCCGCTCGCCCCCGTCGACCAGACGGATCCGCAGACCCGACTCCCGACGACCGCGAAGGGCTGGGCCAAGTGGCTCGACCGTGTGCTGGACGTACAGCGTCCGGTCGTGGTCGCACACGTCAACGGCATCCGGCGCCGGAACCCCAATGCATCCCCGGCCGAGGTGATCCAGATCCTCGAGCGGCACTACCTGACGGCGGTGACGACCGGTGGCGCCGCGGTGGGTGCGAGCGCTGTGGTACCCGGGATCGGCATCGCGGCGAGCTTCGGCCTGAGCGGCGCGGAGACCGTCGGCTTCCTCGAGACGACCGCGCTCTTCGCCCAGTCGGTGACCGAGGTGCACGGCATCGCCCTGGACGACCCGGAGCGTTCCCGCACGCTGGTGATGGCGATGATCCTCGGCACGCCGGGCACCCAGCTCATCAAGCAGCTCGCGGGTCAGGCTGCCGGCGGTCAGGTCCGCACGGCGTTCTGGGGCGAGATGGTCGCGTCCTCGCTCCCCCAGCAGGCGGTCAGCGGCATCGGCAAGCAGGTCCGCGACTCCTTCGTGAAGCGGTTCGCCGCCAGGCAGGGCACGTCGATGCTCGGTCGCGCGCTGCCCTTCGGGATCGGTGCCGCGGTCGGTGGGCTCGGCAACCACGCGCTGGGGCGCAAGGTGATCCAGGCCTCACGCACCGGCTTCGGTCTGCCGCCGGCGCACTTCCCGATCGTCCTGGAGTCGAAGGCCCCGAAGCAGCGTCAGCTGCCGTGGCGCCGTCGCAAGGACGAACCCGACGCGACCGGCACGGACGACACGAGCGGGAAGCGCTCCGACACCGCGCTCTAGAACGCCCTGACCGGCGTCGTCACGACCTGCCCGGCGTGGGCGAACCCGCCGCCGAACCCGAACAGCAGCGCGGGCACACCCTCGGGCAGGTCCCCGCGTGCCCAGGCCTTCGACAGGCCCAACGGCACGCTGGCGGCCGAGGTGTTCCCGGACTCCACGACGTCGCGGATCACGAACTTCGACTCTCCGCCGAGCGCGGTGACGAGCGGCTCGATGATCCGCAGGTTCGCCTGGTGGAACGCGAACACCTGGATGTCGTCCATCGTCAGGCCCGCCTGCTCCACGACGCGACGGGCGTGCCCCTCGGCCTCGGTGATCGCCCAGCGGTAGATCGACCGACCCTCCTGGGAGAACCGCTCCGGGTCTCCGTCGACCACGACCGCGCGCTCCAGGTGCGGCACGCTGCCCCACGAGACCGGGCCGATCTCGGGCGTCGAGGACACCCCGAGCACCGCTGCGCCGGCGCCGTCACCCACCAGCACGCACGTGGTGCGGTCGGTCCAGTCGACGATGCCCGACAGCAACTCCGACCCGATCACGAGCGCGGTGTCGGCGGACCCGGTCCGGATCGCCTGGTCGGCGAGCGCCATCGCGTACTCGAACCCGCTGCACGCGGTGTTGATGTCGATCGGGGCCGGTCCGTTCGCCATCCCGAGCGCCGCAGCGACCCGTCCGGCGGTGTACGGCGCACGATCGCGGTGCGTCGTGGACGCGACGATCACCAGGTCGACGTCCCCGGGCAGCACCCCGGCGTCGGCCAGGGCAGCGGCGCCCGCTGCCGTCGCCATCGAGGTCACGGTGTCGTCGGGGCCGGCGATGTGGCGAGTGGAGATGCCCGTCCGGGACACGATCCACTCGTCGTTGGTGTCGACCATCGTGGAGAGCTCGTCGTTGGTGAGGACGCGGGACGGCTGGTGGTGTCCGAACCCGAGGATCCGGCTGCCGCGGAGTGCTGGGATGTTCATCCGCCGCACGTTACTCCGCCCCGGGACAGGCCCATGCCCGACCAGGAATACAGCGGTGGACGTACGGTCCGCGGTGGGACCACGTCAGCGCCGCGATCGGTCGCTCTCCCGACGGTTCGCCTTCTTGATCGCCTCGACGAGCTCGCCCTTGTCCATCGTCGACCGCCCGCTGACGTCGAGCCGCCTCGCGACGTCCATCAGGTGCGCCTTCGAGGCGTTCGCGTCGACACCCTCCTGCGTCGCCCCGGATCCGCGGGAACCCGCCGCGCCGGAGTCAGAGGGCCCGGACGACTCCTTCGCCTCCCAGTGGTCGCCCACCTTCTCGTACTCGTGCTTCACGGCTGCGTACGCGGTGCGGTGCGCGCGCTCACCGTCGCCGTACTCCTCCTCGGCGGAGTCGAGCGCGGCGACGAACACCTCCTGCGCGTGCTTCGGCGAACGCTGCAGGGTGCTCGGGATCTCGTCCTCTGCTGGCATGGTCTGTTCCTTCCTGACGACCGGCTTCCTGACACGACCGGCTTCCTGGCACGACCGACGCCGGAGCGCGAGCCGCACGACACGGCCGACGGTGACCGAACGCCGTGCCCTTCCCCGTCACCGGTACTCCCAGGGCCTGGCAGGACTCCGAGCCGAGCGGTAGACACGACCCATGGACTACACACATCTCGGACGGACAGGGCTGTCGGTCTCGCGAGCCGTGCTCGGGACGATGAACTTCGGCCCGGAGACCAGCGAGGACGACTCCCACGCGATCATGGACCGGGCGCACGAGCTCGGCGTGAACTTCTTCGACACCGCCAACGGCTACGGCGGCTCGGTGGGCAAGGGTGCCACCGAGGAGATCATCGGCCGCTGGTTCGCGAAGGGCGGCGGTCGCCGCGAGAAGACGGTCCTCGCGACCAAGGTCTACGGCGACATGATCGACTGGCCGAACGGCGGGAAGCTCTCCGCGTACAACATCCGGCAGTCGCTAGACGCCAGCCTCCGGCGTCTGCAGACGGACCACATCGACCTGTACCAGATGCACCACGTCGACCGGGACACCCCCTGGGACGAGATCTGGCAGGCGATGGAGCTCGCCGTCCAGCAGGGCAAGGTGCTCTACGTCGGTTCCTCGAACTTCGCCGGCTGGCACATCGCCCAGGCGCAGGAAGCCGCGAAGCACCGCAACTTCCTCGGCCTGGTCAGCGAGCAGTCGATCTACAACCTCGTCGTCCGCGACGTCGAGCGCGAGGTCCTGCCCGCCGCCCGCCACTACGGTCTCGGGGTCATCCCGTGGTCGCCGCTGCAGGGCGGACTCCTCGGCGGCATCATCGAGAAGACCGAACAGGGCTCGCGCCGCCTCTCCGGCCGGAGCGCCGAGTACGTCGAAGGCCACCGCGACCAGCTGACCGGCTACGAGGCCTTCGCGAAGGAACTCGGCCACACCCCGGGTGAGCTCGCACTGGCGTGGCTGTTGCACCAGCCGGGCATCACCGCACCGATCACCGGCCCCCGCACCATGGAGCAGTGGGAGTCCGCGGTCCGCGCCGTGGACATCCGTCTCGACGACGCGGCGCTGGCGCGCCTCGACGAGCTGTTCCCCGGGCACAAGACCTCGCCGGAGGACTACGCCTGGTGACCGAGGAACCCCGGACAGGAGGCCCGGTGCGCGTCCGACGCGCACCGGGCCTCCCGTCTGTGGTCACGTCCAGGGCAGCACGTCCGGGGTCTCAGAGCGCGCGGATCTCCGCGTCCGTCAGGCCGATCCAGCGCAGGTAGCCCTCGACGCTCCCCCATCGTGCTTCGACGTACCCGATGACCGTCGTCATGATCTCCGGCACGCAGCGCTGCGCCACCGCCGTCGCCTCGGGATCCGCACTGACGGCACGCTCGCGGGCGAACCGCTCCGCCAGCCCGTCCGCACTCGCCGCGTAGTCCTCGCCGATCCGGTCGATCGACGCACCCCAGAGCCGCGCGAGCAGCGCGCTGACCACCCCGGTGCGGTCCTTCCCCGCCGAGCAGCAGACGAGCACGTCGCCCTCGGTTCCGGCGATCGCCCGGAGCGCAGCGGCGATACCGGTCCGGTGCCGCGTGAGCCAGTCGACGTACTGCTCCTCGAGCTGGACCGCGGAGGCGCCGGACTCGGTCGTGGACGGATCGAACAACGGCACGCCGCGGTACCCGGGCGAGTCGCCGAGCGGGTGCGGGACCCGTTCGACCTCGTCGTCCCGGCGGAGGTCGACCACCGCGGCCAGGGCGGGGTAGGCACTCGCGGGGACGGACTCCTCGGTGTTCGACCGGTACACCGTCCGGGGCCGGTCGTCCTGCAGCCCGGGCCCTCCGACCTCGCGGAGGTTGGTCAGCGTCGACGTCGTCGTCATGCCCCCACCCTGCCACGCCGGAGCACGCGGCACCCCCGACCCCGCGAGGCACCACACACCTGCCGAGACACCGCCGGAAACTGCGGCGTCTCGGACACACAGCGGCGCCTCCGCAGAACGACGGCGCCACGCACCCCGCACACGCCGAAGGCCCCCGCAAACACGCGGGGGCCTCCAGCCGATCAAGACCGGACCAGCCGATCAGGACCGGACCAGCCGATCAGGACCGGACGAGCCGATCAGGACCGGACGCTACCGGACGCCGACCGGGGTCTCGTCGCGGTCTTCGTAGAGCACGTAGCCCTCCTCGCCGTGCACCGCGGTGTCGATGCCGGCGACCTCGTCCTCGGTCTTCACGCGGAAGCCCATCGTCTTCTCGATGATCCACCCGATGATGAACGCCAGCACGAAGGAGTACGCACCGACCGCACCGGCAGCAGCAGCCTGCTTGCCGAGCTGCGCGAACGAGCCGGAGTAGATCAGGCCGGTGTCGTTGGCGAAGATGCCCAGGAACAGCGTGCCGAAGATGCCGCCGACCAGGTGCACGCCGACCACGTCGAGCGAGTCGTCGAAGCCGAGGCGGTACTTCCAGTCGATCGCGAAGCAGCAGACGATGCCCGCGAGGAAGCCGAGCAGGATGCCCCAGCCCGGGGTGAGTGCGGCACAGGCGGGGGTGATCGCGACCAGGCCGGTCACGGCACCGGAAGCGGCACCGATCGACGTGGCCTTGCCGTCCTTGAGCTTCTCGACGAGCAGCCAGCCGAGGATCGCGGCGGCCGGCGCGGCGAGCGTGTTCACCCAGGCGATCGCGGCGATGCCGTCAGCAGCACCCTCGGACCCGGCGTTGAAGCCGAACCAGCCGAACCAGAGGATCGCGGCACCGAGCAGGACGAAGGGCGGGTTGTGCGGCTTGTGCGCACCCTTGGCGAAGCCGACGCGCTTGCCGAGGACGATCGCCAGGGCGAGACCGGCGGCACCGGCGTTGATGTGCACCGCGGTCCCACCGGCGAAGTCGATGACACCCCACGTGGCTGCCCAACCCGAGGTGAGGTTGAAGACCCACGAGGCGACCGGGAAGTAGACGACCGTGACCCAGACGCCGGCGAAGACCATCCAGGCGCCGAACTTGGCGCGGTCGGCGATGGCGCCGGAGATGAGCGCGACCGTGATGATCGCGAAGGTGGCCTGGAAGCCGACGAACGCCATCGACGGGTAGGCGGCGTTGATCGTGGAGGCCTTCGCCTCTTCGAACGCCTGGCCGAGACCGATCTGGTTCCAGTCGATGCTGAAGAAGCCGACGACACCGGAGACGGCCGTGCCGTTCCCGTGGTTGGCGAACGCGATCGCGTAGCCGAAGACGACCCAGAGGACGCTCACCAGTGCGATCGCCCCGAAGGACATCATCATCATGCTGATGACGGACTTGGCCTTCACCAGTCCGCCGTAGAAGAACGCCAGGCCGGGTGTCATGAACAACACCAGCGCTGCCATCACCAACACGAAGGTCGTGTTGCCTTGATCAAGCATGTCTCACCTCTCGATTGCAGTGCGGTCACCACGTCGGCGGTGCTTGCTGTGCATCGGGGCACCGACGTGTCCGCCTCGGGTAGGACAGAGTCTGGCGAGGTGAGGTTTCGTGAGGGAGCACGATGTGTTTCGCGGGTGTAACGCGACGGGTCGGTTTGTAAACGTCGTGTTTCCGGGGCCTCGCGGCCCCCTGGACGGGGGCCAGGAGTTCCCGCAGTCCGTCCGGACGGTGCCCGACACGCGTCGTACAACCCGGACGGGAGGCCCGGCACCAGCCCGGCGGGAAGGGTGAGGCGGCAGGGGGCCGGTGAGCAGACGGGCGGTGCGCCGACGCGCTCAGTCCGCCGCGCGCGTCAGGGCGACGACGCGACTCGCGGCACGCAGGTACTTCTTCCGGTACCCGCCGTCCAGCATCGACGAGGGGTACACCGCGTCGAGGGGCGTCCCGGAGGCGACGATCCGCACCTGCGCGTCGTACAGCCGGTCCACGAGCGCGACCCAGCGCAGCGCGTCGGTCTGGTCGGTGAACTCCGCGACGTCGGTGAGCCCGACCGCGTCCAGCCCGTCGACGAGCGCGACGTACTTCGACGGGTGCACGGAGGCCAGGTGCGCGACGACGGAACCGAAGTCGTCGAGCGTGACCGACCCGGACGCGGGCAACGACGACGCCACGTCCGACACGACCGCGGCGGACTCGTCGACCGCCCGGCGCCGGTAGTCGAGCCCGTCGATGCGCAGCGTGTCGAACCGGTCGGACATCGCCTGGATCTCGCGGAGGAAGTCCTGCGCGGCGAAGCGGCCCTCACCGAGGGCTCCTGGCGGGGTGTTCGACGTGGCGGCGAACCGGGTACCGCTCTCGCTGAGCTCCTTGATGAGCCGCGTCATCACCATGGTGTCGCCCGGGTCGTCGAGCTCGAACTCGTCGATGCACACGAGCGACGTCCCGCGGAGCAGGTCGATCGTCCCCTGGAAGCCGAGCGCGCCGACGAGGGCGGTGTACTCGATGAACGTGCCGAACGTCTTGCGCCCGGGTTCCGCGTGGTACGCCGCGGCGAGCAGGTGGGTCTTCCCGACGCCGAACCCGCCGTCGAGGTAGACGCCCGACTTCGGCGGGGTGTCCGTGGCGGCAGCGCGACGACGGCCGAACAGCCCACGCTTGGCCGGCTCCGGCCGGGTCGCCACGAAGGACTCCACCGCGTCGCGCACCGCTGCTTGGGACGCGTAGTCCGGGTCGGGCCGGTACGACGCGAACGACGCCTCGGTGAACTGGGGCGGCGGCACCAGCGACGCGGCCATCTGCTGGGGGGAGACCTGCGGGTCGCGATCGACGAGGTGCTGGGGCATGCAGTGCCTTCCGGGAAGCGTGTCGTGCGGTGTCACGTTGCATCGGGCAGACAGTACGTCCGCGTACCGTTGCTCCCGACGCCGAGCACCGATCCTAGTCCGGCGCCACGACCCACAAGGAGGCACCTCGATGACCGCACCGGTCGACCCGTCCGACAAGTTCCGCGCCTACGCCCACCCCGAGCGGCTCGTCTCCACCGAGTGGCTCCAGGAACAGCTGGACGCCGGGCAGGGCTCCCCGGACCTGGTCGTCGTCGAGTCCGACGAGGACGTGCTGCTGTACGAGACCGGTCACGTCCCGGGCGCGGTGAAGATCGACTGGCACACCGACCTCAACGACCCGGTGCAGCGCGACTACATCGACGGTGAGGCCTTCGCCCGGCTCGTCGGCGGCAAGGGCATCGGCCGCGACACCACGGTCGTGATCTACGGCGACAAGAACAACTGGTGGGCCGCCTACGCCCTCTGGGTGTTCACGCTCTTCGGCCACGAGGACGTCCGCCTGCTCGACGGCGGCCGCGCGAAGTGGATCGCCGAGGACCGCGCGCTGACGACCGACCGCACCGAGGTCACGCCCGTCGAGTACCCCGTCGTCGAGCGGACCGACACGCTCGTCCGCGCCTTCAAGGAGGACGTGCTCGACCACCTCGGCAAGCCCCTCATCGACGTTCGGAGCGCCCCGGAGTACAGCGGCGACCGCACCACGGCCCCGGACTACCCGGAAGAGGGCGCCCTGCGCGGCGGCCACATCCCGACCGCGGTGAACATCCCGTGGGCGACGGCGGCCGCCGCCGACGGCACGTTCAAGTCCCGCGCGGAACTCGACGCCGTGTACCGCGACGGCGCCGGCATCGGCGACGCGGACGAGGTCATCGCCTACTGCCGCATCGGCGAGCGGTCGAGCCACACCTGGTTCGTGCTGCAGCACCTGCTCGGCTACGAGAACGTCCGCAACTACGACGGCTCCTGGACCGAGTGGGGCAGCGCCGTCCGCGTCCCCATCGTGCAGGGAGCGGAGCCGGGTACGCTGCCGAACCGATGAGCACCGACCTCCCCCAGGCCCTCGCGGAGATCCGCGACGACTTCCTCGAACTGTCCCAGGCCGACCGGCTGCAGCTGCTGCTCGAGTTCTCGAACGAGCTGCCCGCCCTGCCCGAACGCCTCCGCGGACACGAGGACGAACTCGAGCGGGTCGAGGAGTGCCAGTCCCCCGTGTTCATCACGGTGACCGTCGGTGCCGACGGCGACGCACCCGGCATCGTCCGGATGCACGCCACGGCGCCGCGCGAGGCCCCGACCACCCGCGGCTTCGCCTCGATCCTGGCGCAGGGCCTCTCCGGCCTCACCGCCGAGCAGGTCCTGGCCGTGCCGTCCGACTACCCGCTGACCCTCGGCCTGTCCGAGGCGGTCAGCCCGCTGCGGATCCGTGGGATGGTCGGCATGCTCGGTCGGGTGCAGCGACAGGTGCGCGCGCTGGTGGCGGTGCAGTAGACGCACGACCAGACGGGCTGGAGGCCCGGTGCCAGCTGGCACCGGGCCTCCAGTCCGTCACCTGGTGGTCTACCGGGCGCTGGTCGCGCCCTGCGGCCGCACCACCTCGGTGAGCCACGCGAGGATGCGGGCGTCGAACCAGTCGGCGTCGTGGTTCCAGAGCTTGGTGTGCCGGGCCTCGTGCGCGACCTCGAGCCGGACCAGGTCCGGGCGGGCGGCCGCCAGGTCGTGCGAGGCGGACGACGGCACGAACCCGTCGTCGTCGCTGTGCAGGAGCAGGATCGGCACGTCGAGCTCGTCGGCGCGGGCGACCATGTCGAGCTCCCGCAGGTCGACCGGGCTGTGCAGTCCGGCGGCCCGGTGCAGCACCGGGGTGCGGAGGACCCGCTGGGCGACCTTCCGGACGACCTTCGGCAGCTTCAGGGCCTGCCCCTGGGACTTGAGCACCGCGTGCCAGTCGACCACGGGCGACTCGAGCACGAGCCCGTCGACGAGGTGCGCCGACGGCGAGCGGAGCAGTGTCTGCAGCACCACCGCGCCGCCCATCGACCAGCCCATCAGCACGACGCTCGTCGCGCCCTGGCCGTCGACCCAGCGGAGCGCGGCGTCGACGTCCTCCCACTCGGTGGAGCCGAGCCCGTACCGGCCGTCGACGCTCCTCGGCGCGACGCCGTCGTTCCGCCACGAGGCGAGCAGCACGGAGTAGCCCGCGGCACGGAACACCGGGACCGCGCGGATGGTCTCGGCGCGGGTGACGCCGCGGCCGTGCACCAGGACCGCCCACGGCGCCGCCGGGTCGTCGGCGCGCACGATCCACGCGGGGGCCGGGCCGTTCGGGGTCGGAACGTCGACGTCCTCGACGGGGACGTCGAGTTCGCCCGGCGTCAGGTAGAACCAGCCGCCCCACCGGCCGCGGCGGGCGTTCGTCGGGTCACCGGCGTCGACGGCGATGATGCGGCGCGTGACGGTGTCGGCGGTGGTGCCGATCACCTCGCCGACGCGCATGTGCCCGGTGCCGTTGCCGAACCAGAGGCTGTACCGGCCCTGCAGCTCGGTGTCCGGCGATCGCTCGAGGGTGACCGTGCCACGACCGGTGTCGACGGCCACGATCGGGACCCGTTCGGTCCGTTTACGGTCCGGTGTGACGACCATGCGGGCGATCGCGGCGACGAAGCCACCGACCACCGCGGTGCCGACGGCGGCGGCCGCGACCCCGGCGCCGAGTGCGATGAGACCGGCGGAGCGTGCGGTGTCCTGCACCGCCTCCTCGGCGGGTCGCGCGGAACGGGACATGGTCCGGAGCCTAGTCTGCATTCGTGTCCGAAACCCGAGAGCCCGACGCCTTCGCGCAGCTCCGCGCGTTCGTCGCGGCAGGCGGGACCCGCACCGAGACGACGGTCACCGAGATCCCGTCCCCGAGCCGCATGGCCCCCTTCTCGATCGCCCTCGCGGCGGACGTGTCGGGGGTCGAGCACGGAGTCGACTCGGACCTCGGGACCGGCCGGTTCATCGCCCTGTACGACCCCGCCGAGCCCGAGGGCTGGCACGGGGCGTTCCGCATCGTGACGTTCGCGCAGGCGCCGCTCGAACCGGAGATCGGGGTCGACGAGTTCGTCGCCGACGTGACGTGGAGCTGGCTCGTGGACGCGCTCGATGCGCACGGCGCCGAGTACGACCACGCTTCGGGCACCGCAACCAAGATCATCTCCCGCGGCTACGGCGAGCTCGCCGCCCAGGGCGACGGCGCACAGCTGGAGCTCCGGGCGTCGTGGACGCCGCGCGTGGTCGACCTGGACGGCAGCGGTGTCGGCGCGGCCGACCTCGTCGCGCACGTCGAGGCCTGGGAGGAGATCGTCGCCATGCTCGCAGGACTGCCGCCGTCGTCGGACGGTGTGACGCTCCTCGGCCCCAGGAGGCTCGCCCGTGACTGACGCCCTTGTTGTCCCCTTCGAAGAAGGGCACGACGCGGTCAAGGTGATCGAGTCGCGCGCCGACTACCTCGAGGCCGTCGCCGCGATCGCCGCCGGGCACGGCCCTGTCGCCGTCGACGCGGAACGCGCCAGCGGCTACCGGTACTCGCAGCGCGCCTACCTCATCCAGGTGTTCCGCCGCGATGCCGGCGCCTTCCTGTTCGACCCCATCGCGATCGGGTCGTTCCAGGAGCTCCAGGACGCGATCGTCGACGAGGAGTGGCTGTTCCACGCCGCCTCGCAGGACCTGCCGTGCCTCCGCGAGGTCGGGCTCGTCCCGACCCGCATCTTCGACACCGAGCTCGGCGCCCGGATCGCCGGGTTCCCGCGCGTGGGTCTCGGCGCCGTCGTCGAGCAGCTCCTCGGCATCACGCTCGCGAAGGCGCACTCCGCGGCCGACTGGTCGACGCGGCCGCTCCCGCAGTCGTGGCTCGTGTACGCGGCGCTCGACGTCGAGCTGCTCCCCGACCTCCGCGACGCCCTCGCCGCCGTGCTCGACGACGCCGGCAAGACCGACATCGCTCGCCAGGAGTTCGACGCCGTGCTGCACCGGGCGCCGAAGCCGGCGCGCGCCGAGCCGTGGCGACGCCTGTCCGGCATGCACGCGCTCCGCGGGACCCGGGCCCTCGCGATCGCCCGGTCGCTGTGGACCGCCAGGGACGCCTTCGCCCAGGAGACCGACATCGCCCCGGGGCGGATCATCCCGGACTCGGCGATCGTCGCCGCTGCCGCCGCCGCGCCGGAGTCCCGCAAGGACCTCGCCGCGGTGAAGGCCTTCACGGGCCGGGCCAGCCGCTCGGAGCTCGACCGCTGGTGGGCCGCCGTCGAGGAGGGCCGCACCACCGACGACCTGCCGCGTCTCCGGGGCAAGGGCGAGCCGACGCTGCCGCCGCCCCGCGCCTGGGCGGACCGGAACCCCGAGGCCGACCGCCGGTACAAGGCCGCACGGGCCGCCGTCACGGCGCGGGCCGAGGAACTCACCATCCCGCTCGAGAACCTCCTCACACCGGACACGCTCCGGACCATCTCGTGGGAGCCGCCCGCCACCGTGACGGTCGAGTCCGTCGCTGCGGCGCTCGTCGCGCTCGATGCCCGCCCCTGGCAGGTCGAGGCCACGGCCGCACTGATCGCCTCGGCGTTCGTTGTCGCTGCTGCACAGGACTCCACCACCGAGGACCCCGACGCCTCGTAGGAACCGACCAACCGAGGTGCTCCCGCCCAGGCGTGGGGCATAGCGTCGGGAGGGACGTCGGGGTTCGCCCCGACCTCAGGGCCTGGGCGGACCGATCGCCCCGGCTCGATCGATGTGGATCTGTGGAGGCCAGCTTTGCCAAAGGCATCAGACGTCGTCTTCGTCGACGGCGTGCGGACACCGTTCGGACGCGCCGGGGAGAAGGGGGTGTTCTGGCGGACCCGCGCCGACGACCTCGCCGTGCACGCGATGCGCGGCCTGCTC
Organism: Curtobacterium sp. NPDC090223; assembly: GCF_044746585.1. Taxonomy (NCBI): domain Bacteria; kingdom Bacillati; phylum Actinomycetota; class Actinomycetes; order Micrococcales; family Microbacteriaceae; genus Curtobacterium; species Curtobacterium sp. NPDC090223. Next base: position 395,818 of record NZ_JBIVCN010000001.1, on the reverse strand, counting down.
GACCGGAACCCGTCCCTCGACCACGCTGCCGTGGACGACGTCGCGGTCGCGGCCACCACCCAGCAGGGCGACCAGGGGCTGACCCTCGGCCGCACCGTCGGCATGCTCGCCGGTCTGCCGAAGTCCGTCCCCGGGTACGCCATCGACCGGATGTGCGCCGGCGCCATGACGAGCGTGACGACCCTCGCGGGTGCGATCGCGTTCGGCGCCGCCGACATCGCCATCGCCGGCGGTGTCGAGCACATGGGCCGCCACCCGATGGGGTTCAACTCCGACCCGAACCCGCGGTTCGTCGCGGAACGCATGGTGAACGGCGACGCCCTGGTGATGGGCAAGACCGCCGAGCGCCTGCACGACCGCTTCCCGGCGATCACGAAGGACCGCACCGACGCGTTCGCCGTGCAGTCCCAGCAGCGGTACGCCGCCGCGTGGGCGGCCGGCAAGCTGGCCCCGGACATGGTGCCGGTGGAGGTCGACTCCGGCCAGGGCTGGGACATCGTCACGACGGACGAGCCGCCACGCCCCGGCACCACGCTCGAGGCACTCGCCGCGCTGAAGACCCCGTTCCGGCCGCACGGCCGGGTCACCGCGGGGAACGCCGCCGGCCTGAACGACGGCGCCACGATGAGCCTCATCGCGTCCGATGCGGGCGCGAAGCAGTTCGGCCTGACGCCGAAGATGCGCATGGTCTCGTTCGCGTTCGCGGGCGTCGACCCCGAGGTGATGGGCGTCGGGCCCGTCCCGGCCACCGACAAGGCGCTCGCGAAGGCGGGCCTGTCGATCGACGACATCGGCCTGTTCGAGATCAACGAGGCGTTCGCCGTCCAGGTGCTCGCGTTCCTCGACAACTACGGCATCGCCGCCGACTCCCCGAACGTCAACGCCTGGGGCGGCGCGATCGCCGTCGGGCACCCGCTGGCGTCCAGCGGCGTCCGTCTGATGACCCAGCTCGCCGCACAGTTCGCCGAGCGTCCGGACGTCAAGTACGGCGTCACCACGATGTGCATCGGACTCGGCCAGGGCGGCACCGTGATCTGGGAGAACCCGCACTTCAGCAAGTCAGCGGCACGGAAGGCGGCATGACCATGACCCTCGTCGACAACGACCGACTGCTCGCCCTCAGCGAGGACGAGGTCATCACGCACTCGTACCTCAAGCACGTCCCGCTGCCCTCCGGCGGGACGCTCGGGCTCATCACGCTCGACAACGGCAAGGACTACAAGCGGCCGAACACCCTCGGTCCCCGCACCCTCCGGGAACTCTCCGGCGTGCTCGACACCCTGAAGACGGAGGCGGCGAACGGCACGGTCCGGGCCGTCGCCGTCACCGGGAAGCAGTACTGCTTCGCCGCCGGTGCCGACCTCTCCCAGGCGGCGTCCGTGCCCTCGCGCGAGGTCGCACACGACCTCGCCGCGCTCGGCCACGCGACGCTCCGCAAGTTCGGCGAGCTCGGCGTCCCCTCGTTCGCGTTCATCAACGGGATCGCCCTCGGCGGTGGCCTCGAGATCGGGCTGCACTGCGACTACCGGGTGTTCTCCTCGGCCGCGCAGGGCATCGGGCTCCCCGAGGTCTTCCTCGGCATCATCCCCGGCTGGGGCGGCGCCACGCTCCTCCCCCGGCTGATCGGCCCGGAGAAGGCACTCCGCGTCATCGTCGAGAACCCGCTGAAGAACAACCGCCTGCTCGACGGCCCGGCCGCCGTCGAGCTCGGCATCGGCGACGCGCTCATCCCGTCGGTGACGTTCCTGCCGTCCGCGGTCGCCTGGGCCGACGGTGTCGTGTCCGGCGCGACGAAGGTCAGCCGGAAGAACGAGCCCGGCGTCCTCGAGAAGGCCGCGTGGGGCACGGTCGTCAAGGTCGCCCGGTCGCAGGTCGCGTCGAAGATCGGCACGGTGCCGAAGTCGCCGTTCCGCGCGCTCGACCTCGTCGCCGCCGCTCGCGGGGGTTCGCTGGACGAGCGCTTCGCCGGTGAGGACGATGCCCTCGCCGACCTGATCTCCGGCGACCAGTTCGCCGCGTCGATGTACGCGTTCGACCTCGTCCAGAAGCGGGCGAAGAAGCCGGTCGGCGCGCCGACCGACGTGGCCGCGCGTCCCGTGACCAAGGTCGGCGTCCTCGGCGCCGGACTCATGGCATCGCAGTTCGCACTCCTGTTCGCCCGACGGCTCGGCGTGCCCGTGGTGATCACCGACGTGTCGCAGGAGCGCGTGAACGCCGGGGTCGCCCGCATCCGGGCATCGGTCGCCGAACTGCTCGCGAAGGGCCGGGTCTCGCAGGACGACGCGAACCGCATCTCGGCGCTCGTCAGCGGCTCGGTCTCCTACGACGCGTTCGCGGACGCCGACTGGGTGATCGAGGCCGTGTTCGAGGAGATGTCCGTCAAGCAGGACGTGCTCGCCGCGATCGAGAAGGTGGTGGCGCCGGAGGCCATCCTCGCCACGAACACCTCGTCGCTGTCGGTGCAGGAGATGGCTTCCGTCCTCACCCACCCGGAACGGCTCGTCGGGTTCCACTTCTTCAACCCGGTCGCGGTGATGCCGCTCGTCGAGGTCGTCCGCGCCACGGAGACGTCCGACGAGGCCGTCGCCACGGCGCTCTCGGTCGCGAAGACCCTCAAGAAGACGGCGATCGTGACCGCCGACCAGCCGGGCTTCGTCGTGAACCGGGTGCTGGCCCGGGTGCTCGGCGAGGCCATGCGCGGCGTCGAGGAGGGCACGCCGTTCGACGTCGTCGCCGCGGGCGCACAGCCGCTCGGCCTGCCGATGTCGCCGTTCGAGCTGCTCGAGCTCGTCGGGCTGCCGGTCGGGGCGCACGTGCTCGATTCGCACCACGCGGCCTGGCCGGAGCGCTTCTACCCCGGTGACGGGCTGAAGAAGATCGCCGAGTTCGGGCACATCCTGACCCGCGACAAGAAGGGCACCGCGACCGGGTACGACCCCGCCGCCGTGAAGCTCGTCGCACCGGCCAAGAAGGACGCGAAGCCCGTCGACGCCGCCACCATGCAGCAGCGCTTCGAGGACGCGCTCGCCGACGAGCTGCACCGCATGCTCGAAGACGAGGTCGTCCAGCACGTCGAGGAGATCGACCTCGGTCTGATCCTCGGTGCCGGCTACCCGTTCCAGGCCGGCGGCATCAGCCCGTACCTCGACCGCTCCGGGGCCTCGGAGCGCGTGTTCGGCGGCGCGTTCCACGACCCGGCGATCGTCGGCCCCGCCTCCCGCTAGGCGCGGGCGCGGGCGCGACGCTCGCGCGGCCGCTGGCGCTGGCGCGGCGCGGCGCGACGCTCGCGCGGCCGCTGGCGCGCTTCGGCGTCGCACAACGAGAACCGCTCCGCACCACGGACGTCCGTGGTGCGAAGCGGTTTCGGCTCTGCGACGCCGGACGGCACCAGCGGCGCCAGCGGCGGCAGCGCCAGCGGCGGCGGCGGCGACGGCGGCGACGGCGCCCGGCGGCGCTAGCGCTCCGACGACGACGCGGCGGACGACCGCGACCGCGCCGGCTTCGCCTGCGGCAACTTCGTCCCGACGACCTGGTCGATCACGCCGCGCGCGATCGCCTGCGCCGTGAGCCCGACGTCCCCGAGGATCTGGGAACGCGTCGCGTGGTCGATGAACTCGTCCGGCAGCCCGAGCTCGTTCACCCCGGTGTCGACCCCGGCCGCGCGCAGGTCCTGCCGCAGCCGGGTCCCGACGCCACCGACACGCACGCCGTCCTCGACGGTGATCACCAGGCGGTGCGACCGCGACAACTCGATCAGCGACGCCGCGATCGGCACGACCCACCGCGGGTCGACGACGGTGACCCCGATGCCCTGCGACTCCAGGAGCGCCGCCGCCTCGAGTGCGACCGGCACCATCGAACCGACGGCCACGACGAGCACGTCCTCGTCCGCGGAGTCCGACTCGTGGAGCACGTCCACCCCGTCGGGCAGCCGCCGCAGTGCGGGGATGTCCGGCCCGACCTGCCCCTTCGACCACCGGAGCACGGTCGGCGCGTCGTCGATCGCCACGGCCTCGCGGAACTCATCGCGCAGGGTCGGGGCGTCCCGCGGGGCGGCGATCCGGATCCCGGGGACGACCTGCAGCAGCGCGAGGTCCCACATGCCGTGGTGCGACGGGCCGTCGGGGCCGGTGACCCCGGCGCGGTCGAGCACGAACGTCACGCCGGCACGGTGCAGGGCCACGTCCATGAGCACCTGGTCGAACGCCCGGTTGAGGAACGTGGCGTAGAGCGCGACCACGGGGTGCAGTCCCCCGTACGCCAGCCCGGCCGCCGAGGTGACGGCGTGCTGCTCGGCGATCCCGACGTCGATGACCCGGTCGGGGTGCTGTTCCTGGAACAGGTGCAGTCCGGTCGGCCGGAGCATCGCCGCCGTGATCGCGACGATCCGGGGGTCCGAGGACCCGACGGCCGCGAGCTCCGACGCGAAGACCGAGGTCCACGACGGACCCGATGCGGTCTCCAACGACTCCCCGGTCTCGGGGTCGATGTGACCGACGGCGTGGAACTGGTCCGCCTGGTCGCGGAGCGCCGGCTCGAACCCGTGCCCCTTCTCCGTGATGGCGTGCACGATGACCGGGGCCCCGTACGCCTTGGCCTGGCGGAGCGCCGCCTCGAGCGCCTGCTGGTCGTGCCCGTTCACCGGCCCGATGTACTTGACGTCGAGGTTCGAGTACAGCGCCTCGTTGTTCGTGAACCGCGACAGGAACCCGTGCATCCCGCCGCGCATCCCGCGGTAGACGGCCCGGCCGGGCGCACCGAACCGCGCGGCGACCGCCTGGGTCTTCTCGAACAGCGCGCGGTACTCACGGCGGGTCCGCACCGAGTTGAGGTAGCGGGCCATCCCGCCGATCGTCGGCGCGTACGAGCGCCCGTTGTCGTTGACGACGATCACGAGCCGTCGGTCGTTGTCGTCGGAGATGTTGTTGAGCGCCTCCCACGTCATCCCGCCGGTCAGGGCGCCGTCCCCGACGACCGCGACGACGGTGCGCCCGGACTGGCCGGTCTGACGGAAGGCCCGCGAGATGCCGTCCGCCCAGGACAGCGACGAGGACGCGTGCGACGACTCGACGATGTCGTGCTCGGACTCGCTCCGCTGCGGGTACCCGGCGATGCCGCCGCGCTCGCGCAGGTGCGAGAAGTCCTGTCGCCCGGTGACGAGCTTGTGCACGTAGGACTGGTGTCCGGTGTCGAAGACGAAGGGGTCGTTCGGGGAGTCGAACACCCGGTGCATCGCGAGCGTCAGCTCGACGACGCCGAGGTTCGGCCCGAGGTGCCCGCCGGTCTTGGCGACCTCTGCGACGAGGAACCGCCGGATCTCCGCGGACAGTTCCGTCATCTGTGCGTCACTGAGACGCTTCAGGTCGCGCGGCGACGTGATGCTGGCGAGCAGGCTCACGGGCGCTCCTTTCGTACTGCGAAGGCCTCACTCTATTCGCGCAACCAGCAGACGGACTGGAGGCTCGGTGCGGGTCGTGCACCGGGCCTCCAGTCCGTCGTGCGGTCGCGTCAGCGACCGGTGGTCGCCGATCAGACGAGCGAGCGGAGCACGTACTGCAGGATGCCGCCGTTGCGGTAGTAGTCGGCCTCACCGGGGGTGTCGATGCGGACGACCGCGTCGAACTCCACCGTCGCCTTGCCGGCGGGCGAGTGCTCGCTCGGCGTGGCGGTGACGTGGACCGTCTTCGGCGTCCGCCCCTCGTTGAGCTCGGTGAGACCCGAGATCGAGACGACCTCGGTGCCGTCGAGCCCGAGGGACTCGATCGACTCGCCCACCGGGAACTGCAGCGGGACGACACCCATGCCGATCAGGTTCGAGCGGTGGATGCGCTCGAAGCTCTCGGTGATGACGGCCTTCACGCCGAGCAGGTTCGTGCCCTTGGCCGCCCAGTCGCGCGACGAGCCGGAGCCGTACTCCTTGCCACCGAAGACGACCAGCGGGATGCCCTGCTCCTGGTAGTGCTGCGAGGCGTCGTAGATGAACGACTGCTCGCCGTCGGGCGTCGTGAAGTCACGGGTGTAGCCGCCCTCCACGCCGTCGAGGAGCTGGTTGCGCAGGCGGATGTTCGCGAACGTGCCGCGGATCATGACCTCGTGGTTCCCGCGACGCGAGCCGTAGGAGTTGAAGTCCTTGCGGTCGACGCCGTGCTCGGCGAGGTACTTGCCCGCCGGGCTGTCGGCCTTGATCGAGCCGGCCGGCGAGATGTGGTCGGTCGTGACCGAGTCGCCGAGCTTCGCCAGGACTCGGGCGCCGGAGATGTCGGACACGGCGTCCGGCGTCATCGTCATCCCCTCGAAGTACGGGGGCTTCCGGACGTACGTCGACTCGGTGTCCCACTCGAAGGTGTCGCCCGTCGGGGTCGGCAGGTTCTTCCAGCGGTCGTCGCCCTCGAACACGGAGCCGTACTCGTGGGTGAACATCTCCGTGTCGATGGACTCGTCGATGACCTGCTGGACCTCTGCTGCGTCCGGCCAGATGTCCGCCAGGAAGACGTCGTTGCCGTCCGCGTCCTGACCGAGGGCGTCCTTGTCGAAGTCGAAGTGCATCGACCCGGCGAGGGCGTACGCGATGACCAGCGGCGGCGAGGCCAGGTAGTTCATCTTCACGTCGGGGTTGATGCGCCCCTCGAAGTTGCGGTTGCCGGAGAGCACCGCGGTGACGGCGAGGTCGTTGTCCTGCACGGCCTGCGAGATCTCCTCGGGCAGCGGGCCCGAGTTGCCGATGCAGGTGGTGCAGCCGTACCCGACCGTGTAGAAGCCGAGCTGCTCGAGGTAGGTCGTGAGACCGGCCTTCTCGTAGTAGTCCGTGACGACCTTCGACCCCGGTGCGAGCGTGGTCTTGACCCACGGCTTCGCGGTCAGGCCCTTGTTCGCGGCGTTCCTGGCGAGGATGCCGGCGGCCATCATGACCGACGGGTTCGACGTGTTCGTGCACGAGGTGATCGCGGCGATCGCGACGGCGCCGTGGTCGATCGTGAACGGGTCGGCCCCGTCCATGAGGACCTTCGTCGGCTGCGAGGCCGTCGACGGGGCGCTCGAGACGTACACGTGGTCGTGCGTCTTGGTGTCCTCGTTCGTGGAGCCGGCGGCGATCGGGTCGGACGCCGGGAAGGTCTCCTCGACGGCGTCGTCCAGGTCGGTCTGCGCGGACGGCGAGGTGTAGTTGTTCAGGTCGACCTCGAACTGGTCCTTCGCCTTCGACAGCTCGATGCGGTCCTGGGGACGCTTCGGCCCGGAGATCGACGGGACGACCGTGGAGAGGTCGAGCTCCATGTACTCGGAGTAGTTCGGCTCGACGGAGGCGTCGTGCCAGAGGCCCTGGGCCTTGGAGTAGGCCTCGACCAGGGCGATCTGGGCCTCGTCGCGACCGGTCAGTCGCAGGTAGTCGAGCGTGACGTCGTCGACCGGGAAGATCGCCGCGGTGGAGCCGAACTCCGGCGACATGTTGCCGATCGTGGCGCGGTTCGCGAGCGGGACGGCGCTGACGCCTTCGCCGTAGAACTCGACGAACTTGCCGACGACGCCGTGCTTGCGGAGCTCCTGCGTGATGGTGAGCACCACGTCGGTCGCCGTCACGCCGGCCGGGATCTCCCCGGAGAGCTTGAAGCCGACGACCTTCGGGATGAGCATCGACACCGGCTGACCGAGCATCGCCGCCTCGGCCTCGATGCCGCCGACGCCCCAGCCGAGCACGCCGAGGCCGTTCACCATCGTGGTGTGCGAATCGGTGCCGACGAGCGTGTCCGGGTAGGCGTAGGTCTCGCCGTCGAAGTCACGCGTGTAGGTGACCTTCGCCAGGTACTCGATGTTGACCTGGTGGACGATGCCGGTCCCCGGCGGGACGACCTTGAAGTCCTCGAACGCGGTCTGGCCCCAGCGGAGGAACTGGTAGCGCTCCCCGTTCCGCTCGTACTCGAGGTCGGTGTTGCGCTGGAGCGCGTCCGTGCTGCCGAACAGGTCGGCGATGACAGAGTGGTCGATGACCATCTCGGCCGGCGACAGCGGGTTGATCTTGTTCGGGTCCCCGCCGATCTCGGCCATTGCCTCGCGCATGGTGGCGAGGTCGACGATGCACGGGACACCGGTGAAGTCCTGCATGACCACGCGGGCCGGGGAGAACTGGATCTCGGTGTCCGGGTCGGCGTCGGGACGCCAGGAGCCGAGCGAGCGGATCTGGTCCGCCGTGACGTTCTTGCCATCCTCGGTGCGGAGGAGGTTCTCGAGCAGCACCTTCAGGCTGTACGGGAGCTTCTCGTGGCCGGGGACCGAGTCGATCCGGTGGATCGCGTAGTCGACACCCCCAACCGACAGTGTGTCCTTCGAGCCGAAGCTATTGACTGCAGCCACCGTGCCGCCTCCCTACTGATCGGTTTGCCCTCATCCTCGCGGGCCGCGGACCGTCCCACCAGCAAGGCAAACCTAAACCCGCCGGCTGTGGTGCGCCCGGCGGGAGATGTCTTGATGTCGAGATAACTCTACACCGCGCGGGCGTCGTCCTCGTCGCGCCGGAAGACCGTCCGCACCAGGAGCCACGTCACCCAGAGCAGCGCCGCGTACAGCGGGACGCCGGTGATGAGCTTGATGCCGGCGAGCAGTTCGACCTGCGCCGCCAGGTAGAGCGGGATCTCGATGACCAGACGGAGTGCGAACAGCCCGACCCACATCCACGTGGCGACCGTGAGCACCCGTCGCTTGGCGGGGTCGGCACGCCAGTCCATCGGGCCGCCGTCCTCGCCCTGCGCGAGCAGCCCCACGACCAGGCCGATGAGCGGCCGTCGGATCGCCAGGGTCACGAGGAGCCCGACCAGGCAGACCAGGTTGATCAGGATGCCCGGGATGAAGTTGCTCTCGGCCTTGCCCGTGATGAGTGCGAGCCCGGCAGAGATCGCGACGCCGAGGATGCCGGCGAACGACATCGCGATCGACTGGCGCTGCAGCAGCCGGAGCACGACGAACACGAGTCCGACGACCACGGGGATCACGACGCTCGGCACGAGTTCCTTCGTGATCGCGTAGACGATCAGGAACGCGAACCCGGGCAGGACCGACTCGGCGAGCCCCCTGGCGCCGCCGACGGCGGTCACGAGGGCCCTGCCGGACGGTGCCTCACCGGGGGCGACCTGGCCGATGCCGGCGTTCCGGACGGCGTCGCGGAGCTGCGCGTTCAGCGAGAGCGGCTGCTCCCGCTCGTCCGCGAACCGGTCGTCGTCTTCCTCGGGCACGGCGCCGGTCTCAGATCGCCGACTGCGTCGACTTCGGCATGTGCAGCGGGATCAGGTCGCGCGGCGGCATCGGCGTGCCACCGCGGACGACCACGACGCTGCGGAACAGCTCCTCGATCTCCTCGGCCGACTCCGGGTCCTCTGCGGCCTTGCCGGCGATGACACCACGGAGGAACCAGCGCGGGCCGTCGACGCCGATGAAGCGCGCCGGACGAGCACCGCCGGCGCCGCCCTCACCGTCGACCACGACGGGGACGGTGGCGCGGAGCTCCGGGCCGAACGGGCCGTCGACCTCGGTCACGGCACCGCCCTGACGCTCGATCTGCTCGGCGATCTGCGCGCGGATCTCGTGCCAGAGCCCCGTGGAACGGGGAGCGGCGAACGGCTGGACCTGGAGCGTGGACTCGTCGTAGTCGAGCCCGACGGCGACGACGCGCTGCGAGCCCTCCTCGACCTCGAGCCGCAGGTGCAGGCCCTCGCGCGGCAGGATCTTCACGCCGCCGAGGTCCACGTACGGGCGGACCGGGTTCGCCTCGGTCTCGTCGAGCGGCCCGTTGTCCTCACGGTCCTCCGGAGCGGACTTGTCCGTCGGAGCGACGGCCACGACCTCGTCGAGACCGGCGTCGGCCTCGTCGGCGAGCTCGACCTCGGGGGTCGTCTCCGCCACCTCGACGTCGCCGGCGACCTCCTCGGCCACCTCGACCTCGTCACGCTTGCGTCGCCCGATCCTCATCGCTGCGTCCCTTCCTGCTCGTTCGTGACACCGTAGCCCGACGACCCGAAGCCGCCCTGGCCGCGGACGCTGTCCGGCAGCTCGTCGACACGGGTGAAGACGGCCTGGGCCACGGGCATCACGATCATCTGCGCGATCCGGTCACCGACCTGCACCGCGTAGGGCTCGTTCTGGTCCGTGTTCAGCAGCGCGACCTTGATCTCGCCGCGGTAGCCGGCGTCGACCGTGCCGGGGGCGTTCACGATCGTGATGCCGTGCTTGGCGGCGAGCCCGCTGCGCGGCACGACGAACGCGGCGTGCCCGTCCGGGAGCGCGATCGACAGCCCCGTGCCGACGAGCCGACGCTCACCGGGAGCGAGGACGACGGCCTCGGCCGAGACGAGGTCGGCACCGGCATCACCGGGGTGGGCGTAGCCGGGAGCGTTCTCCCCGGTCCAGAGCACGTCGACTGGTTCGGTCACGTGTCGAGGGTAGTGCAGACCGTGACCGTTCCGTGACCTGCCCCGGTTCGTGGTCGAATGGTGTCGTGACCCTGTACCGCGAACGCCTCTGGGCGCCGCCGAGCCTGTACCTGGCGACGGCGCTCGTCATCCCCGCGAGCCTGCTCGTGTTCCTCCCGATCAACATCGCGACGGGGATCGTCGTCGCCGCCTGCATGGAGGTCGCCGTCCTGGTGCTCCTGTGGGTGCTGGCGCCCGTGATCGAGGTGACGGACACCGAGTTCCGCGCGGGCCGGGCGCACCTCCCCCGGACGCTCGTCGGCGCCGTCGACGGCTACACCGGCGCCGAGGCGACGACCCAGCGCGGGCCGAAGCTCGACGCCCGGGCGTGGACGCTGTTCCGCGGCTACGTCAAGGGCGTCGTCCGCGTCGAGGTCCGCGACGACGACGACCCCACCCCGTACTGGCTGGTCAGCGTGCGCGACCCGGAGAAGGTCGCCGCCGCCCTGCGGTCCTGAGCCCGGCAGGCCCGACAGGGCCGACAGGGCCGACAGGGCCGACAGGGCCGACAGCCCTGACAGCGCCCGACAGAACCCGCATCACGAACGAACGGCCCGCATCCCCGAGGGGATGCGGGCCGTCCTCACATGCGTGCCCTAGAGCGCCGCGCACTCCGCGCAGACCGGGCCGAGCTTCGACTCGTGGTCGAGCTGTGAGCGGTGCTTCACGAGGAAGCACTCGACACAGGTGAACTCGTCGACCTGCGGGGGGAGCACGACGACGTCCAGGTCGACGTCGCTGAGGTCCTGTCCGGCCAGCTCGAAGCTGCCCGGGTTGTCGGAATCATCATCGACGACCCCCGACATCTTGTCGGGCACGCGCTCCTTGAGGGCCTCGATCGACTCCGAGTCGGAGTTGTCGTCGGTCTTCCGGGGGGCGTCGTAATCGGTGGCCATGCCCATCCATTTCTCGTATCGAGAGGGTCGTCGCCGGAGATCGGCGGCGACAGTATCCAACACGCGCCGCCCTGATGCAAACTGAACGTCGGGTGGCTCGTCTGGCGCTGCAACCCGCGACCGCGTCGGTCCATTCCCGAGATCCCGGAACCGACACGCGACGAGCACGCGGCACGCCCGTGCGCCTCCCCGGATTCCGCTCCGTCCCGCTGCATACTTCCCGGGTACGACGCACGACCGTACGTCACGCTCGGAAGGCGGAACCATGCAAGACGTGAGAGTCATCGGAGTGGAATCCGGGGCACTCCTGCTCGCGACCGACGGCGGCAGCGAGTTCCGGTTGCCCGTCACCTCGGCACTGCCGGGGCAGGTCCGGCAGGCGAACCCCGACGGCACGCCGCAGAAGCGCGTGTCCCCGAAGGACGTGCAGGCCCGCATCCGGGGCGGAGCCGACGCCACCGACGTCGCAGCCGCACTGGACGTCGACGTCGAGTACGTCCGCCGCTTCGAGGGCCCCGTGCTCGCTGAGCGCGCCTTCATCCTCGACGCCGCACACCGCGTCGCGGTCACCCCGGTCGACGACACCACGCCGGACAGCTTCGGCGAGGCGATCACCGCCCGCCTCGAGGCCGGCGACGCCACCGCGGTCACCTGGTCGAGCTGGAAGCACGTCGAGAACGGCTGGATGGTGCAGGTCCGCTACACCGCCGCCGAGGTCGAGCACGACGCCCAGTGGCACTTCGACCCGAAGACCTCGACGCTGACGCCGGACAACGGCGACGCGCACCGGCTGTCGCACACCGAGGACGAGGGACTCGCACCCCGCCTCCGCGCCGTCGAGCTCGACCCCGAGGACACCGACGGCACCCGCTTCGACTCCGGCGCCTTCCGGGTCGACGAGCCCGACGAGGACGTCACCAACCCCGAGGTCACCGACCGCGCCCCGCTCCGCCCGCCGCTCCCCCGCATCGGCTCGGCGCAGATCGAGGAGCGCGCGCCCGGCAACGAGACCGCCGACCTGCTCGAAGCCCTCCGCCGCCGCCGCGGCGAACGCGAGTCGGTGTCCATCGCCGACCAGCGCGACGAGCCGCGCGGGTCCGTCAGCGTGGTCGACATCCCGCTGCAGGGCTTCGACGACACGAACGACACCGCTCCGCAGCCGGACGGCCGTCCGGCGTCGGCTCCGGAACCGGAGGCGCGCCAGGAGCGCAAGAAGCGCAACCGCCGGTCCATGCCGAGCTGGGACGAGATCGTCTTCGGGACGCGTCCCGATGACGACATGGCCTAGGACCGGCCTGGAGGCCCCACCCACCCCGGTCACGCACCTCGCGTGACCGGGGTGGTTCAGTTCGCGAAGGCGCCGGCGAGCCGCAGGGGCACGCCCAGCTCCTCGTCGGTCAGGGCGCCGTGCTGGCCGACCATCCGCTTCGGGTCCTTGCGGGGGTCGAGCTCCCGGTCGTCGTTGAAGGCCCACGAGCCCCGTGCCACCACGACCACGTCGCCGATCCTCGGCAGGACCGCGTCGGACACCGCACCGAACCACCCGGCAGCGACCGCCTCGTCACGACTGGCGACGTACGCCCGCTTGCCGTACCGCGTGCGCCACGCCTCGACCAGGGCGGGGACGTCGGTCCCGGGGGCGACCGCGAGCTGACGGCAGCGCGGGTCCCCGGCGACCCCGACCACGTCGCGCAGCAGCTCCGGGTCGATCGGGATGTTCGCCTCGGGCGGGACGTCGAGCATCCCGTGGTCGGCCGTGACCAGCACGCCGACGTCGGACGCCACGCGGGCGTCGAGCCGGGCCAGCTCCCCGTCGAGGGCCTCGAGCGCGCCCGTCCACCGGTCCGACTGCCATCCGGACTTGTGCCCGATCGAGTCGAGTTCCGGGACGTAGAGGTACACCAGCGACCGACCGGCGGCGGTCTCCGCCAGGGCGGCGTCCACCCGGTCGGCGATCGCGTCGGCGGAGACGTACCGGGCCCCGCCGAGGACGTTCGCCGTCATGCCCGACGTGCGGTAGCGTGCCGGCCCCACCACGACGGGGTCCACCCCGAGCGCGGCGGCCTCGGTGAACAGCGTCGGGGCGAGGAGCCACCCGGCCGGGACCTCGTCGTCCCAGCCGCCGAGCAGGTTCATCACCCTGCCGGTGTCCGGGTTCCAGCCGCTGTACCCGACCACGCCGTGCGTCCCGGGCGAGCGGCCGGTCGTCAGGGTCGAGAGCGCGGCCGCCGTCGTGGTCGGGAACCCGCTCCGCAGGCGCTTCCGGGAGGCCGCCAGGAACCGCGCGTGCCCGGCACGCGCGGCGAGGGAACCCGCGCCGAGGCCGTCGACCAGCACGACGACCACGGAACGTGCGGGACGGAGGGTGATCCGAGCCTCCAGGCCGTGTGCACGCAACCACGCGTCGTCCGCAGCGCCGAGCGCCACGAGGCAACTCGGGAGCACGTCGGCGAGGTTCGCGGTGTCGTCGGAGGTGATCGGTACGCTGGTTGCCATCCCCAGAAGTCTCCCAGATCACGCTGGGCCGGATCGCTCTGGGCCTGCAGGAAGGTGCCATGGCACGCACGGACGCAGTCGGCCTGCCCGACGGTGAGCGCATCGAGGACGTCGACGTCTCCGAGGAGATGCAGGGCTCCTTCCTCGAGTACGCGTACTCCGTCATCTACTCGCGCGCGCTCCCGGACGCGCGGGACGGCCTCAAGCCGGTGCAGCGCCGCATCCTGTACCAGATGTCCGAGATGGGCCTCCGGCCGGACCGCGGGCACGTCAAGAGCGCGCGCGTCACCGGTGAGGTGATGGGCAAGCTGCACCCGCACGGCGACGGCGCGATCTACGACGCCCTCGTGCGCATGGCGCAGCCGTTCACGATGCGGGTGCCGCTGGTCGACGGACACGGCAACTTCGGGTCCCTCGACGACGGCCCCGCTGCCGCCCGCTACACCGAGGCCCGCCTGGCCGAGCCGTCGATGGCGATGACGGAGGGCCTCGGCGAGGACGTCGTCGACTTCGTCCCGAACTACGACAACCAGATCATGCAGCCCGGCGTGCTGCCGGCGGCGTTCCCGAACCTGCTCGTCAACGGCGCGTCGGGCATCGCGGTCGGCATGGCGACCAACATGGCGCCGCACAACCTCGGCGAGGTGGTCGAGGCGGCCAAGCACCTGCTGATGAACCCGCGGGCCACCCTCGAAGAACTGATGGAGTACGTGCCCGGGCCGGACCTGCCCTCCGGCGGCACGATCGTCGGGCTCTCCGGTGTGCGCGACGCGTACGCCACCGGCCGGGGCACCTTCCGCACCCGCGCGAAGGTCTCCGTCGAGAACCTGACCCCCAGGAAGACCGGTCTCGTCGTCACCGAGCTCCCGTACCTCGTCGGCCCCGAGCGGGTCATCGAGAAGATCAAGGACGGCGTTCAGTCCAAGAAGCTCGTCGGCATCTCGGACGTCAACGACCTCACCGACCGGAACCACGGGCTGCGGCTCGTGATCGGCATCAAGTCCGGCTTCAACGCCACGGCCGTCCTCGAGCAGCTGTACAAGCACACGCCGCTCGAAGAGGGCTTCGGGATCAACAACGTCGCGCTCGTCGGTGGATCGCCGAAGACCCTCGGGCTCCGCGAGCTGCTCGACGTCTACGTGCAGCACCGGCTCGCGGTCGTGACGCGCCGCTCCGAGTACCGGCTGGCACGTCGGCGTGAGCGGTTGCACCTGGTCGAGGGCCTGCTCGTCGCGATCCTGGACATCGACGAGGTCATCGAGGTCATCCGCTCCTCGGACGACTCCGAGGCCGCCCGTTCCCGCCTGCAGGACGTCTTCGACCTGTCCGAGGTGCAGGCCGAGTACATCCTCGAACTCCGGCTCCGTCGCCTGACGAAGTTCTCCCGCCTCGAGCTCGAGGGTGAGCGCGACCAGCTCCTCGCCGACATCGCCGCGCTCGAAGAGCTGCTGGCGTCCGACGAACGGCTCCGTGCCCAGGTCGCGCTCGAGCTGACCGAGGTCTCCGACCGCTTCGCGACCCCGCGCCGCACCCTGCTTACCGAGGCGGACGCCCCGGTCCGCGGCGGCAAGAAGGCCGTCGTCGACCCCGAGTCCCTGCAGGTCGCGGACGCACCGTGCCGCGTGCTGCTCTCCACCACCGGCCGCATCATCCGCGTGGACATCCCGTCCTCGGAGCTCGACGTCGTCCGGGTGCCGAAGCGCTCCAAGCACGACGCGGTCCTGGGCAGCGTCGTGAGCACCGTCCGTGGCCAGGTCGGCGCGCTGACGTCGACCGGGCGCATCGTGCGGTTCTCCCCCGTCGACGTGCCCGCCGTGCCGCCCGCCGCGGTGCGGTTGGACGCCGGGGTGCGGATCAACGACTACATCGGCATCCCCCGCACCGAGTCCGTCGTCGCGATCGTCGACCTCGGTGCGGCGTCGACGCTCTCCGTGGCGATCGGCACCGCACAGGGCGTCGTGAAGCGCGTCGTCCCCGGGGCCTGGCCGGACAAGCCGGAGTTCGTCGCGATCGGCCTGAAGCCGGGCGACGCCGTCGTCGGTGCGACGCAGTCGCCGGAGACGGACGACCTCGTGTTCATCACCTCGAACGCGCAGCTGCTGCGGTTCCCGGCGTCCGGCGTCCGCGCGCAGGGACTGCCGGCGGGCGGGGTCGCCGGTGTGGCGCTCGCATCGGGCGCGTCGGTGATCTGGTTCGGCGCGGTCGCCCCCTCCGAGGACGCCGTCGTCGCCACCGTGTCCGCGTCGTCGTCGGCGCTGCCGGGGACGGACACCGGGCGCGCGAAGGTGTCCTCGTTGTCGGAGTTCCCGGCGAAGGGCCGTGCCACCCAGGGTGTCCGGGCGCACGCGTTCCTCAAGGGCGAGGACGGACTCACGGTGGCGTGGGCGGGCATCGCGCCGCCGCACGCGGTCGGGACCGACGGCGCCGCTCGGACCCTGCCCGACTGGCTCTCGAAGCGCGACGGTTCCGGCAGCCCCCTCGAGGCGGTCATCGGCTCCATCGGCGGCAGCGCCGCGGCGCTCGACGGCACCCGCGGCGAGGCGTAGGGGCGGCCCGGGTCCGCCGAGGCGCCTGGTTTCCGCCGAGGCGCCTGGTTTCCGCCGAGGCGCCTGGTTTCCGCCGAGGCGCCTGGTTTCCGCCGAGGCGCCTGGTTTCCGCCGAGGCGCCTCTTGGTGCTCGAGACGCCGCCGGATTCGGCGGCGTCTCGCACAGCCGGAGGCGTCTCGCGCGCTGAGCGGTGCGGGAGCGTCAGACGTCGATGCGGTCGCGGTCCAGGCCCTCGCCGGCCAGGATGAATTCCTTGCGCGGGGCGACGTCGTTGCCCATCAGGAGCTCGAAGACCTTTGCGGCGCCCTCTGCGTCGTTGACGTTGACCCGGCGCAGGGTGCGGTGCGTGCGGTCCATCGTGGTCTCCGCCAGCTGGTCGGCGTCCATCTCGCCGAGGCCCTTGTACCGCTGGATCGGCTCCTGGTACTTCTTGCCGGACTTCTCGAGCTTCTTCAGTACCGACTGCAGTTCCTGCTCGGAGTACGTGTAGAGCGTGTCGTTCGGCTTGCCGCGGTTCACCACGACCACCCGGTGCAGCGGCGGGACGGCCGCGAAGACCCGGCCCTGTTCGATCATCGGCCGCATGTAGCGGAAGAACAGCGTCAGGAGCAGCGTGCGGATGTGCGCGCCGTCGACGTCAGCGTCCGACATGATGATGACCTTGCCGTAGCGGGCCTGGTCGAGCTCGAACGTCCGGCCGGAGCCGGCGCCGATGACCTGGATGATCGACGCGCACTCGGCGTTGCTGAGCATGTCCGAGACCGAGGCCTTCTGCACGTTCAGGATCTTGCCGCGGATCGGCAGCAGCGCCTGGTACTCGCTGTTGCGCGCGAGCTTGGCGGTACCGAGGGCCGAGTCGCCCTCGACGATGAAGAGCTCGGTGCCCTCGACGTCGTTCGACCGGCAGTCCGCGAGCTTCGTCGGCAGCGAGGAGTTCTCGAGCGCGTTCTTCCGGCGCTGGGTCTCCTTGTGGGCGCGGGCCGAGATGCGGGACTTCATCTCGGAGACGACCTTCTCGAGCAGGGCCGCGGCCTGTGCCTTCTCGGTGCGCTGCGTCGACGTGAGGATCTCGGTCAGGCGCTTCGACACCACCTGGTCGACGATCTTCCGGACCGCCGGCGTCCCGAGGACCTCTTTCGTCTGGCCCTCGAACTGCGGCTCGGGCAGCCGGACGGTCAGCACGGCCGTCATGCCGGCGAGGACGTCGTCCTTGTCGAGCTTGTCCTGGCCGACCTTGAGCTTGCGGGCGTTGGCCTCGACCTGGGTGCGGACGGCCTTCATCACACCGCTCTCGAAGCCGGTCTGGTGCGTGCCGCCCTTCGGCGTGGCGATGATGTTCACGAAGCTGCGGAACACCGTCTCGTAGCCGCCGCCCCAGCGGAGCGCCAGGTCGACCTCGCACGAGCGCTCGACGTCGGTGGAGACCATGTGCCCCTTGTCGTCGAGCATCGGCACGGTCTCGGTGAAGGTGCCGGTGCCCTGGATGCGCCAGACGTCGGTGAGCGCGGTGTCCGGGGCGAGGTGCTCGACGAACTCGCCGATGCCGCCCTCGTAGCGGAAGCGCTCGATGACCGGACCGGCGTCGACCGCGGTGCCCGTCGCCTCGGCCCGGGCTGCGGCTGCCTCGATCGCGGCCGGGCGCTCGTCGGTGATGGTGAGCCCGAGCCCGGGGACCAGGAACGCGGTCTGCCGCGCGCGGTTCACCAGGTCGGACATGCTGAAGGCGGCGTCCTTCGTGAAGATCTGCCGGTCCGCCCAGTAGCGGATCCGCGAGCCGGTGACGCCCTTCTTCACCTTGCCGACGACGCGGAGCTCGCTGCCCGAGGTGAACGGGCTGAACGGGGCGTCCGGTCCGATCCCCTTCGTGTCGTCGAACGTGCCGGGCTCCCCGCGGTGGAAGGACATCGCGTAGGTCTTGCCGCCGCGGTCGACCTCGACGTCGAGGCGCTCGGACAGCGCGTTCACGACCGAGGCGCCGACGCCGTGCAGGCCACCGGACGCCGCGTACGACCCCGAGCCGAACTTGCCGCCGGCGTGCAGCTTCGTGAACACGACCTCGACCCCGGTGAGCCCGGTCTTCGGCTCGACGTCGACCGGGATGCCGCGTGCGGTGTCGGTGACCTGGACGGAGCCGTCCGGGAAGAGCCGCACACCGATCTCGTCGCCGTGCCCGGCGAGGGCTTCGTCGACGGAGTTGTCGATGATCTCCCAGAGGCAGTGCATCAGGCCGCGGGAGTCCGTCGAGCCGATGTACATGCCCGGACGCTTCCGAACGGCCTCGAGTCCTTCGAGGACGGAGAGATGGCGTGCGGAGTAGTCGGAGCTCACCTCCCGAGGATACCGAGCACCACCGACGGTCTCCGTGCTGACACTCGCTCTGGGGACGACCGATCCGCGCTCAGCGAAATGGGGGTCCGACAATGCGACGTATTCAGGCAGCACGTGTTGAAATGGGTGGACCCAAGCGCACCCCGTGCGAATGGACCGACCCGCACCACCTGCCATCCGTGAGGAGCACAGCAATGACCCAGACCGTGCAGGACCTCTCCATCGACGAACTCGGCAGCCACGAGCTCACCGCGGCCGACCGTTGTGACAGCTGTGGCGCGCAGGCGTACATCCGAGCCACCATGGCGAGCGGTGAACTGTTCTTCTGCGCCCACCACGGCGCCGAGTTCAAGGACAAGCTCGCCGCCACCGCCATCGAGTGGCACGACGAGAGCAGCCGACTCTACGAGTCGAAGTAACGCCGACGACGACACAGCAGCGGCCCGGATCCGATCGGATCCGGGCCGCTGCTGTTTCTCCCTGGTGCCTGCGGGGCGTCAGGCGATGCGCTTGAACGCCTTGTCCACGTAGCGGTCGACGGTCGCCCGGGCTTCGCGCGCGTAGCGGTCGATGTCCGCGGTGCGCTCGGGGTCCGGCGCGTACGCACGGCCGAGACGCTCCGCCGCGGCCGCGAGGACGGCGTCGGTCAGCGCGGGGTTCAGCGGCAGCAGCGGCCCCTGTGTGTGCGTGCCGAACGAGGTCCCGTTGATGGCGCCTTCGACGGCGGCACCGGCCTGGTTGCCACCGCCGGAGACGACGTCCGCGAACGGGGTCACCCCGGCGCCGAGCTCGATCTTCGTGGCGTGGTCCTCGAAGCCCGCGAGCCGCTTGGACGCGCCGGGGAGCAGCGGGTACCGGGTCTCGAGGACGAAGTAGTTCACCCGGCGCTCGGCACCGCGCACGGCTCGGGCGTCGAAGACACCGAACCCGGCGAGCGGCGCACCGTCGGTCGGCACGATCTCCGTGGACGCGAGGTCGAACCCACCGCCGACGGCCACGATCGGGACACCGTCGGCCGCGAACGAGCGCAGGGGGGCGCCGATGCGGGCCACGTCGTCGCCGAGGGACCGCATCGCGCTGAGCGGGCCGTTGCCCACCACGACGACGTCGGCCGACGTGGGCAGGTCGTCACCGGGGGCGTACTCGAGTACCTCGGTCGGGATGTCCGCGGCGTCCGCACGACGGGTGAGGGCCACCACGTTGCCGCGGTCCCCCGAGACACCCATCTGCCGGGGGTAGACGTGCAGGATTGTCAGGCGTTCGGCCGTCATGCGGTCTTCTCCAGGTCCGGGTGGCCGAGGGCCTTCCGGGCGATCATCATGATCTCGTAGTTGACGATGAAGTTCTTCGTCCCGCTCGTGGTCCTGCCGAGGCCCTGCATGAGCGCGATCGCGGCCTCGACGTCGGGCTCGACACGGCCGATGCGCACACCGGCGTGCTCGAGGGCGATCGCGATCTGCCACGCCTTGTCACCGGAGACGACGTCGACGTGGTCGAGCTTCGAGAAGTCGATGTCGTAGATCCAGGAGATGTCCGGCGTGCCCTCGTCGATCGCCATGAGCACCTGCTCGGGGTGGTCCGGCAGTGCGTCGAGGTTGAGCTGGAGGCTCGCGGCGTTCTTGAACATCGTGAACTCGGCCGACTCACCGGCGATGGGCAGACGCTCACCGCGGCCGTACGCCGGCTTCATCTTCGCGAACGCCGCGGTGACCGCGTCCGTCCGGAACTGCGTGCCGAGTGCGGCGCTGGCCGTCGCGGTGGCGGCGGCCGCGTCGACGGCGTAGTGCAGGCCGCGCGCGGGCAGGCGGACGGGGATGTCGGCGCCGTCGAACGCGATCGTCGCCGCGTCGCCGCGGTTCTCGATGACCACCGCGTCCGCAGCGGTCTCCGCCCCGGCTGCACGACCGAAGTCGTCGGCGTTCTGCAGGCCGTTCGGTGCCGCGGCCACGATCTCGGCGCTGGCACCGAAGCGGAGCACGCGCTGTCCGTCGACCCCGACGTAGGCGTCGAGGAACTGGTCGTCGTGGTTCGTGATCACGTTCGCCGTGGACAGCGCAGCGGTGTCGAGCATCATGTCCGCCACGCGCTCGGTCTCGAAGAACCGGTAGAGCTGGTCGACCTGGACGTTGAGCATCGTGACCGTGGAGGGGGTCAGGATGCCCGCGAGCTCGACCGCGAAGGCCTCGTCGACCTCGAGGATGCCGATGTCCGCCTTGAGCTTGCCGCCGAGGGACACCTCGGACAGCAGCGCCGACGCGATGCCCTGCGGCAGGTTGGCGCCGGAGGGGTTCGTGAACACGCGGAGCCCGTGCGCACGGACGATCTCGGAGATCATGTGCGTCGTCGTGGACTTGCCGTTCGACCCGAGCACGAAGACGACGCCGTTCGGGAACTGCTTCGTCACGTGCTGGAGGAAGTCCGGCACGAGCTTCAGGACGATGTAGCCCGGGTAGGCGGACCCCCCGCCCCGCGCACGAGCGAGGGCGCGGAGGATCCGCCCGATGAGGATCGGGATGAAGAAGCGCACCGTCACGGCCTACTCGAGGTAGTCGCGCAGCGACTGCGACCGCGACGGGTGGCGGAGCTTCGCCATCGTCTTGGACTCGATCTGGCGGATGCGCTCACGCGTCACGCCGAACGTGTCACCGATCTGGTCGAGCGTCTTCGGCTGGCCGTCACCGAGGCCGAAGCGCATGCGGATGACGCCCGCCTCGCGCTCGGACAGGGAGTCGAGCAGGCTCTCGAGCTGCTTCTGGAGCATCGTGAAGCCGACCGCGTCGGCGGGGACGACCGCCTCGGTGTCCTCGATGAGGTCACCGAACTCGGAGTCGCCGTCTTCACCGAGCGGGGTGTGCAGCGAGATCGGCTCGCGGCCGTACTTCTGCACCTCGACGACCTTCTCCGGGGTCATGTCGAGTTCGCGGGCGAGCTCTTCCGGAGTGGGTTCGCGACCGAGGTCCTGCAGCATCTGCCGCTGGACACGCGCGAGCTTGTTGATGACCTCGACCATGTGCACCGGGATGCGGATGGTGCGGGCCTGGTCGGCCATGGCGCGGGTGATCGCCTGGCGGATCCACCACGTCGCGTAGGTCGAGAACTTGAAGCCCTTGGTGTAGTCGAACTTCTCGACCGCACGGATCAGGCCCAGGTTGCCCTCTTGGATGAGGTCGAGGAACTGCATGCCGCGGCCGGTGTAGCGCTTGGCGAGCGACACGACCAGGCGGAGGTTCGCGCCGAGCAGGTGCGACTTCGCGCGCTGGCCGTCACGCGCGACCCAGCGGAGCTCGCGCTCCTCGGGCTTCGACAGGCCGGTCGAGTGCTGCAGCTTGTCCTCGGCGAACAGGCCGGCCTCGATGCGCATCGCGAGCTCGACTTCCTGCTCGGCGTTGAGCAGCGCGACCTTGCCGATCTGCTTCAGGTAGTCCTTGACGGGGTCGGCCGTCGCACCCGTGATGGTGGTCGAGTAGACCGGGGCCTCGTCGTCGTCGGACTGGGAGATGACGAGCGCGCCCGCGGCGACCGCGTTCGCTGCCTCGGCAGCAGCCGTCGCCGGCTTCTCCTCGGCGTCGTCGTCGGTGTCGTCCGTCGCGTCGACGTCGACGGGCTCGACGGTCTCGTCGTCGGCGTCGTCGTCCGCCGCGGCCTTCTTGGTCGCCGGCTTCTTCGCTGCCGCCTTCTTCGGGGCCGCCTTCTTGGCGGGGGCCTTGGTGGCGCGCTTCTTCGGCGCGGCCGTGCCGTCGGTCTCGGTGGCGTCGGTTTCCGTCACCTGGTCGGCGTTGTCCTTCGTGGGATCGATCGTCGTGCTCCGGGCAGCCATGCGATCACCTCTCTTTTCGTGCCACGTTCCTGGGGTCGTGGCCTTCCCTCGCTGCCCAGGGCCCGCGCCGCAGTCTCCCCCGCGTCGCTGGTCCTCGTTGTCCGGGCAGCACTAGGACCCATGTCAAGTCCCCCACTGAATCCGGCGCACTTGAAGAGCACCTGAACACGGGGAACCCGAACGGGTCCGGCTTTCATTATTGCACGCTCTGCTTCCGTAGGCGTGCAACGAGTGCAACCCAGAGCGGGGCCACCCGTATTCCGTCCTGCACCTGCATGAGCGCGCGGGTGCGGCGCCGCGCGTGCAGGAGCATCGCCACGCCGAACCCGACGACGACGTACTGCACGGTGAGCGCGATCCGGAAGTTCGACCACGCGAAGACGGTGTCGCCGGTCGCCCGAGCGACGGCGTCCAGCAGCGCCCCGATGCAGAACATCATCACGAAGGCCGCCAGGAACCCGCCGACGTTGACCACGCCGTTCGCGGACCCGAGGGACCCCATCGGGTTGAACGACCGGGCGAAGTCGAACCCGATCAGCGAGCCGGGGCCGCCGATGCCCATCGCGACGACGAGCAGCACCAGGAGCCACGTCGGCGGGTGCCCCGGCCAGAGCAGGATCGCGGTCCACACCACGCCGAGCAGCACGACGACGCCGAGCACCAGGTTCGAGCGCCGGAGCGGGAACCGGGCGCAGAGGACACCGAGGAGCGGCCCGGCGACGAACCCGACGACGACGATCACCGTGAGGAATCCCGCCGCTTCGGTCGCGGAGTAGCCGAGGCCGCGGAGCATCGGCACACCCCACAGCAGGCTGAACACCGTGCCGGAGGACTGCGTCACGTAGTGGGACCAGAACCCGAGCTGGGTGCCCGGTCGGCGGAGCGCGTTCCCGAAGGTGTGGAACGCCCCCGACCAGGTGTGCGGGAGCGGCAGCGGGATGGTGTCCGTGCGCACCGGCACCGGGCCGTTCCGCACGAACGCGAACGCCAGGACGAGCCCGACGGCGCTGGCCGCGGCGGCGACCGCGTAGGCGACGGACCAGCCGGCGGTGTGCAGCAGCAGGGCGAACGGGAACGCCGAGGCGATCTGCCCGATCTGGCCGAGGTTGCCCGTCCACTGCGAGATCTGCGGCAGGATGCGCCCGCTGAACCACATCGGCAGCAGGCGGATCACCGAGATGAAGGTCATCGCGTCGCCGGCACCGACCAGGACACGTCCGACGACGGCCGGACCGATGGTGGGCGACACCGCGACGACGGCCTGCCCGAGGGTCAGCAGCAGTGCGCCGAGGAGCACGAGCCGACGGGGCCCGATCCGGTCGAGCGCGATGCCGACGGGGATCTGCAGGCCGGCGTAGACCGCGATCTGCACGACGGCGAGGGTGGAGAGGACGGCGGCGGAGACCGCGAAGCGGTCTTGCGCGTCGACGCCGGAGACCCCGAGCGAGGACCGCTGCACGACCGCGAGGACGTACGCGAGGACCGCGACGCCCCAGACGACGAAGGCACGGCGGGAGTTCACCCGACAAGGCTATCGGCGCGGCTCCGCCGCCAGGACGGGCTGTGGAGGACGCGACGCGCGTCGGGGACCTGTGCACAGCCTCCAGACCGGACTGGAGGCCGTGCGCACGATCGCGACGTGCGTCGCTGACCGTGGACGGTGCGGTCTCAGTCCTCGCCGGCGTCGCCGTCGGAGCGGCGGTCCGCCAAGAACCGCTCGAGCTCGTCGGCGATGGCGTCGGCGCTCGGCACCTGGCCGTCCACACCCGTGAGCGGCGAGGCGATCGGGTTGCCCTCCATGTAGGTGTCGTGCCGTTCCTCGAGCGCGGAGACCAGCCGCTGCAGCTCCCCGTTGCCGGCGACCTGCTCGTCGACCCTGGCGATGAACTCGCGTCCTTCCTCGCGGAGGGCGTCCGTCGGGAAGATGAGGCCGGTCGACGCGGAGATGCCGGACAGCGCCGCGACGGCAGCGTCCGGGTACTCGGTGTCGGAGAGGTAGTGCGGCACCAGGAGCACGAGGCCCGTGACCTGCTGGTCGAGCTGGCTCAGCCGGTGCTCGACCAGGTGCAGGACGTTCGCGGGCGCCTGGGTCTCGGGCTTCCAGACGCTCATCGACTCGACGAGGTCCGCGCGGGTGCCGGAGACGGTGAGGCTGATCGGCCGGGTGTGCGGGACGGGCATCGGGATGGACTG
Source organism: Curtobacterium sp. NPDC090223 (assembly GCF_044746585.1). Taxonomy (NCBI): domain Bacteria; kingdom Bacillati; phylum Actinomycetota; class Actinomycetes; order Micrococcales; family Microbacteriaceae; genus Curtobacterium; species Curtobacterium sp. NPDC090223. The sequence continues at coordinate 371,087 of NZ_JBIVCN010000001.1, read as the reverse complement.
CACCCAGGTGGTGTCCACCACCTGCAGCTGCGCGGCCAGGTCGGTGACGGCGCGGACGAAGCGGTTCCACTGGAAGTCCGGCTCGTACCCGGAGAGGAAGAGGAACGGCTGGCCGATCTCGTCCCGCACGAGGTGCAGCGCGAGCCGGGGCGGCTCGATGTCCGTGATGTGGTCGTGCTCGAACGTGATCACCGGACGGCGGGCGCGCCAGTCCAGCAGGACGTCGGGGTCGAACTCGGCGACGAGCCGGGTCTCGAGCCGCTCGAGGACCGAGGTCGTGACCTGCGCCACCGCCGACCCGGCGTCCGCGAACCCGGTCAGCCCGGCGACCAGGTGCAGGCCCGCCGGCACCGTCGGGGCGGACGCGTCGAACGTGTAGAGCTCCTCGGGGTGGTTCACCGTCACCATGCTAGGCGGGCGGTTGTCCCACACCTGCCGCGCAGCCCACGCCGACAGCGAACACCGCGTGGATAGGGTTGGAGCATGGTCCGACCGACGCTCTCCACCGACAGTTCATCCCCCTCCTCGATCTCCGCCGACGCGCTCGTGCTCGGTGTCCGGCCCGGCTCCGGTGACGCCCCCGCGACCGTCGTCGCCGGCGCGACCGGTGCCGTCGCCGCGGTCGAGGGCCTCGACCTCGCCGCGATCGGCGTGACCGGTGCGAAGGACCAGCTCGTCCGGCTGCCCGCGACCGACGTGTCGGCGTCGAGCATCGCGCTGATCGGGCTCGGGTCCGCGACGGCTTCGTCGTCCTCGTCCGATGTCGCCGCGGTCCGCTCCGCCGCCGGCAGCGCCATCCGGCAGCTCCCCCAGGCCGCGTCGATCGTCCTCGCGCTGCCGACCGACTCCGCCGAGCTCGTCGACGCCGCACTCGAGGGCGCCGCACTCGGTGCGTACGCCTTCACCCGGCACAAGGGCGCCGGCACCACCGCTCCGGGCCGTGGCGCGCAGACCATCACCGTCCTCGCCCCGGCGGACGCGGTGTCCGGGTCCGACGTGACGCTCCGCCCGGCCGCCGTCGCCGACGCCACCGCGCTCGTCCGTGACCTGGTGAACACCGCCGCCGGCGACCTCGGTCCGTCCGACGTCGCCGCGGTCGCCACCGGCTTCACCGAGGGGCTCCCCCTGACCGTCGAGGTCCTCGACGAGACCGCCCTCGAGGAACAGGGCTTCGGCGGCATCCTCGGCGTCGGCGTCGGATCGGTCCGCCCGCCGCGGCTCGTCGTCGTCCGGTACGCACCGGAGTCCGCGTCGAAGCACCTCGCCCTCGTCGGGAAGGGCATCACCTTCGACTCCGGCGGCCTCTCGCTGAAGCCCGCCGGTTCGATGCTCGGCATGAAGACGGACATGACCGGTGCCGCCACCGTGCTGGCCGCCACCGTCGCCGCCGCCCGGCTCGGCCTCGACGTCAAGGTCACCGCGTGGCTCTGCCTCGCCGAGAACATGCCGTCCGGTTCGGCCACGCGCCCCGGCGACGTCCTCACGCTCAAGAACGGCAAGACCGTCGAGGTCACGAACACCGACGCCGAGGGCCGCCTCGTCCTCGGCGACGGCCTCGTCGCCGCCTCGCTCGAGCAGCCGGACGCGGTCGTCGACATCGCGACGCTCACCGGCGCCCAGGTCGTCGCGCTGGGCGACCGCACCACCGGCCTGATGGGCACCGACGACCTCGTGGCCCAGCTCCGCGCGGTCGCCGAGTCCGTCGCCGAGCCGATCTGGCCGATGCCCCTCCCCGAGGAGCTCGACGCCCGACTCGCCAGCGAGGTCGCCGACATGGTGAACGCCACGGTCGGCAACCCGGCCGGCGGCATGCTCCTGGCGGGCAAGTTCCTGCAGCGCTTCGTCGGCGAGGGCATCCCGTGGGCGCACCTCGACATCGCGGGCCCGTCCGAGAACAAGGGCGGCGGGTACGGGTGGCTCGGCAAGGGCGCCACCGGCGTCATGGTCCGGACACTCATCTCGCTCGCAGAAGAGCTCCAGTCCAAGTAGTAGGTTTGGTTCCGGCGCGGCGGCCGTCCCAGAGCCACCCGCCGGAACCAACGGGACGGGGCCGGAACCATGCGGTCCGACCGTCAGGCACGCCGCGTGTCCAGCACACGGGTGTCCAATGGGGTCCGACCGGCCCCGACATGCACGAGGGAGTTGCACCAGGTGACGGAACAGACTTACGACGTCGTGGTCCTCGGTGGCGGTAGCGGCGGGTACGCCGCAGCGCTGCGGGCGGCCGAGCTCGGGATGAGCGTCGCGCTCATCGAGGGCGACAAGCTCGGAGGGACCTGCCTGCACCGCGGCTGCATCCCGACGAAGGCCCTGCTCCACGCGGCCGAGATCGCCGACGGCACCCGCGACGCCGAGAAGTACGGCGTCATCGCCGAGTTCGCCGGTGTCGACGTCCCGAAGGTCATCGAGTACCAGCAGGGCGTCATCACCTCCAAGTACAAGGGCCTCCAGGGGCTCATCAAGGCCCGCGGCATCACCGTCGTCGAGGGCTGGGGCCGGCTCACCTCGCAGAACACCGTGCAGGTCGGCGACCAGAACATCGTCGGCAAGAACGTCGTGCTCGCGACCGGCTCCTACTCGAAGTCCCTGCCGGGCCTCGAGATCGGCGGTCGCGTGATCACCTCGGAGACCGCGCTCCGCATGGACTACGTCCCGAACAAGGTCGTCATCCTGGGCGGCGGCGTGATCGGCGTCGAGTTCGCCAGCGTCTGGAAGTCCTTCGGCGCCGAGGTCACCATCGTCGAGGCGCTCCCCCATCTGGTCCCCGCCGAGGACGAGTCGATGTCGAAGCAGCTCGAGCGGGCCTTCCGCAAGCGCGGCATCGAGTTCTCGCTCGGTGTCCGCTTCCAGGGCGTCGAGCAGCACGAGAACGGCGTCGTCGTCACCCTCGAGGACGGCAAGACCTTCGATGGCGACATCCTCCTGGTCGCGGTCGGTCGTGGCCCGGTCACGCAGAACGTCGGCTTCGAGGAGGTCGGCGTCGCGATGGACCGCGGTTTCGTCACCACGAACGAGCGCCTCGCGACGAACATCCCGAACGTCTACGCCGTCGGCGACATCGTCCCCGGCCTGCAGCTCGCGCACCGCGGCTTCCAGCAGGGCATCTTCGTCGCCGAGGAGATCGCCGGTCTGAACCCGGTGATCATCGAGGACAAGAACATCCCGAAGATCACGTACTCCGACCCCGAGGTCGCATCGGTCGGCCTCTCGCAGGCCAAGGCCGAAGCCGAGTACGGCGCCGACAAGGTCGACTCGTACGAGTACAACCTCGCCGGGAACGGCAAGAGCCACATCATCGGCACGTCCGGCTCGATCAAGGTCGTCCGCGTCGTCGACGGCCCGGTCGTCGGCGTCAGCATGATCGGCGCTCGTGTCGGCGAGCTCATCGGTGAAGCGCAGCTCGCCGTGAACTGGGAGGCGCACCCCGAGGACGTCGCGCCCCTGGTCCACGCGCACCCGACGCAGAACGAGGCGCTCGGCGAAGCCTTCCTCCACCTCGCGGGCAAGCCGCTCCACGCGCTGTGAGCGGCCGTACCGTGACAACGACATCATCAACCAAGCACAACCCCTGCGAAGAGGAGTCCACCCGATGAGCGAATCCGTCAACCTCCCGGCGCTCGGCGAGAGCGTCACCGAGGGCACGGTGACCCGATGGCTGAAGAACGTCGGTGACCGGGTCGAGGTCGACGAGCCGCTGCTCGAGGTCTCGACCGACAAGGTCGACACCGAGATCCCGTCGCCGATCGCCGGCGTCGTCGAGGAGATCCTCGTCCAGGAGGACGAGACCGTCGAGGTCGGCACTGCCCTGGTGAAGATCGGCGACGGCAACGGCTCCGGTTCGTCGGACTCCTCGGACGACGCTGCCGCGTCGGACTCGGGTGACTCGAACGAGGCCGCCGCCGAGCAGTCCGAGCCAGAGGCCGCCCCGAGCACGGAGCAGGAGTCCGAGACCCCCGCTCCGGAGCCGACCGAGCCCGAGCCCGCCCCGGCCGGCCAGACGCAGCCTGCAGCACCTGCGGCTCCGGCGGCACCGCCTGCAGCGGCACCCGTGCCCGCCGCCGCTCCGGTCCCGCCGCCCGCCGCCGCCCCGGCGCCGCCGGCAGCCGTCCCGGCTCCGGCCGCAGCGGTCTCCAGCGCGCCCGCCGCGTCGGCCGAGGTCCCGAACCCGACCCAGACCGGTGCCGCCTCCGGCTACGTCACCCCGCTCGTCCGCAAGCTCGCGAACGAGCAGGGCGTCGACCTGTCGACCGTCACCGGCACCGGTGTCGGTGGGCGCATCCGCAAGGAGGACGTGCTCGCCGCCGTCACGGCCGCTCCGGCCGCCGGTGGCTCGGCCCAGAGCGCCCCGGCTGCGTCCGGCCCGTTCGTCGCCGAGGTGTCGCCGCTCCGTGGCACCCGCGAGAAGATGACCCGCCTCCGCAAGGTCGTCGCCGAGCGTGCCGTGCAGTCGATGACGTCGACCGCGCAGCTCACCAGCGTCGTCGAGGTGGACGTCACGAAGGTCGCGCAGTTCCGCGATGCGCACAAGGCCGAGTTCCTCGAGAAGACCGGCTCGAAGCTCTCCTTCATGCCGTTCTTCGCCCTGGCGGCGTCCGAGGCGCTCAAGGCCCACCCGAAGATCAACTCCACCGTCGAGGGCGAGGAGATCGTCTACCCGGAGACCGAGAACGTCTCGATCGCCGTCGACACCGAGCGTGGTCTGCTCACCCCGGTCATCAAGGACGCCGCGTCGCTCGACCTCGCGCAGTTCTCGAAGTCGATCGCGGACCTCGCCGAGCGCACCCGCAACAACCAGCTCAAGCCCGACGAGCTCGCGGGTGGCACGTTCACGCTGACCAACACCGGTTCGCGTGGCGCGCTGTTCGACACGCCCGTCGTGTTCCTGCCGCAGTCGGCGATCCTCGGTACGGGCATCGTGACGAAGCGGCCGGCGGTCGTGAAGGTCGACGGACAAGAGGCCATCGCGATCCGTTCGTTCGTGTATCTGGCGCTGTCCTACGACCACCGGATCATCGACGGCGCGGACGCGTCCCGGTACCTGGTCGCGGTGAAGAACCGTCTGGAAGAGGGCAACTTCGGCCCGAACCTCGGGTACTGATCCGCTGGTGCTGACCGGCCTGTCCGTCCGGACCGGCTGATCGCTCGATCGGCTCGACGGCCCCGGTTCCCCTGGTGGGAGCCGGGGCCGTCGGCGTTCCCGGACGCGGGACCACCGCGACGTTCGACGCAGCACGGCGGCAGGGCGGCACGGCGGCACCGTCGCCGTTCCGTCGGGGGTCAGCGGCGTGCACCGTCGACGCCCAGGATGCCTGCCGCCACGACACCGGCGAGGACCACGACCCCGACGACGACCCTGCGCGTCGGGACGGACCGGCCGTTCGGCAGTGTCACACCGCGCTCGACGACCCGCCGGATCCACCCGACCACGCCCGCATCCGCCGTCGCCGTTCCGTCGGGAGCCTCGAACAGGAAGTCGTCCCGCGGCGGGTCCCACCGAACGGGACGCGGCGGAGCGGTTGCCCGGACGGTCCCGAGCAGCCGGAGGACGTCGTCGACTCCCCCGTCCACCGTGGTGGCGATCGCGGCGTCCACCATCGCGCGGCAGGGCTCTCGTGGGTCGACGCGTTCCCAGACGGCACGGACGGCGAGCACCAGCGCGGTGGCACCCGGCGCCTCCGACCTCCGGACCGGGAGCGCTTCGGGCACCCGGGCATGGTCGTGTGGGTGCCTCGGCACAAGATCGGGCGGGTGGGCACCGGACGGATCGGCACCGGGCGGGTCGGCACCGGGCGGGTCGGCACCGGGCGGGTGGTCCACCAGCACCGTCACGCCGGCGTCGTCGACCAGGACGTCGTCGGCTCGGGCGTCGCCGAGCAGGAGCGCTCCGGACCGGGCGTCCGCCGCGAGGAGCAGCAGCGGCACCGTGAGCGTGACGGCGACCCCGAGCGTGGGACTGCCGATCCGGTCCAGCGCGTCCGGCAGCCGTGCGCCGCGCAGCGCTTCGGTGCGGACCGCGAGCCGGCCGGACGGGTCGCGCCCGACCGCGTCGATGCGGATGCAGTGCACCGGGTCCGCCGCGGAGCGGTCGGCGACCCACGCGGCGAAGGGGCCCGTGTCGGGCCCGGTCCAGCAGCCCTGGAAGGTGATCGTGTCCATGGTGACGAGCCTGACGGAGGTGGGGCGGGCCTCCAGGCCGGTCGACCAGACCTGTGGAGAACTCCGTTCGCCCACAGCCGGATCATCGACGGTCCACGGCGAGGCCGTCAGGCCGTATCCTGGGTCCATGGCACGCAGCACTACGACCGACACGAAGGCGAAGGAGCCCGGGCGTCTCAAGCAGATGTTCCAGGTGTTCCAGATGACCCGTCGGGCCGACCCGACGTCGATCTGGTGGTTCGCCGCCGCGTTCGTCGTGCCGGTCGTGCTCGGTGTGCTGCTCGCACTCCTGCTGCCGGGGCAGAACTGGCTCGCGGTCGTCCTCTGGATCGTCGCGGGCGTGCTGCTCGGTGTGCTGCTGTTCCTGATCGTGCTCGGTCGCCTCGCGGAGCGCGCCGCGTACTCGCAGATCGAAGGCCAGCCCGGTGCCGTCGGCGCCGTGCTGTCGAACTCGCTCCGTCGGCAGTGGCGTTCGAGCGAGATGCCGGTCGCGGTCCACGGTCGTTCGCAGGCCGCTGTCTACCGCGCGGTCGGCACCCCGGGCGTCGTGCTCATCACGGAGGGGCAGCTCGGCAACCTCACGCGGCAGGTCGACGAAGAGCGCCGCAAGGTCCAGCGCATCGTCCCGAACGTCCCCGTGCACGTCGTGCACGTGGGTGACGGCTCGGACGCGGTGACGCTGCACAAGCTCCCCCGTGCGATGAACAAGTTCAAGAAGTCGCTCAACCGCAACGAGGTCCTGGCCGTCGCGAACCGCCTGGACTCCCTGACGCAGAACCCCGCGTCGGCGATCCCGAAGGGCATCGACCCCACGCGTGTGCGTGCCGGTCGACCGCGCTGACCGACGCCTCCCGAACGCCCTCGACCGCTCAGGTCGGGGGCGTTCGTGCGTTCGGAGGTCCCCGGCGTGCGTTCGGGGTCCCCAGTGTGCGAGGCCCCGTACAGCGTGCGGGCCCCGACACCTCGCACGGTGTCCGGAACGCCGCACACTGCAGGCACGCGCGCTGCGGCGCACGCGCGCTCAGCGGCGGACGAGCACCGTGCCGGCGGCGGCGTCGTGCAGCGGCCGGCCGTCCTTCGCGTGGATCAGCACCGGGATCACGACGCAGAGCAGCACCGTCCGGAGCGCCGGGCGCCACACTCCCACGTAGCCCCCGCGGACCGGCACCACGCGCAAGCCCACGCACACGTGCCCGAACGACCCGGACAGCAGGGCGATGAACACCACCTGCAGCACCGCGAAGATCCCGAGGGTGACGAAGTTGCCCGCTGCGCCGTACGTGCCGATCACCAGCGAGATCACGGAAGCGAGTGCCCAGTCGATCGCCAGGCCACCGAGCCGCCGCCCGAAGCCGCTCATCGACCGCGGGCCGGACTCCGGCAGACCGAGGACCTTGCCCGGCCAGTCCCCCGCACCGGGAGCTGCAGCGGACGAGGACGGGTTGGAGCGGGCCATGCCTCCAGGGTAGGCGAACGAACACCACGTAACACGCTCGAAACAACCCAGTCACGTCCGGGAAACCCCGTGTCAATAGCCTCGTCGGAGGGTGCACCCGCGGCACCTCCACATCACCCAACCCCCAGGAGATCGACACACATGTTCAGCGATTCCTCCGAGGTCCTGGCCTTCATCAAGGACACGGACGTCAAGTTCCTCGACATCCGCTTCACCGACCTGCCGGGCGTTCAGCAGCACTTCAACATCCCGGCGTCCACGGTCGACGAGGACTTCTTCTCGGTCGGTCAGCTCTTCGACGGCTCCTCGATCCGCGGCTTCGCGTCGATCCACGAGTCCGACATGCAGCTCATCCCTGACGTGACGACGGCGTACATCGACCAGTTCCGCGCCGAGCGCACGCTGATCATGATCTTCGACATCTACAACCCCCGCAACGGCGAGATCTACGGCCGTGACCCGCGCCAGGTCGCCAAGAAGGCGGAGAAGTACCTGGCGTCGACGGGCATCGCGGACACCGCGTTCTTCGCCCCCGAGGCCGAGTTCTACATCTTCGACGACGTGCGCTACTCGGTGACGCAGAACCAGTCCTTCTACGCGGTCGACTCCGAAGAGGGCGCCTGGAACACCGGTCGTGAAGAAGAGGGCGGCAACCTCGCCAACAAGACCCCGTACAAGGGCGGCTACTTCCCCGTCTCGCCGGTCGACAAGACCGCCGATCTCCGCGACGACATCACCCTCAAGCTGATCGAGGCGGGCTTCGAGCTCGAGCGCTCGCACCACGAGGTGGGCACCGGCGGCCAGCAGGAGATCAACTACAAGTTCGACACGATGGTCCACGCCGCGGACGACATCCTGAAGTTCAAGTACATCGTCAAGAACACCGCGGACCAGTGGGGCAAGGTCGCCACGTTCATGCCGAAGCCGCTCTTCGGTGACAACGGCTCGGGCATGCACACCCACCAGTCGCTCTGGAGCGACGGCAAGCCGCTGTTCTACGACGAGAACGGCTACGGCGGTCTCTCCGACCTGGCGCGCTGGTACATCGGCGGCATCCTGAAGCACGCCTCGGCGCTGCTCGCCTTCACGAACCCGTCGATCAACTCGTACCACCGCCTGGTGAAGGGCTTCGAGGCCCCGGTCAACCTGGTCTACTCGGCCGGCAACCGCTCCGCGGCGATCCGCATCCCGATCACGGGCACGAACCCGAAGGCCAAGCGCATCGAGTTCCGCGCGCCGGACGCCTCGGGCAACCCGTACCTCGCCTTCGCGGCGCAGCTCATGGCGGGCCTCGACGGCATCCAGAACCGCATCGAGCCGCACGAGCCGGTCGACAAGGACCTCTACGAGCTCCCCCCGGAGGAGGCCAAGGGCATCCCCCAGGTCCCGGGCTCCCTCGACGAGGCCCTCGACGCGCTCGAGGCCGACCACGAGTTCCTCACGAAGGGCAACGTCTTCACCGAGGACCTCATCCAGACCTGGATCGACTACAAGCGCGAGAACGAGATCCTCCCGCTCGCGCAGCGCCCGCACCCGTTCGAGTACGAGCTGTACTTCGGCGTCTGATCTCCGAACCACGAGAAGGGCCCCGCACCATCAGGTGTGGGGCCCTTCCCATGTCACGATCGAACCCACAACACCCGCACTGGGAAGGGGAATCGCGCGTAGGCAGTCGGAAGGAACGACCACCTACGCGCGTTTCGACAACCCACGCGCGGAACGACCGCCCCGCACGCCCCCGGGCGCGCGAACGGGGCCCGCGCCGCCCCGGCACGAGCCCCGTCTGCTGCGAGGACTAGCGGCTCGTGGCCAACGAGTCGTAGGTCCCTGCCGCCACGCTCACGGGTGCACCCGTGACCGGAGTGGGACGTCCCAGGGAACGGACGGTCCACCCCGCCTTGACCCAGTTCTCGACCGGGAGGCAGTTGCGCGCGTCGATGACCTCTCGACGCCCGACGATGTTCGCGAGCGCGACCGGGTCCGCCTCGATGATGTCGTCCCACTCGGTGAGGACGAGCACGATGTCGGCGCCCTCGATCGCGTCCGTCATCGACGTCGTGTAGCTCAACGTCGGGAAGGAGCGCTTCGCGGTGTCCATGGCCTCCGGGTCCCAGAGCGTGACCTGGGCGCCGCGCAGGTGCAGTGCCGCCGCGACGTTGAGCGCCGGCGAGTCACGGACGTCGTCGGTGAGCGGCTTGAACGCCGCCCCGATGACCGCGACGCGACGGTTGAGCACCGACCCGCCGGCGGACTCGATCGCCATGTCGATGACCCGCTGGCGCTGGCCCATGTTGATCTCGTCGACCTGCTGCATGAGGCCGACGACCTGACCGGCGCCGATCTCGTTCGCGCGGTACATCAGCGCGCGGATGTCCTTCGGCAGGCAGCCGCCGCCGAAACCGAGCCCGGCGTTCAGGAACTTCCGGCCGATGCGGGCGTCGTGCCCGAGGGCGTCGGCGAGGGTCGTGACGTCCGCGCCGGTGATCGCGCACATCTCGGAGATCGCGTTGATGAACGAGATCTTCGTGGCGAGGAACGCGTTGGCGCTGACCTTGACGAGCTCGGCGGTCGCGAGGTCCGTCGTGATGACCGGGGTGCCCTCGCTGATCGGGGCGGCGTACACCTCGCGGATGACGGCGTCGGCGGCCTCCGAGGCGCCACCCCAGACCAGGCGGTCCGGGTGCAGCGTGTCGTCGACGGCCTTGCCCTCGCGGAGGAACTCCGGGTTCCAGATCAGTTCGGCGGTGATGCCGGACGGCGCGAACTCGCGGACGATGCCGCGGAGCCGGGCGGCCGTGCCCACCGGAACCGTCGACTTGCCGACGATGAGGCCCGGGTGGGTGAGGTTCTCGGCGACGCCCCGGGTGGCGCTCTCCACGTAGGCGAGGTTCGCGGCGTGCGACCCGGCCTTCTGCGGGGTGCCGACGCAGACGAAGTGCACGTCGGCCGCGGCCACGGCCTCCGCGATGTCCGCCGTGAACCGGAGACGACCGGTCGCGACGTGCTTCGTGATGAGCTCGGGCAGCCCGGGCTCGTAGAACGGGACCTCGCCGGCGGAGAGCGCGGCGAGCTTGGCGGGGTCGACGTCCACGCCGATGGTCTCGAAGCCCATCTCGGCCATGGCGGCCGCGTGGGTGGCACCGAGGTACCCGGTGCCGATGACGCTGATCACGGGTGCCGGACGGACGTCGGGGGTGGTGGACGAGGACTGGGGCTTCTTCGGAGCACTCACTTGGTGACCTCCTGCAGGTCGTAGTCGATGTCGGTGCGCTTGATGCCGTCCACGAAGGCCTGGAGGCTGTCGGAGCGCGAGTTGAGTCGCCAGTCGTTGGTGGAGCGGACTCCGTCGACGACGGTGGTGGCGGTCTCGCTGAAGTACGAGAACCCGATGACGTCGTCGTTCGCCGGATCGGCGAGGGCGTCGAAGAGCGAGGTCATCCACTTCGCCTTCTGCCCGCTGGAGACGGAGGTCCCCGTCTCGGTCGCGCCGATCTCGCTGAGGAGGATCTTCTTCCCCGGGGCGACCTGGCGAAGCTGGTCGACCGTGGCGCCGAACGTGTTCTGGTATGACGGGGTCTCGGAGGCGTCACGGTAGTAGCCGCTCATGCCCACCCAGTCGACGTTGTCGGGACCCGGGTAGTACTCCTTCATGTACGCGAGGGTCTGGTACTTCGTGTTGCCGAGCTTGTCGATGCGGCTCGGGGCCCAGTTCCAGATGACGTAGTCGTTCGCGCCGGCGTCCGCGAACACCTTGTGCACGTGCTGCCACATGTCCACGTAGGAGCCCTGCGCGTTCTGCTGCGCCGTGCCCTCGGACCAGTTGTACCAAGAGCCGTTCATCTCGTGGTCGAGACGGATGACCATCGGCTGCCCGTTCGCCTTGAGCGCCTTGGCGTACTTGGTCAGGTAGGCGTCGAACTTGCCGCTGATGATGTCCTGGTTCGTGTACCCGGCGACGTACTTCTGGTCGTTGCCGGTCTGCGCGGGCGCGGACTCCCACGTCATGAGGGGCAGTCGGCCGTTCGCCCACGCGCGGTTCACGGCGCTGGCGTTGAAGTCCTGGTCGAAGCCCTGGAAGAACCCGACCATGTTCGTGGCCTTGCCGACCTGCTGCGAGACCTGGTCGTACTCCGCCCAGTTGAAGGGCGACTGCGCCGTGTACAGGCCGTACCAGCGCGTCGGCTGCGCCATGATCTCGGCCTTCGTCGGCACCGCCACGGGGGTGGTGGTCGACGGGTCCTTGGACGGGCCGGTGTTCGGCTTGGTGACGCCGCCCCCGGAACCGGAGCCGGTGCCGGATCCGGACCCCGAGCCGGAACCCGACCCGGACGAACCGGAACCCGACGTGCCGGAGCCTGACGAGCCTCCCGTCCCGCTCTTGCCGGAACCGGCGGCCGCCTTCGCGGAGCCGAGCTGCGACTGCAGCGACGCGATCTGTGCCTTGAGCTGGGCGACCTGGTCACCACGCGACCCGGACTGGGCCGTCGAGGACTTGAGCTGCCCCTCGAGCTTCCAGATCTGCTCCTGCGCCGCGTCGAGCTTCTTCTGCAGCGCGGCCGCGTCGACCGCCTTCTCCTGCGCGGTCTTCACGCCGAGGGCGTGGTGGACGGCGGTGGAGACGGGGCTGGACGGGGAGATCCAGACGGACCAGGTGATGAGTGCGAGTGCCAGGACGATAGCGGCCGTGCCGACCGCGGTGCGCTTGGCGTGCTTGCTGGAGGGTGCCCACCACGTGCTGGTGGAGCGGAAGAGGTCAGACAATGGCGAGAGCCTCCAGAGCGAAGATGGCGATGCCGATCACGTACGGGATCGCCGCGTAGGGGTTGTAGCGACGCACCTTCGCGGGCGCGGCGGCCACGGCGGGGGCACCCGCGGCAGCTGCCGCCGCCTCACGACGGGTCGCCAGGACGGTGGTGGTGGAGTTCGTCGAGACGTCCAGACCGGTCGCCGTGCCGGCGCCCGCCCCGAAGATGTCGTCGAACGCCCGGTCCGCTGCGGCCTGGTCGTACGCGTCGTCGGTGGCGTACGCGGCACGGTCCACCGGGCTGACCGGGGTCTGCGCCACGACCGGCTGCGGCTGCGCGGGTTCGGTCTCCATCGGGCCGCCGGCGTAGGCACCCGCACGGGTCCCCCAGCCGCTGGCGTGGGCCAGTCGGAAGAACCCGATGAGCCGGATCGGCATGAGGAAGAACGTCGACACGATGATGAACATCGGCAGGCGGAAGAAGTCGCTGGGCTTCTCCGCCAGGTGCCGCATCTGCCGGATCGCCATGCTCAGCACGCTCGAGACGACCATCAGGCCGGCGACGTAGACGAAGCCCGTCGAGAAGCCGTACTGGTGCAGGATCCCCTGGTAGAGGTTCTCGCCCTGGCCGGTGATCGCGCGGTAGATCCAGCCCGCGATCACGCCGAAGAGCATGAACGGCAGGATGATGTCGGTGATGAAGAAGAGGGCCAGCAGCGGGGCGTGCCCGAGCATCCACGGCATCATGCGCAGCGTGTTGTACTGCGAGCCGCGGGCCCAGCGGAGCTGCTGCTTGAACAGCTTCTTCACCTGGAGCGGAGCGTCCGTGTACACGAGCGACGTGTACTGGTAGACGGTCCGGTAGCCCTCCTTGAGGGTCAGGTTCGTCAGCGTGCGGTCGTCGGAGACCTCGAGGAAGACGCCCATGAACTTCTCGCCCATGAACTTGTCCATGACGCGGACGAGGATGTTCCGGCGGAACGCGATCGTGCGGCCCGGCAGGCAGCCGATCTGGCCGAGGACGCTCTGCGCGGGCATCGAGTAGAGCGCGCGCGAGTTCTCCAGCCAGTCCGCCCAGCGGGTGATCCAGGAGCGGGTCGGCTCGAGGATGCGCTGCCGGGTGGTCACGCCGCCGACGGACTCGTCGGCGAACGGGCGGAGCAGCTCCTCGAGCGTGCCGGGGGTCCAGACGGTGTCCGAGTCGACGAGGACGGTGATGTCACCGTTCGACATCTCGGTGCCGACCTTGACGGCGTTCCGCTTGCCGGGGATCGGGGTGTGGGTCCAGCGGACGAGTGGGGCGAACTCGTCGCAGACCTCCTCGAGGGCCTCGTTGCGTGCGCCGTTGATGACGACGATGATCTCGCCGGGGCGCTGCTCGACCATGCGGCCGATGACGTCCCGGAAGAGGTCGAGTGGCTCGTCCACGACGGGGACGACGACACTCGTCGTCCCGGTGTACGTGCCGGTGAAGGGGCGGTAACGGGCGGACAGGACGACCTTGAGCAACCAGAGCAACCAGATCACCATGGAGTACACGGCGAAGAGGTAGAACTCGGGGTGCCCGTCGACCATCTGCCTGATCTGCAGAATGAAAGTGAACATCGATCCCTGCTTCAACGTTCGGGGTGGTGATTCCGCGCCATCGGGAAATCGGGGGTCGGTTCGGGTGACCCCATTCATGCATCTCGGAGGCACGCCTGGCAACGTGACCCCCCTCTGGGGGTGTTACCAATGCGTTACGGGGTACACCGGAGTCCCCCACCGGCCCCACTACTCCTGTCCTCCCGGATGCTGTCAGCACATGTGCGGACTGCAACAAGCGGGTCACGTGGGGGCGACAGCCGGTCACGCGGCCTGGAGGCTCGGCTCGGCTCGTCGGAGAATCCCAGGTCACAGCATGGTTCCGTAACGCGTCACCCGGTGCGTCCGCACCGCCGGTTGCGGTTGTCCGCAGAGTTCGCAACGGTTCGGTAACGGTCCGAAAGGCGTCGCACAACGGGGTACAGGGCGGCCCGGATCGGGGGACGGTTCGCGTCACGGAGATTTAACCTCCGACGACATGTCATCTTCCGGTCGAACGCCGCACCTCGGGCGTGTCGCGCGGCTCAGTCGCCGTAGAACTCCCGCTCGAACACCTGTCGTGCACGACGGGTGACGCCGAGGTAGTCCTCTTCCAGGCGGGTGGCGGACCCTGGTGGGTACTCCATCAGCCGTGCGACGCCCTCGAGCTGGATCCGGTCGACCGGCAGCACGTCGGTGGTCTTGCCGGACCAGAGCACCAGGGCGCTCCTGGTGCGGGAGGCGAACCGCCAGGCGGCGGCCAGGCGTTCGCCGTCCTCCGGTGTCACCAGTCCCTCGGCGACGGCGCCGTCGAGCGCGTCGAGCGTCGAGGTGGTGCGGAGTGCCGGCACCGTCAGCGCGTACTGCAGCTGGAGCAGCTGCACGAACCACTCGACGTCGCTGAGGGAGCCACGACCGAGCTTGAGGTGCCGGGCCGGGTCGGCGCCACGCGGCAGGCGTTCGGACTCGACGCGGGCCTTGATCCGCCGGACCTCGCGGACCTCGCGCTCGGCGATCTGCTCGGGGTACCGGGTGCGGTCGGCGAGGTGCTCGAAGTCCCGCAGGAGTGCTTCGTCGCCCACGGCGCCGCGGGCCCGGAGGAGCGCCTGGGCCTCCCACGTCAGGGACCACCGGGCGTAGTACGCGCCGTAGGACTCGAGCGTCCGGACGACCGGTCCGTTCTTGCCCTCCGGCCGCAGGTCGATGTCGAGGTCGAACGGGTAGATGGCGTCCTCGGTGAGGCGGGTGAGCTCGCGCACGATCACCTGTGCCGCTCGGGGTGCGGTCTCACCGGCGTCCGCGGGTGCGCGGTAGACGTAGAGCACGTCGGCGTCCGAGCCGAAGCCGAGCTCGCGGCCGCCGTACCGCCCCATCGCGATGACGCCGAACTCGAGGTCGTCCGGGGCGTCGCGCCGTGCGAGGGCGAGCGCGCCGGTCAGCGTCGCCTCGGTGATGTCGCTGAGGGCCGGGCCGAGCTGGTCCACGTCGAGCCGGCCGAGTGCGGCGGCCATGCCGAGCCGCAGGGTCTCCCGCCGGCGGATCGAGCGGATCAGGCTGGCCGCGGCATCGACGTCGTCGCCGTGCCGGCCGGTGGTCGCCCGCATCTCGGACAGCAGCGACGCGAGCGGCCGGGGCTGGAGCAGCGTCTCGGGTTCGTCGAGCCACGCGACGGCCTCGGGGAAGCGTTCGAGGAGCCCGGAGAGGAACGCCGACTCGGACAGCACGGTCGTCAGGCTGTGCGCGGCGCCCGAGGAGTCACGGAGCATGCGGAGGAACCAGCTGGACTCCCCCAGGGTGTCGCTGAGGCGGCGGAAGGCCAGGAGCGCGCGGTCCGGTGCCGGTCCCTCCGCCATCCACCGCAGCAGGACGGGCAGCAGGTTCCGCTGGATCGCCGCGCGGCGCGAGGTGCCCTGGGTGAGCACGCGGATGTGGCCGAGCGCGCCGTCGGGGTCGACGAAGCCGATCGCGCCGAGGCGGTTCCTGGCCTGCTCGCTCGTCAGCACGATGCCGCCGTCGGACGCCGCGACCGCGGACAGCAGCGGGCGGTAGAACAGGCGCTCGTGCAGCCCGCGGACCTCGAGCTTCACCGAGCGCCACCGGGTCTCGAGCGCCGACGCACTGGTCGCGAGACCGCTCGACCGGGCCAGGACGCGGAGTTCGTCCTCGTCGGAGGGCATCAGGTGCGTGCGCTGCAGCCGACGGAGCTGGATCCGGTGCTCGAGCACCCGCAGGAGCGCGTAGTCCGGACCGAACCGAGCCGCCTCGGGGCGACCGACGTAGCCGGCCTCGGTCAGGGCGTCCATCGCCTCGAGGGTGGACCGGACGCGGACGCGCTCGTCGTCCTGGCCGTGCACGAGCTGCAGGAGCTGCACCGTGAACTCGACGTCGCGGAGGCCGCCGGGACCGAGCTTCAGCTGCCGGTCGACCTCGGCGTCCGGGATGTTGTCGGTGACACGCTCGCGCATCCGCTGCACGGACTCGACGAACCCGGGGCGCTTCGAGGACCGCCAGACGAACGGGGCGACCGCCACCGCGTACCGCTCCCCGAGGTCGGCGGACCCGGCGATCGGGCGCGCCTTGAGCAGGGCCTGGAACTCCCACTCCTTGGCCCAGCGCTCGTAGTAGGCCACGTGGGAGTCGAGCGTCCGGACCAGCGCGCCGTCCTTGCCCTCTGGCCGGAGGTTCGCGTCGACCTCCCACAATGCGGGTTCGGCGGCGAGGTCCGTGATGACGTGGGTCGCGGCGATCGCGATCCGGGTCGAGATGCGGACGGCCTTGTCCGTGTCGATCGTGTCCGTGGGTTCCGTCACGAAGATGACGTCGACGTCGCTGACGTAGTTGAGCTCGCGGGCGCCGGCCTTGCCCATCGCGATCACCGCCAGCGGGGTGGCGGCGACGTCCTCGGCCGGGAACGGGACCTCACGGCGGGCCACGTCGACCGCGACGTCGAGCGCGGCGCCGGCCAGGTCGGCGAGTCCGGCGGCGACGGCCGGGAACGCCTGGGTCGGCGAGACGTTCAGGACGTCGAACAGGGCGATCTGCGCCAGGTGCCGGCGGTACCGGACGCGGAGGCGCATCCGGGCCGGCTCACCCGTCGCACCGTCGACGGCCTCGGTCAGGGACGCCGTGTACGCGGCCTGCGTCCACGGTTCGGTGACCGGCTCGAGCAGCAGCGCGAGTTCGGACGGCCGCCGCTGGAAGAACTCGCCGAGCCCGACCGAGGCGCCGAGCAGGCGCACCAGGCGCTCGGTCGCCGCGTCGTCCGCCAGGACGGGGCGGAGCGCGTCCTGGTGCGACTCCATCAGCCGCTCCAACAGTCGGAGCGCGCCGTCGGGATCAGCCGTGGTCTCCCAGAGCCCCGGCCACTCGTGCACCGTGACCCGCAGGTCGGAACCGAACCGGTCGTGCAGCTCGGTCAGTCGTTCCAGGCTCTCCGAGAGGTCCGCGAAGCCGAGCCGGGCCAACTCGGAACGCGACGTCTTCGTCCGGCCGGTCATGCTGCGGCTGGGGTCGTCGCGGAGCTGCTCATGAGCGCTAGAGCATGCCCAGGTTGGTGTCGAGCTCGAACGGCGTCACCTGGTCGCGGTAGCGCTGCCACTCCTGCCGCTTGTTGAGGAGCACGAAGTTGAACACCTGCTCGCCGAGGGTCTCCGCGACGAGCTCGGAGTCCTCCATCAGGGACAGCGCGTGGTCGAGGCTGGCCGGGAGCTGCGCGTACCCGAGGGCCTTGCGCTCCGAGTCGGTCAGGCCCCAGACGTTGTCCTCGGCCTCGGCGGGGAGCTCGTAGCCTTCCTCGATGCCCTTGAGGCCGGCCGCGAGGATGAGCGAGTACGCCAGGTAGGGGTTCGCCGCGGAGTCGATGCCGCGGTACTCCACGCGCGAGGACTGGCCCTTGTTCGGCTTGTACAGCGGGACGCGGACGAGTGCCGAGCGGTTGTTGTGGCCCCACGTCACGAAGGACGGGGCCTCGTCGCCACCCCAGAGGCGCTTGTACGAGTTCACGAACTGGTTCGTGACCGCGGTGATCTCCGGCGCGTGCTTGAGCAGGCCGGCGATGAAGTGCTTGGCCGTCGGGGAGAGCTGGTACTCGCCGCCGGGCTCGTAGAAGGCGTTCTGGTCGCCCTCGAACAGCGACACGTGCGTGTGCATGCCGGAGCCGGGCTGCCCGGAGATCGGCTTCGGCATGAACGTCGCGTAGACGCCCTGCTCGATCGCGACCTCTTTCACGACCGTGCGGAACGTCATGATGTTGTCCGCCATCGTCAGTGCGTCGGCGTAGCGGAGGTCGATCTCGTTCTGGCCGGGGCCGGCCTCGTGGTGGCTGAACTCCACCGAGATGCCGAGGTCCTCGAGCATCCGGACGGCGCGGCGACGGAAGTCGTGGGCGCTGCCACCGGGGACGTTGTCGAAGTAGCCGGCCTGGTCGACGGGCTTCGGGCCGCCGTCCTTCCAGTCGCGGTCCTTGAGCAGGTAGAACTCGATCTCGGGGTGCGTGTAGAACGTGAACCCGCGCTCGCTCGCCTTGGCCAGCGTGCGCTTCAGGACGTTGCGCGGATCGGCGACGGCGGGCTGCCCGTCCGGCGTCGCGATGTCGCAGAACATCCGCGCGGTGGGGTCGATCTCGCCGCGCCACGGCAGGATCTGGAACGTCGAGGGGTCCGGGTGCGCCAGCACGTCGGCCTCGTACGAGCGGCTGAGCCCCTCGATCGCGGAGCCGTCGAAGCCGATGCCCTCGGCGAACGCGCCCTCGACCTCGGCCGGGGCGATCGCCACGGACTTCAGCGTCCCGATGACGTCCGTGAACCAGAGTCGGATGAACTTGATGCCCCGCTCCTCGATGGTGCGGAGCACGAAGTCCGTCTGCTTGTCCATGCACGCCCTTTCCGCGTTCCACCACGGCCCTCCGGGGACCGTGCTCAATAGGCTAGTGGTCATGCCCCGTCTCCGCTTGGCACTCGCCCAGACGAACCCCGTCGTCGGTGACCTCGACGGGAACGCCGCCGGGATCGTCGAGGCCGTCCGCACGGCCGCCGCGCGTGGCGCCGACCTCGTCGCCGCCGGTGAGATGGCGATCTCCGGCTACCCGATCGAGGACCTGGCGTCCCGGCCGTCGTTCCTCCGCGCCGCACGCGCCGCCGTGACGTCGCTCGCGGCGCGCCTCGCCGAGGAGGGGCTCGGGGACGTCCCGGTCGTCGTCGGCCACCCGGACGGCCCGTTCGAGCCGCGCCCGGTCGACGTCAGCACCGCGCCGACCGCCATCGCGAAGAACTGCGCCAGCATCCTGCAGCACGGGCGCGTCGTGGCCACCACGGCCAAGTACCACCTGCCGAACTACTCCGTGTTCGACGAGTACCGGGTGTTCATCCCCGGGTCGGACCTGCTGGTCGCCCGGATCGCCGACGTCGACGTGGCGGTCATCATCTGCGAGGACCTCTGGCGGGACGGCGGCCCCGTCGCCCGGGTGCTCGACGCCGACGCCGGGCTGCTCCTCGTGGTGAACGCGTCGCCGTGGGTGGCCGACAAGGACGAGGTCCGGCTGCCGCTGGTCACGCGCCGGGCGACCGAGTCGGACACGATCGTCGCCTACGTCAACATCGTCGGCGGGCAGGACGACCTGGTCTTCGACGGCGACTCGGTCGTGGTCGACGAGCGCGGCACGATCCTGGCGCGGGCGCCGCAGTTCCGGACGCACCTGCTCGTCGTGGACGTCGACCCGGCGCCGGCCCGGACCGAGGCCCTCGTCACCGACCACGTGCAGCGGGTCGCGCTCGACACCCCGAACTCGACACCGGGTTCGCTCGCCGAGCGTCCGGCGCTCCCCCGGGACGTGGCCGTCCTGCCGTCCGACCTCGCCGCGATCTGGGACGCGCTCGTGCTCGGCACGGGCGACTACGTGCGGAAGAACGGGTTCCGGTCGGTCGTCCTCGGGCTCTCCGGCGGGATCGACTCCGCCGTGTGCGCGGCGATCGCGGTCGACGCACTCGGCCCGGAGCAGGTCGTCGGGGTCTCGATGCCGTCGCGGTGGTCCTCGTCGCACTCGGTGTCCGACGCCGACGACGTCGCGGCGCGGCTCGGCCTGCGGTACCGCACCGAGCCGATCGCCGACCTGGTCGCACCGTTCGACGCACAGCTGGCGCTGACCGGTCTCGCCGCCGAGAACATCCAGGCGCGGGTCCGGGCCCTGATCCTGATGGGGCTGTCGAACCTGGACGGGCACCTCGTGCTGACCACGGGGAACAAGACCGAGCTCGCGGTCGGGTACTCCACGATCTACGGGGACTCGGTCGGAGGGTTCGCACCGATCAAGGACGTCCCGAAGACCACCGTGTGGGAGCTCGCCCGGTGGCGGAACGCGCTCGCGGCGTCACGCGGCGAGACCGAGCCGATCCCGGAGAACTCGATCACGAAGCCGCCGTCCGCGGAGCTCCGTGAGGGGCAGGAGGACCAGGACAGCCTGCCGCCGTACGAGGTGCTCGACGCGATCCTGGACCGTTACGTCACGCGGGCCGAGGGCGCGGCGGACATCGTCGCCGCGGGCTTCGACGCGGACGTCGTGGCCGAGGTCACACGCCTGGTGGACCGCTCGGAGTGGAAGCGCCGGCAGGGTGCGATCGGGCCCAAGATCAGCGGCATGGCGTTCGGTCGGGACCGGCGGCTGCCGATCACCTACCGACCCTCGGGCCCTGGTGCCGCCTAGGACTCCTCGTCCCACTTGTCGTTGTTGGCCGCGATGCGTTCGAGGGCGTGCTGCGCTTCCTCACGCGTCTCGAACGGGCCGATCCGGTCGCGCTGGGGGGACTGCGGCCCCTGCTCGACCGTGTGGGTCTTCTCGTTGAACCACCACTGGGACTCGATGCGCTCGTCGCTCATGCGCTCCACCGTACCCGCGGGTCCGGAGGCCGTGCCCGCGCGGGTGCCGTACCGCGTGTCCGGAGGCCGTGCCCGCGCGGGTGTCGTACCGCGGGTCCGGAGGCCGTGCCCGCGCGGCTAGAGTGGAGCGCATGCCCCGGGACGAACACGGACACCTGACTGCCGGCCGCATCTCTCCGCAGCGGCCCGTCCCGAAGGACATCGAGCGGCCGGAGTACGTCGGCCGGGTGGAGCCGCACGAGCACGGCCTCGGCGACACGTACACCCCGGACGAGGTCGAGCTGATCCGCACCGCGGGCCGCATCGCCTCGCAGGCGATCGACGCCGTGGGAGCCGCTATCCGTCCGGGTGTCACCACCGACGAGCTCGACCGAATCGGCCACGAGTTCATCGTCGCGCACGGGGCGTACCCCTCGACGCTCGGCTACCGCGGGTACCCGAAGTCGCTGTGCTCCTCGGTGAACGAGGTGATCTGCCACGGCATCCCGGACGACACCGTGCTGCAGGACGGCGACCTGGTGAACATCGACATCACCGCGTACAAGGACGGCATGCACGGCGACACGAACCGCACGTTCGTCGTGGGGCAGGCAGCACCGGAGGTCGTCGACCTCGTCACCCGCACAGAGGAGGCGATGAACCGCGGCATCCGCGCGGTCGCTCCCGGTCGGCAGGTGAACGTCATCGGACGCGCGATCGAGTCCTACGCGAAGCGCTTCGGCTACGGCGTCGTCCGCGACTACACGGGCCACGGCGTCGGCCGGGCCTTCCACTCGGGGCTGATCATCCCGCACCACGACGCGCCGCAGTACGACACCGTCATCGAGCCCGGCATGGTCTTCACCATCGAGCCGATGCTCACGCTCGGCGGGATCGAGGCCGACATCTGGGCCGACGACTGGACCGTCAGCACGCGCGACAAGTCCTGGACCGCACAGTTCGAACAGACCCTCGTCGTCACGGACCGTGGCGCCGAACTCCTGACCGTCTCCTGAAAGGCACCGCTCAATGACCACACTCGCAGTCGGCGTCGACATCGGCGGTACGGGCATCAAGGGCGCGATCGTCGACACGACGACCGGTGAACTGACGACCGAGCGCATCAAGAAGGCCACCCCCGAGGGCGGCAAGCCGCACGACATCGTCGCGGTCGCGTCCTCGATCCTCGACGAGCTCTCCCCGGCGTCCGACGTCGCGGTCGGCGTCTGCTTCCCGGCGATCGTGCGGGACGGCAAGACCATGTCGGCGGCGAACGTGTCGAAGAAGTGGATCGGCTTCGAGGCAGAGGCCCTGTTCGAGAAGGAGCTCGGCCGCTCCATCCACTTCGTCAACGACGCCGACGCCGCCGGGTTCGCCGAGCAGCAGTTCGGCGCGGCGAAGGGCCGCGACGGGCTCGTCATCATGACGACGCTCGGCACGGGCATCGGCACGGCGCTCATCAACGACGGCGTGCTCATCGTCAACGCGGAGCTCGGCCACCTGGAGATCGACGGGGTCGACTACGAGACGAAGGCGTCCTTCGCGGCGAAGGAGCGCGACGACCTGTCGTGGAAGCACTGGGCGAAGCGACTGCAGAAGTACTACTCGCGGCTCGAGGCGCTGCTCTCCCCGGAGCTCTTCGTCGTCGGCGGTGGGGTCTCGAAGCAGTACGAGGAGTTCCTCCCCCTGCTCGACCTGCAGGCGGACATCATCCCCGCGACGCTCCGCAACAACGCCGGCATCATCGGCGCGGCGACCCTGGCGGCCCGCAGCGCCTGAGTAGTCGGCTAAACTCGGTCTGCGAACGGGTCGGTGAGACGGTCGCGTCACTCCCCCGGGAGTGCCGAGGAACGTCCGGGCTCCACAGAGCAGGGCGGTGGGTAACACCCACCCGGGGCAACCCGCGAGACAGTGCCACAGAAAGCAGACCGCCGGTGGCGACACCGGTAAGGGTGAAACGGTGGTGTAAGAGACCACCAGGGGTCCGGGTGACCGGATCCGCTCGGTAAACCTCGCCCGGAGCAAGGTCAGACAGAGGACGTCGAGGCTGCTCGCCGAGTCCTCGGGTAGACCGCTGGAGGCCGACGGCAACGTCGGTCCGAGAGAGATGGCCGTCACCGCCGCAAGGCGGGACAGAACCCGGCGTACGGCCGGCCCGTTCGCACCCCGTACATCGCACGGCACCGCGTGCCGTCGCACAACCGGGAGCACCCCGAACCACGGAACTCCGTGGTTCGGGGTGCTTCCGGTTGTGCGAAGTGCGTCCGCACCACGGGCGCGAGCGCGGCGCAGCGCGCGAGCGCCGCGGCTGCGCTACAGGCCGGACTCGCTCGTGCGGACCAGGACCGCCTCGCTGTCCGGGCAGAGCACGACGTCGTCCGGCGCCGCGGCACGGATCGCCTGCAGGTCGGCACCCGTGAGGGTCACGCCCGACGCCGTCGACACGCCGCCCTGCAGCAGCGAGGCGCCGAAGCCGTACCGGGCACGCTGCCGCTCGTACAGCGCGAGGAGCTCCTCCGGCACCTTCGCGGCGACGTCCGCGCGGCTCTGCACCACGGCGGAGCGGTCGGCCTCGAGGCGGGCGATCTCGGTGTCACGCTCGGCGACGAGGCCGGAGCGGGACGCCTCGACGTCGGCGAGTTCGGCCTCGATGTCGCCGACCCGGGCACGCAGCACGTCGAGCTTCTCCATGATCTCGAGCTCCGACGTCTCGAGGTCGCCGATGCGGCGCTGCAGCGAGTCGAGCTCGCTCTGCAGGCCGGCGGCGTCCTTCGCGCTCGACACGTTCGCGAGCATGGTGGTGTCGCGCGTCACGCGGGCCTGGGCGGTCGCGGTGTCGGACTCGAGCCGCGCGAGGTCGCGCTCGGCGTCCTCGACGTCACCGGTCGCCGCGGCGAGCCGGCTGCGGAGGCCGGACGCGCTCGCGCTCAGCTCGGTGAGCCGGTCGCCCTTCTGCAGGGAACTGATCCGGTGCGCGATGCGCGTGATGTCGTTGTCGAGTCGCTGGACGTCGAGGAGGATGACCTGGTCCTCGGGTGCTGCCTTCATGGTCAGGCTCCTTGTTCGGTGGTGGGGGTGGGGGCGGCCGCGCTCGGCAGGACGGCGAAGTCCCACGGGTCGGTCCGGAGGTCGCTCACGGTCACGCGGACCCCGGCGGCCTGCCGGAGCTGTTCCGCGGCGACGTCGAGCCAGAGCCACTCGGTGGCCCAGTGCGACGTGTCGATCAGGGCGGGTCCGTCGGTGAGCATCGCCTGCTCACGGAACTCCGACGCCGGGTGGTGCCGGAGGTCGCTCGTGACGTAGACGTCGGCGTCGCGCACCAGTGCGTTGCCGAGCAGCGAGTCCCCCGCGCCGGCACAGAGCGCCACGGTGCGGACGGGTCGCTCGTAGTCGCCGGACACGCGGACGCCCGACGCGGTGGGCGGCAGGACGTCGACGATGCGCCGGGCGAGCACGCCGAGCGGCACCGCTTCCGGCAGGACGCCGACGCGGCCGATGCCGGTGTCCGGCGCAGTGCCCGGTTCGAGGGGACGGAGATCCTGCAGCGCGAGACGGTCGGCCAGCACCGCGGAGGTGCCCGACGCGACGACGTCGGCGTTGGTGTGGGCGGCGACGAGGGCGCACCCGCCGCGGACGAGGGTCGCGAGCACCGCGCCCTTGTAGGTGTCCTCGGCGATGGTCGTCACACCGCGGAGCAACAGCGGGTGGTGCGTCAGCAGCAGGTCCGCCCCGACCGAGATGGCCTCGCGCGCGGTGTCCGGCACGGCGTCGACGGCGAGGTGCACGTGCTCGACGACTGCGTCCGGGTCACCGGAGACCAGGCCGACGGAGTCCCACGACTCGGTTCCCGCGACCGGCCACAGGGACTCGATCACGGCCTGGAGATCGCGCAGGGTCGGCATCCGGACAGTCTACCGAGGGGATCGACGGGGCCGGTGCCGACAGGTCAGCGGCGACCGAGGACCCGCAGGACAGCGGCGACGACGCGGGACCACCAGCCGGGCTGGGCCGACTCGACCCGCTCGACGTCGGCGGTGGACGTCGCGGGCTCGGCAGCCGTCTCCGGCAGCGCGGCGGCGTGCTCCTCCGGGAAGACGACCGGCGTGCCCGCCGTCTCGGCACGGTGCGCACGGAGCACGGCTGCGAACGTGTCGCGGTCGACCACGGTCGGTCCGGTCACGGGCTGGATGAGCGGGGTGGGTCGCGTGTTCGCCGACACCGGTGTGACGGCCTGGGCCCACGGCTGCCGGTTCCGGCGCGCCGCGGAGCTTGCGGAGAGGCGTGACGGCCGTGGAGACGGGGAGAGGGTGGGCACCAGTCGCGCGGGCTCGTCACGATCCGCAGACGCGCCGTCCACGGCAGTGGTCGCGCTGACGACGACCGGTGCGGCGACCGGGGGCAGCACGAGCGCGGGAGCCGCGGCGGGAGCGGCCTCGACGGCGGGGACCGGCGCCACGACCGTGACGGCAGCGGTGGTCGCGGCGCGGCGTGCAGCGGCGCGGTCGCGACGATCCGCCTCGTCGGCGGCGTCGGCGAGCAGGTCCTCGAACACGGACCGGGCGTAGGCCCGCGCCGCGTCGATCTCCGGGTCGCTCAGGTCGGCGACGACGGCCTCCCATGCGGCGAGCCGGGCGAGGTCCTCGTCGCGACGGCGGACCTCGTCCTCGAGGATCACGATGCGCTCGATCGTGGCGCGGCCGCTCTGCGCGGACACCTCGACCGCGAGCTCCTCGATGCGCAGGGCGAGCCGCTCGGGCGGTTCGGGGAACGACGGGGCGCAGACCGAGGCGTGGCGCCCACGGTCGCGGGGCCGGCGGAACGCGGTGTCGTCCGATGACGAGGCGCCGAGCTGCTCGAGGTCGACCCGCTCGGGCTCGACCTCGTCGGGTCCGACCTGCTCGAGCACGGGTTCGGCTGCCGCGGCGGCGTCCGGTCGCTGCACCGGGCCGGTGACGGGCGGGACCACGAGGTCCGACACGTACGGGGCACGGGTGGCCGGGGCGTCACGGAGCCACTCCTCGAGCTCGCGACCGAACGGGTCGACGAGAGGGGTGCGTGCACCGGACTGCGTTTCCATGTTCCGAAGGATAAATATCGCGGGGTGGATGCTGTCGCTCATCCCCGGTGTGTCGCGGGATCGCCTGCCATATCGCGTCGAAGGTGATCGGCGTGTCGAGACCGCGGGTGCACTCTCGTCACACGCGCCTCAGCAGCCCCGCGCGAACTCCTCGAGCAGTGCACGCCCGTCCGGCCACTCCCCGACGCCGCTGGCGACGTTCACGTGCCCGTGAGCGCCGATCCTGCGGACGTCCGAGCCGAGGCTCGCTGCCATCGCCTCGGCCCGCTCCGGCGTGCAGTACGGGTCGTCGTCGCTCACGACGAGCAGGGTCGGCGTCCGGACCGCCCGGTCAGGTGCGGCGAACCCTGCGGCGGCCTCGGGGAACCCGGGGGCCCCGGGGTCGGGTGCGGCGACGAGGAAGGCCCCGGCGACCCGTCCGTCGTCGTTCCGGCCGCCATCGGCAGCGAGCCATCCCGCGACCGCGAGGACGCCGAGGCTGTGCGCGACGAGCACCGGCGGCCCGTCCACCGCGGCGATCGCCCGGTCGATGGCGGCGAACCAGTCCGCGGGCTCGGGTTCGGACCACGACGTCGGCGCGATCCGCACGGCGTCGCCGCCCCGCTCGGCCTGCCAGCGCGACTGCCAGTGCTCAGGGTCGGAGTTCCAGATCCCGGGGACGATCACCCACGGTCGTTCTCGGTTCACGGTCCGAGCGTAGAGGGCGTCGGAGCCGGTGCCCACTCAGTTCTGCAGCGTGTCCCGCGGGTACTCGCCGAACCGCGCGGCGTACGCGGCCGAGAACCGGCCCAGGTGTGCGAACCCCCAGCGGACGGCGACCGAGGCCACCGTGAACTCGCCCGGCGTGCCACGTCGCAGCTCCTGACGGATGCGGTCGAGCCGGATCCCGCGGAGCATCGCGTTCGGTGCGGAGCCGATCTGGCGCTGGAACGCCTGCTGGAGCCCGCGCACGCTCAACCCGACGTGCGCCGCGACGTCCGTGGTGGAGATCGGGGTGTGCGCGAACGCGGACATGTACTCGACGGCCTCGCGGACCCGCCCGGTCGCGCCCTGTGGCAGGGAGACCTCTGCCGTGAGCAGCCGGTGCGGGAACGTGCGGAGCAGCGTCGTCGCCGTGGCCCGCGCCGTCTCCGCCATCGCGAGTGGCGAGACCGGACCGGTGCCGAGCACGACGGCGGCCGCGTCCTGGACCTGCCGGTGCCACATCCGGACGTCGTCGGCTGCCGGTACGGCTGCGTGGTCGAACACGAGGGACCCGGGCTGTGCGCCGTGCACCTCGGCGGCGATGCCCTCGAGGTAGGTCCGGTCGAACTGCACCAGGCTCTGCCGGACGTCGGCGAGCTCGAACTCGAACGCCCGTCCGGTCGGGAACATCATCGGCGCACCGGGACCGAAGGACACCTCGTCCCGCCCGATGTCGACGCGCCCACCACCGTCGACCGTCCACATCACGACGTACTCGTCGCGGGACTCCACCGCCCCGCGGATGCCGGCGTCGAAGCGACTCGACCGCAGCGACATGGTCTGGTCGCCGACGACGCGGAACCGGTACGAGAACGGCCGGGACGTGCGTCGAGCGATGAACCCGGAGCCCTCGTAGGCGTCCTCGTACATGCGCCGAGCGTCATCGAGATCGTCGCCGGACGTCTCGAAGCTCATGCGGGGATCGGGCTCGACTGTCATCGCGCGCATCGTGACACGACCGCCAGTCGAGGCCGCAATCGGACGAGCTGTCTTGCGGGTTCCGGCCTCCTGGCTGCGCATTGTGGATCAGGGTGTCACGCGGCGCGGATCAGGGCGTCAGCCCGTCCGGAGCACGTCCGCGTCGGACCGTCCACCGGTTCCGGTCGCCGTCGCGCTCGTACCGGAGCTCGTCGACGACCATGCCGACCAGGGCCAGACCGCGGCCGCTCTCGGCGGACGCGTCGGGGAGCTCGGCAGCCGACGGATCGACGGAGGTGGGCCGACCGTCGTCGGTGAGTCGGGCCTCCAGGCCGTCGCCCGTGACCGCGAGCGCGAGCGAGCACGCGACCCGCGCGCCGCCACCGGCGTGTTCGACGACGTTCGAGGCGAGCTCGACGAGCGCCAGCTCGAAGGCCATGCGGTCTTCCGGACCGACGGACGGTTCCGTGCCCCAGACGCCCGCGAGGAAGTCGTGCACGGCGGAGACGTCGTCCGGCGGGGACGCGAAGTCGAGACGGTGCTCGCCCACGGCGGTGCTCATCCCCAGTTGGTCACCGCGGCGTCCCCGTCGGGGTACGTGCGCAGGATCTTGTCGATGTTGGAGAGCTTCAGGACCATCGAGACCTGGTCGGACGGGGCCGCGATGCGCAGGTCACCGCCGGCCTGCCGAGCCGTCTTGAGGCAGCCGACGAGCGCGCCCAGTCCGGAGGAGTCCATGAACTCGACCCCGGAGAGCTCGACGACGACGCGGTTCCGGCCGTCACCGACGACCTTGGCGACGGTCTCCCGGAATGCCGGGGCCGACACCATGTTCAGTCGCCCCTTGCACTCCAGGACCGCGGCGTCCGTCTGCGCCTCGTGTACGACGATGTCCATACGGGATGCCTCTCTGGTCGGTGCCCCTTGCTCAAGGGACCCTATCGGTTCGGGCTGCGGCTTCGTTCGGTGCTTCGTTCGGTGCTTCGTTTCGCAGTGTGCGAGGTTCCGGACACGGTGCGCGGCTCCGCGGCTCGCACGTTGTCCGGAAGCTCGCACGGTGCGCGGCGTCAGCGGCGCCGACGAGTTGCGGACGCCTGGACCACGACCGCGGCGGCCATCAGCACCACCATCACCGAGCCCATCGCGACCGCGGTGCCGCCGAGGAGTCCCGCGAGCGGCGTCCCGAGTCCGCCGAGCCCGAACGACAGGCCGCCCTGCAGCGCCGCCGCGGTGCCCGGGTGTGCGGCGCCGACGTGCTGGGTCCGGGTCATCGCCGCCGGCAGCACGAAGCCCCAGGCCCCGGTGACGACCGCGAGCGAACACCAGACCGGCACGGGGCCAAGGCCGAGCAGGGCTGCCGCGAGCACCCCGGCACCGCCGACCGTGCCGACGACGAGGCCGAAGGTGAGCAGGCCGTCCTCGGAGAAGCGGCCGACGACCCGGCGGAACACGAGCGTCGTGATGATCATCATCGTCGCGTTCGTGGCGAAGACGAGGGTGTAGAGCCCCTCCGAGAACCCGAACTCGGTCTGGAACACGAACGAGCTCGTCGCGATGTAGGCGAAGAACCCGATCGTCGAGAGCACCCCGCTCAGCAGGTACGCCCGGAACCGCGGGATCGCGACGAGCCGGCGGATGCGGAGCCAGTTCGCGCCGAGTCCGACGCTGCCGCGGGTCGACAGGGTCTCGTGGAAGAACGGCACGACCATCGCGAAGAACACCGCGCCGAGCACGGCGAGCACGACGAACATCACGCGCCACGTCGCGAACGACAGCACCGCTCCCCCGGCCAGCGGCGCGACGACCGGGCCGATCGCGTTGATCGCAGCGAGGGTGCCGAACACCTTGGCCATCGGCGGCCCCGACATCACGTCCGAGACCATCGCTCGTCCGGCCACCGCGGCCGCGGCTCCTGCCAGTCCCTCGACCACTCGCGCCACGATCAGCGTGCCGACGTCCGGCGCGAGCGCGCAGCCGAGGGACGCGAGCGCGAACAGGGCCGTCCCGCCGAGCATCATCGGTCGGCGGCCGATGCCGTCGCTGACCGGGCCGGCGAGGAGCTGCCCGACCGCGAACGCGACGAGGAAGGCGGTGAGCGAGAGCTGCACGGCGCTGGGTGTGGTGCCGAGGTCGCGGGCGATCGCGGGGAGTGCCGGGATGTACATGTCCGTCGCGAACGGCGACACCCCGACGATGAGCGCCAGGGGCACGATCGGCGGGAGGGTGGCCTGGGTCCGGGTGCGCTCCGTCGTCACCCGGGCAACGCTACGCCGCCCCGAATCGATTCGACAGGGTTGGGGCGGTGCGGCTGGGCTGTGGCTGTGGCTGTGGCTGTGGCTGTGGCTGTGGCTGTGGCTGTGGCGCCCCATCACCCGCGAGACACCGCGGTCGCGCCGAGACGCCGCCGATTCCGGGGGTGTCTCGGCAGGACGGCGGCGTCTCGGCAGAGGTGCGGCGCCTCCGGCTTCCCGGCTGCACTGTGGCGCCCCAATACCCGCGAGACACCGCGTGCGCGCCGAGACGCCGCCGATTCCGGCGGTGTCTCGGCAGGACGGCGGTGTCTCGGCAGAGGCGCGGCGCCTCCGGTGCTGGCCGGGCGCCACCGTGTGCGCAGCGTGGCGCGGCGCGGCGCCGGCCCGACCTCGGACGCCGGACGGCGCGCCCCGCAAACGGCGAGACGCCGCCAACCGGCCCAGACGCCTCCGGAAACCGGGGTGTCTCGGCCGCATGGCGGCGTCTCGAGCCTCGAGCGGTGTGTCAGCCCGTGTTCTGCAGGCCGGCGGCGATGCCGTTCACCGTCAGCAGCAGCAGGCGGTGGTCGGTGTCCGTCGGATCGGTGCTGCCGCTGGTGCGGATGGCGCGCAGGGCTCGGAGCTGCAGGTGCGACAGGGCGTCGACGTACGGGCTCCGGAGTCGGACGGCACGGGCCAGGACCGGCCGGTCCTCGAGGACGTCCGCCCCGCCGGAGACCCGGAGGACCCAGTCGCGGGTGCGGATCATCTCGTCGAGCACACGCGCGGCGAGGTCGTCGCGGTCCGCGAGCTCGAGGTACCGGCGGGCGATGTGCTCGTCGGTCTTCGCGAGCGACATCTCCACGTTCTTGATCATCGCGCCGAACAGCGGCCACTCGGCGTACGCGGTGCGGAGGAGTTCGACGTCACCGACCGCCTCGAGTGCGGATCCGAGGCCGTACCAGCCCGCCAGGTTGATGCGGGCCTGCGTCCAGGAGAACACCCACGGGATCGCGCGGAGGTCCTCGAGGGACTCGACGGAGAGCCCGCGGCGCGCCGGACGGGAGCCGAGCGGCAGCAGCCCGATCTCCTCCATCGGGGTCACCCGGGCGAACCACGGCGCGAAGCCGTCCGCCTTCACGAGGCCGTAGAAGGCGTCGCGGGAGACGTCGTCGAGCTGCTGTGCGAGATCGGCGAACCGGGTGGCGGCTGCTTCGATGCGGGCCTCGTTCGACGGCGAGGACGCGAACAGCGTCGCGGAGGCCATCTGCTCGAGGTGCCGGGCCGCGATGTCCTGGTCGCCGTACTGGGCGAAGATGACCTCGCCCTGCTCGGTGAGCTTGAGCCGGCCGTCGATCGATCCCGGCGGCTGTGCCAGCACGGCCTCGTTGGCGGGACCGCCACCGCGGCCGAGGGAACCGCCGCGGCCGTGGAAGAGCGTGAGCTCGATGTCGTTGTCCCTGGCCCACTGAGCGATCTTCGCCTGCGCGTCGTACAGCGCCAGGTTCGCCGACACCGGGCCGACGTCCTTCGAGGAGTCGGAGTACCCGAGCATCACCTCGAGCTTGCGGCCGGTCGCGGCGAGTCGACGCTGGAAGGCCTCGGTGCGCACGGCCTCGTCGAGGATATCCACGCTGGCGTGCAGGTCGGCGAAGGTCTCGAAGAGCGGGATGACGTCGAGCACCGGTGCGGCCTCGGCGGAACCGAGCGCGGCGACCGCGAGTTCGTGCACGTTCGCCAGGTCCGCCGCGGACTGGGTGAACGAGACGATGTAGCGGTTCGAGGCGCGGACCCCGTACCGACGCTGGAGGTCCGCGATCGTCCGGAAGACGGCGAGGACCTCTTCCGTGGTCTCGCTCAGCGCACCGCCGGCGCGGATCTCCGCGAGGGCCGTGCGGTGCACCTGGGAGTGCTGGCGGATCTCGAGCTCGGCGAGGTGGAACCCGAAGGTCTCGACCTGCCAGATCAGGTTCTGCAGCTCGCCGTGCGCCGGGCGTGCCGCACCCGCTGCGACGAGCGAGGCCTGGATCGTGCGGAGGTCGGAGAGCAGCACCTCGGGGCCGTCGTAGGCGAGCGGGGCGTCGCCGCGGCGGGTGGCGTCGATGCGCGCGGCCGTGAAGAGGAGCGCACGGCGGTGCGTCTCGTTCGGCGCACGGATGCCGATGCGCTCGGCGATGTCCGGGTCGAGGGACTCCTGCGACGCCACGAGCGCGGTGAGTCCGGCGTCGGCCGGTGTCTCGCTGTGGTCGAGGGTCAGGGTGCTGCCGATGCGGGTGGCCGCGCGACCCAGGCCGAGCAGGATGTGCTCGGCCGCGATCTCCGCGGCCTGTCGGGTGATGTCCGACGTCACGAACGGGTTGCCGTCGCGGTCGCCACCGATCCACGTGCCGAAGCGCACGAACGCGGGCGCCTGCACGGGCACGCTTCCGGCGTCGTCGCCGAGGAGCCGGTCGTCCAGGAGGCGGTACACCTGCGGGACGATCTCGAACAGCGTCTGGTCGAACACGCTCATCGCGGTGCGGACCTCGTCGAGCGGGGTCGGTCGGGTGGTGCGCAGCGGCGAGGTGCGGAGGAGGTTCGTGATCTCCTCGAGCAGGCGGCGTTCGTTCTCGGCGCGCGCCGTCGCGTTCTTGGCGCGGTCGCGTTCGTCGATGAGGTCGGTGATGCGCCGGACGGCCGTGGTCACCGCGCGGCGGCGGGCCTCGGTCGGGTGGGCGGTGAGCACCGGGTGGAAGCGGAGGGCCGCGAGGCGGGCGGCGGCTTCGTCCGCGCCGACCTCACCCACGAGCTCGGCGTACGTGGCCGGGAAGGAGTCTCCCCCGACGCCGCCGTCGTCGCCCCGGAGCCGGAGCACGCGGACCCGGTGGTGCTCCTCGGCGAGGTTCGTCAGGTGGAAGTAGGTGGTGAAGGCGCGAGCGACCTCTTCGGCGCGCTCGGCGGACAGCTCGGCCACGACCGACTCGGCCCGTGCAGCACCGTCGGTGTCCGAGCCCTCGTACGCCTCGATCACTGCGGCGCGCAGTGCCTCGACGTCGCGCAGGAGGTCGTCGCCACCGCTCTCACGCAGGACCCGCCCGAGCAGGCTCCCGAGGTACCGGACGTCCGCTCGCAGGTCGCTGTCGACCGCTCCGCTGACATCGTCTCGTGCGCTGCCGAAGCGCGTCGATCCGTCGATCGCCGTCATCTCGTCCTCTCGGGTCGCCCGGGACACCGCCCCCGGGACCCCAGCAGCGTATCGGCAGGCGGGTGTCCGTGACGACGACCGTCCGGACGGCCGGGTACCGGACACGGGCTCGAGCGGTGCCCCGGGTCGACGAGACGCCGTCGGGTCGCCGAGACACCGCCGGATGTGGCGGCGTCTCGAGACGAAGGCGGCGTCTCGAGACCTCGGCGGCGCCTCAAGACCTCGGCGACGCCTCAGGACCTCGGCGGCGCCTCGCGCGCACAGGGGCGCCACCAGGACACAGGTGCGCCGCGGATGTGTCGCCGAGAACACGGGCGGCCAGCGGAAGCACCCCTGCTGTGGCGGAGCGCCCGCGTTCCCGGCGGGTCTGGGAGCGCCGGCTAGCTCGGCTCCGCGAGCTGGGCCTGCGCGGCGGAGTGCACCTCGACGATCTGCACGCGGGCCGACCGCCGATCGGTCAGCGGAGTCGTCCACGGCACGATGACGTGCTCCACGTCCCCGTCGTCGAGCTGTGCGAGCCACACCCCGGCGATGGCGTCGATCTCGGTCATGGTGGCGGCCACCGCGGTCGCCGCGCCGTTCGCCCGCGCGATGACCAGGTTGTCGAGCGCGTGGTCGGTGTTCATGTGCCGGAGGATGGCGCGCCGGGCCTCGGCGTCGAACGGCGGCTGTTCCCCGGTCACGCGATCACCGCCACGTCACCGTCGGCCACGGAACCGACGGAACCGGAGCCGACGGACCCGCCAGGGCCGCCAGTACCGACGGCACCGACGGCGTCGGCCCCGCCGACCGGCCGTCGAGCCGCGTCGAGTTCGGCGAGCAGCCCGTTGTTGAGCGCGTACGCGAGCTCCACCTCGGCGATGACACGTTCGCGCTCCTCGTCGTCCCACGGCGCGGCGTCGAGCTGCGCACGGTAGGTGTCCTTGAACGCGGTCGGGTCGGCGACCTGGTCGAAGATGTAGAAGAGGACGCCGTTCGTGTCGAACCCGAACTGGTCCGCGAGCATCCGGCCGATCACCTGACCGCCGGACAGGTCGCCGAGGTACCGCGTGTAGTGGTGCGCGACGAAGCCGCCTGGCCACTCGGCCGCGACCTCGTTGAGCCGCCGCACGTAAGCGGTGGTCGCGGGCGAGGGGCACACCAGCTCGGACCAGTCCGGACCGATCAGGTACTCGAGGTCGGCACGGATCGCCGGCATCCGGGTGAGCTGCGAGGTCACGAACGGCGCGGCGACGGGGTGGTCCGCCATCCGGTCGGCGGCGCGCTCGAGGGCGTCGTACACGAACGAGTACTGTCCGAGCAGTGCGGCGTAGTCGGCGACATCGCACCTGCCCTGGAGCAGGTCGTGCATGAAGTCGTTCCCGGCCGAGGAACCGTGCGAGCGTCGCGTGCGCTTGCGCAGCAGCTCGGAGAACGGGATGACGGTCGTGTCCATGAGGTAAGGCTAACCTTACTGAGGCGCACGTCAAGCACGATCTCCACGAACTCAGGCGACGCAGAACCACTGAGAGGAAGCTCCCCAGATGAGCTCGAAGAACCGCACCCAGCACGTGTTCGTCGTCGACCACACGGAACAGCTGTCCCCGCACATGGTCCGCGTCCACCTCGGAGGCCCGGCGTTCGACGATTTCATCGCGGCCGCCGACCCGGACCGCCTCGGCAGCACCGACAAGTACGTGAAGCTCCTGGTGACGAAGCCGGAGCTCGGGCTCGAGCCGCCGTACGACCTCGAGGCCCTCCGCGAGACCCACCCGAAGCAGGACCGCCCGGCCCGCCGCACGTACACGGTCCGTGCGATCGACCACCAGGCCCGCACGATCGCGATCGACTTCGTCGTGCACGGCGCAGAGGGACTCGCCGGCCCGTGGGCCGCGGCGGCGAAGCCCGGCGACCGGCTCGCCCTGTCCGGCCCGGGCGGCGGCTACGCGCCGAGCACCGACCCGGCGGTCGTCCACGTCCTCCTCGGCGACGACAGCGCGCTCCCGGCGATCGCATCCGCCCTGGAGGCCATGCACGACTCCGCCACGGGCGTCGCCCTGGTCGAGGTGGCCGGCCCCGACGACGAACAGGACATCCCGCACCCGGCCGGCATCGCGCTGCGGTGGCTGCACCGCGACGCCGCCGGCGCCCAGCCGGGCACGCTCCTGCTGGCGGAGACCCGGGAACTGCCCAGGGCCTCCAGGCCGGTCCAGGTGTTCGCCCATGGTGAGCGGACCGCGATCAAGGCGATCCGTCGTCTGCTGCAGGACGAATGGGAACTCG
Source organism: Curtobacterium sp. NPDC090223 (assembly GCF_044746585.1). Lineage (NCBI taxonomy): Bacteria > Bacillati > Actinomycetota > Actinomycetes > Micrococcales > Microbacteriaceae > Curtobacterium > Curtobacterium sp. NPDC090223. The sequence continues at coordinate 335,903 of NZ_JBIVCN010000001.1, read as the reverse complement.
AGAAGTCGGACATGTCGCTCTCCGCGTACTGGGCGCTCGGCCGTGCCGAGGACCGATTCCAGGAGGAGAAGCGTGAGCCGATCGGCGTCATCTTCGACGCGTGAGGGTCGGGGGTCGCCGGTAGCGTTCGGCGCATGGAGTCCTGCTGCGTCCCGGGCTGCGGCGACGCGAGTGCGTCCGGCGCTCCGGTCCCGCTGTGCGCGTCGCACGTGCTGGTCGTGAGCGACTTCGGCGCGGCGCACCACGGCACCGAGGACGTGCTGCCCGGCCCGTGCCTGGTCTGCGGGTCCCGTGTGGGCGTGAGCTTCCCCTCGGGGATGCTCTGCGCGGTCTGCGAGTGGCCGTACGGGGACGTCCCCGACGAGGACCTCGCTCCCCCGCGCGTCGACGTCGTGTACTACCTCCGGCAGCGCGACGACGTCGGGGACCGGATCAAGATCGGTACGACGGCGAACCCGCGGCAGCGGCTGGCCCGGATCGCGCACCAGGACCTGCTGGCGTTCGAGCGCGGCGACCGGGTGCTCGAGCGGCGGCGGCACGCGCAGTTCGCCGCGTCGCGGTACCCGGGGACCGAGTGGTTCCGGGTCACGCCGGCGCTGCTCGAGCACGTCGCGGTGGTCGGTGCCGGCGCGCCGGACCCGTGGGCGGTGCACGCGCGCTGGCTCAGCGAGGCGCTGGCGCTGCGCGGCTGACGCGGAGCCCTCGCACCGTGCGGGGCAGTCCCGCACCGTGCGAGGCAGTCCCGCACCGTGCGAGGCAGTCCCGCACCGTGCGAGGCAGTCCCGCACGGTGCGAGGCAGCCCCGCACCGTGCGAGGCAGTCCCGCACCGTGCGAGGTTCCGTACATGGTGCGACGCGCGCAGGCTCGCACGCTGTCCGTGACGACGCACACTGCCGGGGCTCGGCGCCGCCGGGCGCTCGCTCAGCGGGCGTAGGCGTCGACGAAGAGGGCGCCGCGGACCTCGCGCAGGGTGTCGACCAGGCGCTCGATCGTCCGGCCGGAGATGCCGGACACCTGCAGGTCGTACGGCCCGAGCGCCGGCAGCCGGCCGGTCCGGATGCGCACCACTTCCCACCCGACGCCGCGGAGTGCTCGGTCCTTCCGGCGGTCGGAGTCCTCGCGCGGGCCGACGTGCTCGAGGCCGTGCCGCCCGGTGGAGTCGTACTCGATCGCGACGCGGAGCTCCGGCAGGATGATGTCCGGCCATGCCTCGACGTGGTCGTGGAAGGGCCGGTCGAGGCGGATCGCGGTGCGGTCGAACGTGAAGTCGAACCGGTCGGAGAGCGCTGCCCGGAGCTCGGCCTCGACCGCGGATGCCGTCGCCGGAGCGCACACGCTGACGAAGGCCTCACCCGAGGGCAGCCGCGGCGTCTTCGGGCAGATCGTCCGCGGTGCCCGCGGAGGACGTTGCCCCGATGGACGCCACCCCGCTGGTCGTGCCCGGGCGGACGCGACAGCGCCCGTCGGCACCGGACCGGCAGCGCCGCGCCCCGGGGCTGCCGGGAGGGTCTGCCGACCCGCGGAACGGACGGCACGCTGCGGCGTGGGGACCTCGGCCGGCCAGTCCGCCGGCAGGACGGGCCAGCGCTGCGGCTTCGCCATCACCTGGCACTCCGGGCACCACACCGAGCGGCGGCGCTCACGGCCCGGGCGACCGCGCTGTTCGGCGGGCGTGGCGACGAACACGTGGCCGACGTCGCACTCCCACGTGAGCAGCACATCGGCTGCCGGCGGGATCTGGGTGAGGACGATGCCGGCGTTCCACTCCGGGTGGTACTGGCGGATGAGCACCGGGTAGGACTGCCAGGCGTCGCGGAACTGCCCCACGGCGTACGGCATCGGCACACCGCGCGACCACTGCCGGCGGCGCCACCACGCGTCGACGGGTTCCACCACGCCACGACCGTACGACGGGCCGCCGACATCGCCCCCGTGGCGCCCCGCCGGCCCCACGGCGCCCCCGACTGCCCGACCGCGGCGTTCCCCGTGGCGCCCCTCCGGCCCCAGTGCGCCCCCGACTGCCCGAGACGCCGCGGGAATCGGGGGCGTCTCGGGAACTGTGCGGCGCCGCACGAAGACGCCCCCGTCTCGGACCCCGGCCGGCAGCAGCCAGGCCGCAGCAGCCACCACCGGCCGCCCGGCAGGCCGGCGGCGCCGGTCAGGCGCGCGGCGGCTGGACGATCGTGAAGCGCTCGGGGCCGGCGGCGGAGCCGTCCTCGAGCACGCGGATGCCGGACTCGCGACACGCGGTGACCCCGTCGCGGTGCACCCGCTCGGGCCGCGGCCGCCGCGGCACCCCCGCATCGCCGAACACCGCCCACGCGTTCGCCGCGGCGTCGCTCGTGAAGCGCGTGCTGTAGCGGACGCCGGCGAACCCGGCGGCGTCGAAGCCCCGCGCCCACGCCTGCGGCACGCGGTAGTCGACCATCGTCTGGAGCTCGGCGCCGACCCCGTGCCGCACGGCGTCCGGCGCGGTGACGTCAGCGAACCGGCGGCCCCGTGATGCCCGGGCCGCGACGACGACGATCTCCCGCGCCCGCCCGACGAACACGGTGTTCGTGTGCAGCGTGTGGTGCGCCAGGCGTTCGCGCACCGCGACCTCGACCGAGTCGGCCCAGTAGCAGGTGCCCCGGGGATCGGCGAGGTCGAACCGCCCGCCGTCCACCCCGTCCGCGTCCGCCGGCGTGCTGGCGAACCACCAGGCGCCGCGGTCGTGCCGCTTCGCGCGGTAGAAGGTCGTGCCGCGCGACTCGGCCGCCGGGAACCCGGTCAGGTCGGCGCCGGGTTCCGGGGCGCGCTGGGCGACCTCGGTGCGGCGTTCCGTCACGCGTCCGCCAGCCACGCGGTCGCGGCACGCCGGGCGGCTGCCAGCACGGCGTCGTGTCGGCCGTCTCGGAGGGCCTGGGCCGCGGTCGTGCCACCGAACGCGTCGGCCGGGGTGTTCAGCCACAGTGCACTGCCCCACGGGTCGATCCGGTCGGGGTCGAGCAGCGCGAGGACTTCGCGCAGCCGGGGCAGCGGTGCGCCGGCGGGCCCGAACTGGAACGACGGGAAGATCCGCGTGCCGTCGCCGATCTTCAACCCCAGCAGGTCGCCCTTCGCGCTCGCCTTGCTGATGGCCTGTCGCGAGACCCCGCGCCAGGCGGCGAGCGAGGACGAGTCGTAGAAGGGGCCGATCAGCTCGTCTGCCTCGTGCTTGACCGACGGCAGCGCTGCGACCATGCGGTCGGCCAGCGCCCCGACGTCGGCGGTCGCGGCGATGGCGTCGTCGTAGCGCCCGGCACGCAGGCGGTCCCGGATGGCGGAGAGCAGTGCGGTCTCCGCGGTGTCCGCCCTGCCTGCCGCTGCTCGACCCGTCGCTGCCATCGCACGCACCTTCCTGCAACCGTGTCAACCAACACTACGGCGAGGGCGTCAACCGCGTCAACCACCCTGCGCAGATGACATACCCTGGTGGGGTACCGGGCGAGGTCCCGGTCCAGGGAGGTCCCGATGAGCGACATCGAGCAGCAGCACGAGCACGGCTACATCTCGTCGAAGGACGCCTACCTCAAGCGGCTCAAGCGCATCGAGGGCCAGGCGCGCGGACTCCAGCGCATGGTCGAGGACGAGCAGTACTGCATCGACATCCTCACCCAGGTGTCCGCGATGACGAAGGCGCTGCAGTCCGTCGCGCTCGGGCTCGTCGAGGACCACCTCACTCATTGCGTCGCGGACGCGGTCGCCGACGGCGGGGACCCCTCGGCGAAGGTCAAGGAAGCATCCGAGGCGATCGCACGCCTCGTCCGCTCCTAGCAGCGGGCGTCCCGCTCCTGGTCGCGCGCCGCGAGGGCGTTCTTGACGTACCCGACGACGGCGTTCGCGTGGCCGTGGCCCATGCCGTGCTCGGTCTTCAACCAGGTGACGACCTCCATGTGCCGCTCGGTGTCGAGCCGGTCCGCGACGAGGTCGAGCCACTCCTGCACGGGACGGCCGTAGGTCTTCTCGATGCTCGGGAAGTACGACGCCGGGCCCTTCGACTTCGACCCGTCCGCCGGGGGCTCGGGAGCGGTCACACGGTGCGCTGTCATGGGGTCACGATAGCCGCGGGCGTGCGTCACGGGACGTCACGCACGCGACCCGTGTGACGCTGGGTTCCCTTCCGTGCCGCCGTGTTGCGGTGCCCGTTGTCCGTGCGCGGCACCCCCTCGTACCGTCACGCCATGACCACGGCAGACGCCACCGCACGCGGCACCCTCGTGTTCCGCACCGTCCGTCCGGACGACCCGGCCGCGGCGCCGATGCTCGCCGACCTCGAGCGCGAGTACGACGCGCGCTACGGCGACCACTTCGGCGAGCCCGCGTCGACGGAGATCAACCGGTACCCGGTCGAGCACTTCGTCGCCCCGCTCGGCACCTTCGTGCTGCTGTACGAGGACGAGCGCCTGGTCGCCGGCGGCGCGTTCATGCCCCACGACGACGACACCGTCGAGCTGAAGCGCATCTGGACCGCCGTGGAGGCACGTGGTCGGGGCCTCGCCGGCCGCGTGGTCGAGGAGCTCGAGGCCGAGGCCGCCCGCCGCGGCTTCCGCCGCGTGTACCTGACCACCGGGCCACGCCAGCCCGAGGCGGTCCGGGTCTACACGCGCCTCGGGTACACCCCGCTGTACGACGTGACGAAGCCGGCGGAGGAGGTCGGCATCCACCCGTTCGAGAAGACCATCGGGACGGACGTGGCGGAGGCGAGCCCGGCCTCCCGTCCGGCCGTCCCGGCCATCGACGCGGCCGGACGCGCCGCGCTCGACCGCCCCGTCGTCCCGTTGCGCCACCCGCTGCGGTGGATCGCAGCGGTCGTCGTCCTGGTGCTGCTGCTCAACGTGGTGCAGACGCTGTTCACGAACCCGTCGTGGGAGTGGCCCGGCGTCGCGAAGTGGCTGTTCAGCCCGGCGATCCTGACCGGGCTGCAGTTGACGCTCGTGGCGACGGGCCTGAGCGCGGTGATCAGCTTCGCCGGCGGCATCGTCGTCGCGATCGCCCGGCTCTCCCGCAATCCGGTGCTGTCCGGGCTGGCCTGGGGGTACGTCTGGCTGTTCCGCTCGGTGCCGCTGATCCTGGTGCTGGTCTTCCTCTACAACCTCGGCAGCCTGTACCCGACCATCGGGATCGGGGTGCCGTTCGGACCGCAGGTGGCGGTACCGACGACGAACGTGCTGAGCGACCTGGCGATCGGGGTGATCGGCCTGAGCCTCAGTGAGATCGCGTACGCGTCGGAGATCGTCCGCGCCGGCGTCCTCGCGGTCGACCACGGGCAGCTCGAGGCGGCCCAGGCGCTCGGGCTCCCCCGGCACCGCCAGTTCCTGCGGATCGTGCTCCCCCAGGCGATGCGGTCGATCGTCCCGGCGTTCGTGAACCAGGTCGTCGGGCTGCTCAAGGCCAGTTCGCTGCTGTTCTACGTCTCGCTGCTCGACCTGTTCGGGGTCGTCCAGAACCTCAGCAGCACCTACCCGACCGACATCATCCCGCTGCTCGTCGTGGCCACGATCTGGTACCTCGTGCTCACCAGCGCGGTGTCGGTCGTGCAGTACTACGTGGAGCGGTGGACGGCGCGCGGGTCGGTCCGCACGCTGCCCCCGACCCCGTTCCAGCGACTGCGCGCCGTCCTGCGTCACGACCGGACGGGAGGCCCGCCCCGCCCCGCGTCGTCGGCCGACGCCGGCAGCGTGGCCGGTTCCTCCGGAGGGGTCGTCTCGTGAGCGCCGCCATCAGCATCCGCGGGGCCGTCAAGGCATTCGGCGACAACCGGGTCATCGACGGCGTCGACCTCGACCTGCCGGCGGGCAGCGTGACCGCGATCCTGGGGCCGTCCGGGTCCGGGAAGTCCACGCTGCTCCGGGCGATCAACCACCTGGAGCCGCTCGACCGGGGCGTCGTCACGATCGGCGGCGAGCCCATCGGGGTGCGGTTGCGGCCGGGCCGGACCCGCACGCGCGGACGAGCAGGCAAGGGCGGCCCGGACGGCACGGTCGGCGCTGTCGGGGCGGTCGGGGCGGTCGGCGCTGTTCCGCGGTTCAAGGAGCTGCCGGCGCGGCAGATCCTGCGGCAGCGCTCCCGCATCGGGTTCGTCTTCCAGCACTTCAACCTGTTCCCGCACCTCACCGCGCTGGAGAACGTCATCGAGGGGCCGGTCGCCCACGGCGAGCCCGCAGCGGCCGCCCGTGCCCGCGGACGGACCCTGCTCGAGCGCGTCGGACTCGGAGACCGCGCCGAGGACCGGCCGCGCCAGCTCTCCGGCGGCCAGCAGCAGCGCGTCGCGATCGCCCGTGCGCTCGCCGCCTCACCCGAGGTCCTGCTGCTCGACGAGCCGACCTCGGCGCTCGACCCGGAGCTCGTCGGCGAGGTGCTCGGCGTGATCCGGTCCCTCGCCGAGTCCGGGACGACGCTCGTGATCGTCACGCACGAGGTCGCCTTCGCCCGCGAGGTCGCCGACCACGTCGTGTTCCTCGACCACGGCCGGATCGTCGAGCAGGGACCGCCGGCCGCGGTCGTCGACGACCCGCAGCACCCGCGCACCCGCGCGTTCCTCAGCCGCCTGCGCTGACCACCGACACCGCCTCCCCTGCTCGACCCCCACTCCCGCACACCATCGCACCCAGGAGCACCATGCCCACCACCACCCCAGCCCGCTGGCGCACCCGCGCCGGAGCTCTCGTCCTGGCCTCCGGCGTCGTCATCGCCCTGGCCGGCTGCGCCACCGCGAACGCCGGCACCGGCAGCGGTTCCGGCTCGGACGCCGACGGCACCGTCACGGTCGGCGCGCACGCGAACGGCGCCGCGACCGAGACGACGATCGCCGTCACCGAGGACACGAAGCTCCACGACGAGCTCCCCGCCGCGGTGAAGCAGTCCGGCAAGCTCGTCATCGGCGTCGGTGCGCTGCCGTCCGGCTTCCCGCCGCTGGCGTTCACCGGCGACGACCAGAAGACGTTGACCGGCTCGGAGCCCGACATCGGACGCCTCGTCGCCGCCAAGCTCGGGCTCGACCCCGTCGTGAAGAACTCCACGTGGGACAACCTGTTCGTCGGGATCGACGGCGGCTCGGTCGACGTCGGTCTGTCCAACATCACCGTGACCGAGCAGCGCAAGGAGAAGTACGACTTCGCGTCCTACCGCCAGGACAACCTCGCGCTGCAGGTGCCGGAGTCGAGCTCGCTCGTGTTCGACGGTGACCCCTCGGTCCTCGCCGGCAAGACGATCGCCACCGACTCCGGGACGAACCAGGAGAAGATCCTGCTCGAGTGGAAGACCGACCTCGCGAAGCAGGGGAAGACCATCACGGTCAAGTACTACCCCGACGCGAACGCGAAGCAGCTCGCGCTGAAGTCCGGCAAGATCGACGGCTACCTCGGCCCGAACCCGACGATCGCGTACCAGAACACCCAGAACGCGAAGAGCGCCGACCCGACGAAGACCGCCGGAACGTACTCGGGTGCCGGGTCCTCGCTGCAGGGGCTCATCGCCGCGACCACGAAGAAGGGCAACGGCCTGGCCGAGCCGATCGAGGACGCCCTCAACGAGCTCATCGACGACGGCTCGTACGCGAAGTGGCTCAAGGCGTACAACCTGTCGAACGAGGCCGTGCCGAAGTCGACGCTGAACCCCGAGGGGCTGCCGCTCGACAACAGCTAGGCGTCCGGCGTCCGGCGTCCGGCGTCCGCGTCGGCGTCGGCGTCGGCGTCGGCGTCCGCGTCGGCGTCGGCGTCCGCATGGTCCGACACCGCATGAGACGATCGACTCGTGCCGTGTCGGACCATGCGCATGTACCCGATGCGTATGCACGCGACGACACCACGCCGGTCGATCGACTGGCGTGGTGTCGATTCGGGGCCGCGGAACCCACGGGAGCGCGGGCCGCGGAGCCCGCGGGAGCGCGGAGCGCGGGCCGCGGAGCCCGCGGGGGCGCGCGCGTCAGGCGTGCGCGGCCCAGGCCTCCGCGAGCAGCTCGTAGGAGCGCACGCGGGCATCGTGCTCGTGGGTGATCGTCGTCACCAGGAGCTCGTCGGCGCCCGTCGCCCGACGGAGCGTCTCGAGCTGCGCGACGACCTGCTCCGGCGCGCTCACGAACCGCGTGGCGACACGATCGGCGACCGCTGCCGCGTCGGACGCGTCGAGCGGGTGCGCTGCCGCGTCCTCGGGCGACGGGTACGGGATCGCACCGACTCCGGACCGGATCGAGTGCACCCAGGCGTCGTACCCGGCACCGATCCGCGCGGCCTCCGCGGCGGTGTCGGCGACGACGACGTCCGCGGACACGATGACGTGCGGCGCCGCGAGGACACCGGGGCGGAACGCCGCACGGTACGCCGCGACCGAGGCCAGCACGGTGCCGGGCGACGTGTGGTAGTTCGCACCGTACGGCAGCCCGAGCTCGCCGGCGATCCGGGCGCTCTCACCGCCGGTCGAACCGTGGATCCAGAGCGCGACGTCGGCACCGTCGGCCGGGGTGGCCCCGACGACCTCGTCCCCGTGCGTGAAGGTGCCCGCGAAGAACGCCCGGAGCAGGTCGACCTCCCCGGCGAACCGCTCGACGTCCCCCGGGACGCGCCCGAGCAGCGAGCCCTGCAGCGCGAAGCGGCTGTTCGGCGCGATGGTGAAGTCGAACGGGGCGGGCACGAGCAGGCCGTCGACGACCTCGTCGGCACGCCGTGCGAGCGACGGCGCCCGGGCCGCCCCCGGGGCCGGGGCGCCGGAACGCCCCAGCCCGAGGTCGAACCGCGCACCGTACAACCCGGTGAGCGTCCCGAAGGTCTCCGCGATCTGCAGCGCCCGCCGGTTGCCGACGAGCGTCGCCGCGCTGCCGACGCGGATCGACGAGGTGGCCGCCGCGATCGCCCCGATCACGATGTCCGGCGCACTCCCGGCCACCCCGGGGTTGAGGTGGTGCTCGGCGAGCCAGTACCGGGCGTACCCGGCGCGCTCGGCGTGCTGCGCCAGGTCGACCGCGTTGCGCAGCGCCTCGGCGGCGGTGGACCCGGCACTCACGGGGACCAGGTCGAGGACGGCGAGCGGTGTCGTCACGAGGCGTCCTTCCAGGCGCCGGTGAGCTGGTCGAGTCGCGTGTCGGCTCCGTACGCGATGCCGTGCACGTCCTTCGCCGTGGCGATGATGCTCGTCAGCTCGTGCACCGGCACGAAGTCGGCCTGCGCCGCGATGCGCTCCTGGATCTGCGCGAACGTGGCCTGACGCTCCGTGACGGACGACTGCGACAGCTCCTTGGTGAACAGGGCGTCGAGGGTCGTGTCGTCGGCGCCGATGCTCTGCGCGCCCGTGCTGGAGAACTTCGAGCGGAGCACGTCACCGTCGGCGCGGGAGTTGTTGTCCCACGCGACGTCCCAGCTGCCGCTGGCCAGGTTCGCGAGGTACTGCGGCACGGTGCCGCTCTCCAGGGTCAGGCCGACGCCGACCTTCTGCAGCTCCTGCTGGATGAGCTCGAGCGAGGTCTGGTTCGGACCGAAGTTCGTGATCCAGACGAGCTTGAGCTGCAGCTTCTCCCCCGCGCGGGTCCGGATCCCGTCGGCGCCCTTCACCCAGCCGGCCTTCGTCAGCGCGGCGGACGCGGCGGACGGGTCGTACGCGAGCGTGGACGACGTGTCCGTGAACCCCGGCGTCGTCGACCCGAGGACGGACTTGCCGACCTTGAACAGCGAGTTCAGCGAGGTGTCCCGCACGGCGGCGGGGTCGACGGCCTGTGCGATCGCCTTCCGGACCGTCAGGTCGGCGACGAGCGGCCGCTTCTGGTTGAAGGTCAGTCCGAACACCTGGCCGGGGTTCGCACGGGTGACCAGGGCGAACTGCGACTTCAGCGAGTCGGTGTCGCTCGGCTGCACGCTGCTGATCGCGTCGAGCTGCCCGGACTGCAGGCTGCCGGAGCGGACACTCGCCTCCGGGACGACCTGGAACGTGACCTTCGACAGGTGCGCTGCGCCGGGGTTCGACCGCGCGGCGGGACCCCAGTCGTACCCCTTCCGCTTCGTGATCACCGTCGCGGTGTTCTTCGTGTACGAGGTCAGCGTGAACGGTCCGGTCCCGACCACGTCGGCGCCGGTGGCCCGGTCGGCGAACGGCACCTTCGTCGTGCCGGGCGAGACGATGCCGAGTGCGACCGAGGACGCCGCGTTCGGGAACGCGGCGTTCGGCGTGGAGAAGTCCACCTCGACGGTGTCGTCGTCGACGACCTTGGTGCCGCTGTACCCGGAGAAGGACGAGGCGGCGGTGCTCGCGGCGCCGGCGGCCGCGATGTCGTCGAAGGTGTCCTTGACCGCGGTCGCGTCGAACGCGGTGCCGTCCGAGAACGTCACGCCGGACCGCAGGTCGAACGTGAACGCCGTGGCGTCGCTGTTCGCGGTGTACTTCGTCGCGAGCCAGGGCTTCAGCGACCCGTCGGACGGGTCCTGCCAGAGCAGCGAGTCGACGAGCTGGCGGGTGATGGCGAGCGTGTCGTTGCCCGCTCCGGTGCCGGACGGGTTGAGCGAGATCGGGTCGTTGGCGATCGCGTAGGTCAGGTCGCCGCCGTCGACCGGCTTCGACGACCCGGAACCGGACGCCGCCGTCCCGCCGGAGGAGCAGCCGGCCATGACGAGGGCCGCCGCGGCGCCGGCCGCGATCGCGGCCACCAGTCGGTACGGGGTTCGTGCGGTGGTCATGGTGCTCCTTCGGGGGTGACGACGTCGACGACGCCGAGATCGGGTGCGACGCGCCGGGATCGTCCCGGGATCGCGTCGAGCAGCGCGCGGGTGTACTCGTGCTGCGGGTCGTGCAGGACCCGGGCGACGTCGCCGTGTTCGACGACGCGGCCGCCCCGGAGGACGGACACCTCGTGCGCGATGCGGCGGACGACGGCCAGGTCGTGCGAGATGAAGAGGTAGGACACGCCGAGCCGCTCCTGCAGCTCGGCGAGCAGGTCGAGGATCTGCGCCTGCACCGACACGTCGAGCGCGGAGACGGGCTCGTCGAGCACGACGAACGACGGGTCGAGCGCGAGCGCCCTGGCGATCGCGACACGCTGCCGCTGACCACCGGAGAGCTCGTCCGCGCGCCGCCGGAGCACCGACGCCGGCAGGGCGACGAGGTCGACGAGCTCGCGCGCCCGGGCCGCCCGCGACCGGCGGGAGCCGATGCCGAACGCGGCGAGCGGGTCCGCGATCACGGACTCGATCGCGAGCTTCGGGTGCAGCGCCGCGTACGGGTTCTGCTGCACGATCTGCGCCCGCCGCCGGAAGGCCCGGAGCGCCGCACCCCGGTGCCCGACGGGACTGCCGTCGAACAGCACGGTGCCGGCGTCGGCGCGTTCCAGGCCGAGCACGAGCCGCGCGGTGGTCGACTTCCCCGACCCCGACTCCCCCACCAGCGCCAGCGTGCGGCCACGTGGGACGGTCACGTCCACCCCGTCGACGGCGGTGACGTGGCCGAAGGACTTCCGCAGTCCGGTCGCGACGACCAGGGGGTCACCGGGACCGGACGGGAGGCCGGGGTCGGCCCCGGCGACGCCGGTCACGTCGTCGAGACCGGGCGCGGCGGCGATGAGCGCACGGGTGTACGCCTCGCGCGGCGACCCGAGCACCTCGTCCGGGGTGCCCTGTTCGACGATCCGCCCCTCGGAGAGCACGATGATCCGGTCCGCTCGGTCGGCGGCGACGCCGAGGTCGTGCGTGATGAACAGCACGCTCGTGCCGCGCTCCGCGACGAGCCGGTCGAGGTGGTCCAGGATCGTCCGCTGCACGGTGACGTCGAGGGCGCTCGTGGGCTCGTCGGCGACGAGGAGCTCGGGGTCGCCGATGAGCGCGATGGCGATGAGCACGCGCTGCCGCATCCCGCCGGAGAGTTCGTGCGGGTACTGGCGGGCGCGGAGCTCCGGGCGGTCGATGCCGGCGCGGCGGAGCTCCTCGACGGCCCGCACAGCGGCGTCGGGACCGGAGGCGATGCCGTGGATCCGGAGGACCTCCGCGACCTGGGTGCCGATCCTCGTGACCGGGTTCAGCGAGACGGTGGGGTCCTGCGGGACGAAGCCGATCCGGACGCCGCGGACCGCGCGGACCTCGGCGTCCGTGGCGGTGACCAGGTCGAGGTCCGCGGTACCGGCACCCGCCCCGGCGAGGTCCGCCCGGCCTCCTGTCAGGGTCGCCGCTGCCGGCAGGAGCCGGAGGACGGCGTGGGCCGTCGTCGACTTGCCCGAACCGGACTCGCCGACGATCGCGACGCGCTCGCCGCGACCCATGTCGAACGAGATGCCGTGCAGGGTGGTGCGCCGGGACGCGCCGTGCCCGTGGTCGACCGTCAGGTCGCGGATCGTGAGGAGGCTCATCGGATCGCCCGCCGTTCGGTGTCGAGTGCCCGGGCGAGCCGGTTGCCGGCGAGGACCGTCACCGCGATGACGAGACCCGGGATCGTGGTGAGCCACCACGAGGTGGCGATGTAGTCGCGGCCGGTCGCGACGAGGGAGCCCCACTCCGGCTGGGGCGGCTGCGCGCCGTAGCCGAGGAAGCTCAGGCTGGAGACGGCGAGGATCGCGGTGCCGAACTCGAGCGCGGCGAGCACGAGCACCGGGCCGGCGGCGTTCGGCAGCACGTGCACGAGCAGCACCCGCCACCAGCGGTTGCCGTTCGCCGACGCCGCCTCGACGTACTGCGCGGTGCGGACGCGGACGACCTCGGAGCGCATGATCCTGGCGATCGTGGCGATGCTCGCGACACCGACCGCCACCGCGACGTTGACCGTGCCGAACCCCAGGACCGTGACGATGGTCAGGCTGAGCAGCAGGCTCGGGATGGCGAGCAGGACGTCGGCGAGGCGCATCAGCACGGCGTCGACGACCCCGCCGACGAACCCGGCGACGAGTCCGACGAGCGATCCACCGACCAGGCCGATGACGATCGCGAGGACGGCGGCCTGCAGCGTCAGCGCGGTGCCGTGGACGACGCGGGCGTAGAGGTCGCGGCCGAGCTGGTCGGTGCCGAACCAGTGCGCGGCGTCGGGAGCGGTGAGCTTCGCGGCGGGGTCGGCCGCGAGCGGGTCGTGCACGGTCAGCACCCCCGGGAGCACGGCCGCGACGAGCACCAGGAGGAGCCAGACGACGGCGATCGTCAGGGTCGGGCGGGCGACGAGGGCCGCGGCGAGGGAGCTGCTGCGGACGCTCCGGCGCGTGCTGAGCCCGGTGCCGAGCGCGAGTCCGGTCGTCTCGGTCACGCGGGTACCCCCTGGGGCGTCGGTCCGCCGGTCGGCTCGCTGTCCGGTTCGCGGAGCCGACGGCGGCTGCCGGCGACGACCACGCGGGGGTCGAGGAGCGGGTAGACCAGGTCGACGACGAGGTTCACGACGACGAAGACCGCCGCGGCCAGCAGCACGATCCCCTGCACGACGGGGACGTCCTGCTGTTGCACGGCGGTCGCGGTCACCCGGCCGAGGCCCGGTCGGGAGAACACGGTCTCGGTGACGACCGTGCCGGAGAACAGCTGCCCGACGATGAGCCCGGTGACGGTGAGGGCCGGCAGGGCGGCGTTCTTCAGCGCGTGCCGGAGCTGCACGCGCCACCGGCCCGCGCCCTTGGCGTAGGCGGTGTCGACGTACGGCTCGCGGAGGGTCTGGACGAGCGACTTCGAGAGCAGCTGGGCGATCGTGGCGCCCGTCGGCAACGCGAGCGTGATCGCGGGCAGCACGATCGACGCGGCCCCCTCGCCGCCGAACGCCGGGAACAGGTGCAGGCCGAACGAGAACCACTGCACCAGGAGCAGCGCGAACCAGAAGCCCGGCACGGCCACGCCGATCGGCGGCAGCTGCAGGAGGAACTGCCCGAGCGCCCGGTTCCGCGTCCAGGTCGCCAGGACCGCGAGGCCGCCGCCGACCACGATCGCCAGGACGAGCCCGGTCACCGCGATCTGCGCCGTCGGCAGGACGGCCTCGCCGATCACGTCGGCGACCGGGCGACCGCTGCCGATCGAGCGGCCCAGGTCGCCCGTGAGCAGCGCGCCGAGGTGCTGGACGTACTGCACGAGGACCGGCTGGTCCAGGCCGTACTGGTGCCGGAGGGCGTCGAGCTGGGCAGCGGTGACGTCGGTCGCGTCCGGCCCGACGAGGATCCGGGCGGGGTCGCTCGGCAGGACGTAGAGGACGAAGAACGAGATCGTCCACGCGGCCCAGAGCACCAGGACGGCCTGACCGATCCGGGAGAGCACGTAGCGGGTCATGCCGGCACCGCCTCCGCCGTCCGGGTCGACGGGGTCCAGCCGAGTTCGGGGGCGACCTTCGTCACGACGTCGGTGACGATCTGCTCGTACTCCTCGGCGGCGAACTCGTACGGCAGCTCGACGCGGAACTCGTCGACCTCGGCGAGCGTGGCGTCGTGCACGAGCTGCTCGACGATCTGCTCGCTCGTCCCGACCAGGTCCGCGGAGAACAGGGTCCGGCGCGGGCCCTGCGGTGCCGTCTGCCGCTCCAGCCGGGAGTCCCGCCAGGCGGCGAAGCGCTGCCGGGACGCCCGGTCCGCGGAGTCCGTCGGCACCAGGCAGCGGCCCCAGGCGACGCGGGGACGACGGCCGTCGGGGAACGCGGCGCGGTGGGCGTCCCGGTACGCGGCGAGCTGGTTCCGTTGCGCCGTGCCGTAGTCGTCCGTGTCCTCGCCCGAGGTCAGGTTGCCGATGAGCAGGTTCAGCCCGGCGCTGCCGGCGAACGCGGCGGAGCGGAGGGACCCGGCGCCGTACCAGACCCGGTCGACGAGACCGGGAGCGTACGGCTGCAGGCGCGGACGCTGCGTGTTCCCGGGGCTGGCGATGACCGTGTCCGGCTCGCCGAGGAAGGAACCGCCCAGGTTCGCCACGAAGCGCGAGACGCGGCCGTACCCGAGGTCGAAGGAGCGCCAGTCGCCGTCGAACACCAGGTCGCCGAGGAGGTCGGCGTGCGGGGTCCCCGTCGACAGGCCGACCTGGAGGCGACCGTGCGACAGGACGTCGGCCAGCGAGAAGTCCTCGGCGAGGCGGAACGGGCTCTCCCAGCCGATCGGGACCACCGCGACGCCGAGCTCGATGCTCGTCGTGCGCTGCGACGCCGCGGCGAGGAACACCGCCGCGGACCCGATGCCGTGCTCGAGGTGGCGGTGGCGCACCCAGGCGCCGTCGACGCCGAGGCGCTCCGCGGTGGCGAAGAGGTCGAGCGTGGACTCGAGACCGGCCGCCGGGGCGTCGTCCGCGAAGTTCCCCGGCACCAGGACGGCCAGGCTGCCGATGCTCACGCGAACACCTGCTGGCCGGTGGAGACGCCGGGCAGCCCGAGCGTCTGGCGGAGCGTCGCGCCCTCGTCGTACGACCGCCGGTAGACGCCGCGCTCCTGGAGGATCGGCACGACGGTGTCGACGAACTCGTCGAGGCCGTACGGGTTCGTGTGCGGGACGACCACGAAGCCGTCCGTCGCACGCTCCTGCACGTACCGGTCGATCTCGGCGGCGATGTGCGACGCCGTGCCGACGAAGCCGCCGCGGGTCGAGACCTCGATGACGAGGTCCCGGATCGAGAGGTGCTCGGCCGCGGCCCGGTCGCGCCAGCCCTGCACGAGCGCGGGGACGTCGCGGACGTGGCGCGCACGGCCCCGGGTGATCGCGGCGCCGTCGAGGTCGGGCTCGACGTCCGGCAGCGGACCGTCGACGTCGTACCCGGACAGGTCCCGGTTCCAGACCTGCTCGAGGAACGCGATCGCGGTCGCCGGGCTGACCTGGGCGCGACGGATCGACCGGGCGCGTTCCTCGGCGTCGGCCGCGGTGTCCCCGATCACGAAGGTCGCGCCGGGCAGGATGTGCAGCTCGTCCTTCGACCGTCCGACGCGTTCGAGCCGGGCGGTGACGTCGGCGTAGAACTGCTGGGCGTCGGCGAACTCGGTGTGCAGCGAGAAGACCACCTCGGCGCGGCTGGCCGCCAGGTCGCGGCCCTCGTCGGAGTCGCCCGCCTGCACGATCACCGGGTGCCCCTGCGGGCTCCGCGGCACCGGGAAGGTGCCGGAGACGTCGAACTGCGGGCCGTGGTGGTCGACGTCCCGGATGCGGGAGCGGTCGGCGAACACGCCCGTGGCACGGTCGGCGACGACCGCGTCCGCCTGCCACGAGTCCCAGAGCTCCCGGGCGACGTCGATGAACTCGGCGGCGCGGGTGTACCGCTCGGACGGGTCGAGGAAGCCGCCACGGCGGAAGTTCGCACCGTGGAACGCGTCGGAGCTCGTCACGACGTTCCAGCCGGCACGGCCGTTGGTCAGATGGTCGAGCGTGGCGAGTTGCTTCGCGAGTTCGACCGGTTCGTTGAACGTGGTCTGCAGGGTGCCGACGAGCCCGATGTGCTCGGTGACGCCGGCCAGGGCGGCGAGGATCGCGAGCGTGTTCGGGCGCCCGACGACGTCGAGGTCGTGCACCCGGCCCTTCTGCTCGCGGAGCCGGAGGCCCTCGGCGAGGAACAGGTAGTCGAACAGGCCGCGCTCGGCGTTCCGCGCGAAGTGCTCGAACGACGAGAACGCGATCTGGCTCTCGGCCCGGTCGTCGCTCCACACGGTGGTGTTGTTGACGCCGGGGAAGTGCGCGGCGAGGTGGACCTGGCGCTTGGTGCTCATGCTGGGACTCCTCCGGTGCTGGCGGTGGCGGTGGTCGCGTACCTGCTGACGGCGGGCGCGATGCCGAGCCGGGTGCGCAGGTCGAGCGCGGGTCGGGAGGCCACGTCGGCGCGGAGGCCGGCCGTGACGAGCGCGGGGACGAGACGGCGCGCGATGGCGGTGCTGTCCTGCGGGATGCGGAGCGGACGGAGACGGACGCCGGCGTACCCGGCGCCACGGAGGTCCGCGATGCGCGCCACCAGGTCCGGGACCGTCGTCGCGAGCACCGCGGCGTCCGAGCCGGACCCGACCGCGTACGGGGTTCCCGCAGCGGCGTCGAGTGCGGCGAGGGCGTCCGCGGCCTCGGCCGGGGACGACCCGATGAGCACCGCGAGGTCCGCGAGGACCGGACGCGGGGTGGTGGACCCGGCCGCCTGTTCGAGGCGACGGATCTCGTCGACCCAGTCCACGGCCTCCCGTCCGTCGATGCCGGGCGTGACCAGCACGACGTCCGCGACGTCCACGGCCAGCGCGGCCGCGTCCGCCCGGTGCGCCAGCGAGAACACCGGCGGCCGGCCCTGCGGCGACCGCGGGACGATCGACGCGCCGTGCACGGAGACGTGCTCGCCGGTGAATTCGGCGTTGTGGATCCGGTCCCGGTCGATGAAGCGGCCGGTCGTGACGTCGCGGATGATCGCGTCGTCGTCCCAGCTGTCCCAGAGGCGGTCGACGACCTCGGCGACCTCGCGGGCCTCGGCGAACAGGTCGGCGATCTGTTCCGGTGCCGGGACGCCGGACGGCGACGGCAGGGTGCGGCGGCCGAAGAGGTCGGCCTCGCGCTGGGTCGGGCTCGCCTGCAGTCGCCAGCCGGCGCGGCCGAGGGACACGTGGTCGAGGGTCTGCAGGGCGGTCGCGACGTGGAACGGCTCGGTGTGGGTGACGCTGACCGTCGGGACGAGGCCGATCTGGCGGGTCGCGGGGGCCACCGCCGCGGCGACGAGGAGGGCGTCGAGGCGGCCGACGACCGTGCGCGTGTCCAGGTCGCTGCCGTCGCGGGTGGTCGGGCCGGCGGTGAAGGAGTCCTCGATGGTGACGGCGTCGACGCCGAGGCGGTCCTGCTCGACGATGACGTCGCGCCAGTGCCGGAGCGCGGTGAGCCGCTCGGCGTCGGAGGCCGCAGCGCGCCAGGCGGCGGGGTGCCAGCCGGCACCCTGCAGCGCGGTGACCAGGGTGATGCGATCGGGCATGGGGTCCTCGGTCCTCGGTGTCAGTGGGTGTGCGCTGCTGCTGCTGGGGCCGCAGCGGCGGCGCTCGGTGCGGCTTCGGCGCTCGGTGCGGCGTCGGCGCCGAACTTGAAGCCGAGGCGGCCGTGGGCGAAGCCGCCGCCGGCGCGGATCGCGGTCGCGACCCAGGCGGCCTCGGCGAGCTCGGCCTCGGTCGCGCCGGCGGTGACCGCCCGTTGCGAGTGGGCGTCGATGCAGTAGACGCACTGGGTCGTGATGCCGACCGCGACCGCGATGAGCTCCCGGTACTTCAAGGGGATCGCCCGGTCGTCGGCCTGGAAGACGGCGTCGTCGAACCGGGCGAAGGCGCTGAGGATGTCCGGCGTCTCACGCTTGTAGACGGCGGTGAAGGTCTTGTCGTGCTCGCGGTCGAGGAAGTCGGTCATGCGCCGACCGTACGGCCGGAAGGGCGCCTCCACGACAGGTGTTGCGGCCCGTGACCGGCGGTTTCGTCATGTGACTCGCGGCGCTCCGGAAACCGTCACACAGCGTCACGCACTCGGGCTGCGCGTCGGCCGCGCAGCGTCACGCGCTCGGGCCGCGAGTCGGCCGCGCGGCGTCACGTGCTCGGGCCGCGAGTCGGCCGCGCAGCGTCACGTGCTCGGGCCGCGAGTCGGCCGCGCAGCGTCGTGTGCTCGTACTCGCGGTGGAACACGCCGCGCTCCTGCAGGATCGGGACCAGCTCGTCCACGACGGTCTCCAGGCCCCGTGGGAACTCGTCGATCATCAGGTTGATGCCGTCGGCCGCACGGCTGCGGTACCAGTCCTCGATCGTGTCGGCCGCCTGCTCCGGCGTGCCGACGACGATCCGGGCCCCGTAGCCGCCGAAGCCGCGCAGGACGTCCCGGAGCGTGGTGTTGTGCGCGCGGACCCAGCGGACGACCGTCTCGTGGTAGCCCAGCGAGGGCCCGTACGTCACCGGGTCGACCTGCCGGTCGAGGATCCACGCCGGGATCGGCGCGTCCAGCGGCAGGTCGCTGAGGTCCGCGTCGAGGTGGGTACCGAGCGCGCGGAGCGCGTAGCCGTCGGGCGCGAGCGACTCCAGGTGGTCGAAGCGGGCGCGGGCCTCCGCCTCGGTGCTCCCGAGCACGAGCGAGAGCCCGGGGACGATCGCCACGTCCGAGGACCGGCGCCCGTACGTCTCGGCGGCGAGCTTGACCTCGCGGTGGTGCTCGCGCGCCGGCTCCGGCGTCAGCTCGACCGCGAAGACCGCCTCGGCGACCCGGGCCGCGAGGTCGCGGCCGTGCGGCGAACCACCCGCCTGGAACACGACCGGGTGCCCCTGGGCCGATGGTGGCACCCGGAGCGGACCGCCCTCGTGGGCGAGGAACTCGCCGCGGAACCGCACGTCCTCGCCGGTGGCGGCCGAGCGCCAGAGCGCCTGGACCAGGTCCACGAACTCCCCCGCTCGCGCGTAGCGCTCGGGACGGTCGGGGTTCCGGTCGACGCCGAAGTTCGCCGACACGGACCGGTCGTAGGTCGTGACGGCGTTCCAGGCGGTCCGGCCCCCGGAGATCGTGTCCAGCGAGAGGGTGCGTTCGGCGAGCTCGACGGGGTCGTTGTACGTGGTCGACGCGGTGCCGACGAGGCCGAGGTGCGTCGTGGCGCCGGCGATCACCCCGAGTGCCACGAACGGTTCGAGGAGCCCGTAGGCGCGGACGTTCGGGTCGCTGTACGACGGGTGGTCGGCGAGGAAGACCATGTCGAGCAGCCCGCGTTCGGCGGTGCGGCCGAGGTGCTCCCAGAACGCGGCGCCGATGAGGTCGGTGGCCGCGACGTCCTGCGTCCGCCATGCCGCGGGCCGCTGCCCGAACCCCTGCAGGTTGACGCCGAGGTCGAGCCCCGCGTCCGCGTCCCGCCCGCTCATGCCGGCCCCGGCCCCGGACGCAGGTCGGCCAGGGTCGTCGCGGACAGGACCAGGTCGGCCTCGGGCAGGTCGACGTCCGACCACACCGCGAGGACCGGAGTCCCCTGCACGCTCGACGGCGTCGTGAGGGGACCGCGGACGCGGTAGCCGCCGGGTCCGCCGTCGTGGTCGAGCTGACGGACGAGCCCGGTGTCGGCGAAGACCCCGGTGTCCCGGTCCCCGACGATGCTCTCGAGCGGCCAGGTCGTCCAGAGGCCGGAGACCACCCGGGCGAACTCGGCGGGGTCGTGCTCCTCGTCCGATGGCGGCACGCCGTGGTCCCGGGCGCCGACGAGGATCCCGACCCGGCCACCGAGCACGTGGTCGAGGGAGAGCAGCCGGCGGGCGACGTTGTACGGGTGCTCACGCGTGGGCGCCACGGCGATCAGGAAGCGGTGCTCCGGCAGCGCGCGGCCGAGCGCCAGCGCCGCCGAGGTCGGGTCGAGTCGGTACGCACGACCGCGCTCCGGGTCGAAGCGGTCGGCGCCGATGACGACGGTGTCGGCGCCGGACGCCCTGATCCGGTCGGCGAGCAGCGCGACCCCGCCCGGCCGGGTGACCGCGGCGGTGAGGTCGGCGTCCGGCACGCCGACGTGGCGGTCGATGACGGCGGGTGCGTGCACGTGGGCCTCCCGGTGTGGAACGGCCCGTCACCTCCGCCTCCCCAGCGTCCGGTGACGGGCCGATGCGGACGACCGTACGGGCGCGGCACGCTCCGGTGCGCCGAGGTGTCACCGGGTTGCCCGCGATGACGGGACGTTACGACGACGTCGTCGCAGCACTGCCCGGTGTGACGGGGTCGGCGGTCGCGCGGGGCGCCGTGCGCGGGGTCGGCTCGGCGGTCTCCCGGGGCGCCGTGCGCGGGGTCGGCTCGGCGCGGTCGAGGGGGTTCGCGCCGTTCACCAGGTGGTCCCCCACGATGCGCCGCTTGTGCACCCGCGGGTTGTGCGAGGACAGGGTCCTGGCGTTCCGCCAGTGCCGGTCGAGCCCGAGCGACCGGAAGGTGCCCGACGAGCCGAGCGCGTCGAAGACGAGCGTCGTCGCATCGAGCACCGCGTCCGTGACGACGGTCTGCGCCTGGGCGACCGTGATCCAGCTCCGCTCGAGCCCGGCGCGGAGGAGCTCGTCCGACGTCGGGTCGACCCCGGCCGCGCGGAGCTCCGCGTGCCGGGACACCACCGCGTCGATCGGACCGAGGCTCGCGACGAAGGCCGCGTCCGCCGCGTACACCCGCGCCGCGACGGTCCCGATCGCGGCGAGCAGCTCCGGGTCGTCGGTCGGCCGGACCTCGGTGCCGTTGTGGTGCCCACGAGCGCGGGCACGGAGTGCGTCGACGCCGTCGCGGAGGGCAGCGCGGCCGATCCCGACGAGGATCGCGTGCATGAAGGTCTGGTAGTACTGCTCCTGGTAGGGGTACCGGGTGGCGAACGGCAGCACGCGCTCGTCCGGGACGGGCACGTCGGTGTAGCGGACGCTCCCGCTGCCGGTGATCCGCTGCCCGAACCCGTCCCAGTCGTCCCCGATCACGACGCCGGGGTCCTCGGCGTCGACGAGCGCGACGACCTGGTCGCCGGCCTCGTCGAGCGCCATCACCGTGATCCACCTGGCGTAGATGCTGCCCGTCGAGTAGAACTTCGCGCCGGTCACCCGCCAACCGCCGTCCGCGTCCCGTCGTGCCGTCGTCGTGATGCGCTCCCCCGCCGCGTTCGGCGTCTCGCTCCACCCACCGCCGACGACCTCGCCGTTCCCGAGTCGTTCGACCACGTCGCGGTCGAACGGGCTCCCCTCGGCGTGCACCCGGTCCTCGATGAACGAGAAGTGGTTCCGCCACACGTGCGCCAGGTTCGGGTCCACCTCGGCGACCTCGGCGACGGCGCGGAACAGGTCCGACAGGCGTGCGCCGGCCCCACCCCACGCGGTCGGGGTCAGCCATCGCGAGAACCCCGCGTCGACCAGCCACCCGAGCTGCTCCCGCGCCGGCCGTTCCGCACGCTCGCGCTCGAGGGCGTCGGCACCGATCCGCTCGATCACGGGTCGGAGCGGCGCGATGAGGTCGTCGTACCGGTCATCTGCAGGGATCTCGCTCGGACACATGCGGCGCACGCTACCGAGGGAGCCACCGGCGTGGGAGCCCGGCCGCAACCGGACGGAACCGGACGCAACAGTACGTCACAGGCGTACCGTCGACCCGATGAGCATCCAGGACCTGACCGCGCCGTTCGCCGGCCAGGGGCTGCTGCAGATCGGCGAGGTGCTCCTGGCGTTCGCGCTCGCGTCGCTCATCGGACTCGAGCGGCAGCTCCGGTCGAAGAGCGCCGGCATGCGCACCCAGACGATCGTCGGCACCGCGTCCGCGCTGATGCTCCTCGTGAGCAAGTACGGGTTCAGTGACGTGCTGGTCGACGGCCACGTCGTGCTCGACCCGTCCCGTGTCGCCGCGCAGATCGTGTCCGGCGTCGGGTTCCTCGGCGCCGGACTGATCCTGACCCGCCGCGGTGCCGTCCGCGGGCTCACCACCGCGGCGTCGGTCTGGGAGACGGCCGCGATCGGGATGGCCGCCGGTGCCGGGCTGTGGCTGCTCGCCCTGGTCGTCACCGCCCTGCACTTCGTCGTGGTCTTCGGCTACACGGCGCTCATCCGGGCGCTCCCACGGTCCGCGGACACGTCCCTGACCCTCGACGTCGTGTACGACGCCGGACGCGGGGTGCTCCCGCGGGTCCTGGCGCTCGTCACCGCGGGCGGCTGGCACGTCGGCCGGCTCGTGCAGCAGGAGAGCGACCGCGACGGGGCCACAGCGGTGCGCCTCGAGGTCACCGGCGCCCGGGAGCCCGGTGTGCTGCTGGCCCGCCTGGGCGAGGTCGAGGGTGTGCGGGTCGTCGACCCCACCGTCGCCGACGACCTGGAGTGACCGCGGGCGCGGCACGGCGTCCGCCCGCATCGATCCGTCCGCGTCGTCCGACACGGCAGCGCTCGATCGACTCGTGCGGCGTCGACCCATGCGCACGCACAGCATCCGTCCGCATGCGTCGACACGGCAGAGGTCGATCGACGTCCGCGGTGTCGAACCATGCGCACGCAACGGCCGGCCGCGCTCCACGCTCCTGAACACGGCCGGAGCTGCCAGGATCGGCGGATGGTGTCGTACTTCCTCACCCACGCCGAGGTGGACGTGGAGCCCTCCGACCCGATCGAGTCCTGGGGCCTGTCCGCGACGGGCCGGAGCCGTGCCGCTGCGGCACACCGGACCGCCTGGGACCCGGCGGTCGCCCGGATCGTCTCGAGCGAGGAGCGCAAGGCCGTGGAGACCGCCACACTCCTCGGCGCTGCTGTGTCGCGTACCCCGTCGACCGACCCGCTGCTCGGCGAGATCGACCGGAGCGCGACGGGCTACCTGGTGCCGTCGGAGTTCGAGCCCGTCGTGGACGCGTTCTTCGCCCGTCCCACGGAGTCCGTGCGCGGATGGGAGCGGGCCGTCGATGCCCAGGGGCGCATCGTCGCCGCGGTCCGGGCCCTCACCGGGGACGGCTCCGACGTGACGGTCGTCTCGCACGGGGCGGTGGGGGCGCTCCTGCTCGCGGACCTGCTCGGCGAGCCGATCTCCCGCGCGCTCGACCAGCCCGGGATGGGCAGCGTGTTCACCTTCGACCCGCGGTCCTGGCGCGCCCGCTCCCCCTGGTCCCGGGTCCAGCCCTGACCCCGGCTCGCCCGGCCCCTCCCCGCCCCGCCCGGTGGGTCGTTTCGCGCGTAGGAGGTCAGAACTTCCAACCCCCTACGCGCGTTTCGACTGCCTACGCGCGCTTCGACTGCCTCCGCGCGCTCACTCGCCGGTGCCCGGCAGCGCCCACGCGCTGACCGTCACCGTCGCGTCCGCAGCCAGGTCCGTGTCCGCCGTGAGCGGGGTCCGCGACGTCCCCGCGTACGGCGCCAGCCAGAACGTCGACACGGACTCGCCGGTGCCACCCGCGCCCCACTCGAGCGCTGCCACGGCGCTCGAACCGGGCTCGACGGTCACCGCAGTCGGCGTCGCAGCACCGCCCAGGTACGACGCACCGTGCTCGATCGGCACCGGGACGGACGCACCGTCCTCGGCAGCGAACGCGACGTCGGGGAAGCCGTCCACGACACACGCGGACGAGGACCGGTTCACGAGCACCACCGACATCGCCCGGTGTCCCAGCGCACCGTCCACGCCGGACAGCGAGAGCTGGGCGTCCTCGGCGGAGCACCACCCAGCACCGGGGGTGACCGCGTCCGGTGCGACGACCGGGGGTTCAGCCGGACGCGGGGTCGGCGTGACGGTCTCGGTCGGCAACCCGTCCGGCGTGCCGCCGGCGGCGACCCGCGCGTCGCGCGCGATGACCGGTTGGACCGCGATGAGCACGACCACGAGCACCACGGCGGCCACTGCGGCGACCACGGCAGTCCGGCGTCCGGCTCGCGGCACGGTCGTCGTCTCGGACGGGAGGCCGTGTCCGGCTCCCACGATGACGGCCGGCACCCAGCCCCACACCGTTCCGAACCACCCGGTCGCCACCGCGGTCGGGATCGCGTCGCGCAGCACCCACATGTACCCGTTCGGACCGGGATCGACGATCGCGGCACCGACGGTCCAGAGCAGCGCGGTGAGGTCGGCGGCGAGGACGGCCACGAACCACGCTGCGCCGACGCGGAGGAGCCGCGACGACGTCGACCACCCGGGTCGGGCGACCACGAGGGCGTACCCGACGGCCAGGAGCGCGCCGAACACGAGCGCGAGGAGGACCGGCTGCACGACGTTCCAGGGCGCCGGCTGTGCCCAGACGACGAGCGGCTCGGTCGGTGGCAGGACGAGGTCGAACACCGGCGAGTACCGCGACGTGAGCGACGACCACGACAGGCCGGCACCGGCGAGCCCGATCAGCAACCACAGGAGCGCGCCTGCGCCGGCTGCGATCGGGACCGCCGGTCGGATCCGCGCCGTTCGCTCGGAGCGTGCGGCGTTCGATTCCCCCGTGTCCACGGTCAGGAGCCTAGGACGAGGTCACCCTCCCGCCGCAGGGCGGTGGGTCGGATGTGTCCGGAGACCCATCAGACGGGAAGTCGCTCGCCGGCCTCGATCGCCACATCCAGGCGGTTCTCCGCCGGGGGCAGCGGGCACGTGGCGTGCGCGGTGTAGGCGCAGGGCAGGTTCGTGGCGCGGGTGAAGTCGATCACCGTGCGGCCCTCGGCGTCCGGCGCCGCGATGTCCAGGCTCCGGTTCGCGGCGTAGGTCGTCACCCCGCTCGTCCGGTCGGTGAAGAGCACGTGCAGCCCGTCGCCGTGCCCGTTGAACGCGAGCAGGGTCCGCGGCCCGTCGAGGTCGAACGACAGTGTGCCCGGAGCGGCGTACACGTGCTGGAGCCCGTCGACGACGGAGCCGACGGTGACCTCCCGCGGCTCGTCGAACGGCTCGAACCGGGCGTCGACGACGAACCGCTCGTCGGGCGCGTAGGACGGCGTTCCGGTGTACGTCACCCGGGTCGGGTTTGCGGGGTCCCGCGGACGGATGACGTCGCTGCCGCCGCGGCGCGCGACCTCGATGACGACGTCGGAGTCCCGGGTGTGCCAGACGACGTTCGTGGACGAGCGCTCCGCCAGCGGGCCGAAGTGGTGCGTCCCGGTGACGGTCGAGCCGTCGATCTCCAGCGATTCGCCGTCGGCCAGTTCCACGACCGGGCCGTCCTCGTTCGTCGACCACGCGCCGGGAGCGTCCTCGAACCGTTCGGGCGTCGCGGTGAGCCACCGGATGCTCGTGATCGCGAGGAAGCCGTGCTCGCTCGCCCTGGCTGCCTCGTGCTGGTCGTGCCAGGTCTGCCAGTCGGCTGCGAACGCGGTGGTGTCGGTCGTCGTGGTCATGGTCCGACGGTACGTCGTCCGGACTGGTGGTGTGGGTGTAGCCGACTCGAAACGACACAGTTCTCGTCGTACGACAGCGACCCCGTCGCTTCCGCTCGTCGAGCGCGTCAGGATGGAGCCATGACCAGCGCAGTGCAGCTCATCCGGTCCACGATCCTCAGCTCGGTGGCCGAGTACGCGTACGCCGCGACGGCACCCGCGGGTGCTCGCATGGTCTTCCTCGCCGGATCGTGCCCGCTCGACGGCGACGGTCGGACCGTCGCGATCGGCGACCCCGCCGGCCAGGCAGCGGCGTGCATCGCGAACCTGCGCCAGGCCCTGGCCGACGCGGGTGCGAGCCTGACCGACGTGATCTCCACGCGGGTGCTCGTGGCGACGTCGCAGCAGTCGGACCTCGTCGCCGCGTGGCAGGTGGTCCGCGACGCCTTCGGTGACCACGACGTCCCGAGCACACTGCTCGGCGTGACGGTGCTCGGCTACGACGACCAGCTCGTCGAGATCGAGGCCGTCGCCGCCCTGGTCCACTGATCCCTCAGCTGACGACTCCCTGCAGCGCGAACGCTCGATCGCAGGTCGCCCGCACCGCGTCGGAGTGGGTCGCGACGAGCACCGCGCTCCCCTGGGCAGCGAACTCGCGCAGCACGCCGAGCACGACCGCGGCATTGTCGTCGTCGAGCGCACCGGTCGGCTCGTCCGCGAGGATCACGGTCGGCTCCTTCACGATGAGCCGAGCCAGCGCCACCCGCTGCTGCTCGCCGCCGCTGAGCTCGTGGACGCGAGCACCGCCGCGGCCCCGGAGTCCGACCCGCTCGAGCGCCGCGTCGTTCTGCGAGCGCCGTCGTCGCGCGCCCGCGTGGACGACGTCGAGGTTCTCGTGGACGGTGGCGTCTTCGATGAGCCCGTAGTTCTGGAACAGGTACCCGAGCACGTCGCGCCGCAGCCGACGGTCGACTCCAGCACGTCCTGCGGTCACGCCGTCGATCCGGAGCGTTCCACCGTCGAACTCGTCGATCCGTCCGATGCAGTCGAGCAACGTCGACTTCCCCGATCCGCTCGGCCCGGTCAACGCGACCATCTCCCCTGGTCCGATGCGGAGCGACAGACGCTCCCAGAGGATGCGGGTCCCGCGGCACTTGCTGGACTGTTCGAGCTCGATCATCAGGTCTCGCTTCCGTGCGTTCGGACGGCTCGACGGGCTGTCCAGGACAGGGCCCACGTACTGACGAGGGCGATGACCAAGGCTGCGGTGATGGCGACCGGCACGGCCGACGGCGCACTCATCGCTGCCGGATCGGTCGTGGGGTCCAGGCCGCTGCGACCGATTCCCCGATCCCAGAGTTCGCGGGCCGTCACCACCACGGCGGTCACGAGGAAGGCGAGCTCTCCGACGAGCAGCGCCCGGTTCGCGCGCCACCACGACCAGCCGGAGGCGAAGCGCACGAACACCGCTTGCCCTCGTCGCCGTCGGTGGACCACCGCGGCGAGCACGGCGAGCACGGCCGCGGTGAGCAACGTCGTCGCCGAGACCCCGGCGTCGATGCGTTCCGACACCCGCGCAGCGCGCGCACGCTCGGCGGCTTCCTGCCCGACGCCGACGACCGCGCTGATCTCTGCAGTGAGGCCAGCGGAGCGGAGCGCGGTACGAGCTCGCCCTTCGGAGGCGAAGACCACGTCGCCGGTTGAGAGCCATGAACCGAGCTGGTCCTCGGAGAACGCTGCTCGTGGATCTGGCACGACGACGACCACCGGATCGCGGAGCCAGGCAGCGATGCTGCCGTCATCGGGGTACGTGTACACATCGACGCCAGATGCCAGGATGCCGGACTCGACGTCGTCGGAGACGCGGTCGAGTGACCAGCGCCGGACCTCGTCGACGATCCGCTCCCGATCTGGACTCCTCGTGGCCGGGACCCAGACCACCGGGTGGTCTCCGGCGTCGACCCGTGTTCCGTCGATGGCGGTCACGACATGGCGCCGGAGGTAGCCCGCATCGACGTACAGTGCGGGGATCGGCTCTCCGTCGGACGCGGTGAGCTCGCCGACCGCTGCGAGGAGCGCGTCGCCATCCGTCAACCCGGCACCCGAGAACGCCCCGAGCCGGTCCCAGTACGCCTGGGTGTTCCGCTCAGGGCGCAATTCCCCGGTCACCCAGAGCTGCACGCTGTCCCCAGCAGCGCGGAGTTCACGCTCGGCATCGCCCGCTCGGACGACTGCAGCGCTCCCGACCAGGTCGAAGCACGTCGTCACGACCAGCACGGTCGCCGGTACCCGCGCCAGCACCGTGAGCACGAAGGCGGACCGAGCCGGCCGCCGACCGCGGATCGCGATCGCAGCGGGCACTCGGCATGCGATCGCGCCCCCGACGACGTGCGCGAACAGGATCGGCATGAGGAGCATCCCCCACGCCACGGCACTGACGAGGGCGAAGTCCGCCGACCGTGCAAGCCCGTTGTACACGGCGAGCAGACTGCCGATCGGCATGACCAGTGCCCCTGCCGTCCCCACGGACCACCCCGCCGCGTTCAGATCGAGGGACAGGGCCGCCAGGTGGCCACGGCCAGCCACGCGCCGGACTGCGAACCGTCGAGGTGCACCCGCCGTTGAGACCAAACAGAGGACGGCGCACCCGAGTGACACGATCACCACCAGCCCAGCGAGGTCGCTGGTCCCGTCGCCGATCGTGCGCTCGAGCGTCGAGGGCATCGCCGCCGACGTCACCTCGAACCCTGCTTCTCGGAGTGTCGTTCCGAACGACGTCGCCACGTTCTGCCGACCGAACACCTGGTACTCGGCGGACGCGTCGTACTGGTCGAGGTCGGACATCGGCCGGACCAGTGTGCTCATCGAGCGTGTGAAGTCCGGGTAGCCGCGCTCGAGCCAGTGCGCGCCGAGGGATCCGGACGCGCCGGTGACGAGCAGCGTCCGTTTCGTGGACGGACTCGACCGGTCGGCGACTTCCCGGACGATGGTGCCGCCGGTCTCGTCTGCAGCATCCTCGAGGGAGGATGCCAGCCGCGCGTTGTTGTCGGAACCGGCGCGACCGACCGCCGTGATCGACGTCGACGCCCCGAGGACGCCGCCCTGATCAGCTTGGAAGAGTCCGAGGAACGCGATCACGCACGCCACGAGCGGCGCGACGGCGTACGCAGCGCGGATCGTACGAGGTACCACGGCGGAACCCTCCCGATCTCGTCAGCAGCGATGCCAGAACGCCTGGTTCCCGCTGGACTTCTTCGGCGCGACCGCCTTCGCGTACGACCCGCCGCGGACGTTCGTGACACGGACGGTCTTCTTCCCGACCGCCGTCGCACCGTGGCACTGGTTCTCGTGGAAGTAGTTCGACCACACGTCCCTCGTGTCGACGCCCCACTGCCAGAAGCTCCCGCCGATCGTGACGCCGATGCTGCTCTGCTGACCGTTCTCGATCGTCACGCCCCCTTCGAGCGACTCCGCTGCCGCCGATGTCGCTGCACCCGCGATCAGCCCCAGCGTCAGGACCGCGCCCGCGACGATGCCCGTCGTCTTCTTCATCCGTCTCCCCATCCCCTGGCACGGTGGCCAGCCAGAGTCCAACATGTCAGACATCAGCGGCTGACCGCAAGCCCGCTGTTCGACGTGCCGGCAAGGTTCGACACCGCAGAAGTCGAACGACGCCTGCCGTGTCGAAACATGCACGAGAACCGAGTGCGTGCGCATCGTTCGACACCGCAGAAGTCGAACGACGCCCGCCGTGTCGAACAAGTCCTACAAACCGGGCCGAACCGAACCGGGCCGGGACCGGACCGGGCCCGGACCCGCCCGGCCCGCCCCGCCCGCCCCGCGGACGCTTCCCGTAACGGAACTCGGCCGCGCGAGACCCCGCGTGGCACGCTGGGACGAGCAGCGCACCGCGAAGCCTCGCGCGCAGACACCGTCCCTCCGATCTGCAAAGGCACCCGCATGTCCTTCGAGAACACCGACCACGTCCAGGCCACCACGGCCGGCTCGCTCCCCCGCACGCCGGAGCTCATCGCCGCCAACGCCGCACGGCCTCTCGCCGCCGACGGCTTCACCCTCGAGACCACCGACGAGGTCCGGGAGCTCACGAGCAAGGCCGTCGACGACGTCGTCGCCCGCCAGACCCGCCTCGGCATCACGCAACCCGGGGACGGCGAGTTCGGCAAGGCCATGTCGAACGCCGTCGACTACGGCGCGTGGTGGGGCTACTCGTTCCAGCGCGTCAGCGGCCTGAGCCTGACGGACGCGAACATCTTCACGCAGCAGCCGGTCCGCTCGACTCCTGGGAACGTGCAGCTCACCAGCTTCCCGGACCGCCGCGACTGGACGATCTTCCGCGAGGCCTACACCGACCCCGAGTCCGGCATCGGCACCGGCAAGAACGCGACTGCATTCCCGACGACGACCGGCCCGATCACGTACACCGGCCACGCGGCCGCGGCCGCCGACGCCGCGAACCTGCGG
This sequence comes from Curtobacterium sp. NPDC090223, assembly GCF_044746585.1. Lineage (NCBI taxonomy): Bacteria > Bacillati > Actinomycetota > Actinomycetes > Micrococcales > Microbacteriaceae > Curtobacterium > Curtobacterium sp. NPDC090223. The sequence continues at coordinate 305,785 of NZ_JBIVCN010000001.1, read as the reverse complement.
CACGCGGTCGAGGCCGCCGGCGCCGACAACGGCTTCATCACCGCGCTCTCCCCCGGCTCGGCCGCCCGCGTCGCGAACGAGTACTACGCGACCGACGAAGAGCACATCTGGGCATGGGCCGACGCCCTGCGCGAGGAGTACGAGACCATCCTCGACGCGGGCCTGGTCCTGCAGATCGACGATCCGTCGATCGCCGAGAACTGGGACCAGATCAACCCGGAGCCGAGCGTCGAGGACTACCGCGCCTTCACCCGGATCCGCGTCGAGGCGCTGAACCACGCCCTCAAGGGGCTGGACACGTCCCGCGTGCGCTTCCACCTCTGCTGGGGCTCGTGGCACGGCCCGCACACGACCGACATCGAGCTCCGCCACATCGTCGACCTGATGCTCGACATCGACGCCGGCGCGTACTCGTTCGAGGCCGCCAACGCCCGCCACGAGCACGAGTGGACCGTCTGGCAGGACGTCACGCTCCCCGACGGCAAGGTCATCGTGCCGGGTGTCGTCGGTCACGCCACGAACGTCGTCGAGCACCCCGACCTGGTCGCGCAGCGCATCGAGCGCTTCGCCTCGGTCGTCGGGCGCGAGCGCGTCATCGCGGGCACGGACTGCGGCCTCGGCGGCCGCGTCCACCCGCAGATCGCCGCGGCGAAGCTGGAGACGCTCGGCGAGGGCGCGCGTCGCGCCTCCGCGAAGCTCTTCTAGCGGCACCGCCGAAGCGGCGGAACGCCGCCCTCTCGGCGAGACGCCGCCGAACCGCGCGGCGTCTCGGCTGGACGGGGGCGTCTCGCGATGTGTGGGGCGCGGCCACGACCCGGACTGGAGGCCCGGTGCCAGCTGGCACCGGGCCTCCCGTCCGTCAGCGGCGCCAGCCGTCCGTCAGCGGCGCCAGCCGTCCGTCAGCGGTACCAGCCGTCCGTCACCGGCGCCAGCCGTCCGTCAGCGGCGCCGGCCGATGGCCACGGTCGCCACCGCGGCGGCGGCACCGATCCAGAGCAGCGGGCGCGTGACGCGCCGCCGCTTCGCGACCCAGCCGCCGTCGGTCGCGTTGCCGGCGTCGGCGGGCTCGTAGAGGTTCCCGTCGGTCGGCGCCTGCTTCCCGCGCAGCGCGAACGTCTCCACCATCGGCTTCGTGATCATGTGGAACAGGCCGGGGAACACGTACTGCAGCGGGACGAGCGACGCCTGGATGCGCCCGACGAAGCGGTAGCGCTTCGGGTGCAGCGCCGCCGTCACGACCGCCTTGCCGGCACGCTGGACGGAGACGGTCGGCGGCAGCGGGTGCGAGTTCTTGCCGGTGTAGTTGGCGCCGTTCTGGTAGATCGGCGTGTCGATCGTCGACGGCATCAGCGTGGTGAAGTGGATCCCGGTGTGCGCGAACTCGTCGCCGAGGACGTCGACCAGCCCGAGCGCCGCGTGCTTGCTCGTGACGTAGGCGGACTGGTACGGCGCGGAGAGCAGCGACTGGATGCTCCCGACCAGGACGTACGTGCCGCGTCCGCGCTGTCGCCAGTGCGGCAGCAGGTACGTGATCGCGTTGAGGTGGCCGTAGAGGTTCGTGTCCACGACGCGCTTGAACGCCTGGGTCGGCGTCTGCTCGAACAGGCCGTAGACGAACAGCGCGGCGTTGCCGACGAAGACGTCGATGTGCCCGAACCGGCTGGTGACCGTCGCGACGAGGTCCTCGACCTGGTGCTCCTCGGCGACGTCGGTCGGGATCGCGATCGCCTCGGCGCCGAGGGCACGGCACTCGGCGGCCGCGGCCTCGAGACTCTCGTGGCTCCGGGCGGCGAGCACCAGCGTGGCGCCCTGCCGGGCGAACTCGTGGGCGGCGGCGCGTCCGATGCCGCTGGATGCCCCGGTGACGACGACGACCTGTCCGCGGAAACGATGTGCCATGTGCCCGTGGTACGCCATCGCCGCTGGCGTCCACCCGTGCGCCGCGTCCCCCGGTAGCGTGTGGTGGACGACGACGAGGAGGTCATGTGCACGGCGACGCGGTGGACACGCTGGGGATCGACGGGGTGTGGTTCGACCCGCTGTGGCGCATCGAGGTGCGGCTGACCCCGCTGGAACGGCGGCTGCTCGGCACGTGGCCGGTCCGGCGGCTCGCGTTCGTCGCCCACGCCGGCGCCGCGTCGATCACCACCACGCAGACGTACACGCGACTGGAGCACTCGCTCGGCGTCCTGGCGCTCGTCGCGCACTTCGCCCCGGCGGACGACCTCGCCCGGGTGACGGGGCTGCTCCACGACGTCGGACACCTGCCGTTCAGCCACACGCTCGAGGGACTCGGCGGCCTGGACCACCACACGCTCGGTCGCACGGCGGTCCGCGGACTCGGCGACCTGCTGCGCGCCGGCGGCATCGATCCCGAGGACGTGATCGCCACCGACGACGGTTCCCTGCCGTCGCCGCTGACCCCGCGCGCCGGCGGGCTGAAGCTCGACCACCTCGACTCGTTCGTGCGCAGCGGCCAGGCGCACGGCCGGACGACGGTGCCGCCCGACGTCCTGCTCCGACGGCTCCGGTTGGTCGACGGCACGGTGGACACCGACCGCGAGACCGCCGGGACCATCGTGGAGCTCGCCGTGCGGGAAGCGCGGGCGCAGCGCTCCGCCGCGAACATCGTCCCCGTGGTCGTCCTGCGGTCCCTGGTCGCGCGCGCGCTCGAGGTGCGCGCCCTGACCCCCGAGGCCCTCGCCGCGACGACGGACGACGAGCTGTGGTCCGCGCTCCTCGCCGAGCCGGGCACCGCCGCCACCGCCCGGGAGCTCCGACGCCACCCGGAGCACTGGACGCTCGTCGACGGCACGTCCGAGGTCTCGGCCGATGCGCTCGCGCACGTCCTCCGACGGACGTACCTCGACCTGCCGACGGTCGACGGTGCCCCGATCACGAGCGCGGACGTCGCGGCGCTGCAGCGGGGCGTGCCGCTGCACCTGACGGTCGAGCGGACCCCGATCTGACCACCCGCCGCAGTCCCGGCCGACGGACCCCGCGGCGTGGGACGATGGCGCCATGACAGGTCGTGACGGCACGAGCGACGGTCTCTCGCTGGAGGAGGCCACCGCGATCGCGGAGCACGCCCGGGAAGGCCGGCTCGAGCTCGACGACCCCGACATCCGCAAGCTCGTCGGTGAGGCGAACCGGATCCTGGTGCGCACCCAGATGTGGGGCGAGACCCCGCCGACGCCCCGACGCCGCTGGAAGCGGCGGATGCTCGCCGTCGGCGCAGCCGCACTCGTCGCGGTCTGGGTGATCGGGCTGCTCGGACCGCTGCTGCTGCGCATCGCAGCCGAGTGACACGAGCGCGCGCCGCTGCCGCGTGAGCCGGAGGCGAGCGCCTACCAGGGGTGGGCGATGTCGCGGGGCCGAGCCGGGCCTCCCGTCCGGACCATCCGCACCGTCCGCGGGACCGGCGCCGACACGGCCGGCTCGTTCCCGAGCACCGCGCACGCCGCGCCGCGGGCGACCACGTCCTCTCCCAGGGTGGTGAACTCCACCGACGGGACGGCCTCGGCGGGCAGCCGCTCGGCGAGCCGCGCGCCCAGCGCGTCGAGCAGGGCATGCCCTCCGGCGAGCGCCGCGCTCCCGCCGATGACGACGCGTGGGACGTCGAGGAGTTCCACGACGTGGGCGAGTGCCGAGCCGAGGGCGGTGCCGGCCTCGGCCAGGAGCGGGCGCGCTGCCGGGGTGGCGCAGAGGCGTTCGAAGGCCGTGCGGACGGCGGCAGGGCTGTCGTCCGGCACCGGGTCGAGCAGTCCGGCCGCGACGGCTCGTCGCACCTGCTGGAGGGGCTGGCAGGCTTCCCAGAGTTCGGTCCAGCGTCCGTGCGCGTGCACGGGCATCCCGCCGAACTCGCCCGCGTTGCCGGTGCTGCCGCGGACGACCTCGCCGCCGGTGACGATGCCGGCGCCGACGCCGTGCCCGAGGTAGACGGACACCAGGTCGTCGGCGCTCGGGGCGGTCCACCACTCGGCGAGCGCGCTGGCGACGACGTCCTTCTCGACGAGCACGGGCAGGCCGGTGCGGGTGGTGAGTTCTGCGGCGATCGGGACACCGGACCACGCGGTGAGCTGTGCGGGGCGGCCGAGGGCGCTGCCGTCCGGCTGGATCGGTCCGGGGACGGCGACGCCGATGCCGGCGACCCTGGTGCGGTCGGTGCGGGCCAGCAGGTCCTCGACGGCGGCGGCCATGGCGTCGATGGTGGCGGCGGGGTCGTCGATGTCGGCGGCGCCGAGGCGGTGTTCGGCCACCCTCGTGTGATCGGCGTCGGCGCCGCGGGGCCGGCCCGCGCCGCTCGGGGCGCGGGGTGCGACCAGTCCGCCGGCGAGGGGCCGGCCCGCGCCGCTCGCGGCACGGGGTGCGACCAGTCCGCCGGCGAGGTCGACGAGCACGACCGTCACCTGGGCGGGGTCGAGGTGGATGCCGATCCCGAAGCGGCCGTCCGGGTCGAGGGACAGCGCGCGGCCGTCCTCGCGGAGGAGCCCGTCGGCGACCAGGCGCGCGGCGATGTTCGAGACGGTCTGCGCCGTGAGGCCGGTCCGGTCACGGAGGTCGGTCCGGGTGACGGGCCCGCTCCGGCGCACGATGTCGAGCACCACGGCGCGGTTGTGCGCGCCGACGGACGAGTGGTTCTGCCCTGCAGACATCTCAGGGCGTTGCTGCTTGACGAGTTCCGGTCATGCTCCCTAGCATCACTGACCAAGCGAATTTGTCAATCAATTGGATTGAACACTCGTCAGCGGCCACACCGACGTGGCGGCGCCCGCGGTCACAGTGAGGTGGCCGAGGGGAATCCGAAGGGACGCCCGTGACGACGACCGCTCGCCCGGCCACCGCAGTGCGACCCGCGACCTCGACCGGCAGCACCGGTCGACGCGCGGGGAAGAAACACCCCTGGACCGCAGCGGAGAAACGACGACTCCGCATCGGGATCGCGTTCATCTCCCCCTGGATCGTCGGCGTGCTCGTGTTCATCGCGTACCCGTTGATCTACTCGTTCGTGATCAGTCTCACCCGCTACTCGGGCATGAACGCCGCGACCTTCGTCGGCTTCGGCAACTACGTGGCCGCGGTGATCGACCCGCTGGTGCACACCGCGGTCGAGAACACGCTGTTCTACGCGGTGATCGCCGTGCCGGTGGGGATCGTGGTCGCGATCGTGATCGCCCTGGCGATGAACCAGGACGTCAAGGAGATCAGCTGGTACCGGACGGCGCTGTACATCCCGTCACTCATCCCGACGTTCGCGCTGGCGTTCATCTTCGTGGTGCTGGTGAACCCGCAGACCGGCATCGTGAACCAGGCGCTGAAGCTCGTCGGGGTCCCGGCGACGAACCTGCTCGGTGACCCGACGACGGCGAAGCTCGTCATCGTGGCGCTGGCGCAGATGGGTGCCGGCAACGCGGCGCTGGTGTTCCTCGCCGGTATGCGGGGCATCCCGAAGACCCTGTACGAGGCAGCCCGCGTGGACGGTGCTGGTCCGGTGCGCCAGTTCTTCGCGCTGACGCTGCCGCTGATCTCCCCGGCGATCCTGTTCAACCTGATCACGGGGATCAGCAACGGCCTGCAGGTGTTCACCGAGGCGTACGTCATCTCGTCCGGGACCGGCGGCCTCGGGTCGCCGGACAACGGGACGTTGTTCTACATGCTCTACCTCTACAAGAACGCGTTCAGCTACGCGCAGCTCGGGTTCGCGAGCGCGATGGCGGTCCTGCTGTTCCTCGCCGGCATGCTCCTCTCCGGGCTCGTGTACTGGCTGTCCAAGCGGTTCGTGAACTACGACGTGAGCGGGGAGTAGGCCATGACGCTGCACGCAACGAAGGACGAGACGGTGACCTCGTCGCTGGAGACGGTCCGGCCGGCGGGCCGTGCCGGGCGGAAGGGCGAGCGCTCCCGCAACGCCGACGGGTCGATCCGGTCCCCGTGGTCCTCGATCGGGGCCCGCGTGGTGCTCATCGCGATGAGCCTGCTGTTCCTCATCCCGATCTACTGGATGATCATCTCCGCGCTGAAGGGCAACGCGGAGCTCGGGGCCTTCCCGCCCACCTGGTTCCCGAAGTGGCTGGACTGGTCGAACTTCGCGGACGCCGTGAACGCGATGCCGTTCTTCACGTTCTTCCGGAACACGCTCATCATCACGGTGCTCGTGACGGTGTTCTCGATGGTGTCGAACCTGGTCATCGCGTACGGGTTCTCGTGCATCCAGTGGCGCGGCCGTGACCGGTTGTTCTACGTCGTCCTGGCGACGCTGTTCATCCCGTTCCCGGTGACGCTCATCCCGATGTTCGACCTGTACGCCCGGCTCGGCTGGATCAACACGTTCCTGCCGCTCGTCGTACCGAGCCTGTTCGGGTCCGCGTTCTACGTGTTCCTGCTCCGCCAGTTCCTGCTGCAGATCCCGAAGGACCTGCTCGACGCCGCCCGCATGGACGGGGCGTCGGAGTGGCGGATCCTCTGGCGGATCGTGTTCCCGCAGGCCCGCGCGGCGCTGGTCACGGTCGGCATCTTCGCCGCGGTCGGCGCGTGGAACGACTTCCTCGGGCCGCTGATCTACCTGCAGGACCAGAGCGTGCAGACGCTGTCGATCGGTCTGCAGGTGTTCCGGCTCAACAACGCCGGGGACTTCCAGTTCAACCAGCTGATGGCGGCGTCGGTCCTGATCATCCTGCCGCTCGTGATCCTGTTCTTCTTCTTCCAGCGGACCTTCCTCAAGGGCATCCAGATCGGGAGCTTCAAGTGAGCAACGCATTCGACCGCCGCACGTTCATCCGGAGCGCCGCAGCCGCCGGTGGCGCCGGGGCCCTCGCACTCCTCGCCGCGTCGTGCGCCGCGGGCTCCGGTGCCAGGAGCGACCCGAACACGGTCTCCCTGTGGGGCGTCACCGGCACCTTCGTGCCGTACCAGACCAAGATGATCAAGGACTTCAACACGCTGCACCCGGACATCAAGGTCAACGTGAACCAGGTCCCCTCGCAGGGCACCGGCGACGCGACGAGCGTCATCACGGCCGTCCGCGGCGGCACCGCCCCCGACCTGTGGCTGCTCGACCGGTTCAGCGCGGCGCAGTACGCCGCGATCGGGCTCATCGAACCGATCGACGAGCTGATCGAGGAGTTCGAGGACAAGAGCAAGGAGGAGTTCCTCGCCGACTGGCTCGGCTTCACCGTCGGGGAGCTCACCTACCAGGGCAACACCTACGGCCTGCCCTTCGACACCGACGCCCGCGGGCTCTTCGTGAACCGGAAGATGCTCCGCGACGCCGGCATCGACCAGGACGAGTTCGACTGGAAGCAGAACGGCCCGGTCACGATGGCCCGGATGGCCGAGCTGAACGACCAGCTGTCGAAGAAGGACGGCGCCGACTACACCCACATGGGCTTCATCCCCTGGTACGGCGAGGGCTGGCCCTTCACGTGGGGCCTCGGCTTCGGCGCGACGTACTTCGACCAGCAGCAGTGCGGCATGACCATGAACGACCCGAAGGTCCGCAAGATCTTCGAGTTCTACGAGGACTGGGCCAAGCGCCTGGACTACAAGGCCACCGACACCTTCCAGGCGACCTACGAGCCGACCGGCCACCCGCCAGCGCAGACGTCGTTCCAGAACAACCGCCTGGCGTTCATGGTGAGCGTCCCGTCGACCATCCAGACCTTCGACAACTACGTGAAGGGCCTCGAGTGGGGCGTCACCTACCTGCCCACCATGGAGCAGGGCGACGACCCGTACACGTGGTCCGGCGGCTTCGCGCTGTGCCTGCCGAAGGGGTCGAAGAAGAACCGCGCCGTGTGGGAGTTCATGAAGTACTACACGAGCAAGCGCGGCCAGGAGATCTACATGCCGCCGGCGACGACGGTGCCGTCGAACATCGCCGCGCTGAAGGACCCGAAGGGCTCGGCGAAGTCGATCGAGTACTTCGTCCAGGCCATGCCGACCTCAACCTGTCGGCCGCCGCTGCCCGTCGGTGGCGCCTGGTGGGACTCCCTCGCGGACGCGCGCTCCAGCGTGCTCCTCGGCACCGCCGGCCCCCAGGAAGCGGTCGAGCGTGCCCAGGCGCGCGTCGACCCGATGATGCAGACCTACTGCCCGTTCACCCTGCCCAAGGACTACGACAAGGTCCGGGTCTAGCCCAGGACCGCGAAAGGCAACCATGCCCAGCTCCACCACACCGATCCGCGTCGCCGTCCTCGGCTTCTGGCACGTGCACGCCGGCGACTACGCCCGCCAGACCGTCGAACACCCCGGCACCGAACTCGTCGCCGTGTGGGACGACGACGTCGCCCGAGGCCGTGCTGGCGCGGAACAGTTCGGCGTCGAGTTCACCGACGACCTCGACGCGCTGCTCGCCCGCGACGACGTCGACGCGGTCACGATCACGACCTCGACCGACGTGCACCGCGACGTCATCACCCGCGCCGCCCGCGCCGGCAAGCACGTGTTCACCGAGAAGCTCCTCGCCCCGACCGTGGAGGAGTGCGAGGAGATCGTCGCCACCTGCGACGCCGCCGGCGTTCGGCTCGTCGTGTCCCTCCCCCGCCTGTACCACGGGTACACGCAGGCGATCCTCGACGAGATCTCGTCGGGTCGCCTCGGCGAGGTCAACCACGCCCGCGTCCGGCTCTCCCACGACGGCGCCGTCCGGCCGTGGCTGCCGGAGCGCTTCTTCGACCCGTCGACCGCGATCGGCGGCGCGCTCACCGACCTCGGCTGCCACCCCGTCTACCTGACGCAGCTGTTCCTCGGCGCGCGTCCGGACACCGTGCAGGCCGTGTACCGCTCGGTCACCGGCCGCGCCGTCGAGGACCACGCCGTCGTCACCGTCGGCTACCCGTCCCAGGCCATCGGCATCGTCGAGGCCGGGTTCGTCGCGGGCACCCCGTTCACGATCGACGTGGCCGGGACCGCGGGGTGGCTCTCGTTCACCGACCTGGAGGCCCGGCTCACCGCCGGCGGGTCGGCCTACGGCGACGAGCCGGTCACCATCCCGGTCCCCGAGGACGCGCAGGACGCCTTCGGCCGGTGGGTGGACCACATCACCGCCGGCACACGCGCCGACGACAACATCGCACGCGCCGTCGAGCTCACGAGGCTCGTCGTCGCCGCGAACGAGGCCGCACGGACCCCCGTCGCCGCCTGACGCTCCGCGTCCGTACCGCACGACCGACCACCAGTACGCCCCCAGCACCAACAGGAGTCACCATGTCCACCGACACCATCCGCGTCGGACTGATCGGCGGCGGCGGGATCGCCACCGTCCACATCAACGGGTACGCCCAGCACCAGGACCTGATCCGCATCACGGCCGTCGCGGACGCCTTCGAGGCCACTGCTGCGGCGCGCGGCGAGGAGCTCGGCGTCCCGTTCTTCACCGACTACCGCGAGATGCTCGAGCGCGCCGACATCGACGCCGTCGACATCTGCCTGCCCCACCACCTGCACCGCGATGCCATCGTCGCCGCCGCGCAGGCCGGCAAGCACGTGCTCTGCGAGAAGCCGCTCTGCCTCACCCCGGACGAGGCCCGCGACGTCCAGGCCGCCGTCGCCGAGGCGGGCGTCACGCTGATGTGCGCGCACAACCAGCTGTTCATGCCGGCGGTCGCGAAGGCCAAGGAGCTCATCGACTCCGGCGTCCTCGGCACCGTGTACGAGGTCCGCACCACGGACAGCTTCCGGAACGACTTCGACCCGTCGAACATGGGGTGGCGTGCCCACGCGTCGCAGAGCGGCGGCGGCGAGCTCATCGACACCGGGTACCACCCGAGCTACCTGATGATGCACCTCGCCGGGGGCGTCCCGGTGCAGGCGACCGCGATGCTCTCGACGCACCGGCTGGGGTTCATGGAGGGCGAGGACTCCGCGCAGGCGCTGTTCCGCTTCGACAACGGCGCGGTCGGCCAGCTCGTGACCAGCTGGGCGTACGAACCCGCGGCCGGCACCGAGCGGTTCAGCGCGGTCGGCGAACTCGGGTCCCTGACGAGCGACGGCACCACGCTCCGCTGGGACCTGCTCGACGGCACCAGCGAGACCGTGACCTACGCGGACGTGGACACCTTCGCGGCGGAGATCGGCGCGTTCGGTGCTTGCCTGCGGGACGGGACCCGACCGATCCACTCCGAGCGTGAGGGCATCGCGGTGCTCGGCATGATCCTCGCCGCCTACGAGGGTGCGCGTTCGGGGAGCATCGCCACGGTCCTGCAGGTCGACCCCGTCACCGCCTGACCACCGTGCAGTGCCCCCGACGTCGTCGCGACGCCGGGGGCACTCCTCACTGCTCGGGGTCGTTGCCCCAGTTCATGAGCGAGTACCGCCACGGGGTGTCGTGCACGTCGCCGTGCGGGCGCTGCTCCGAGTGTCGCGCCACGTACCCCACCACCTTCCGCATGTGCGCGTAGTCCGCGTCCGTGTAGTCGGCCTGGTGCTTCTCGAGGATCCGGACGATGTGCCGTCCGCTCTCGTGCCCCGTCGACTCGGAGCTGCCACCGGACTTCTGCCCGACGCGCTTCGACTCGTCCGTGTCCAACCACTTCCGGAGCTCGGACGCGGTCATGTTGACCGCGGCGCGGAAGTCCTTCCGTACCTGCTGCTCGTCGTCACTCATGCCGCCAGGATCGCCGCCGTCGCTGGACGTGTTCGGAGGTGCGATCGCGTTCGCTGGTCGTCGAACGACAGCAGCGACGAGAGGAACGACATGCGCGCAGTGGTCTGGCACGGGATCGGAGACATCCGGTTGGACGAGGTGCCCGAGCCCACCATCCAGGACCCCCACGACGCGATCGTCCAGATCACGCGCTCGGCGATCTGCGGCACCGACCTGCACTTCGTGCGCGGCACGATGGCCCCGATGCAGCAGGGCACGATCCTCGGCCACGAGGCCGTCGGCGTCGTGACCGAGGTCGGCGACGCGGTCCGCGGCTTCAGTGCCGGCGACCGGGTCGTCATCAACTCGACCATCTCGTGCGGCGCCTGCCGATACTGCCGGATGGGCAAGACCGCGCAGTGCGACGTCGCCAACCCGAACGGGCCGCAGGCGGGCACGAGCTTCTTCGGCGGTCCGGAGTCCACCGGCCCGGTGAACGGGCTGCAGGCCGAGTACGTGCGCGTGCCGTGGGCGCAGAACACGATGCACCCGCTGCCGGAGAACGTCAGCGACGAGCAGGCCATCCTGCTGTCCGACATCTTCCCGACCGGCTGGTTCGGCGCGGAGCTCGCCGGAGTCACGCGCGGTGACGTCGTCGTGGTGTTCGGTGCGGGCATCGTCGGGCAGTTCGCCGCGGCGTCGGCCTTCAAGCAGGGCGCCGGCCGCGTGATCGTCGTGGACGGCGAGGAGACCCGGCTGGCAGCGGCGCTCGCCCAGAACTGCGAGATCGTGGACTACAACCGCGAGGACCCGGTGCAGGCGATCATGGACCTGACGAACGGCATCGGCGCGGACGCCGTCATCGACGCCGTCGGCGTGGACGCCGAGCGGCCGAAGCGGGGCCCGGCAGCGGTCTCCGACGACCAGGCGGCACAGTTCGACGCCGAGGTCCGTCAGGTCGCCCCGGACGCACGTCCCGAGGGCTTCGGCGACGCACAGCAGTGGAAGCCCGGCGACGGGCCGTCGCAGGTCGCGCAGTGGGCAGTCGCCTCGGTCGCCAAGTACGGCCGCATCGGGATCATCGGCGTGTACGGCCCGACCGCGCAGTCGTACCCCATCGGCGAGGCCATGAACAAGAACCTGACCATCCGGATGGGCAACTGCGACCACCACTCGGTGACGCCACCGCTCATCGACATGGTCGCCGCCGGGCAGTTCGACCCGACGGCACTCATCACCGAACACGAGCCCATCGGTTCCGCCATCGACGCCTACCAGGCGTTCGACCGGCGTGAGCCGGGCTGGATCAAGGTCGAACTGGAGGCCAACTGACATGCCCACCGATCAGTACGAGTTCGGTGACCCGCGGTCGCGCTACCCGAACGTCAGCCCGGAGCCACAGACGCAGGCCGAGCCGGGCCTCCAGTCCGAGATGACGCCGGTCCCGGACCTCGGCGAGTCCAGCTACCGAGGCACCGGCCGGCTGGCCGGCCGCAAGGCGCTCATCACCGGCGCCGATTCCGGCATCGGCGGTGCCGTCGCGATCGCCTTCGCCCGTGAGGGCGCCGACGTGGCCCTCGCCTACCTGCCGGAGGAGCAGTCCGACGCCGACCACGTCATCGAGCAGATCCGCGCGGCGGGGCGCACCGCCGTCGCGATCCCGGGCGACCTGCGGGACCGCGAGTACGCGGGCCGGCTCGTCCAGGAGGCCGTGGCCGGCCTGGGCGGGATCGACGCGCTGGTCAGCGTGGCCGGCAAGCAGGTGTGGCAGCCCGACCTGCTCGACATCACCGACGAGCAGTTCGAGGCCACCTTCGACGTCAACGTGTTCGCGCTGTTCCGCCTGGTCAAGGCGGCGCTGCCGCACCTGCAGCCCGGGGCGACCATCACCACGACCGTGTCGATGGAGGCCTACAAACCGGCGCCGGACCGGCTCGACTACGCGGCGACCAAGGGCGCGATCAACAACTTCTCGAAGGGGCTGTCGCAGCTGCTCGTCGAGCGCGGCATCCGCGTCAACGTCGTCGCACCGGGACCGACCTGGTCGGTGCTGCAGGTCACGAGCGGCGTCGACCCCGAGTCACTGCCCGAGTTCGGCAGCAGCGAGTCGCCGATGGGCCGAGCCGGGCAGCCCGCCGAACTCGCACCGGCGTACGTGTTCCTGGCGTCGCAGGAGTCGAGCTTCGTGGCCGGCGAAACGCTCAACGTGAACGGCGGCATGGTCACACCCTGACCCGCCCACACCCGAGCGCGGCCGGTCCTGGTTCAGGGCCGGTCGCGTTCCGTGTGCCGGGTGTACAGCAGGAACGCGATGTGCCCGAGGAGCGCGATCCCGAAGAACACGAGCGCGACCGCCCACACCCGGGCGAGGGTGCGGTCGCCGACGACGAGCAGCACGATGCACGTGACGACCGCCGCGGAGAGCACGCCGACCTGGATCGTGGACCAGGTGGTCCGCCACTTCGGCTGCTGGGGTTGTCCGCTCACGGGAGACCATCCTGCCGTACCACCCGTGGCGTTCGGTGCGAGCGGCCTGCGGGTCGCGAGCCGAGCACCGGGACGACCGCACCGACGGCCACGACGACCGCCGCGAGCACGAACGCGACGGCGTACCCGGACACGTCGACGACGGCACCCGCGGCCGCCGCACCGACGGCCTGTCCGAGGACGAGGGTGACGAACAGCATCGAAGTCCCGGACGGCGCGTGCGCCGGGTCGAGGTCGCTCGTCCAGGCGATCAGGGCCCCGGTCCCCGCGGTGTAGCCCCATCCGAAGACCAGGCAGGCGACGAGGGCCACCGGCAGCACGGACGGCGCGAGCCCGAGCGCGACCGTGCCGATCGCGACCGCCAGCACCGTGATCGTCCAGGCACTCCGGGGCGAGCGTGCGTCGGTCCAGCGCCCGGTCGCTGTCACGGCGGCACCGCCGAGGCCGAGAGCGACCCACGCCAGGACCGAGGCGTCCCGGTCCGCGCCGCTCGCGACGAGCACCGCACGGCCGGAGTTCCACGTCGCGGCCGAGCCCGCCCCGAGCAGGAGCGCGCCGGCGAGCAGCGCGCCGTGTCGCCGCCACCAGGACCGCGACGGCAGCGCCACGCGCTGCTCGTCGGCGTCGGCGTGCCCGCCCGGCGCGTGGTCCGCCCACAGCACCGCCGCCCCGGCCGCGAACGCGCACACCGCGCTGATCACCCACGCAGCACGCCAGTCCGGCAGCAGCAGGAGCGCGAGCACCCCGGCCACGACGAGTCCCGGCCCGGTCCCCGCGTTCACGATCGTCTGCGTCCGCGCGACGGCACCGCTCCGCACGTTCCGGGCGACGAGGCGCACGAGCGCGGGCGAGGCGAGCCCGGCACCCGCGGACGCGAGCACCGCCGCGGCCCCGAACACGGCGCTGGTCCCGCTCGCAGCCACACCGGCCGACCCGGTGCCCGCCGTGGCCGCAGCGAGCACCACGAGCGAGCGCGGGTACCGCGACGCCAGCAGGAAGCCGACCACGGCGCCGAGGCAGTAGAGCACCGAGGCGCCGGCGGAGATCCACCCGGCCCCCGTCGCGCCGAGGTGCAGCTCCGCCTGCACGTCCGGCAGCACCAGGCCGTAGGCCAGGCGGACGAGGCCGTAGGTCACGGCGATGAGCGCGGTCCCCGAAACAGAGAACAAAAACGGTCGTTTCACTTTTCGGAGTCTAGGGTGCTGGCATGGCCATGCGTTCAGGAACGGAGCAGAAGCTGCTCGACGCCGCGGAGGAGCTCTTCTTCGCCCACGGCATCGCGGCGACCTCCGTGGACCAGGTCCTCGAGCGCGCCGGGGTCTCCTCGGCGACGCTCTACCGCGGGTACGCCAGCAAGGAGTCGCTCGTCGCGGCGACCCTCGCGCGCCGGCACCGGGACTGGGACGACACCTGGACGGCCGCGGTCGAGCGCCGGAGCGACCCGCGTGACCGCCTGCTGGCCGTCTTCGACGCGCTGGACGCCTTCCGCGCCCGCTCCGACGCGTCCCGGTGGTGCGCGTTCCTCGGGACCGCGTCCGAGTACGCGCACGCGCCCGCCGAGATCCGCGCGGTGCTCGACACCGAGTCGTCCGGGCTGCGGACACGGCTCACCGCACTGGCCGAGCCGGTCGTCGGCCGGCGCGCGGCGGACGTCGGCGAGCAACTGACGCTCGTCGTGTCCGGCACGCTCGCGATGCGGCTCCGCGACCCGGGGTACGACACGGCGGTCGCCCGCCGCGTCGCCACGGCGGTCATCGACGCCGCCTGACCCGCGACGCTCAGGGGTGGCGGGTGCCCTCGCCCGCGAGGACCGCGCGGTACCCCTCGCGGTACGTCGGGTACGTGAACGTGAAACCCGTCGACCGCAGCACGTCGTTCGACTGTCGCACCCCACCACCCGACCCGGGCTCCGGCACGACCTCGAGCGACACCCCGAGGGACGCGGCGAGGAACCGGTGCACCTCCCCGAGCCGGACGGGTTCGTCGTCGGTGCCGATCACGAACGGCGGCAGGTCGTCCAGTGCCGCCAGGTGCACGAGCGCGGCCGCGGCGTCGTCGCGGTGGATCCGGTTCGTCATCCGCGCGCCGTCGGAGACGACCCCCGTGCGCACCTGGTCGACGAGTCGCGTACGGCCGGGTCCGTAGATGCCGGACATCCGCACGACGGCCGCGTCCGTCACCCGGGACCGCAGCAGCGCCTCCGCCTCGAGCAGCACGTCGCCGGTGGCCGTCCCGCCGGTCGCCGAGGTGGACGAGACGAGCAGGACCCGCGGCGACGCCCCGGACGCGTCGACGCCGTCGAGCACGTTCCGGAGCCCGTCGACGTAGGTCGCCCGGTACTCGTCGACGTCCCTGGACCCGGCAGCGAGCGCCACGACCAGCACCGCGGTGTCCGCGTCGATCGTCGGGACGGCACGCCGGAGGTCGGCGGCACGGCCCTCGATCGGCGCCGGCACGAGTCCGGCACGAGTCCGCAACCCGACCACCCGCTGTCCCGATGCCGCGAACCGGAGTCCGGTCTCGATGCCGAGGTCGCCACAGCCCGCGATCGTCACAGTCACGCACCCGACCCTACGGCCGCGCCGCTGCTACCGTGACCGCATGGACATCGGGGGACGTCGGGTGCGCTGGGGTGTGGGTCTGCTGGTCGCCGGCGTGGTCGTGCAGGTCCTGCTGGTCGGGCTGCGCTTCTTCCCGGTCGTCGGCTTCGTGTTCGTCCTCGCCGGGGTGACCCCGGTCGTCGCCACGCTCGGAGCCGTGGCGTCCGCGCTCGGCGGCGCTCTCCGCTGGCGCGATCCGCGCGCCGTGGTGCTCGCCGTGGTCGTCACCGCAGACCTGCTCACCTCGTCGGTCACGCGGATGTGGTTCCCCTTCACCGTGTTCACCGTGGTGGTCCAGGCCCTCGTGGCCGTGGTCCTCTTCGCCTGGGCGCTCACGGTGGTCGGCAAGGAGACCGGCGGGCTGCGGAGCGCGGGGGCCGTCGTCGTCGTCGCCACGGCAGCGTGGGAGATCGGCCCGTTCTTCCTCTTCCCACTGCGACCGACGGGCGTCGCCCTGATGACCATGACCTGGACGGACGCGGTCCCCGCGGTGGCCGAGGCGGTGGCGTTCGGCGCAGCGGCGTGGATCGTCGCCGTGTCAGCGCGGCAGCGTCTCCCGCACCAGGTCCGCGACGAGGTCGGGCTGCTCGAGTCCCGGTAGGTGCGCCACGCCGGGGAGCACCCGGGCGGGACCCTGGCCGAGCCGCCGCGCGATCTCCGCGTAGAACGGCAGGTCGGCGGGGATGTCGAGGTCGCCCCACGTGCAGGTCACCGGCACCGTCACCTCGCCGAGGCGGGTCCAGGCCTCGATGCCGTCGTCCCCGGCGGAGTCGGGCGCGTCGACCTCGAGGATCCGCCGGTTCATGTCCGCGAACAGCGTCCTCGCCGGCCCACCCACACGCCCCTCGGGCGCCGCGGGGCCGTCCAGCCAGAGGTGCGCGAGCGCGGCGATCCGCGCGTCGACGTCGGCGGAGGGGTCCTCGGCCCGGTCCAGCAACGGCTCGGTCGCGGGGTCGAGCTCCCAGTCGAACGGCGTGTCCTCGTCGGTCATGCCGGACACCCCGGCGCCGATGAGCAGCAGCCCGGAGACGCGCTCGGGCAGGAGCAATGCGGCATCGAGTGCGAGCGCGCCGCCCATCGAGTTCCCGACCAGGAACACCCGGTCGAGTCCGAGCGCGTCGAGGACCGCGAGCAGGTCTCCGGCGTGCGTGAACGAGGCCGGGTCGGCGGCCGCGGACGTCTCGCCGAACCCGCGACGGTCGTACGCGACGAGGTCGAGGTCGTCGGCGTCGAGGAGCGCCGCGACGGCGTCCCAGGACCGGCGGTCGGCCACGCCGGCGTGCAGGAACACGACGGCCGGGCCGCCGCCGTGGCGTCGGGTCACCGCGATCGCGGTGCCATCGGGTGTGGTGACGGTCTGCTGCGCTGCATCCATGGCCCTGAACCTAGCCATCGACCGGACGGGAGGCACGGGTCGGGCCCGACCCGGGCCTCCAGACCGCCATCACCCGCTCGCTCGCTCTTAGACGCTCCTCCGGATGCTGCCGGGTCACTGCCCGTCCCCGTTCGTAGCGTCGGCCATCCGCCGACCGTCCGAACCGGGAGTCCAGATGTTCCTCGCGTACCTCCGACGAGAACTCGTCAACAGGAAGAAGCAGAGCGTCGTGATCGCGCTGGGCATGGCCCTGGCGATCGCGCTCGTCATCGTCGTCAGCGGGTTCTCCGCCGGCGTCGCGAAGGCCCAGTCCACCGCACTCGAGTCCGTCTACGGCGTGGGGACCGACATCACCGTCACCCAGACGGCATCTGCCGGCTCCGGCGGCCCCCAGCAGTTCGACTTCGGATCCGGTGACGGGTCGACCGACGACACCAGCGGCGACACGAGCGTGGCGAAGAGCACGCTCTCGGCCGCGATGGGCTCCGCGACGTACAGCTCGAGTGCGCTGACCGAGGTCGAGGCGATCGACGGGGTCAGCGCGGCGACCGCGACGCTGTCACTGCAGAACAGTTCGTTCTCCGGGTCGATCGGCGCGGCGCCGACGTCCGGCTCGACGGCAGTGCCTTCCTCGGGCTCGACCGCGGCGCCGTCGACGTCCGACTCCGGGTCCGGGTCCGGTACCGGCGCCAGCTCGTTCAGCCTCGACTCCTTCACCGTGACCGGTGTCTCCCCCGGGGCGACGACGGTCGGACCGATGTCCTCGACCGAACTCTCGAGCGGCCGGTACCTGACGGCGAGCGACGACGGCAAGGACGTGGTCGTGCTCGACAGCACCTACGCGACCGGCGCCGACCTCGGCGTGGGTGACACGCTCGACATCGGCGGCACCACGTTCAGCGTCGTCGGCATCGTGGCGTCGACCTCGTCGGACTCCGCCACCGCGACCGACACCTACATCCCGCTCGACACCGCCCAGGCGCTCTCCGGGCTGACCGGGAAGATCAGCGACATCTCGGTCGCCGCGACCTCGGCGTCCGACGTCAGCACCGTCAAGGCCGCCATCGAGAAGGCCCTGCCGAAGGCGACGGTCTCCACGCAGGCCGACCTCGCGTCGAGCATCTCCGGATCGCTGGGGACGGTGTCGAACCTGCTGTCGAACCTCGGCACCTGGCTGTCCCTGCTCGTACTCGCCGCGGCGTTCGCGATCGCGATCCTGTTCACCGTGTCGGGCGTGACCCGACGGACGCGAGAGTTCGGGACGCTGAAGGCGATCGGCTGGTCGAACGGCCGGATCGTCCGGCAGGTCGCCGGGGAGTCGATGGTGACCGGGCTCATCGGCGGCGCGATCGGTGCGGCGGTGGGGATCGTCGGGATCATCGTCGTCAACGTCATCGCCCCGACGCTCTCCACCGGCTCCACCACGGCCGGCGGCGGTGCCGGCGGGCCGGGCGCAGCGGCCTCGTCCAGCGTGGCGAGCGACATCGTCCTGCAGATCCCGGTCACAGCGGGGATCGTCCTCGTCGCCGTGGGCCTGTCCGTCCTCGGCGGCCTGCTCGCCGGTGCCTTCGGCGGATGGCGCGCATCCCGGCTGCGTCCGGCGGCGGCCCTGCGGAGCGTCGCGTGAGCACACCCCGCGCCCGATCGGGCCAAGGTGGTGGGATGACCGACGCCGCGTCCACCAGTCCCACACCCTACGACCGGCGGATCGGTCGCCGGGACCTCACGGAGTGGCGCAGCCGCGCCGGCAGGCGATTGGCATCACGGCACCAGGGCGTCGCGCAGCGGATCGGTGCGCGACGTGCCCTCGTCGCGACCCTCGCCGTCGGTGGCGCGATCGCCGTCGCCGCGACCGCCGGTGCGGCGTACATCTACGACGGCGTGACGGGCAAGGACGGCATCGCGAGCCTCGACCGCCCCGTGCTCGAGCGCGCCAAGCGACTCCGCTCCCCCGCGGTCGACGGTGCCGCCGCGGGCATCGCGCACGTGTTCGGGCCGATCGCGATGCCGGCGCTGACGATCGGCTCGGCGATCGCGTTCGCGGTCCGGGACCGTCGGGCGAGCCCGGTCGTGCTGCTCGTCGCCGCGGGCGCCGGATCGCTCGCGATGACGATCGTCGGGAAGGACCTCATCAAGCGCAACCGGCCGCACCGCCGCGACGCGATCCCGCCGTTCGAGCGGTCACCGTCGTTCCCGTCCGGGCACACCCTGAACGCGACCACGATCCTCGGCGTCCTCGCCTACCTGCTGGCGCTCCGGCAGCGGGACGACGGCCCGCAGGCAGCGATCATCGGCGGCGCAGCGGGGACGGCCGTCACGGTCGGACTCTCCCGGGTGCTGCTCGGCGCGCACTGGTTCACCGACGTCGCGGTGGGCTGGGTCACCGGCGCCGGCTGGCTCTCCCTGGTCATCACGAGTCACCGTCTGTACCTCAGCACGAAGGACGACGACGTGTGAGCCGCTAGCGTCGTCAGGGGACGCGTGCCGTCAGGCGTGCGGGAGGCGGAGGAACACATGGCCGGGACGTCGGTCGTCATCGTCGGTGGCGGCGCGAGCGCGGTGTACGTCGCGGTCGCGCTCGAGGAGCGGGCGGCCGCGCGCGGTGCCGACGGCCCCACGGTCACCGTGGTCGCCGATGAGCCGACGATCGGTCGGGGCGTGGCGTACGGGCGCGCCGAGGGACACCACCGGCTGAACAGCCCGGCGGGCAAGATGAGCGTCAGCGCCGTCGACGACACGCACTTCCTGCGCTGGGCCGCCGAGCACGGGAGGCAGGTCGAGCCGGGCGACTTCGTCGAGCGGCGGTTCTTCGGCGACTACCTGGAGGGCGTCTGGGCAGGACTCGTCGCCCGGTCCGACGGACGCGTGCGTGCCGTCGAGGGCGACGCCGTCGACCTCCGTGTGGACGACGGCGGGGCCGTGGTGACCCTCGCGGACCGCACCACCGTCGAAGCCGACGTCGCCGTCCTGGCGGTCGGCAACCCGCCGCCCGCCACCTGGACCACCGGTGCTGCGGTGCAGATCGACGACCCCTGGGAGCCGGGCGCGATCGCCGGGATCGCGGCAGGGGCCTCCGTCCTGCTGATCGGCACCGGACTCACGATGGTCGACGTCGCCACGTCGCTCGCCCGTCGCGACGAGGGCATCCGCACGACCGCCACGAGCCGACACCTGCTGGTGCCGGCCGTGCACCTCGACTCCCCCGCCGCGCCGGGTCCCGGGCTCCCGCCGGACACGCGCTCCCTCGGGTCGCTCGCATCGGCCCTCCGCGCGCAACTCGACGCCGCGGATGCCGCCGGCGCCCCGTGGCAGCCGGTGATCGACGGGATGCGCCCGCGGCTCATGGACCACTGGCTCGGGCTCGGCGAGCCGGAACGGCGGCGGTTCCTGTCGCACTTCGCGCGGCGGTGGGACGTGCACCGCCACCGGATGGCGCCGTCGGTGCACGCCGAGCTCACCGCGCTCGTCGACGCCGGCACGCTGCGGTACGAGCGCGACGCCGACCCGGCCGCGTACGACGTCGTCGTGTTCTGCACCGGGCCGGCCGCGGTCACGACGCCGGGGTGGAGTCCGGTCGTGGACTCGCTCCTGGCCGCCGGGCGGATCGTGCCCGAGCCGGTCGGGCTCGGGCCCGACGCCGACGAGACGGGGGCCCTGCGTGACGTACACGGTGTGGCCGACGGGCGGCTGCTCGGGATCGGCCACGCGCTCCGCGGGGCGCTGTGGGAGACGACGGCGATCGGCGAGATCCGGATCCTCGCGCAGCGGGTGGCGGACCGGGCGCTCGACCGGACCGTGGTGGCCTGAGGCGCCGCGTCGGGTAGCCGGACGAATGCGACACCGGGTACACGATTGCGCCGCGCATTCGTGTACGGGCTGTCGCACTCGTCGGAGTCCATCGGCCCCGGTCGCCGACGCCGCGGCCGACGCGTCAGGCGAGTCGCCGGAGCACCTCCGCCGCGAGTGCCGTCCGCTCGACCATCGCGTCGAGGTCGACCCACTCGTGCCGGGCGTGCGCTCCGTCGCCGACGGCCCCGAGCCCGTCGAGCACGGCCGCGCCGAGCGCCGCCGCGAAGTTCCCGTCGCTCGCGCCGCCGACGCTCGTCTCCGTGACCGTGAGACCCAGCGCGGCCGCCGCGGCCTCGGCCGTCCGGAAGAGCTCCACGTTCCGCGCGGTGCGCTCCATGACGGGCCGGTTCCACCCACCCGTCACGGTGATGGACGCAGCCGGGGCGACGGGCGCGAGTCCCCCGAGCACCTGGTCGATCCGCGCTGCCTCGCCGTCGGACGACACCCGGACGTCGAGGGCAGCCGTCGCCGCACCCGCGCGGACGTTCGGCCGCGTCCCGCCCGCGACGACGCCGACGTTGAGCGACGTCCCGGCTGCGTGGTCAGCGGCCCCGTGCAGGGCGAGGACCACCCGGGCGAGTTCGTCCACGGCGCTGGCTCCGCCCGCGGGGTCCAGGCCGGCGTGCACCTCGACGCCCCGGATGTGCACGTCGAACAGCCCGACGCCCTTCCGCGCGGTCTTCAGCGCGCCGTCCGCACCCGCAGAGGCCTCGAACACGAGCACCGGGCCGGGCGTGCGCCGGACGACGTCCTCGATGACCGGTCGGGAACCCGCGCTGCCGACCTCCTCGTCCCCGTTCAGGACGAGCCGGATGTTCGGTCGTGGCGCTCCAGCGGCGTCCAGGACGGCGACGGCGTGGGCGAACTGCACGAGCCCCGCCTTCATGTCGTAGGCGCCGGGTCCGGTCAGGCGTGATCCGTCGATGCGGACCGGCCACCCCTCGAGGGTCCCGGCCGCCCAGACCGTGTCGTAGTGGCACAGGACCACGACCCAGGAGTCCGTGTCCCGCGGCCCCAGCAGGTCGCCGACCACGACGGGCCCGTGGCGCTCGGGTTCGTGCAGCGTCCGCGCGGCGAACGGTCCGACGGTCTCGGCGAGGAACCGCTCGACGTGTGCCAGGCCGGCACGCAGCAGCGCGAGGTCGTCCGAGGGGGTCTCGGTCTCGACGTACGCCACCAGGTCGTCGATCATCCGTGCTCGTCGCGCAGTCACCGCGTCGAGCAGGGCGCCGGGCGCGATGGTGTCGGTCATCGCGCCGTCTCCACGGCGCGGAGCAGGCCGCGGATCCGCTCCTCGCGCATCGGTGCGCCGTTCTCGACGGCGACGATCTCGGCGACCAGGGCGCTGATGCCGGGCGTCGGGACGCCGAGCCGGTCGCCGGCGTCGACGACCGGTCCGTAGTGCAAGGGGACCTCCGTCTTGCGGTGTCGGACCGCGATGTCCCGCCAGATCCCGGAGCGTGTCTTCGACTGCGTCGCGAGCCATGCCACCAGGCCGTCGAGCGCGGTCGACGTCGTGGTCGGGTCCGCTCCGGGAGCGAACGCCGCCGGCTCGAACGCGTCGAACGGTTCGGGTGCGATGCCCTGCGCCTCGGTGACGGCGAGGACCTCGCGGGCGAGGGAGGCCATCACGTCGCGGTTCCGGTCGATGAGCACGCTCATGTCGTCGTCGGCCAGCGCGGTGGCGGTGAGCATCGCGCCGAACGCCAGCTTCGACCAGAGGAAGCCCG
Source organism: Curtobacterium sp. NPDC090223 (assembly GCF_044746585.1). Lineage (NCBI taxonomy): Bacteria > Bacillati > Actinomycetota > Actinomycetes > Micrococcales > Microbacteriaceae > Curtobacterium > Curtobacterium sp. NPDC090223. Next base: position 283,162 of record NZ_JBIVCN010000001.1, on the reverse strand, counting down.
CGACGTTGTCGGTGACCACCGGTGCCCCCCAGAGACGGAGGTCCTCCGCCAGCAGGTGGTTCCGGTCGCTCGTCCCCCCGGCGTACTCGCCGAGCGCCATCGCGCCGAGTCCGCCGTCCTGCACGACACCGGGAGCGACGACGTCGGCGAACAGGTCGACGAACGCGATGACCGTGCGGTCCGCCCCGACGTGCCGGGCGATGGTGGCCTCGTTGAGCCCGTTCTGCAGCGACGCGACCCACCCGTCCGGCGCCAGCCGCGGTGCGATCCAGGCCGAGGCGGCGTCGGTGGCGAGTGCCTTGACGGCGAGGAGCACCGGTCCCAGGGTCGCCGGCGCCTCGGGGTCGTCCAGGTGCCAGATCGGCAGGCGGGCGACGCGTTCCCCGTCCGCCGTCCGGAGCCGGAGTCCGTCCGCACGGATCGCGCTGACGTGCTCGGGGTCGGCGTCGACCAGCTGGACGGGGACGCCGGCGGCGTCGAGGTGCACGGCGAGCGTGCCGCCGATCGCGCCGGCGCCGACGATCGTGTACGGGGTGCGGTCGGTCATGCGGTGACTTCCTCTCGTGTGGTGCTGAGCGGCAGGGTGTGCGCTCCGGTCGACGATCCGCCGTCGACGCGGAGGATCGTCCCGGTCACCCAGCCGGACTGCTCCGGGTCGGCCAGCCAGACGACGGCCTTGGCGATGTCGGACGGTTCGCCCGGTCGCCCGAGCGGGTTCGGTGAGACGGCAGCGGCGTACTCGTCGCTCACCCGGTTCACGTCGCTGTCGACGACGACGAACCCGGGTGCCACGGCGTTCACCCGGATCCCGGCGGCGCCGAGCTCGAGGGCGCTGGCCCGGGTCACCATCTCGAGCGCGGCCTTCGACGTGCTGTACGGGGCGGCGCCGGGGCGGGCACGGAGCGCGGCGCCCGAGGTGATGTTCACGACGGTGGGCGTCCGACCGGCGGCACCGGCGAGCCGGCCGAGCGCGACGGTGGCGAGCAGGGGCGCTCGGACGTTGACGTCCTGCACGGCGTCCCAAGTGGTGGCGTCGAGTTCGAGGAACGGCGTCGCGGGGTAGACCCCGGCGGCGTTCACGAGGACGTCGACCGGTGCCTGCTCCCACGCCGTGGTCACGGCGCGCGTCGGGGCGTCCCGGTCACGGAGGTCCGCCACGATCGTGCCGACGGCCTCCGTGGAGCCGATCGACCCTGCGGCCGCGTCGAGTGCGTCGGCACGGTGGTCGACGAGGGTCAGCCGGTCTCCGAGCGCGGCGAACCGCTGCGCGACGGCGAGGCCGATCCCGCTCGCGGCGCCGGTGACGAGGACGTGTCGCGTCATCGGAGCACCTTCCCCTTCGTCTCGGGCATCGTCAGGTAGACGACCAGGCCGATCGCGGCGGCCACCGCGCAGTAGACCCAGACGAGGTTCCCGAAGCCCGCGCCGCTCATCCACGTGGTGATGTACGGGGCCGTGCCACCGAAGATCGCCACGGCGAGGGCGTAGGGCAGCCCGATGCCGGTCGCCCGGACCTCCGGCGGGAACTGCTCGGCCATGATCACCGCGCAGTTCGCCGAGTACCCGAGCAGGAACAGGATGCCGATGACCTGGATGATGAGCAGCGACCAGAACGTGCCGGTGAGGAACGTGAACGCCGGCCATGCGAACAGCAGGAACCCGCCGGCGAAGATCGACATCGTCGGCTTGCGACCGATCTTGTCCGACAGGATGCCGGCGAACGGCAGCAGGACCAGGAACACGACCATGGCGATGACGTTCGCGATGAGCGCCTGGTTGAGCGGGAGGCCGGTGGTCACGTGCGCGTAGGTCGGCATGTACGAGACCCACATGTAGTAGAGCAGCGTGCCGGCGATCGTGATGCCGAACACCCGCGCGGTCGCTCCGGGGTGGTCACGGAACATCGCGACGACGGCGTTCCGCTTCGGGGCTGCGGACTCCTCGTCCCGCGCACGCTGCGCCGTGAAGGACTCGGTCTCCTGCACCGAGGTCCGCAGCCAGATGCCGACCAGCCCGATGAGCGCGCAGAACACGAAGGCGGCGCGCCAGCCCCACGCGTCCAGGGCCGCCGGGGAGAGCACCGAGGTGATGATCGCGCCGATCCCGGACGCGATCAGGACGCCCGCGCCGACCGAGACCTGCTGCCACGACCCGGCGAAGGCCCGCCGCTTCGGAGCCGCGGACTCGACGAGGAACGCGGAGGAGGACCCGAACTCCCCGCCGGCCGAGAAGCCCTGCACGAGTCGCGCCAGGAGCAGGATGATCGGTGCCGCGATCCCGATCGTCGCGTAGTCCGGCGTGACCCCGATGAGCAGGGACGCAGCGGCCATGAGCCCGATCGTGAGCATCAGCCCCTTCTTGCGACCGTGCCGGTCGGCGTACACGCCGAGCACCGCAGCACCGATCGGACGCATCACGAAGCCGACCGCGAAGACCGCGAGCGTCGCGAGGAGCGCCGCCGCGTCGTTCCCCGGCGGGAAGAAGTGGTGACCGAACACCGAGGAGAAGGTGGTGTAGACGGCCCAGTCGATCCACTCGACGACGTTGCCGATGCCGCCGGCGACGATCGCCTTGCGGCCGCGGGCCGAGAGTCGGGTCTCGTGGACGGCGGTCGGTGCGGCGCCGTCGGCGCCGATGGTCGGGTTGGGTGCTTCTGCTGTCATCGTTGCGTCGACTTCCTGGTGGCGGAGCGGGGGTGCGGAACGGGTGGAGCAGCGGACGGGAGGCTCGGGGCGGGCTGGCACCGGGCCTCCAGGCCGTCAGGTGGTCACGTCCGGTACGGACGCCACCACCGGGTCGAGACCGCTGGCGGCCGCGACGTGCTCGGCGAGACCGGCGTGGGTCGTGAACCAGACGTCGTCGAACGAGCGGATGTGGGCGAGGAGCGCCTCGAGGACGACGAGGCGGGAGCGGTGCCCGATGAAGTGCGGGTGCATGGTGAGCTGGAACACGCCGCCCTCGGCGCGGGCGACGTCGAACTCGTCGCGCCAGATGCGGCCGACCTCGTGCGGCGGCGTGTAGGGCCGCAGCGACTGGAAGCGTTCCATCATCAGGTAGGGGGCGTCGTCGCGGATCCAGTCCACCGGGATCTCCACGATCCCCGTCGGCGCACCGCGGTGCAGGATCTCGTACGGGTCGTCGTCCGCCATCAGGGACGAGTCGTACCGGAACCCGAGTTCGCGGGCGACGTCGAGCGTGGAGTCGCTGAAGTCCCAGGAGGGCGTGCGGATGCCGGTGGGACGTACCCCGGTCTGGCTGGTCAGCACGTCCACCGCACGGCTCAGCAGGTCGAGCTCGTCGTCGTGTCCGAGCTGCGTGTTCCGCTCGTGGATCCAGCCGTGCACCGCCACCTCGTGCCCGTGCTCCACGTAGGTCGGCGCTTCGTCCGGTCGGAGCAGCGCGCACACGGCCGGCATGTAGAAGGACGACGGCGCCTCGTAGCGGTCGAGCAGACGCAGGATGCGCGGGACCGCAGCGCGGGCGCCGTACTCCCCCATGGCCATCCGGCCCGGTGACGTCTCCCCGTCGCGGAGGGACGGGGTCTCGTGGTCGGAGTCGAACGAGATGGCGACCGCCACCCGCGCACCGCCCGGCCATCGCTCCGGCCCCTCGGGCGGGAGCAGGGTGCGTCCGGCGCGGACCTCCTCGACGTGGCCGCGCCAGGTGGCCTCGTCCCACTGCCACGGCTGCTGGGGTGCGGTGTCGTCCATCTCGTCCTCTCGTACTGGGGTGGTCATGGGATCCGGGGTGGTCATGGGATCGCCGGGGCCGACGTGTCACTGGCTGCGACGAAGCGGCCGTCCTCGATGCGGCTCCACATCCGTTTGACGGTGCGGAGCTGCACCGTCACGTCGACCTCGCGCACGCCGGGGAGCGCCCCGAGCACGTCGGTGGTGAACGTGTAGACCGAGGCGAAGTCCGGCAGGAACGCCTGGCCGATCAGGTTGAACCGGCCGAGCGACGCCGCCGCGTAGTGCACCGACGGGTGTCCGGCGAGCTGGGCGGCCGCGGCCGACAGCTGGTCCGGCGCGACGGAGATCCAGACCTCGAGCTCGGTCGCGCGGTCGAGCAGCGCCGGCGCCACGAGTGGCCCGATCCGGAGCCGTCCGCTCTGCACGAGGTCCTCGAGGGTGCGCCGGGTGGCCGCTTCGGAACGGCCGACCTCGCGTGCCAGGTCGGTGAGCGGCTTCCGACCGTCGCGGACGAGTGCGGCGAAGACCGCTCGCTCCTCCGGCGTCGCATCGGCGTGCACCGGGGTGACGCCCTGGCCCGACGACGGGTCCGGCGCCGGGGCGTTCGCGGTCGTGGACCGCGCCGTGGGCGGGGGCGCACGTCCGGTCGTCGCGAGCGCGTCCCCGGGGAACACCGTGAACGGCGCGGTGAACGTCCGGACGATCGGCAGCGCCTCGGTCTCGACGGGCCGGCCGTCGACCTCGATCGTGCTGAGGAACGTGGTCAGGTCGCCGACACGGGGCAGGACGACCTCGGCCGTGCAGTCCGCTGAGCCCGTGAGCGTCGCGACGAACCGGACCTCGGGGCGGCGTGCGAGCGCGTCGGCCAGCGCGTCGGCCCGGGCGGCGCCGGAGCGCATCCGCACCTTCGTGGAGACACCGAACCCCGCTGCCAGGACGTCCGACGCGGCGATGATCCGGACGGCACCCTCCTCGACGAGACGGGTGACGCGGCGCTGCGCGGTGGAGGTCGAGCAGCCCGCGAGCTCCCCGATCGTCGCCCAGGATGCGCGGCCGTCGTGCGCGAGTGCTCGGAGCACGGCGCGGTCGACGTCGTCCGCTCCTGCCGTGCGTACGTCCGTGGTGGTCATGCAGTGAACGTAATCGGTCACGTGAGCGAGGTCAACGCCAGGTATTCGTCATCCACACTCTGTAACACGTTGTTTTCATTCAAGGGCCGTCGGACAGAGCTGTGCGACACGATGCGATGCCCGCGCGGCGCCCAGGAGTCCCTCGGTCATCGACCAGCAAGCCGTTGCCACGTCGCCAGGATCGTGTCGGGGTTGAGGGACATGGACGAGATGCCACGGGCACGGAGGTGGTCCGCGAGCTCGGGGTGGTCGCTCGGTCCCTGTCCGCAGATCCCGACGTACGCGCCACGGGCTCGGCACGCGTCGATCGCCATGTCGATGAGCCGGAGCACCGCGGGGTTCCGCTCGTCGAACGAGTCCGCGACCAGTCCGGAGTCGCGGTCGACGCCGAGGGTGAGCTGGGTCAGGTCGTTGGAGCCGATGGAGAACCCGTCGACGTGGTCGAGGAATCGGTCGGCGTCGAGGGCGTTCGAGGGGATCTCGCACATCATCACCACTTCCAGGCCGTTCTTCCCCCGGACGAGTCCGTGTGACGCCATACGCTCCACGACGCCGGACGCCTCCTCGACGGTGCGGACGAACGGGATCATCACCTTCACGTTCGCGAAGCCCATGACCTCGCGGACCTGCCGGATCGCTTCGCACTCGAGCGCGAAGGCCCGGGCGAAGTCGTCGGAGAGGTAGCGGGACGCGCCGCGGAACCCGATCATGGGGTTCTCCTCGTCCGGCTCGTACCGGCTGCCGCCGAGGAGTCCGGCGTACTCGTTCGACTTGAAGTCCGAGAGCCGGACGATGACGGGCTTCGGCTCGAACGCCGCGGCGAGGGTCGCGACCCCCTCGGCGAGACGCTTCACGAAGAAGTCCCGCGGGGACCCGTACGCCGCGATCCGGTCCTCGATCTGCTCCCGCAGCTCCGAGGGCTGTTCCGCCAGCTGGAGCAGCGCGTTCGGGTGCACGCCGATCTGCCGACTGACGACGAACTCCATGCGGGCGAGCCCGACACCGGCGTTCGGAAGCGCGGCGAATGCGAAGGCCTGCTCGGGGTTGCCCACGTTCATCATGAGGTCGACGTCGACGTCCGGGAGGTCGCCGACCGCGAGCCGGTCCACCTCGACCGCGAGCGTCCCCTCGTGGACGAACCCGGTCTCGCCCTCCGAGCAGGACACCGTGACGACGTCGCCGTCGGCGAGCACGTCCGTCGCCGTGGCGGTTCCCACGACGGCAGGGATGCCGAGCTCCCGCGCGATGATCGCTGCATGGCAGGTGCGGCCGCCGCGGTTCGTGACGATCGCGGATGCGCGCTTCATGATCGGCTCCCAATCCGGGTCGGTCATGTCCGTGACGAGCACGTCCCCGAACCGGAAGTCGTGCATCTCGTCGATGCTCGCGAGGATCCGGACAGCACCGCTGCCGATGCGTTGCCCGATCGCGCGGCCCTCGAGCCGGGCTGGCACGATCGGCGGCACGGCGAGGCGGTGCCGCTCGATGCTGGCGACGGAGGTCCGGGACGTGACGGTCTCCGGTCGGGCCTGCAGCACGTACAGCTCGCCGTCCAGGCCGTCCTTGCCCCATTCGACGTCCATCGGACGCCCGTAGTGCTGCTCGATGACGAGCGCGATCCGCGCCAGCTCGGTGACCTCGTCGTCGCGGAGTGAGAAGTGCCGCCGTTCTGCGGCATCGACCTCGACGAACGCCGTGGTCCGACCGACTGCCTCGTCCTCGGTGAACACCATCCGGGCAGCCTTGGAACCGAGGACTCGTCCCAGGATCGCGGGACGCCTCGCGGCCAGCGCCGTCTTCGAGACGGTGAACTCGTCCGGGTTCACCGCCCCCTGCACGACGCCTTCGCCGAGCCCGTACGCACTCGTCACGAACACCGCTCGGTCGAACCCGGACTCGGTGTCGAGGGTGAACAGGACGCCTGCGGACGCCAGGTCCGAACGCACCATCCGCTGCACGCCGACCGAGATCGCGACCTCGTCGTGGACGAAGCCGTGGTGAACCCGGTACGAGATCGCCCGGTCGGTGTACATCGACGCGAACACTCGCCGGACCGCGTCGAGCACGTTGTCGATGCCGCGGACGTTGAGGTAGGTGTCCTGCTGCCCGGCGAACGACGCGTCCGGGAGGTCCTCGGCGGTCGCCGACGAGCGCACCGCGAACGACGCGTCCGCCGGCGCACCCGCGGTGAGTTCGACGAACCCGTCGCGAACGGCTTGGTCGAGGCCGCGTTCGAGCGGCGTCGAGAGCACCCGTCGACGGATCTCCGCGCCGGCCGCCGCGAGGGTGGCGGTGTCGTCGACATCGAGCGCGAGGAGTGTCCTGCAGATCCAGTCGGTCAGGCCCGTGTGCTCCATGTGTCGTCGGAACGCCGTCGCCGTGGTGGCGAACCCGTCGGGCACGCGCACCCCGAGACCGCCCAATGACCGCAACATCTCGCCGAGGGACGCGTTCTTGCCGCCGACGTACGCGATGTCCTCGAGACCGACGGTTCGCAGGGGCAGGACGTCCGGCACCGGGGCCGTTCGTTCGTCGATGATCGTCATCAGTTCGCCTTTCGTCGTTGAACCACCGCGAACGTGTCCGTGGTGGGGCGTTTCCACAACGGTGCGGTGTGCGCCTGGCGCTGAGCACGACGACCGCACTCGAACTTCTTCGTTTTTTCGGATACGGTCCGTTCCATGCAGGTCGATGACGACAACGCACGCATCCTCGGCGCACGCATCCGGCACTTCCGTGTCCGCGCCGGCTGGACCTTGACCGCGCTCGCGAACGAGCTCGCCACGACGGCCTCGACGCTCTCGCTCATCGAGAACGGCAAGCGGCCGGTCCGCGCGGCGGAGCTGCCGGCGCTGTCCGCCGCGTTGCGCGTGGAGGTCCTCGACCTCCTGCACGCGGAGGCCCCGGACCCCCGGTCCGCACTCGAACTGGAGCTGCAGCGCTTGCAGGCCGGGCCGCACTACGCGGCGCTGGGCGTGCCTCCCGTACGAGTCTCGAAGTCCCTGCCCCAGGACGCGCTGGCGGCGCTGGTGCGCACCCTGCAGGAACTCGACCGCAAGGCGCGGGAGGCGTCGGCGACGCCGGAGGAGGCGCGCCGGGCCAACACCGAGCTGCGCGAACGGATGCGCGGGCGGAACAACGCGATGCCGGAGATCGACGCCCTCGCGGAGGAGGTGGTCGGTGCCGTCGGGCACGAGGTCGGTGCGCTGACCCACCGGGAGGTCAGCCGGATGGCGGAACGCCTCGGGTTCGACCTGCTCTACGTCGACGACCTGCCGCACTCCACCAGGAGCATCACGGACCTCGCCAACGGCAGGATCTACCTGCCGCCGGCATCCATCCCAGGCGGCCACGGGCTCCGTTCGATGGCGTTGCAGGCGATGGCGCACCGACTCCTCGGGCACCAGCCACCATCGTCGTACGCCGAGTTCCTGCAGCAGCGCCTCGAGATCAACTACTTCGCCGCGGCCTGCCTGATGCCGCGGCAGCAGGCGGTCGGGTTCCTGACCGAGGCGAAGTCGGCACGCGACCTGGCGGTCGAGGACTTCCGCGATGCGTTCGGCGTCACGCACGAGTCGGCCGCTCTGCGGATGACGAACCTGCTCACCGAGCACCTCGGGATCCGCGTGCACTTCCTGCGGGTCGGCGAGGACGGCGCGATCTACAAGGCCTACGAGAACGACGACCTGCCGCTGCCCACCGACGTCACCGGCGCGGTGGAGGGCCAGGTCGTCTGCCGGAAGTGGGTCGCCCGTCGGGCGGGCGACCGCAGCGCCCGGACGTCCGAGGCGCACCAGTACACCGACAACACCGCCGGCACCTACTGGTCGTCGACCCAGACCGGTTCCGGCCCGGAGGGCGGCTTCAGCATCACGTTCGGCGTTCGGTTCGACGATGCCAAGTGGTTCCGAGGTCGGGAGACCACTGAACGCCAGGTGTCCACGTGCCCCGACGAGTCCTGCTGCCGCCGACCAGCGTCGCCGCTCGCATCACGCTGGTCGGACGCCGCGTGGCCGAGCGCACGGATGCACACCCGCGTGCTCGCCTCCCTGCCGTCGGGCCGGTTCCCCGGAGTCGACGACACCGAGGTGTTCGAGTTCCTGGAACGGCACACCGCGGACGCGTAGGGGGCCAGTTCTCCGTTTCCGCAAGATCCAACGTATTTCACGCGGGCCTCGCGGTCGTGATCGTGCACGTGGGACCGAGGGTGGGCAGACACCAGCACGGAACTCGACGAGGAGGCCCACCATGCCCCGGACCGCACAGCACCGCCACACCTTCCCACCGGCGGGGGTCCTGCCCCTGCCCGAGGTACCGGACGGCGCCTGGAACCACGACCTCGCCCACGCCGGCATCGCGCGGTGGGTGGCCCGCACCGCACTGCTGACGCGGCCCGACGAGGTCGTCTGGGTCGACGGCTCGGAGGAGCAGTGGCGGGACCTCGTGACCCGGTTCACCCTCGAGGACGACGTCGTGCGACTCGACCCCGGCGCCCGCCCGGGCAGCCTGCTCGTGCGGTCCCGCGCCCGCAGTTCCGCCCCAGCCAGCGGTAGCACCGGCGCAGCGACCCGGACCTCCGTCCTCGTCGCAGGCCGCGCCGAGCGCCGCGCTGTGGTCGAACGCGTCGCCGAGGGCATGCGCGGCCGCACCATGTACGTCGTCCCGTTCATGCTCGGCTCGACCGACGTCCCTTCCATCCTGGGCATCCACGTCACCGACTCCCCCGCGAGCGTCGCGACCCTCCGCGCGCTCACCTGCGTCGGCGCAGATGCCCTCGACGCGGTCGGTCCCGACGCCCGGGTCATCCGCACCGTGCACGCCACCCTCCTCGCCACCCGCGACGACCACGGCCGCAGGACGACGGGCGCGCCGGTGTCCCCGTCCGAACGCACCGTGCTGCACGACGAGCGCGATGACACCGTCTGGGTGCTCGGCTCCGACGACGGTGCGGGTGTGGCGGACGCCCTCCGCGCGCACACGGAGCGCGAGGCGCTCGACCTCACGCTGGTGCGGGTGCACGGCACCGACCGGACTTGCGTCGTCGCGGTCGCCGGCGAGGTCGCTCGGAACGTCGAGCGAGAGACCCCCGCGGGGCACCTGGTCGAGGTGCTCGCCTCCGGGCCGGTCCTGCTGCACCGCGGAGTGCACGGGGCCCTGGCAGCCCGCCCGCTGACCATCGGCACGGTCGTCCCGGTCCGGACGCTGACCAGGCGTTCGGGCGTCGCCGCCGACGCCGGCCGCGACGCCGTCTTCGTGGACACCGCGCTCACCGAGGACGGCGACGTCTGGTGGCCCGGTGCGGACGACGTGGCCGGGCTGCACCTCATCGACCACCGGGGGCGCTACGTGCCGAGCGGCGTCGATCCTGCGGCTGCCGGCGCCACGGACGCTCTCGTGGCCGTTCGGCTGCACCGAGCCGACGGAGCCGAAGTCCGTGTCGACGCGTTCGTCGTCACCGACCCGGCCGGCGCGGCCGACGGCGATCTGCTCGAGGCCTCGCTCGGTACGGCCATGCCGACCAGCGTGACCGAGTGGGGTGGCCCTGCCGAGCTCGGCGCGGCACTCGACCGGGTGCACGACGAGGCGGCCTCGCACGACGAGACAGACCCGCACGACGAGGCACCCGCCTCCGCCGCTCTGCTGGACGGGGCGGCCGCCGCGTGACCCACGACGAACAGGTCTTCGCCGCGTGGATCGACGAGGAGTCCCTCGCCGAGGCGGCCATCCCGATCGTCGGCAGCCTGTACCGCCGGCAGAACGTCGTCACGACCGTCCACGGCCGGCGCCTCGTGGGACTCTCGGCGAACCAGGTACTCAAGGCGCACCGGTTCGCCCGGCACCTCGACGGCGTCGAACTGCAGCCGTCCGACACGTTCCCGGTCCTCGGCGCCCTGGCCTCCCTCGACCTCGGGCCTGCGGTGATCGACGTCGCCGCCCTGCTCCGCCAGTTCCGCGAGCACGACCGTGAGGACGGTGGCTCGATGGACCTCACCGGGTTCCTGCGTGCCGAACTCGCCGACGTCGTGGGACACGGAGACCGGGCACTGCCGCCCACCGACGTCGTCCTGTACGGCTTCGGCCGCATCGGAAGGCTCGTCACCCGGATCCTCCTCGCCCGTGCCGGTGGCGCGAGCGGGCTCCGCCTCCGGGCGGTCGTCCTGCGCCCAGGCGCCCGCGGAGACCTCACGAAGCGTGCCAGCCTGCTCCGTCGGGACTCCATCCACGGCCCCTTCGACGGGACCATCACCGTCGACGAGGACGCGCAGACGATCACCGCGAACGGCACCGTCCTCCAGGTGATCCGCGCCCAGGCGCCCGACCAGGTCGACTACCGCGCCCACGGGATCGACGACGCCGTCGTCGTGGACTCGACCGGCCGCTGGCGCGACCGTGCCGGCCTCGAACGGCACCTCGCAGCGCCCGGCGCCGGACGCGTGCTCCTCACCACCGCGGCGAACGGCGACGTACCGAACGTCGTCCACGGCGTCAACGACGGCGAGATCGGCGACGAACGCGTCCTCGCGGCAGCGAGCTGTACCACGAACGCTGTGACCCCGGTGCTCGCCGCGCTCCACGAACGCTACGGCGTCCGCCACGGACACGTCGAGACCGTGCACGCGTTCACGAACGACCAGAACCTCACGGACAACCACCACAGCGCCGATCGTCGCGGTCGTGCGGCGACGCTCAACATGGTGATCACCGAGACCGGTGCGGCGAAGGCCGTCGGCGCGGCGTACCCGGAGCTCGCAGGTCGGCTCAGCGGCAACGCGATCCGGGTCCCGGTGTCGAACGGGTCGCTCGCCGTGCTCTCCCTGCAGCTGGAGGGGTCACCCGACCGCGCCGAGCTCAACGCATTCCTCCGCGACGTCTCGCTCGTCTCGTCGCTCCGTCGACAGGTCGACTACGTCGAGTCGCCGGAGTTCGCCTCCAGCGATGTGCTCGGCTCCCGCAAGGCGGGCGTGGTGGACGGTCTCGCGACCATCGCCGACGGCGACGGCTCCGCGGTGGTGTACGTCTGGTACGACAACGAGCACGGGTACTCCCGCCAGGTGGTCCGCGTGCTCGAGTCCATGACCGGGGTCCGGCTTCCCGCGTTCCCGCGGGACCGCGCCGACGACGCCGGCCGGTCGATCGCCCCGCTCGCGGTGGCCGAGCGGTAGACCGGCCCGTTCCGGGCCGATCCGGGGCCGTGTCCGCGCAGGGGTGTGGGGACACGGCCCCGCCTGTGGATCGCGGCCGACCTCGTCAAGTCGGTTGCGGTCCGCGAACGCGACGAAGCCGGGAGGCGCGGTGCGGGTCCGACCCACACCGCGCCTCCCGGCCTGGTCACCGCTCAGGCGGACTGCAGCGCGATCCGTTCCGCACGGGCCGCGACGAGTCCCCGGATCAGCAGCACCACGACGAGGCCGACGAGCGGGAACCCCCCGATGAGAGCGATCGATGCAGCTGGCGGCCAGCCGGCGCCGATGGTCGCCGCACCGAGCAGCGGTGCGGTCGCCGCCACCGCCCGACCGGCGGAGACGGCCCAGCCGAGACCGGTGGCACGGAGCGAATTCGGGTAGAGGAGCGCGGCGAACGTGATCACACCGGACTGCGCACCGCCGCTGAAGAAGCCGACGGCGGTGATGGCGACGGCGATCCCGGCGAACGAGCCGAGCGACAGGCCGAACACGATGAAGGCGACGCAGGCGCATCCGAGCGCACCGAGGAGCACCTTGTAGTCGCCGAGGGCACTCATGAGCCGTCCGATGATGGCCGAACCGATCATGCTGCCGATGCTGTTGCAGGTGATGGACAGGCCGACCAGCCCGATGCCGAGGCCGGAGGCCTGCAGCAGCGCGGGACCCCAGTCGCCGACGAACACCACGGGGACGAAGGTGCACCCGAAGGCGCACCAGAGCAGCACCGTGCGCAGTGCTCGTCGTTCGGTGAACAGGTAGCGGACGGTGGCCTTGGACTGGACGGTCTCGGGAAACTCGACCAGGGCCGGGTTCGCCTCGACGGTGAGGAGCGTGTCCGTGGTCACCGGCACGTCGGATCCACGGCGCAGGCGCCGGACCACGCGGTCGACGCGGCGCTCGGGGGCGCCGGAGCGCAGCATGAAGTCGAGCGACTCGGGCATCAGCGCCACCAGGAGCACGGCGACGGCGAGGGAGGCGCTGCCGATCATCACGTAGAGCAGCTCCCAGCCACCGTGGGGCAGGACGATCCCCGCCGCGATGCCGACGACGACGCCACCGGCGGGGAACCCGGCCCAGGCGACGGACGTGAGCCCGGATCGGATGCGGGCCGGCATGTACTCCGTGACGAGCGAGAGGGCGACGGGGATGGCGCCGCCGAGACCGATACCGGTGACGAGCCGGAACACGATGATCGCGCCGACCGTGGTGCCGAGTGGCGTCAGGAGGGTGAAGACGGCGAACAGCACGACCGTGGCGATGAGGATCGGCTTGCGCCCGACGCGGTCCGCGACGGGACCGAAGATCAACGCACCGGCGAGGAACCCGACCTCGCCGGCCGAGTAGACGCCGGCCATCGAGGGGACCGTGGTGTGGATCGTGGCGGCCATGGCGGTGCCGATGATGCCGATGGAGATGTTGTCGACGCCGGCGAGCAGGATGACGACGGTGGCGAGGACCACGACCGTCGTGTGCAACCCGCCGAACCGTGCGCCGTCGATGAGCCGGGTGACCGGCCGGACCGAGATGTTGTCGCTCATGGGACCTTGCCTTCTCACTTCGTTGTCAGGAGGGGTGGTCGCACAGTACGGCGGCGCCGACGGGATAGCAATACAAATACAGTTATACGTTTCGAATGAACCGCTGGCGATCCTCGAGAGGTGTCTATATAGTTACAACTACCCAACGAAGGGAGCACGAGTGATCGACGCGACTGTCGCAGCAGACCTCGGAGCGGTCAGCACGGCGACGATCTGCTCCCAGCTCCGGCGGAGAGGGGTCACCGGTACGTTCCTGACCGCCCTCCGCCCGCTGAACCCCGGACAGCGTCTCCTCGGCGAGGCACGGACGCTCCGGTACACGGCCTTCCGGTCCGACGTCTTCGACGAGGTCGGCGGCGGCATGAACGCGCAGAAGCGGGTGGTCGACAGCATCGAGCCCGGTCAGGTCCTGGTCATCGAGGCCAGGGGCCAGCTCGCCGCCGGCACGATCGGCGACATCCTCGCGCTCCGCGTCCAGCAGCGCGGCGGCGCCGGCGTCGTCACCGACGGCGCATCACGCGACACCCCGACACTCAGCGCGATGGACTTCCCGCTGTACGTCGGCGGCGCCCACGGTGCCGTGCTCGGGGAACGACACGTGCCGATGGACTCCGACCTGCCGATCACGTGCGCCGGCGTGCTCGTCATGCCCGGCGACGTCGTCGTCGGCGATGCCGAGGGTGCCGTCGTCATCCCGAGGGCGATGGCCGCGGACGTCGGCGCGGACGCCCGGGAACAGGAACTGCAGGAGACCTTCATCGCCGAGCGGGTGGCGGAGGGTGCCCCCATCGCTGGCCTGTACCCCCTCGGAGCCCGATGGCGCACCCGCTACGACCAATGGAAAGAGAGCACCACGTGAGATTCCGCAACGACCCGACCGCCCTCCGCGGTGCCTTCGGAGCCGTCCTGACCCCGTTCACCCCGGACGGCGCGCTCGACGACGAGAGCCTGCGCCGACTCGCGACCTGGCAGCGCGACGGTGGCCTGCACGGGCTCTCCGTCGGCGGCTCGACCGCCGAGCCGAGCGCGCAGTCCTTCGATGAGCGCGTGCGCGCGCTCCGGATCGTCGCCGAGGTGACGGCCGACGAGATCCCGTTCCTGCCCGCCACCGGGTCGGCGAAGCTCGACGAGACCGTCGAGCTCACCGGGGCCGCGGCCGAGGCGGGCGCCGACGCCGTCCTGGTGATCACGCCGTACTACGCCCGCCCGACGCAGGACGGACTCATCGCCTGGTACGGCGCGATCGCCAGGGAGTACCCCGACCTGCCCCTCGTCGTCTACAACGTGCCGAGCCGGACCGCGGTCGACATGGCGCCGGAGACCGTGCACGCCCTGCGCCTGGCGCACGACAACATCATCGGCATCAAGGAGACGACGAAGGACTTCGAGCACTTCTCGCACGTCCTCGACCTGTGCGGCCGCGACTTCTTGGTGTGGTCGGGCATCGAACTGCTCGGCATCCCCCTGCTCGCGCTCGGCGGAGCCGGCTTCATCAACGCGGTGACGAACCTCGCCCCGCGCTCGGTCGCCGCGATGTACGACCACTGGCAGGCCGGGCGCCACGACGAGGCCCGCCGCATCCACTACGCCCTGCACCCCCTCGTGGAACTCCTGTTCGTCGAGACGAACCCGGCCCCGGCGAAGTGGGTGCTCGAGCGCGCAGGACTCATCACCTCCGACCACGTCCGGCCCCCGCTGGCGCCGGTCTCGAGCGCCGGGCGGGCGAGGATCGACGCGCTGCTCGCCCGAGCCGCCGACGTGCTGGAGCACGAGGGGCTCGTGCGGGGCGGGGTGCCGGCGTGACGGCGCCGCTGCCGCGTCCGTCGAAGCTCGTCGCGGTCCACCTCAACTACCACTCGCGGGCATCGGAGCGCGGGAAGTCACCGGAGAACCCGTCGTACTTCCTCAAGGCGCCGTCGACGATCACCACGACGGACACGGTCGTGGTGCGTCCGCGCGGCACCGGGCTGCTCGCCCTCGAAGGGGAGATCGCCGTCGTCATCGGCACCCGGGCACACCGCGTCGACCGTCGTGGGGCCTGGGGGTACGTCGACTCCGTGGCTGCGGCGAACGACTTCGGCGTGTACGACCTCCGCTACGCCGACCCCGGGTCGAACGTGCACTCGAAGGGGTTCGACGGCTTCACGCCGATCGGTCCGGACCGCATCGACGCACGCACCGTCGACCCGGGCGACCTCCGGCTCCGGACGTGGGTGGACGGCGAGCTCGTCCAGGACGCACTGACCCGGCAGGACATGGTGTTCGACCCCGCCTTCGTCATCGCGGACCTGTCACGGATGATGACGCTCGAACCGGGCGACGTCGTCTTGCTGGGCACGCCGACCGGCTCCACGGTGGTCGAGCCCGGCTCGGTGGTGGAGGTCGAGGTGTCGGACGAGGCGAGCGACGCGACGACCGGGCGGCTCCGCAACGTGATCGTGGACGGCGACGTCGAGCTCGGCACGACCGGCGCGCTCCCCCGCGTCGACGACGCGACGCTCGAGGCGGCGTACGGCGCCGCGGGCGTCCCGTCCGGACGACGAACCGCAGCGCGCTGACGCGCAGCCTCGCCCTGACTCGCAGCCCACGCCGCACCGCCGAGTGACCCCGTCCGGACGATCCGGACGGGGTCACTCGCGTGTCGGGCTAGTGCAGCTGGAGGTAGTCCTCGAGCGTCGCCGGGGTCGCGGTGAGCAGCGGTTCGTGGACCGGCTCGTCCGGGAACGCGCTCGCTTCGAAGAACCACCGCGCCGAGGCCGGCATCCCCCAGAGCTGCGCACGGCGGGGGTCGCTCACGTCCCACCGGATCGGCGGGGTCTCCAGGTCGATGAACTGGTAGTGCGTCGTGAACAGCTCGATGCGGTGCTGGTCCGGATCACGCAGGTACAGGAACAGCGCGTTCGAGATCCCGTGCCGACCGGGGCCGCGGTCGATCTCCTCGCCGAAGCCGAGCGCGCCGGCGACGTCGGCCGCGTCGATGAGCTTGACGGCGTCCGGCACGGTGAACGCGAAGTGGTGCAGCCGCGGTCCCCGCCCGTTGGTGAAGACGAGGTCGTGGGTGTTGCCCTTGACCTCCATCCACGAACCCCAGAGCTCCTCGGTCCCGTCCTTCGCGGTGTACTCGGACATCCGCATGCCGAGCCGCGCCCACCAGTCGGTGGCGCCCTGCACGTCGTGCGTGACGACCTGGAAGTGGTCGAGCCGCTGCGGTGCCCCGGCGTGGAACTCGTCGAACCGCTGCATCTTCCGTTCGACGACGTCCATCGAGCTGGTGAGTTCCACGTGCGTGCCGACGCCGTCCGTGAACAGGATCGTCGGGCCCTGGTGGTCCCGCTCCACCCGGCGGTGCTGCACGTCGTTCGCGGCGAACCAGTGCTCGGCCCGGTCGACGTCCTCGTCGCTCTCGACGCGGAACCCGATCCGGTCGGCAAGGGGCGCACCGGTGGTCCGCAGCAGCATGAGGCTGTGGTGCGCCGCCTCCTCGAGTCCGCGCAGGTGCACGACGTCCCGGGTCTCCTCGGTCACGACGAGTCCGATGACGTCGCGGTAGAAGTCGCGGCTGGCACCGAGGTCCCGCACGTGCAGTGCGACATGGCTCGCCCGGGTGACGTGGAACGGCGGGTCGGTGGCGGTGATGGGCAGCATCGACGTCCGTCCCCTCAGCGCGCCGCGACGCCCGCCGCAGCGGGCTCGTCGATCTCGATCGGCAGGCCGAACATGCGCTTGGCGTTCCCCGCGAGCACGGCCGTCCGGTCCGCCTCCGAGATGTCCAGCGTGTTCGTGACGAAGTCGACGCCCTGGCTCATCCAGCCGTAGAAGACCGGGAACGACGAGCCGAACATGAAGTGGTCGGCACCGTTGATCTCGAGGGCGGCCTCGACCTGCTTCTTGCCCCAGGAGTGCGGGTGCGTCAGGTCGTAGTGGATGTTCTGGTCGAGGTACTGCTTGATCTTCGCGCCGCCGGTGGGGTCGAGACGCACCATCGACTCCTGCTTCATCGAGGCGTGCGGCGTCAGCAGCTCGGTGTTGGCGAACCAGTTGCCGCCGAGCATCGTGTGCACGAAGCGGAGGTCGGGGAAACGGTCGAACATGCCGGAGAACAGCTCACGGCCGACGGCGGTGGCCTGGTCCTGGATCCGACCGAACTCGCGGCGCAGGTTCGTGTAGTCGATGATCGACCTCCACTCGACGGGGAG
The DNA here is from genome assembly GCF_044746585.1 of Curtobacterium sp. NPDC090223. Lineage (NCBI taxonomy): Bacteria > Bacillati > Actinomycetota > Actinomycetes > Micrococcales > Microbacteriaceae > Curtobacterium > Curtobacterium sp. NPDC090223. The sequence goes on along the minus strand of NZ_JBIVCN010000001.1, from coordinate 265,422 downwards.
CGGGGTGTGGTGCACGATGACCGGGATCCGCTTGTCGTTCAGCACCTCGAGGTAGGGCGTGAACGCGTCGTCGTCGAGGTACAGCTGCCCGTAGTGACACGCGAGCTGAACCCCGACCGCGCCCATCTCGATGGCGCGTTCGAGCTCCGCGATGTTCTCCTTGCCGCCCCACGGCGGGACCGCCGCGGTCATGAAGAGCCGGCCGTCTGACTCGGCGACGATCTTCGCGGCCTCGTCGTTGACGAGCTTGCAGGCGTCGAGCGGGAGCCACTCCTGCCAGACGGGGACGCGGAGGATGCCGTAGTCGACGCCGGCGTCGTCCATCGCGGCGAGCTTCGCCTGGGCGGAGTAGTCGCCCTCGACGTAGTTGAGGTTCTGATGTCCTGCCGGCTTCTCGAGGACGAGCTGGCGCTTGCCGGACTCCATCTCGATCACGCGGGCGATCTCGCCGAAGCCGCGCGGAGCGGAGTCGAGGAAGGCGTTCAGGATCTTCGGGTTCGAGAACAGGTCTTCGGGAAGGTGGTGGATGTTGATGTCTACGACGGTCATTGTCGTGCGTCCTCTTCTGTCATCGGTCGCGCAACGGTGCTGCACTGCGCCGTGCACGTCGTCCTTCCCGGCCGGAGAGAGCCGGATCGGGAAGTATGTTTAGAACTATAACAACATTTGCCACTGAGAGGACCCTTGACGTTGCCGATGGATGGTTCCGGTTCTCGTGCCGAGCCGAGCCGAGCCGGGCCGAGCGGCGCGCCGGCGTCCGGCGCCTCCGCACGTTCGACACCTCCGGTACCGCAACCCGCAGGCCGGCTACACCGCGCCGGACGACCTGCCGGGCGTGGACCGGGCAGACCAGCTCGACGCGCGCGACCAGGACGCGGATCGCTGGCTGCACGGTGCGTGACCGACGCCGGGTCGCGATCGTGACCTGACGCCGGACGGGAGGCTCGGCGCACGACCGCGCCGAACCTCCCGTCCGTCGCGTCAGGACTCCGCGACCACGCGGTTCTCGATGACGCCCAGCCCGTCGATCTCGCCGCGCACCACGTCGCCGGGGCGGAGGAACGCGCCCGTCGGCGCGCCGATGCCCGACGGCGTGCCCGTGGCGAGCACGTCACCCGGCTCGAGCGTCATCACCGTCGTCAGGTACGCGATCTGGTCGTAGACGTCGTAGATCATGTCGTTCGTGCGCGCGTTCTGGCGTTCCTCCCCGTTCACCCAGAGTCGGAGCGCCAGGTCGTGCGGGTCCGCCACCTCGTCGTCGGTCGTCAACCACGGCCCGAACGGCCCATGCGTGTCGAAGGACTTGCCGAGCGTGAACGTCGGCGAGCGCTTCGCGAGCCAGTCCCGCACGGACACGTCGTTCACGACGACGTACCCAGCGACGACCTCACGGGCGTCCTCGCGCGCGACGTGTCGGCACCGCGTGCCGATCACCACGCCGAGCTCGATCTCGTAGTCCATCTCCTCGGAGACGCCCGGCTTGACGATGTCGTCGTACGGTCCGGCGATGCAGGAGACCTGCTTGTTGAACCAGAGCTGGCTGGTGGGGGTCGGGATGCCCGCCTGGAGGGCCTCGGCGGCGTGCGCGCGGTAGTTCATCCCGATGCCGAGGAACTTCTGCGGGGCGTCCACCGGCGCCAGGAACTCGACGTCCGCGAGGGCGTACGACTTCCCCGTCGCAGCGGCGATGGCCGGTCGGAGGGTCGGCAGGTCGGCCAGCAGCGTGCGGACGGACGAGCCGATGCCCGCGGTGCCCGTCAGGTCGACGACGTGGTCGCCGTCGACCCGCCCGACGTGGAGGTCGCCGGCGGGGGTGCGGAAACGTGCGAGCTGCATGGTGGGGTTCCTTCTGGTCTGGATGCTGGTTCGGTACGGCTCACTCGGCGGCGAGCGCCTCGGCGAGGAAGTGCTCGGTGGCGACCCGTGCGCGTGCCGCTGCGCGCGGGTGGTGGGCGGCGACGTCGGGCGGGCCGGCGAGCGACGCGTGCACGCTGGTGAAGGCGTGCACCGCGCCGCCGTACGTGTCCGTTTCCCACTCGGCGCCGATCGCGGACAGCCCGCGCTCGACCGCGGCCACCATCTCGGGCGTCGCCATCGGATCCGCTGCGCCGGTGCAGAGCAGCACCCGGGTCCCCGGTGCGGCCGGACTCTCCGCCCAGTCGTCGCCGACCAGGTCCAGCCCGCCGTGCACGCTGATGACGGCCCGGACGTCGTGCTGCTCCGCGTCGCGCACCCCTGCCTCGTGCGCCCTCCGGAGCAGTTCGAGCCCGGACGCGCCGCCGAAGCAGTACCCGACGACGGCGATGCGGTCCGGGTCGACGGACGGCTCCTCCACCAGGCGATGCAGCGCCGCACGGACCCGCGCGGACCACTCGGGCCGGTTCGACGCCATCCCGCCGATGAGCGGGCCGATCTCCTCCCCCGCGACCGGCGTGGTGCGTCCGCCCCAGATGTCTGCCGCGAGGACCGTGTACCCGAGCCGAGCGTACCGACGCGCGAGGGCCCTGGTGTCCTCGTTCACGCCGAACGCGTCGTGCAGGAGGAGCACCGCCGGCCCGGGTGTCACCGTGGGCTCGGCCGGTGCGCACAGGTACCCGAGCATCGCCGTGTCGCCGAACCCGTACGGGACGTCCCGGTCGACGAGGCTCGCCTGCCGCACCCGCCACCGCTCGACGAGTGCGTGGCCGTAGTCGCCGCCGTTCGGGTGCCGCAGCGTGGTGTGCACGTGGAACCGGGCCGGCGTCTGGTTGCCGAGCCACACGCCGGCGTGGTGGTCGAGCTCGGTCAGGAGCACGGGGCTGTGCACGCGCAGGTAGAAGGGCTCGCTGCCGTCGGTGGCGCCGTACCAGGCGACGGAGGTCTCGTCGAGGTGGTCCTCGAACTCGGCGAGCGTCCGCGCTCGCTGGTCGTCGCGGAGGAGCACCAGGACGTCGTCGACGACCTCGAGGAGCGCCGCCGTCTGCTCGTCGTCGAGCCCCGACGCGCGGATGCCCTCGTACGGCACCACCCGGTTGTCCTGGAACGCCCCGGCGACGTGGCGTTCGTCGGCGGGGTGCAGACGCCCGGGCGGCATGCTCGGATCGAGGACGGACTCGTAGACGACCACTTCGGCCCGCTGCCGCTCGTCGAACGTCGACGCGAGCCGGAGCGCCGCCCGCTCGCGGGGACCGAAGGCGTCGACGCGGTCACCGTCGGTCGCCGCGGGCTCGGCACCGAGGAACGCCGGCGCGATGACGTGCCGGCCACCGACCGACACGAAGTGCACGGCGAGGTGGTGCCCGAAGAGCTGCCAGCCCCACGGTGCGTCCGGGTCCGGTTCCCCGTAGAGGGCGAACCAGTAGCTACGGTCGTTCATCACGGTCGGGAGCTCGACGAGGTCACCGAGCAGGCCGTTCAGTGCCATGAGCTCCCGGACGCGCGCCGAGCCCTCGGGGCTGAGCGATGCGTCGACGAGCCCGAGGATGGCATCGACCACCGGTTCGGCGCAGTCCTCCAGGCGGAGCCCGACGCGGTGGACGGTGAACTCGGGGTTGCTCCATGCCCGCCACTCGGGCGATTCGAAGTCGTACCGGAGCGCGTCGGCGGTCGGCCCGTCGATCGAGCCGATGAGCAGCATCGCGGCGGCGACCGGCTCGGTGATCGACGGCGCCGCGGTGTCCGCACGGCCCTCGAGAGCGAAGAGCCCTGGCCGGACGGAGCCGTCGGAGGTGACCCCGCGGAACGGCTGCTCGTAGCACCGCCGCCAGTCCGCCAGGAGCTCCTGCACGAAGTCCGGAGCGGTGCGGTCGGCCGCGTACTCGTCCCAGCGCTGCCCGCGGTACTGCGCGACGACGGGGTCGGCAGGGTCGAGCACGTGTTCGCGGTAGCTCCCGGAGGGCATGGTCACGGCGCCGGCACGACCGGTCGTCCGCTCGTCGGAGAAGAACTCGTCCTGTTCGGATGCAGCTGGCACCGGTGATGACCTCCTCGTCAAACCACGATCAAGTGGTTGTAACTTTACACACACCCACTGAGTTCGATCGGATCATTTGACTCTATTCTTACAACCACTTAGCGTCAGCTGACGGACTCACGAAGGAGTGGACACCATGGAGATCGCCATCGTCGGAGCGGGCCCCGCCGGCCTCATCACCGCCCTGCAACTGCACGCCAGGGGCGTCTTCCCGAAGATCTACGAGGCGGTGGGCGAGCTCAAGCCGCTCGGCGTCGGCGTCGACATCAAGCCATACGGGGTCGCGGAGCTGGACGGCATCGGGCTGCGCGAGGCCTTCGAGGCGATGTCCGTCGACGCGCAGGAGTCGCTGTTCTTCAACCACTTCGGTCAGGAGATCTACGCGGAGCGGTGCGGGACGCACATGGGCTACCTGTACCCGCAGCGGTTCGTCCACCGCGGGTCCCTGCAGATGATGCTGTACGACGCGGTGCTCGAGCGCCTTGGCCCGGACTCGGTCGTCGTGGGCGCCAGGACGGTCTCGTACGTGTCCGGCAGCACCGGCGCGACGATCCACCTGGAGTACCGCGACGGCCGGACGAGCGAGGTCCGCGCCGACGTGGTGATCGCTGCGGACGGCATCAAGTCCTCCGTGCGCCGCCAGATGCACCCCGAGAGCGCCGACCCGAAGTACTCCGGCATCACGATGTGGCGCGGGACCACGATCATGGAGCCGTTCAAGACCGGCGGCACGATCCTGCACATCGGCGACCCCAGGATCGCCAGCATGATCGTCTACCCGATCGCCGACGACTTCGAGGGCACCGGCAAGACCCTCGTCAACTGGGTGGTCGAGGCCACGCGAGACGAGACCGTCGAGGACTGGAACCAGCACGGCAGCGCCGACGAGATCCTGCCGCTGTTCGACGACACCGCCCTGCCGTTCCTCGACGTCCAGCAGATGCTCCGCGACGCCCACGAGGTGCTCCTCTTCCCGCTCATCGACCACGACCCGCTCGACACCTGGACCGACGGCCGCGTCGTCCTGCTCGGTGACGCCGCGCACGCGATGTACCCCCGCGGCGGGAACGGCGTCTGCCAGGCGTTCGTCGACGCCCGCGTGATCGCCGAGCAGCTGACGTCGACCACCGATCCCGACGAGGGGATCCGCGCCTACCAGGCCGCACGGTTGGAGCCGGTGAACCGGCTCGTGATGGCGAACCGCGGCGAGGCGTACGAGGTCATCCGCCGGATGGTGGCCGAGCGCACCGACGGCGAGCCCTTCACGGACATCGAGGAGGTCCTGCCGCTCGCGGAGGCCGACGCGATCTTCAGCAGGTACCACGCACTCGTCGGCATGCCCCGACCGGGGTACCGCGCCGACGAGGCGACCGGCTTCCGCAGCGTGGACGTCACCCCGGCGCCCTTCCCCACGGCGGAGCCGGCCGTCACCGGCGTTCGCGCGGCGTCGCCGTCCGTCGCGGCCGAGCTCCTCGACGTCGAGCGGCGCCGACAGGAGGCACTCATCGCCGTCGACCTCGACGCGCTCGATGCGCTGTTCGACGACACCCTCGTGCACATCCACGCGCCGGGTCTGACGCACGACAAGGCGCAGCTCCTCGAGCACACGGCCACGCGGCGCACGTACCTCGAGATCACCCGCGGCGACCTCGACATCCGCGTGGTGGGCGACGTCGCCGTCGTCACCGGACCGATCACCAACCGGATGCGCGCGCCGGAAGGGGGCGAGCGGACACTCGCCGGTGTCGCCACCCAGGTCCTCGTCCGAGACGACGAACACGGCTGGCGGTTCGTGAGCTTCCAGATGACACCGTTCGGCGAGCAGGCATGGGGCGCGCTCCCCTCGGAGACACCCCAGGATGTCGTGGCCTCGTCGCTGTAGACGGAACCGATCGCTGAGCCGCGCGGGGTTCGGCCGTCCGCTGCGAGCCGAGACCGCTTGCCGCGTCACGGGCGACGGTGGGGCAGAGGGCTCAGGTGTTCACGCTCCGATCGTCGGTGCTGCTGATCACCGAGCAACCCCCTTCGTTCCACGACCATCCCGGGGAACGGGATGATCGTCCCTCTTGGTGCGCGCCCGGAAGTTGTGAAATCATAGCTATGGGAATCCGCGGTCGAGGATAGGGTGGAGCCGTGGCCACCAACGAGACCGACGACGACCGGATCTACGCGGACCTCGCGGAGAGCGTCCTGACCCTGGCCCGCGAGATCCGACTGCGCGAAGCCGAGCTCGAGGACACGATCTCCCTCACACCCTCGTACGCACAGGTCATGCGCTACGTCTCCACCCACCCCGGTGCGACGCCGAGCGAGACCGCAGACGCCACCGGCCTCCTCCGCAGCAACCTCAGCACCGCGCTCCGTGAGCTCGAGAAGATCGGGTTCGTGGAGAAGCGGCAGAGCGCGGAGGACGGTCGGGGCGTCCGGCTGTACCCGACGGACACGGCGCTCGGGAACCTCGGGCGGGTACGCGAGCAGTGGGCCGCCGACGCGGAACGCCTGCTGGGCAAGACCACCGGCGTCTCCCGCACCACGACGATGCTCCGCACGCTCGCTGAGGGTCTTGCGGCCGAGCGGCAGGCCGCCGGGCGGCAGTGGTCGCGGCGACAGATGTAGCACCGGGTCGCCTGAGCCGGACGACGTTCTTCCCGGTCGCCTCGCGTGACGTTCGCACAGCCCTCGCCTCCGACACCACGAGCACGATCGCCGCGACCCTGTGGGACCGAAGCATCACCATGACGAAGGTCGCCGAGGTGAGCAACGGTGTCCGCTCCCGACCGAGATCCGACCCGTGATCCGGGGATCCTCGTGTGGGCCCTGCCGGGATCGAACCGACGACATCCACGGTGTAAACGTGGCGCTCTACCAGCTGAGCTAAAGGCCCTTCCCGGCCATCCTAGAGCCGCAGCGCGAGCCCGGCCGTACGCTTCCGTCATGAGCGCCATCCGCACCGGCTGCGACCTCGCCGCGGTCGAGGACGTCTCCGCCGGCATCGCCGCACACGGCGAGCGCTACCTGGCCCGCGTCTTCACCGCACGCGAACGTGCCGACACCGACGACTCCCCCGAACGCCTCGCCGCACGCTTCGCCGGCAAGGAGGCCGTCGTCAAGCTCCTCCGCCCGACCCGTGCTGACGCGATCGCTCCGCACGACGTCGCCGTCGTCCTCGACGAGCACGGCGCACCGACAGTCGAGCTCGACGGAACCGCCGCAACGCTCGCAGCGCGCCTCGGCATCGTGGAGATCTCCGTCTCCCTCTCCCACGAGCGGGGCCTCGCGATGGCCACCGCCGTGGCACTCGCGGAGCGCTGAGCGGGCGTTACAACGCTGCAGGCTGTACCCGTGTTCAGACCCACGCCCGTCCTGCGGGAAGCCGCATCCGCACGGCGGTTTCCCGGTGCCGACCGCTCCTTACCGTTGCTGACATGCATCAGGACCCGACCTCCGGAGCGACCACCGTCGCCCTCGCTGACCCCGCGGCCGAACAGGCCGTGCGACAGGCCCTCGCCGACCACGGACGCCTCACCGTCGACGCGTGGGACGTCGCGCCGATCGCGGACCTCTACGCGCTCGGCCTGACGTCGCACGCCACGGTGAACGTGATGCTCGCCGTCGAGAACGAGCTCGATGCGGAGTTCCCGGACGCGGTCCTGAACCGGGCGACCTTCGGCTCGGTGGAGTCGATCGTGGCGGCTGCGGTGCTGGCGACGGCCTCGTGACGCTCCTGCAGCACACCGCCGACCGCGCCGGGGCCACCCGCGACCGGTTCGCCGAACGGGCGGCCGCCGTCGCCGCGGTCGCAGCGCAGTTCGCCGACGAGGTGGACCGGGACGCCCGTCCCCCGCGCGAGGCGATCGCCGCGATGCGCGAGTACGGACTCCTCGCCGCGGCGGTCCCCGTCGAGCTCGGCGGGGAAGGTGCGACCGTGTCGGAGCTGTCCGCCGTCGCGACCGAACTCGGTCGTGCCTGCGCCGCGACGGGCATGGTCTTCGCGATGCACCACGGGCAGGCGATGGCCCTGTGGCGCCACGGCGGGGACGGCGCGGGGATCGTCGCGATGACCGAGGCCGTCCGGAACGGCGCACTGGTGGCGTCCGCGACGACCGAGAAGGGCGTCGGCGGCGATGCCCGCCGGTCCACGTGCGCGATCGAGCCCGAGGCGACGGACGCGGGCTCGGCCACGCGCATCCGTCTGCGCAAGGACGCGCCGGTCATCTCCTACGCCACCGAGGCCGACGCCGTCTTCGTCACCGCCCGCCGTCACCCGGACGCTCCCGCCTCGGACCAGCGGCTCGTGGTGTGCTGGACGGCGGACACCGTGCTGTCCCAGACGTCGACGTGGGACACGATGGGCCTCCGCGGGACGTGCAGCAACGGCTGGGTCCTGGACGCCTCGACCACCGTCGACGCCGTGTTCCACGACGACTACGCGATGATCTCCGCGCACACCGTCCTGCCGGTCTCGCACGTGCTCTGGGCGTCGGTCTGGCTCGGCATCGCCGTGTCGGCCGCCGAACGCGCGCGTGCCGCGGTCCGCAAGCAGGCCAGGGCGTCCGTCGGGACCACCCCGCCCGGAGCGCTCCGGCTCGCCGAGCTCCTCGTCGACCTGCAGGCGCTCGCCGACACCGTCCGACACGCCGCCGAGCGGTACGACGGCATCGCGGACGACCCGGAGGCGCTCGAGTCGAGCGCCCACGCCCTCGCCGCGAACGCCCTGAAGATCGGGGCCTCGGAACGGGTCACCGACCTCGTCACGACGGCGATGCGCATCGTCGGGATCGCGGGCTACGCCGCCACCGGGCCGATGAGCATCGCCCGACACCTCCGGGACGCCCACGGTGCCGCCGTCATGGTGAGCAACGACCGTCTCCTCCAGAACGACGCCGGACTGGCCATCATGACCGGAGTGATCCTGTGACCACCACCACCCCGAGCACCACCGACCCGAGCACCTCCGACCCGGGCACCCGCGCCGCGGACGGGACCCCGCTCGACCGCGCCCGTGCCGTCCTCCGAGCACGACTGCTCACGGACGGCGTCCTGGTGGACCTCGGCTCCCCCGGGCTCTACGGCCGCACCGGCGTCTTCGACCGCGTGTACGGCGCCGTCGACGCCGCGGCCGTCCGGTCGATGGCCGACCTCGACGCCGAGGTCCTGCGGTTCCCGCCGGTCGAACCCCTCGCCGCGTTCGAACGCACCGACTACATCGCGTCCTTCCCCGACCTCGCCGCATCGGTCTCCGGCTTCACGGGCGACGACCGGAAGCACCGCGAACTGCTGGCGGCCCGGGAACGCGGCGAGCGCTGGGAGTCGTTCCTGGAGCCGGCGGACCTGATGCTCGCGCCGGCCGTCTGCCACCCGGTCTACGGGCTCGTGACCGGGACGGTCCCGCAGGCGGGCCGGTCCTTCGACGTCCTCGGGGACTCGTTCCGACGGGAGCCGTCGCTCGACCCGATGCGGCTGCAGGCCTTCCACATGCACGAGTTCGTGCACATCGGCACGCCGTCCTCGGCGAAGGCGCACCGTGACGGCCGCGTGCCGGTCATGCGTGACCTGCTGCGCGACTTCGGCCTGGAGATCGACGTCGTCCCCGCCAACGACCCGTTCTTCGGCCGGGTCGGCACGATGCTGGCGCGCAACCAGATCGAGCAGGCGCTCAAGTTCGAGTTCGTCACGCCGGTGTACGGCGACGCCGGCGAACCGACGGCGATCAGCTCCGCGAACCTGCACGAGGACCATTTCGGCACGTCGTTCGCGATCCGTACCGCCGACGGCGAGGTCGCGCACAGCGCCTGCCTCGCGTTCGGTCTGGAGCGCATCACGATCGCCCTGTTCGCCGCGCACGGCACCGACCCGACGGCGTGGCCGGTGGACGTCCGTCGCGCGTTGGCACGGTGACGACGTTCCACGGCTGGTCGGGTTCGCCGGCGATCCGCGCTGCGGTGCAGGCACCGCGCGCGGCCCGCGCCGGCGTCGTGATCTGCCCGCCACTCGGCCAGGAGGGCGTGATCGCGTACCGCACGCTCCGCCTGTTGGCAGACCGCCTGGAGGCTCGTGGCGTGGCCTCGGTGCGCTACGACCCGTCCGGACGTGGGGACTCCGGCGCCGACCCCGACCCCGACGCGCAGGTCCGGTCCGCCACGTGGGCCGCGGCCGTGCTGCGCACGACCGGTGTGTCGCGGATCGTGTTCGTCGGGCTCGCCTCGGCGGGGCTGGTCGCTGGCGCGGCCGCCGGGGGCGAGGACGGCCTGGTGCTCTGGGACGCGCCGGAGTCCGGGCGGGCGTGGCTCCGGCGGCAGCGGGCGCTCGCGTCGATCACGATCGGTCCGCAGCGGGTGGTCGACGACCTCGAGAGCCTCGTCGGGCTCGACCTCGGTCCGGCGGAGGCGTCCGCGCTCGCGGCACTGCGCTTCACCCCGCGTGCCGGGGCGACCGGCGTGTTCGTCCGCCCGGGTGCCCGAGCGCCGAAGGCCCTCGGCGACGTCCGCTCCGTCCAGGTGCACGGCACCGCCGAGCTCCTCGACGGCACGAGCATCCACGCCCGCATCCCGTCGGACGCCGTCGACCGGGTCGTGTCGTGGATCGACGGGCTGGTGCCCACCGCGACGACGGCCACCCGTCCGCCGGAGCTCGATCCGGTCCTGGACCTCGACGACGGCGTGTCCGAGCGGATCGTGCGACTCGGGCCCGATGCGCTGTTCGGCATCGAGACCGTCCCCGCCGCGGCCCCGGCCGACGGCCCGGTGGTGGTGCTGCACAACGGCGCCGCCGAGCACCGGGTCGGAGCGAGCGACTACCAGGTCGCACTGGCCCGGTCACTGGCCCGTGACGGCGCACGGGTCGTCCGGGTCGACCGCCGCGGCACCGGCGAGAGCTCCGTCGTCTGCGGTGCCGAGCGTGACCACCTGTTCGCGCAGGAGTGGATCGACGACCAGTCGGCGGTCGTCGCGGCACTCGGTGTCACGGCGGACCGGCTCGCCCTCGTCGGGATGTGCGCCGGTGCGTGGGTCGCTGGTCGGTCCCGGGCCGAGGCACCGCGGCTCGTCGTGCAGATCAGCCCGAACGACTACCGGCGCCGTCCGGCCGCTCCGGGCGACTACAGCGACGCCGTCCGTGCCGTGGACGCCCCGTCGCCGGCTCGGCGGTGGGTCCGTGAGCGGTACAACGCGCTCGTCCCGGCAGAGGTCCGTGCCCGCATCGCCCGCCGGGACCGCGCGGGCGGGGTCGTCGAGCACGTCCGGCCCCTCGTGGCGAACGGCACCGACGTCGTGCTCATCGCCGCGGACGACGACGCGCGGCTCTTCCACCGTCTCGGCGGCGGCGCGGCGCTCCGTCGATGGGCCGCCGGCGAGACCGGCGGCACCGTGACGCTCGTGCACGTCCCGGACGGCGACCACTCCCTGTTCTCCCCGGTCATGCGCGCCGCGGTCCTGGCCGAGGTCCGCTCCCGGGTCGCCGCGACGTTCCCCGTGCACGCGTGACCGGGGACGCGCAGGGGCGACCACGAGTAGGCATGGACGGGTGCGACGAGCGGTGTGGGCGGCGGTGGGGCTCGCCGTCGTCGTGCTCGTGAGCGGGTGCGCGACGACCGATGGCGCTCCACCGTGGCCGAGGCCGACCGACCTGGCGGCACGGGCCGACGCAGCGAGACTCCACGACGTGTGGGGGCAGCGGCTCGCGGAGCACGTCCACACGCACGTGACGATCACCGACGGCGACACCCCGGTGGTGATCCCCGGCGACGTCGGGCATTCGGCCGAGCAGCACTTCGCGGCCGAGATCCACACGCACGACACGTCGGGCATCGTGCACGTCGAGTCCCCGGAGCGCCGGACCTTCACGCTCGGGCAGTTCTTCGACGAGTGGGACGTCTCGTTGGGTCCGGCGCACGTGGGCGGGCTGCACGGCGACCTGACCATCTGGGTCGACGGCCACAGGTTCTACGGCAACCCGAGGTCGATCGCGCTGCGGGACCTCGAGGAGGTCGATCTCGTGGTCACGACGATCGGCGAGGTGCCGCACCGGCCGCCGGCGTTCGACTGGCCGCCGCAGTACCACTGACCGCGTCGTCGCCGAGGGCCCGCAGCACCGCGGCCGGGTGCTCGACGTGGGCGAAGTGGCCACAGTCGTCGAGCAGCACCGTGCGGGTCTGCGGCACGACCCGGGCGAGGTCGTCGAGGTCGCGGACCCGTGCGAACACGTCGTCGCGCCCGGCGATCGCGGTGACCGGGCAGTCGATGCCCCGCCACCGGTCGGTGTCGTAGGCGGCCCCGGTCCGGGCCGCGCCGAGGAACCCGGCGGGCCGGAGCTCCGCGACGAAGGCGTCGAGCACGCTGCGGTCGAGTGCGCCCACGTGCGTGAACACCGGCGCGGCGAGGAGACGGAGCAGGCCGATGCGCGCCAAGCCGCGGAGCATCGGGACCGCGGCGCTCCGGGTGACCGCGAGTCCGGCTCGGAGCAGGGCGAACGACGGCAGGGTCAGCACGCCCCGGACGGGGTGCCTGGCGGCGTCGACGGCCGCGAAGGTGGTGCCGGACACCAGGGTCACCGACCGGGTGCGTCCGGGCGCGGCGACGGCGAGGTGCATGCCGATGAACGCGCCCATCGAGTGCCCGACGACGTCCACGGTGCCGACCGCCAGGGCGTCGAGGACCGAACGGAGCACCGCGACGGCGTCGTCGACCTCGAGCGGCTGCGCCGGGGCCGGCGACGACCCCCACCCGGGCAGGTCGACCAGGACGAGGCCGCGGCCCGTGAACCCGTGCGCGGCGCGCAGCAGCGGTGTCCACGTCGTCCAGGACCCGGCGACGCCGTGGAGCAGGAGCAGCGGACGGGGGCCAGGACGGGCGTGCACCACGACCGGACCGACGGTGGTCCGGACGACGGAGCGCGTCAGCGACCACGGGGCGGGGTCGGCCGTCACCGGGTACGGAGCGTAGGCGCCGGGACGGACCACGCCGGTTCCGTGCGTCGTGTCGGTGTGCTGCACCGTGCCTCCAGTCCGGTGCGTCAGCACCACTGGAGTGTTCGGAACCGGACCGACGTGCGGTTGCCTAGCCGACGGGGACCGGCGCCGTGCAGGCGGCGAGCCGGTCGAGGGCCGCGCGGTACTCGGCGACGTCCCGGGCGACGCCCGGCTCCGAGATGATCGAGGCGCGGATGCGGCCCTGCACGTCGATGACGAAGGTGGCGCGGTTCGCGAAGCCCTTGTGCTCGAGGAAGACGCCGTACTCCTTGGAGACGGCGCCGTGCGGCCAGAAGTCCGCCAGGAGCTCGAAGTCGTAGCCGTTCACGTCGGCGAAGGAACGGAGCGTTGCCTTCGAGTCGACCGAGATGCCGATGAGCTCGATGCGGTTGTCCTGGAACATCGCGATGTTGTCCCGAAGGGCGCAGAGTTCGCTCGTGCAGGTCGACGAGAACGCGAGCGGGAAGAAGACGAGTGCGACCGGGCGGGATCCGCGGAAGTCGCTGAGGCGGACGTGTTCCCCGAACTGGTTCGGGAGTTCGAAGTCCGGCGCGAGTGACCCAGTCTCCAGTGCCATCGGTGCGTGTGCTTCTTCCTGGGGGCTGCGGGTGTGCCCGTCGATCCACGCCCGCGCGGGTTCGCGTGGGCACGATCGGCAATCGTACGCCGACGACACGTGAATGCAAGCACCCGTTCACAGTCGTGCGGACACACGTCACCGTCAGGCTGCTGGTCGGTGGTGGGGCCTAGAGTGGACCGCGGCTCCCACCGCTGGTCGTGACCCGACCGACCGGTGCGCCACCATGTCCACCACCACGAGAACGAACCGAGGTCAAGGGTGACGGTGAACGACCAGGACCCGTACAGCGCAGGGCACGAGGACCAGGACCCGGAGGAGACCGCCGAATGGCGTGAGTCCCTCGACGGACTGGTCGCGGCACACGGGCACGAGCGTGCTCGCGAGATCATGCTCAGCCTGCTCAAGCGGTCCAAGGAACTACACCTCGGCGTGCCGATGGTCCCGACCACGGACTACGTCAACACGATCGCGCCGGAGAACGAGCCGGAGTTCCCCGGCGACGAAGAGCTCGAGCGCCGCTACCGCCGGTGGATCCGCTGGAACGCGGCCATCACCGTGCACCGCGCGCAGCGTCCGGGGATCTCGGTCGGTGGGCACATCTCGACGTACGCGTCGAGCGCCGCCCTGTACGAGGTCGGCTACAACCACTTCTTCCGCGCGCAGGACCACGCGTCCGGCGGCGACCAGGTGTTCTTCCAGGGCCACGCCTCCCCCGGCATGTACGCCCGCGCCTACATGGAGGGCCGCCTCGACGAGAACCAGCTCGACGGGTTCCGTCAGGAGAAGTCGCACGCCGGCGGCGGCCTGTCGTCGTACCCGCACCCGCGGCTCATGCCGCACTTCTGGCAGTTCCCGACCGTGTCGATGGGCATCGGCCCGATCAACGCGATCTACCAGGCCCAGCAGGCCAAGTACCTGTCCAACCGCGGCATCAAGGACGCCTCCGACCAGCAGGTCTGGGCCTTCCTCGGCGACGGCGAGATGGACGAGGTCGAGTCCCGCGGCCAGCTCCAGGTGGCGGCGAACGACGGCCTCGACAACCTGAACTTCGTGATCAACTGCAACCTGCAGCGTCTCGACGGCCCGGTGCGCGGCAACGGCAAGATCATCCAGGAGCTCGAGAGCTACTTCCGTGGCGCCGGGTGGAACGTCATCAAGGTGATCTGGGGCCGCGAGTGGGACGACCTGCTCGCCCGCGACACCGACGGTGCGCTCCTCAACCTGATGAACGTCACGCCCGACGGTGACTACCAGACCTACAAGGCCGAGAACGGTGCCTACGTCCGCGAGAACTTCTTCGGGCGCGACCCGAAGGCGCTCCAGCTGATCGACGGCTACAGCGACGACCAGGTCTGGAACCTCAAGCGCGGCGGCCACGACTACCGCAAGGTCTACGCGGCGTTCAAGGCGGCGACCGAGCACAAGGGCCAGCCGACCGTCATCCTGGCGAAGACGGTCAAGGGCTACGGCCTCGGCCCGAGCTTCGAGGGGCGCAACGCGACCCACCAGATGAAGAAGCTCACGCTCGACAACCTCAAGCAGTTCCGCGACGAGATGCGCATCCCGATCTCCGACGCGCAGCTCGAGGAGAACCCCTACACGCCGCCGTACTACCACCCGGGCAACGACGACGAGGCCATCCAGTACATGCACGAGCGCCGTCACGCGCTCGGCGGGTACGTGCCGGAGCGTCGCACCAAGTACACGTCGATCACCCTGCCGGACGACGCGAAGTACCAGGTCGTCAAGAAGGGCTCCGGCAAGCAGGAGATCGCCACCACCATGGCGTTCGCCCGTCTGCTGAAGGACCTGCTCCGCTCCCCGGACTTCGGCGACCGCGTGGTCCCGATCATCCCGGACGAGGCGCGCACGTTCGGCATGGACGCGTACTTCCCGACCGCGAAGATCTACAACCCGAACGGCCAGCACTACACGTCGGTCGACCGTGAGCTCCTCCTGGCCTACAAGGAGAGCCCGCAGGGCCAGATCATCCACGTCGGCATCAACGAGGCGGGCGCCCTCGCCGCGTTCACCGCCGTCGGCACCTCGTACTCGACGCAGGGCGAGCCGCTCATCCCGGTCTACGTCTTCTACTCGATGTTCGGGTTCCAGCGCACCGGTGACGCGATCTGGGCCGCCGGTGACCAGATGGCCCGTGGCTTCATGATCGGCGCCACGGCCGGCCGCACCACGCTGACCGGCGAGGGCCTGCAGCACGCGGACGGGCACTCGCTGCTCCTCGCGGCGTCGAACCCCGCCGTCGTGTCCTACGACCCGGCGTACGGCTACGAGATCGGGCACATCGTCCAGTCCGGCCTCGACCGGATGTACGGCACGAACGAGGACGGCTCGCCGAAGCACGCCGACCCGAACGTCATGTACTACCTGACGGTCTACAACGAGCCGATCGTGCAGCCCGTCGAGCCCGAGGGCGTCGACGTGGAGGGCATCGTCAAGGGCATGTACCTGCTCAAGGGCAGCGAGCACGACGGCCCCAAGGCCCAGCTGCTCGCGTCCGGTGTCGCCGTGCCGTGGATCCTCGAGGCACAACAGCTCCTCGCCGAGGACTGGGGCGTCTCCGCCGAGGTGTGGAGCGTCACGAGCTGGGGTGAGCTCTACCGCGACGGTCTCGCCGCGGAGCAGCACGCGTTCCTCAACCCGAACGAGCAGCCCCGCACGCCGTACGTCACCGAGCGTCTGCTCGCCACCGAGGGCCCGGTCGTCGCCGTCAGCGACTTCATGCACCAGGTCCAGGAGCAGATCCGTCCGTTCGTGCCGACGGACTACGCCACGCTCGGCGCCGACGGCTTCGGCTTCTCGGACACCCGTCCGGCCGCCCGTCGCTTCTTCCACATCGACGGCCCCTCGGTCGTCGTGCGGACGCTGCAGCAGCTCGCCCGCCAGGGCAAGATCGACGGCGCACTCGTCCAGCAGGCGATCGACAAGTACCGCCTGCACGACGTGACCGCCGGCACCACGGGCAGCGCCGGCGGCGAGAGCTGACACCGGCGGTGACGACACCCCGCACCGACCCCGCCGTGGGCCGGGAGAACGACCGTGAACGGGCGCTCTCCTGGCTCCGGCAGGTGTCGGGCGAACTCTCGACCGCCACCATCAAGCGGCTCGAGGACACCCTCCCCTGGTACAGCGAGATGCCCCCGGGGCGTCGCTCCGCGGTCGGCATGGTCGCCCAGGCCGGCATCACGTCCTTCATCTCGTGGCTCGAGGGCAGTGCGTCGACGCCGTGGATCGCGGCCGCCGACGTGTTCGGCTCCGCGCCGCGTGAACTCCTGCGATCGGTGAGCCTGCAGCAGACCCTGCAGCTCATCCGTGTCGTCGTCACCGTCGTCGAGGAACGCGCCAAGGACGACGAGATGCTGCAGGAGGCGATCCTCAAGTACTCCCGGGACATCGCGTTCGCGGCCGCCGACGTCTACGCCAGGGCCGCCGAGGCCCGCGGGCTCTGGGACGCCCGGCTCGAGGCGCTCGTGGTCGACTCGATCCTGTCGGGCGAGTACGACGACGAGCTCCCGTCGCGCATCGCGGCGCTCGGCTGGCACGGCCACGGCGAGGTCGCGGTGCTCGTCGGCACGGCACCGAAGCAGCTCGAGGTCGACCAGGTCCGGCGCTCCGCCCGGCACATGGACGCCGACGTGCTCATCGGCGTGCAGGGCGCACGGCTCGTGGTCGTGATCGGCCGCTCCACACCGCGGGACGACGTCCCGGAGGGCGAGGAACCCGTCTCGTTCATGGCCATCGCGCAGGCGCTGGAGCCGATGTTCGGGGAGGGCCACCTGGTCCTCGGCAACGAGGTCCCCGGGGTCGTGGACGCCTCCACCTCCGCGAAGGCCGCCCTCGCCGGGTTCGCCGTCGCGCGTGCCTGGCGCGGTGCACCCCGTCCCGCGCTCGCGGACGACCTGCTGCCCGAACGCGCACTCGCGGGCGACCCCCTGGCCCGGTCCGCACTCGTGCAGCGCATCTACGTGCCGCTGAAGGACCAGTCCACCGAGCTCCTGCAGACGCTCTGGTGCTACCTCGACACCGGCCGGTCCCTGGAAGCCACGGCGCGCGAACTCTTCGTGCACCCGAACACCGTGCGGTACCGCCTGCGTCGCGTGGCGGACATCATCGGCTGGGACGCGACCCACGCCAGGGACGCACTGATCGTGCAGTCCGCACTCATCCTCGGTGCGATGTCCGAGTCGGCGTCCGGCCGGCGACGCATCGGCCGCCGGTGAGCCGTAGGGGTTCCACAATGTCTCGGGCGGATTCGTGTCGGGAGTCCACACGGGCCGCACGCCCGGTGGCAGACAGGATTGTCCGGTGATCGTCGTCGTCGCGCCCGGACAGGGCTCCCAGACCCCAGGCTTCCTCGCCCCGTGGCTCGAGGACGCTGCCGTCCGTGAACGCGTCGGGCTGTGGTCCGAAGCGATCGGCGTCGACCTGGCGCTGCACGGCACGGAGTCCGACGCGGACACCATCAAGGACACCGCCCTCGCCCAGCCGCTCATCGTCGCCGCCGGGATCATCACCGCGGACGCGCTCCTCGCGGACGGACGCCGCACCCTCGTCGGTGGCGTCGCCGGCCACTCCGTGGGCGAGTTCACCGCGGCCGCCGTCGCCGGGATCCTCACGCCGACCGACGCCGTGACGCTGGTCGCCGAGCGCGGCCGGGCGATGGCCGACGCCGCTGCGCTCGAGCCCACCTCGATGGCTGCCGTCCTCGGCGGCGACCCGGACGAGGTCGCCCGGGCGCTCGACGCCAACGGACTCGTCCCCGCGAACCACAACGGCGGCGGGCAGACCGTCGTGGCCGGGGCTGCGGCGGCGATCGCCGCCCTCGCCGCGGACCCGCCCGCGAAGGCCCGCGTGATCCCGCTCGCCGTCGCCGGTGCGTTCCACACCCGGTACATGGCCCCGGCCGTCGAGCGCGTCGCCCCGGTTGCCGCCGCGACCGCCGTGACCGACCCGACGTTGCCCATCTGGACCAACGCCGACGGCTCCCGCGTCCAGGACGGCCGTCGCTTCGTCGACCTCATGGTCGACCAGATCGCGAACCCCGTGCACTGGGACTCCGTGATGGAGTCGTTCCAGCAGGCGGGCGTCACCGGCATCGTCGAGCTCGCTCCCGCCGGCGCCCTCGTGGGCCTCGCCAAGCGCGGCCTCCGTGGCACGCCCACCGTCGCGATCAAGTCCCCGGAGGACCTGCCGGCCGCGATCGAGCTCCTGAACACCGCAGAGGCAGCAGCATGACCGACACCACCCCCACCGCAGCCGACGCCGCGCGTCCCGTCCTGGCCCAGCGCCGTGGACACGAGTTCAGCCGGATCCTGGCGCTCGGTGCCGCCCGCGGCGAGAACACCGTGCCGAACGACGACCTCGTCGGTCCGATCGACTCGTCCGACGAGTGGATCCGCCAGCGCACCGGGATCGTCACCCGGATGCGTGCCGGCGCCGACGTCGAAGCGGTCGACCTCGCCGAGGCCGCCGCACTCGAGGCGATCGCCAAGGCCGGGATCACCCCCGACCAGATCGGCGTCGTGCTCGTCAGCACCGTCACGCACACCGTCGCCACCCCCTCGATGGCGTCACTGCTCGCCGAGCGCATCGGCGCGGCCCCCGCGGCCGCGTACGACATCAGCGCCGCCTGCGCCGGGTACGCCTACGGCATCGCCCAGGCCGACTCCTTCGTGAAGTCCGGCATCGCCGACCACGTGCTCGTCGTCGGCGCCGAGAAGCTCAGCGACATCGTCGACCCGACGGACCGCTCGATCTCGTTCCTGCTCGGGGACGGTGCCGGCGCCGCGATCGTCGGCCCGAGCGACTTCCCCGGCATCGCGCCGACCATCTGGGGCTCCGACGGCTCCAAGTGGGACGCGATCGGCATGACGGCCACCTTCAACGAGTGGGAAGCGGGGGCCGCGCGGCCGACGATACGGCAGGCCGGTCAGACCGTGTTCCGCTGGGCCGTCTGGGAGATGGTCAAGGTCGCCCGGGAAGCACTGGAGACCGCCGGGGTCCGCCCCGACCAGCTCGCGGCGTTCGTGCCGCACCAGGCCAACATCCGGATCATCGACGAGTTCGCCAAGCAGCTCGGCATCCCGGAGTCCGTGGTGATCGCCCGCGACATCACGACCACCGGCAACACCTCCGCCGCGAGCATCCCGCTCGCGACCCACCGTCTGCTCGACGAGCACCCCGAGCTGTCGGGCGGCCTCGCCCTGCAGATCGGGTTCGGCGCCGGACTCGTGTTCGGCGCACAGGTGGTCGTCCTCCCCTAGGACGACCCCGACTTTCCACAGTCCCGCCAGGCTGCGGGCGCGGGACCACCCCGTGCCCTAGGCTGGTCCACGGTCAAACGACACCCCCCTCAAGGAGACACCATCATGGCCCTGTCCAACGAAGAAGTCCTCGCCGGCCTGGCCGAGCTCATCAACGACGAGACCGGCATCGCCACCGACACGGTGCAGTCGGACAAGTCGTTCACGGACGACCTCGACATCGACTCCATCTCGATGATGACCATCGTCGTCAACGCCGAAGAGAAGTTCGACGTGAAGATCCCGGACGAAGAGGTCAAGAACCTCAAGACCGTCGGTGACGCCGTCGACTTCATCGTCAAGGCCCAGGCCTGACACGAACTTCCTGAGCGCCGTGGTCCGGCTCGACCCTTCCGGTCACGGGCCGCGGCGCTCGTCATGTCCACCTCAGAAGAAACAAGTCGTTCCATGACCAACAAGACCGTCGTCGTCACCGGGATCGGTGCGATCTCCCCTCTCGCCGCGACTGCCTCGGAGACCTGGGACGCCCTGCTCGAGGGCAAGTCCGGCATCACCAGGCTCGAAGACGAGCGCTACGCCCAGCTCGACATCCCCGTCGAGTTCGCCGGGCAGGCGCGCCGCTTCATCACCGACCAGCTCACCCGCCCCGAGACGAAGCGCTTCGACCCCTCGTCGCAGCTCTCCCTCATCGCCGCGCGTGAAGCCTGGGCCGACGCCGGCATCGACGCCGAGACCGTCGTCCCTGAGCGCCTCATCGTCGACTGGGCGACCGGCATCGGCGGCGTGAACACGCTGCTCGACGCCTGGGACACCCTGCGCGAGAAGGGCCCGCGGCGCGTCCTGCCGATGACGGTCCCGATGCTCATGGCCAACGGCCCCGCCGCCGCCATCGAGATGGAGTTCGGCGCCCGTGGTGGCGCCCGCACCTACCTCTCGGCGTGCGCGTCCTCCACCGAGTCCCTCGCCGAGGCCTACCGCCACGTCGCGACCGGTGAAGCCGACATCGTCATCGCCGGTGGCGCCGAGGCCGCGCTGCACCCCATGCCCCTCGCGTCGTTCGCCGCGATGCAGGCCCTGTCGCGTCGGAACGACTCCCCCGAGACCGCCTCGCGTCCGTACGACGTCACGCGCGACGGCTTCGTGCTCGCGGACGGCGCCGCCGCGCTCATCCTCGAGACCAAGGAGCACGCGGAAGCCCGCGGCGCCAAGATCTACGCCGAGGTCGCCGGTGCCGGCATCACCTCGGACGCGTTCCACATCACCGCCCCGGACCCCGAGGGCAGCGCGGCAGCGCGCGCCGTGCTCATGGCACTGGAGCACGCCGGCGCCTCGCGCGAGGACGTCGTCCACGTCAACGCGCACGCCACCTCGACCCCCGTCGGGGACATCGCCGAGTACCACGCCATGCGTCGGGTCTTCGGCGACCACCTCGACTCCGTCGTCGTGTCGGCCACCAAGGCGTCGACCGGTCACCTCCTCGGTGGTGCCGGCGCGATCGAGGCCGCGTTCACGGTCCTCGCGCTGCACAACCGGGTCGCACCGCCGACGATCAACCTCACCGAGCAGGACCCGGAGATCGTGATGGACGTCGCGACCTCGCCGCGCGAGCTCCCGGCGGGCGACCTGCTCGCGGTGAGCAACTCGTTCGGCTTCGGCGGCCACAACGCCGTCGTCGCGTTCCGCACGGCCTGATCGCCGCCTCGGCGCGGGTGACACCGCCCCAAGGCCGAAACACCTCTGACACGACGAAACGCCGCCGGAATCGGCGGCGTTTCGCGTGTTCGGAGGTGTTTCGCGTGTTCGGCGGTGTCAGCCGACGCGGTGGAGCCAGACGACCGGGTTGCCCTCGGCAGCGTGGCGGAACGGCTCGAGCTCGTCGTCCCAGGCCTGCCCGAGCGCGAGCCGGAGTTCACGGTGCAGCTCGAGGGCGTTGCTGCCGGCGACCTCCATCGCGTAGCGCACACGGTCCTCCGGGATGACCATGTTGCCCGTGACGTCGGTCTGCGCGTAGAAGACGCCGAGGTCGGGCGTGTGCATCCACCGGCCGCCGTCAGAGACCTGCGTGGGCTCCTCGGTGACCTCGTACCGCAGGTGCTCCCACCCGCGCAGCGCCGATGCGATCGCTGCACCGGTGCCGACCGCGCCGGTCCAGGTGTACTCGGTGCGGCGGGAGCCGTCCTGCGCAGGCTGGTCCAGCCAGGAGAAGTTCACGGCACGACTCATGGCGCGACCTGCTGCCCATTCGACATGGGGGCAGAGTGCGCGGGGGGAGGAGTGCACGTAGAGCACTCCAGACGCAGTCCCGGTCATGGTTCCTCCGATCATCAGGTGCGACTTCCCCATCGACCTGTGCTGGAGGATCCGGACCAGTGCTCGAGAGCACCGTGGAACCATCGATATGCGATTGTGATGTCCTGGCGGACAGGCCCATTATGCAGCGTTCCGCCTGGGAACGGCAAGGACACCGGCCCGATCAGTGCAGAACGGCGCCGTCGTGGTCGACCGGGTGCCGCTCCCCCGCCGTGATCGGAACGGCGATGCGGTTCTGCGGTGGCGGGATCGGACACGCGTACTGGTACGAGAACGCGCACGGCGGCAGCACCAGGCGGTTCCAGTCCAGCTCGACGTCGGCCGGGCCGCCCGGGTCCTCGACGAAGAGGAACCGCCCCATCGAGTACGAGCTCGCGGCGTCGTCCTCCGGCAGGGCGCTCGTGCCGTCCTGCACGATGAGCTGCAGCCGCGGCACACCGCCGAACGGTGCGGAGCGGACGGCGAGGAGCGACGCGACCGATGCACCGACGGTGGTCTCGACCGTGCCGGCGACCACGAGCGCGTCGCCGGCGGCGTCGAGGACGTCACCAACGGCCTCCTGGCTGGGGTCGACCGGGGTGTACCTGCCGGGCCGGACCAGGTCGGCGGCGAACGGGAAGCGGTCGATCCGCGCGAAGCGGGCGATGCCGGCGGATGCGGGGTCCCAGACCCGGAGCGTCGACCCGGACACGGTGCCCGCGAACCCGTCGGGGAACGCGACGGCGGACGGGACGACGGCGTCGTCCCCGGCGACGAGGACCGTGCCGTCCACGGGGACCCCGTCGACGACGACACCGTCGGCTGCCGTCGCCGTCACGGTCAGGCCGCCGACCGCCGGTGCCCACGTGCCGGGGACCGGCCAGACGGACTGCGGCTGGTCGACGCGCTGGGCGTTGACCAGTGCGAGCGGCCCGCGAGCACTGCGCGCCCAGCGGTCCCGGGCGGCGATCGCGTCGGCGAGGTCGGTCACGCCTGCTCCTGACGGGGGTAGATGACCTTCTGCACGATGATGATCACCGACGCGGCGACCGGGACGGCGACGAGCGCTCCGAGCACTCCCCCGATCGTGGCACCGGCGACGGCGGCGATGACGACCAGGGCGCCAGGGACCTGCACGGCGCGGGACATGATGCGCGGGGAGATCACGTACGACTCGACCTGCATGTACACGAGGTAGTAGATCGCGGCGGCGAGGGCGGTCGCGGGCGAGGCGAAGAAGCACAGCAGCGAGATCACGATCGCGGCGCCGATCGTGCCGACGAGCGGGATGAGCGACCCCATGAACGCGAACGTCGCCAGCAGCACGGGTAGCGGGGCACCGATGATCAGCAGGAACACCAGGCTGAGGACACCGTTGATGCCCGCCTGTGTGATCTGGCCGACGACGTAGCGGCCGACGGAGGACGTGACTTCCTCGCTGACGTCGATGTAGTTCTGTCGTCGCGACGCCGGGACGAAGCGGTACATCATGCTCTTCATGCTCCGCATCGAGGCGAGGAAGTAGAGCATCAGGATGAGGACGATCAGCGCGCCGGTCAGCCCGGAGAGGATGCCGCTGCCGACCGCCAGGATCCCGCCGCCGAGGCTGAGCAGGTTGCCCGGGTCCTCGACGAACTTCTGAAGCTGCTGGAGCGAGTGGTCGACGTCGAACGACCCGTTGAGCTGCTTCGAGAGGCTCTGCACCCAGTCCTGCCGGGAGACGTCCTGCACGATGTCCGGGAAGTTCTGCACCAGGTTCGTCGCCTGGTTGATGAGGATCGGGACGACCGCGAACACCACGCCGCCGAACGCCAGGAGCACGGTGACGACCACCGCGAGGATCGCCGCCCACCGCGGGATGTACCGCTCGAGGAAGGTGACGAGCGGGTCGAGCCCGAGCGCGATGAACAGTGCGACGCCGATGTAGACGAGCACCGTCGACAGCTGGCCGATCAGGGCGCCGGCGAGCAGGGCGACGAGGACGCCGATGCCGCCCATGAACCCGATGCGGAACGCGTTGACGCGGACGCCGGTGCCGCCCTTGGACGCCTCGAACGTCACGTTCGGGGTGGGGTGTGGGCTGTCCGTGTCCACGCCGTTGGCGGGTCGCTTCCGCAGGTGCATGTGGGTCGAGCCCGCCTTTCGGATCCTCTCGAACCCGAGCTGGGTTACGACTACGTGGGGTGAGCGGCTACGTGGGGCGGGCGGGACTCGAACCCGCGAATCGTTCCGTTATGAGCAGACTGCCTTGACCAGCTTGGCTACCGCCCCTCGTCGGCAGGCGCTAGGCCACCGGTTCCCCACGATACAGCGCCTCGAACGTCGCGAGGGTGCGGTTGATGTCGTGTGCCTCGATCATGGCCAGACTGCGCGCCCGCATCGCGACGTACTCGTCGTCCGGGGCGGTGAGCACCATGGTGAGCTTGGCCGCGAGGTCGTGCTCGTCGCCGGGCTCGAACAGGTACCCGTTGCCGTCGATCAGGTGCGGCAGTGCCATCGAGTTCGCGGCGACGACCGGCAGGCCGGACGCCATCGCCTCGAGTGACGCGATGCTCTGCAGTTCCGCGGTCGAGGGCATCGCGAAGACGGTGGAGTTCGTGAGCGCCCGGAACTTGACCTCGTCGGAGACGAACCCGAGGAAGGTCACCCGGTCCTCGATGCCGAGCTCCTTCGCGAGGGTCGTGAGCTTCGGGATCATCTCGCCGTCACCGACGATCGTGATCGTCGCGTTCAGCTCGGCCGGCAGCAGCGGGAGCGCGCGGAAGAGCACGTCGAGGTTCTTCTCCGGCGCGATCCGTCCGACGAACGTGATGTCGTTGCCCGCCGGTCGGCCCTCGCGGGCGAGGTAGCGGGAGGCGTCGATGCCGCACGAGATGGCGAGCACGCGCTGCCCGGCGATGGCCTGGCGGAGGTAGTCGGCAGCCAGGTTCGTCGGGGTCGAGATCACGTCGGCGAGCCGGTACGTGTGTGCGGCGTCGTTCCAGGCGATCTTGAGCGCGATCGGCAGCGTGAAGCGGCCGAACGGCGTGTACTCGAGCAGGTTCTCCGGCATGAAGTGGTTCGTCGCGATGATCCGGATGCCCCGGTCGTGCGCTTCACGGGCGACACCGCGGCCGACGATGATGTGCGACTGGATGTGCACGACGTCGGGCTTGAACGCGTCGATGATCGGCGCGACGTGCTTCCGGACGGTCCACGGCCACGCGAAGCGCAGCCACGCGTGCAGCGGCCACTTGTACGACGGCAGACGGTGCACGACGAGCGTGACGCCGCGGTGCTCCTCGTCGAAGGTGCCGTGGTGTCGGCCGGCAGCCGGGGCGATGATGTGGACCTCGTGGCCCCGCTCGGCGAGTCCGACGGCGAGCTGCTCGGTGAACGTCGCTGCACCGTTGACGTCCGGGGAGAAGGTGTCCGCGGCCATCAGCACCCGCAGGGGCCGGTGGTCCGTCGGGTGGTCGAGCGGAACGGGGGTGGCGTCTCCTGACACGGCGGGCGTCGTCCTCTCCTGGGCCTTCGTCCGGTACCGGTGGTGGTGCTGGTACCGGGCTGGTCTGGGTCTGAAACGCTACCGTACGCCTCAGCGCGAGCACGTCCGCCGCGCGGCTGACCGCGCCCCCTGCCGGAGGAGGACCCGGCTACCGGCGCGCTTCGGGGTGGTGCTTGGCGAGCAGGAACACCCCGGTGACGGCGATCGCGGCCGCGACGACGAACCCGAGCACCGCGACGACGGGCGCGCCAGCTGCCTCGCCGAGGACGATCACGCCGATGCCGACGGCGACGATCGGGTCGACGACCGTCAGGCCGGCGATCACCAGGTCGGCCGAGCCCGCGGAGTACGCGTTCTGCACGAAGTACCCGCCGAGCGACGCGGCCACGATCACGCCGATGATCGCCAGGACGGTCACCCAGTCGAACGTGTGGTTGACGAACCGGTTCAGCGTGACCTTCGCCAGGGTCGCCACGAAGCCGTAGAGGACCCCGGCACCGATGATGTAGTACAGCGCGCTCTTGTGCTTGGCGACGACCCGGAAGGACACCAGGACGAGGACCAGCACGACGGCCAGGATGACCAGCACGGTGATCAGCTGCGACCGCGTGATCGGGCTCTCGTGCCCGACGAACGCCGCGATGCCGACGAAGATCCCGACGCCGATGATGCACGTCCAGACCGCGCGGCGGGCGCGCTGCCCGAGCGGGACGCCGGAGGACCGCGACGAGAACCAGGTCGTGATGACGAGCGCGACGGCCCCGAGGGGCTGCACCACGATCAGCGGCGCGAACGTGATGCTGATCAGTTGCAGGACGACGGCGATGCCGAGCATGAGCGTGCCGAGCACCCAGTAGCCGCTCGAGATCAGCCCGACGACGTGCCGGACGCTGAGCCCCTTCGACTGCTTGCCGAGCCGGGCCTCGACGCGCTTGACGCCGCGGCTCTGGAACTGTGCGCCGAGCGACAGGAAGACCGCACCGATGAGCGCGACGGGGATCATGAGGGCCTGGAACGGGGTGAGGTTGCTCACGGCGTCCGGGATCTGCAGGTCCGTCGTCACGCGTCGAGGCTATCCGACTCCTCCCGATAACCTGGGTGAATGGCCGTTCTCCCGATCCGGATCACCGGTGAACCAGTCCTGCACGACCGCGCCGCGGAGGTCACCGCCTTCGACGACGAGCTCCGATCCCTGGTGGCGGACATGTTCGAGACCATGGACCTGGCGCCGGGCGTCGGGCTGGCCGGTCCGCAGGTCGGGGTGGGCAAGCGGCTCTTCGTGTACTCATACGTCGATGATGACGAGGTGCAGTGGCGCGGCGCGGCGATCAACCCCGTCCTGTGGATCACCCCCGCCGAACCCGAGGCTGTGGAGGAACTCGACGAGGACGAGGAGTCCGAGGGCTGCCTCTCCATCCCCGGTCTCCGCTTCCCGCTGCGCCGCTCCGAGGGCGCGCTCCTCCGCGCCTTCGACGAGCACGGCGAGCCGTTCGAGATCGAGGCCCACGGGTGGCTGGCGCGGATCTTCCAGCACGAGTACGACCACCTCGACGGCCTGCTCTACGCGGACCGCCTGAGCCACCCGTACCCGAAGCAGGTCCAGAAGGCCGTCAAGAAGAACAGCTGGGGCGGCCCCGGCAAGTCCTGGCTGCCCGGCCGCGACCACCCGGAGGGCTGACGCCGGTCCGTCGGCGACGCGCGGCACGCAACGGCCTGGAGGCCCGGCTCAGCTCCGGTAGGCAGCGATCGCGTCCCGCAGGCGGTCCATCTGCGGATGGCCGGGACAGTAGAGCGCCAGGCCGGCGGCCGTGTTCGCCGCCGCGCTCGAGCGGACGGCCGAGGTCCACGGCGCGACCCCGGTCTCCGCGCAGGCGCTCGCGAGTTCCTCGAGCGTGGCCGAGCCCGCAGCGGCGTCGAGCGCTGCCTGCTGTTGCGCCGACGCCTCGGTCCCGGTGATCCGCTCCGCACGACAGGCCGTGCGCTGGTCCTGCCACACCGCGGAGTACGTCGTGTAGGTCTCGGAGCGGTCCGAGCCGTCGACGTCGCACACGAACGCGAACACGATCGGCGAGGTGCCCGACGCGGCGATCTCGGACGACGGCGTGCTGTCCACCGAGTCGTCCGGTTCCGACTCGGCTCCGGACGTGCACCCGCCGGCCAGCACCGCGAGCACCGCGGCACAGAGCGCTGCGGTGACGGTTCGGCGGAGGCGGTGCACCTGTGAACGCTAACAGCTTGTCCCCGTGGCTCTGCCGTGGACCGGGCAAGAGCGAGCCCAGAGAGGGTGAGCACGACAAAAGACCCCCACCGCGAACGGTGGGGGTCTGCTGCTCCCCGAGTTGGACTCGAACCAACAACCTGCCGGTTAACAGCCGGCTGCTCTGCCAATTGAGCTATCGAGGATCAGTTGCGCTTCCGGTCGAGCCGGTCTGAACAACGGGTAACAGCATAGCAGTACATCGGACGAGCCCCGCGCATCGGCCACGCACCCCGGGCGTGCCGCGCACCTCGCACCGTGCGAGGTGGCGCCCGCACGGTGCGAGGTTGCGTACACCGTGGGACGGCGCGACCCTCGCACCGTGTACGCAACCGCGCACACTGCCCCCGGGGCCCGGCCCCGCGCCCCCGGGGGCCCCGGGGGCACCGGGGCCCCGGGCCCCCGGGGGCACCGGGCCCCCAGGGCCCCGAGCCCCGAGCGCCCGGGCCCCGCGCGTCAGTACCCGGCGACGGGGTCGACGATGCCGACGAAGCCCTCGCCGGTGCCGGCGAGGAACGCGGCCACGTTCACCCGCACCCGCTCGGCGAGCAGCGGCGCCACCATCTCCGGCGTGTCGGCCTGGTGCGGCGTCACGATCGCGCCCGGGGCGTCCCAGAGCGGGTGTCCATCCGGCAGGGGTTCCGGGTCGGTCACGTCCACGCCCGCGCCGGCGATCTCCCCCGCGTGCAGCGCGTCCACGAGCGCGTCGGTGTCGACGAGTCCGCCGCGGGCGATGTTCACCAGGCGCGCCGACGGCTGCATGATCGAGAACTGGTGCGCGCCGAAGAGCTTCGAGGTCCCCGAGGTCATCGCCGCGGCGATCATCACGACGTCCGCGGTGGGGAGCACCGCGTCGAGCTCGTCGGTCGTCACGGTCCGGGACGCGCCCGGCACCGGAGCGGACGAGCGTCGCACCACGGTCACGTCCACGTCGAACGGCGCGAGGAGCCGCAGGTACTCGAGCGCGATGCCACCGGCGCCGATCACCACGACGGTGCGGCCGTAGAGCGACACGCCCTCGGGCTTCGTCGCCCAGGACGTCGCACGGGCCCGGGCCGGCAGCACCCGGAGCGTCGCGAGCGTCAGCGCCAGGGCGTGCTCGGCGACCGGCTCCGCGTAGGCACCCTTCGCCGAGGTGAACAGGACGGTGTCACCGTGCGATGCGATCAGTTCGGCGAAGGCGTCGACGCCGGCGAACGGCAGCTGCACCCAGGACACCGACGGTGCCGCGTCGAGCGCCGCGGCGAGCCCGGACGGGTCACGCGGGTCGAGCCAGACGATGCCGCGCGTGTCCGGTCCGAGCGGGGCGACGGTGCCGCCGGCGGCCGAGACCGCGGAGACGTGCAGCTCCGCCGGGGACGGCAGGATCGCGATGGGTCCGGCGGTGGGCGGGGGCACCGGGAGCGGCGCACCGGCATCGGTCACGACGGCACGGTGGCCGCGGGGCTGGACGTCGGTGTCGGTCATGACTGCTCCTGTCGGGACGTGCGGGGGCCGGTCCCCGCACCGGCCGGGCGCTTCACCGGTCGCGCCGCCGTCGAGGCGAGCGTCCGGACGTAGGGGTCGACGGGGCTGTCGAGGACCTCGTCGAAGGTGCCGAGCCCGACGAGCCGGCCCTCGCTCATGACCGCCACGCGATCGGCGAGGGCACGGGCTTCCCGGAGGTCGCTCGACACGACGACGGCGGAGAACTGCCGGTTGCGCTGCAGGCCGGCGAGGGCCTCGAGCACGGACTGGCGGACGAGCACGTCGACGCCGCGTGCGGGCTCGTCGGCGACGAGCAGCTGCGGCTCGAGGACGAGCGCCTGCGCGAGCGCCACACGCTGCCGCTGCCCGCTCGACAGCTCCCAGGTGTTCAGCCGCATGACCCCGAGCGGCAGGTGCACCGCGTCGACGAGTCTGGCGACGATGAGCCCCGCCTCCTTCCGGTCGAAGCGGCGGTCACGGGCGTAGATCGGTTCGGCGATCGCCTCGCCGACGGTCAGGTCGGGGCTGAGCCGGTCGGCGGCGTCCTGCGACAGGTACCCGATCCGCCCGGTCAGCCGGGCGAGCCGCCGCGACGAGGCACGGAGTCCACGCATCTTCTGCCCGAGGACGGTCAGTTCCCCGCCGACGATGTGGCGACGGTGCGCGCCCTCGCCTTCGCCGCGGGCGCCGAGCTGCCCGGCGACCGCGGCGGCGAAGCTCGACTTGCCCGAGCCGGACTCCCCCAGCACCGCGAGGATCTCCCCGCTGCGGACGGTGAGGCTGACACCGTCGACCGCCCGGATCGGGCGCGCTCCCGGAACCCGGTACTCGATGGCGACGTCGTCCGCGACGACCGCCGGGTCGTTGACCCCGATCATGGAACCCCTTCCGCGCCGCCCCTGGCGGCGCAGCGCGGACGTGACCGGTCCGCGCGACGTACGTGGTGCTGCAGGAGCCAGCCGCCTGGAGGCCCGACCTGCGTCGTCGACGCGAGCCGGGCCTCCAGGATGGGTCGGATCAGGACCCGTCTGCAGAACCGCAGACGGCGATCAGGCCCCTGCCTGCTCCAGTCGTTCCAGCGTACGCCGTCGCTCGGCCTGTTCCGCCGGGTCCGGCACCGGCAGCGACGCCAGGAGTCGCTGCGTGTAGGGGTGCTTCGGCGAGCCGAGGACCTCTGCGGTGGTGCCCGTCTCGACCAGGTCCCCGCGGTACAGCACCGCGATGCGGTCCGAGAGCGCACCGACGACCGCGAGGTCGTGGCTGATGAACAGCGACGCGAACCCGAAGTCCTGCTGCAGCTCGAGGAAGAGCTCGAGCACGCGGGCCTGCACGGACACGTCGAGCGCGCTGGTCGGCTCGTCGGCGATGAGCAGCTTCGGCCGGAGCGCGAGCGACCGGGCGAGGGACGCGCGCTGGCGCTGCCCGCCGGAGAGCTCGTGCGGGTACCGGTCGCCGTACGCGGCGGGGAGCTGCACGGCCTCCATGAGCTCGTCGACCTGCTTGCGCGCGGCACGCGGCGAGGACGCCACGCCGTGCACGACGAGCGGCTCGGCGACGCACTCGGCGATCGTCAGCAGCGGGTTGAACGACGTGGCCGGGTCCTGGAAGACGAACCCGATGTCCTTCCGGAGGCGCTTGAAGTCGCGCTCGCGGTACCCGAGCATCTCGGTGCCGAGGACCCGGAGGGAACCGCCCGTGACCCTCGTCAGCCCCGCGATGGCGCGGCCGATGGTGGTCTTGCCGGAGCCGGACTCCCCCACCAGGCCGAGGACCTCGCCGGGACGGATCGCCAGGTCGACGCCCTTGACCGCCTTGAACGCGTGCGCGCCGAGCCGGCCCGGGTACTCGATCTCGAGCGCCCTGGCCTCGACGACGGGCTCGACGTCCTCGGTGATGATGGCGCGCCGCGCGACACCGGTGGACGCCTCGAGCCGCGGGACCGCGGCGAGCAGGCGCTTGGTGTAGTCGGCCTTCGGGTTGCCGAACAGCTCGGCGACCGGGGCCTCTTCCACGACCTCGCCCTGGTACATCACGGCGACGCGGTCGGCCAGGTCGGCGACCACGCCCATGTTGTGCGTGATGATGACGATCGCCGCGCCGAACTCGTCCCGGCACCGGCGGAGCAGGTCGAGGATCTCCGCCTGGACCGTCACGTCGAGGGCGGTGGTCGGCTCGTCCGCGATGATCACCGACGGCTCGAGGGCGAGCGCACTGGCGATCACGACGCGCTGCTTCTGCCCGCCGGAGAACTGGTGCGGGTAGTGGTCGACGCGGACCTCGGGGTCGGGGATGCCGACCCGGCCGAGGTAGTCGATCGCCTTCGCGCGCGCCTCTTTCCTGGAGACTCCGCCGTGGGCGCGGAGTCCCTCGGCGATCTGCCACCCGACCGTGAAGACCGGGTTGAGCGCCGTCGAGGGCTCCTGGAACACCATCGCGCCGGCGGTACCGCGGAGTTCGCGGAGCTTCTGCGAGCCGACCGTGACGACGTCGGTGCCGTCGAGGAGCACCGCGCCGCCGAGGGTCGCCGTCTCCGGCATCAGGCGGAGCATGCTCCTGGCGGTCACCGACTTGCCGGAGCCGGACTCGCCGACCAGGGCCAGGACCTCGCCGGGGCGGACGTCGATGCTGACGCCCTTGACCGCGTCGACGGCGCCGCCGTCGGTCGCGAAGGTGACCGTCAGGTCGTCGACGACGACGACGGGCTCGGAGGCGTTGCCGCCGGGCTCGGAGGCGTTGCTGCCGGGGGCGTTCGTGTTGCTGGGGGTGCTCATGCTGCTGCCGCCCCTTCTGCTCCGGTGGTCCCGCCGCGCTTGTCGCGGGTGCTCACCAGCTGCTTCAGCCGCCGGCGCGCACGCAGGCGGGGATCGGAGATGTCGTTGAGGCTCTCGCCGATGAACGTGACCCCGAGGACCAGGACCACGATGGCGACACCGGGGTAGACACCGGTCCACCAGACGCCCGACGCCACGTCGGACAGTGCCCGGCTGAGGTCGTAGCCCCACTCGGCACCCGCGGTCGGGCCGATGCCGAACCCGAGGAAGCCGAGGCCGGCCAGGGTCAGGATCGCGTCGCTCGCGTTGAGCGTCAGGATGAGCGGCAGGGAGCGCGTCGAGTTCCGGAGCACGTGCCGCGTCATGATGCGCCACGGGTTCGTGCCCATCACGCGGGCCGACTCGACGAACGCGTCGTTCTTCAGGCGGACGGCCTCGGCGCGGACCACGCGGAAGTACTGCGGAACGTAGACCACGGTGATCGAGATCGCCGCCGCAGTGATGCCGCCGTAGTAGCTCGAGTTGCCACCGGAGACCACGATCGAGACGACGATCGCCAGCAGCAGCGACGGGAACGCGTAGATCGCGTCGGCCACGACGACGAGCACGCGGTCGAGCCAGCCGCCGATGTAGCCGGAGACCATGCCGAGCAGGACGCCGATGATGATCGAGACGATGACCGCCACGATGACGACGAGCACGGCGGTGCGGGTGCCGAACACGACGCGGCTGAACACGTCGAAGCCGCCGACCGTGGTGCCCCAGATGTGCTCGGCGCTCGGTGCGCCCGTGCGGGGGAAGCTCACGCCGTCGTCACCCTGCAGCTGGCCGAAGCCGTACGGGGCGATGAGCGGGGCGAAGACCGCGACGAGCAGGTAGACGGCGCAGATGACCACGCCGACGATGAGCATCGCGCGCTGCCACCCGGTGCTGCGGCGCAGTTGGACGACGACGGGCAGGCGCTTCCACAGCGGCTCGTGACGGTCGACGAGTGTGGTGTCGGACATGTTCAGAACCTCACTCTCGGGTCGATCAGGGCTGCGACGACGTCGACGACGAAGTTCGTCACCGCCACGATCACCGCGAGCATCGCGACGATGCCCTGGACCGCGACGAAGTCACGGGCCGACAGGTACTGGTTGAGCTCGAAGCCGAGCCCGCGCCAGCCGAACGTGGTCTCGGTGAGGACCGAGCCACCGAGCAGCATGGCGATCTGCAGGCCCATCACGGTGATGATCGGCACGAGCGCCGGTCGGAACGCGTGGGTCCGGACGAGCCGCGACTCGCGGACGCCACGGGACCGGGCCGCGTCGACGTACTCGGAGCCGAGCGACCCGATCATGTTCGCGCGCACCAGGCGCAGGAAGATGCCGGCGGTCAGCAGGCCGAGCGTCAGCGCGGGCAGGACGGCGTGCAGCAGCACGTCGCCGATGATCTGGCCGTTGCCGGTGCGGAGCGCGTCGATGATGTAGATGCCCGTCGCGCCGGGGACCTGGTCGAGTGCGAGCTCCACCCGGGTCGACGCGCGGTCGCCGAGCGGCAGCCAGCCGAGCCACACCGAGAACACGAGCTTCATGAGCAGGCCGCCGAAGAACACCGGGGTCGCGTAGGTCAGGATCGCCAGGGCGCGGAGGAGCACGTCCGGCCACTTGTCGCGCAGGTACGCGGCGAGCATGCCGAGCGGGATGCCGAGCACGAGCGCGACGATGAGCGCGTAGAACACGAGCTCCGCGGTCGCGCCGCCGTACGTGACGATGATCTCGGTGATCGGCCGGTGGTCCGTCGCCGTGGTGCCGAAGTCACCCCTGGCGATGTTGCCGAGGTACTCCAGGTACTGGACGATGACCGGCCGGTCGTACCCGGCGGCGTGCAGGCGTTCCTGCAGCTGCGCCGCGGTGAGACGGCCGCCGACCGAGGCGACGATCGGGTTCCCGATGATGCGCATCAGGAAGAACACGAGCGTCACCAGGATGAAGACGGTCGGGAAGATGAGGAGGAAGCGGATGAGGATGTACCGACCGATGCCGCCGCCGCCGTTGGCACGTCGCTGTGCCTGCGGCTTCGTGGGCTCCGTGTCGATCGCCTCGGGGTTCGTGAGGGTCACGGGATGGGTGCCTTTCGGATGACGCCGACAGGGGGCGCCCCTCGTGGGAGCGCCCCCTGTCGTTCGTCGGGTTACTTGCTGAGCGTCGCGTAGCGGAACTTGAACGAGGCGTCGAGCTTGAGGCCCTTGACGTCCTTGCTCGCGACCGCCACGGACTTGCCCTGCAGCAGCGGCAGCGTGGAGATCTGCGTCGCCTCACGCTGCTGGGCCTGCTCGATGAGGTCAGCGCGCTTGGCCGGGTCGGACTCGGCCTGCTCCTTGGCGATGAGGTCCTGGATCACGCTGTCGTCGTAGTGGTTCTGCACGAAGTTGTCCTTCGTGAAGAACGGCGACAGGTAGTTGTCCGCGTCCGAGAAGTCCGGGAACCAGCCGAGCTGGTACTCCGGGTACGAGTCCTTCGTGCGCTCCTGGGCGTAGGTCGTGTAGACCGTCGACTGGATGTTCACGGTGAACAGGCCCGACTTCTCGAGCTGGGTCTTGAGCAGCGCGTACTCGTCGTCCGACGCCGAACCGTAGTGGTCCGGTGCGTACTGGATGTCGAGCTGCACCTTGCCGGAGACGCCGGCGTCGCTCAGGGCCTTCTTGGCCTTGTCGACGTCCGGGGCGCCGTTGCCGTCGCCGTAGAGCGACTTGAACGGCGTCGCGGCACCGGTGAGGCCGTCCGGCACCATCGAGTACAGCGGCGTGTACGTGTTGTTGTAGACCTCCTTCGCGAGCGCGTCACGGTCGACGACGTCCGCGACCGCCTGACGCACCGCGAGGGCCTTGTCGGCGTCGGCGTCGGACTGGCCGGTGCCGAAGGGCTGCGACTTGAAGTTGAAGACCAGGTAGCGGATCTCGCCGCCGGGGCCGTCGGTGACCGTCAGCTTGTCGTCCTTGCGGAGCGACGCGATGTCCGTCGGGGTCAGGGAGCGGTACGCCACGTCGACGTCGCCCTTCTGGACCGCGAGCTTGAGGTCGGTCTCCTTGGTGTAGTAGTTGGCCGTCACCTCGTCGGTCTTCGCCTTGCCGAGCAGCCCGTCGTACTTGGCGTTCGCCTTGTACTGGATGAGCTGGTTCTCCTTGTACGAGGTGATCTCGTACTGCCCGGCGAACGCCTTGCCCTTGACGATGTCCGCCGCGGGGGTGAGCTTGTCGGCCGAGAAGACGTCTTCGTCCACGATCGGGCCGGCCGGGCTCGAGAGCACCTGCGGCCAGGTCTGGTCCGCGTGGTCGAGGTTGAACACCACGGTCGTGGCGTCCGGCGTGTCGATGCTCTTGAGGTTCGCGAGCAGCGACTGCGGGCCGTTCTCGTTGTTGATCTTCAGCTCACGGTCGAACGAGAACTTCACGTCGCTCGAGGTGAGCTTGTGGCCGTTCGCGAACTCGAGCCCCTTCTTGAGCGTGACCGTGTAGGTCGTCGGGTTCGTGAACTCGCCCTTGGTCGCGATGTCCGGCTTGACGTCCGGGCTGCCGACGGGGGTGTTCATCAAGAACGGGAACACCTGGTTCTGCACGGCGAACGAGCCGTTGTCGTAGGAACCGGCCGGGTCGAGCGATGTGATCGAGTCGGTCGTGCCGATGATCAGGCCGTTCAGGTCGGTGCTGGACGAGCCGCTGCCGCCCGCGCAGCCGGTGAGCACCAGCGCCGTCGCTGCTGCTCCAGCGCCGAGCGCGATCGTGCGCTTGCCCCACTTGGTCACGGATGCCATATCCGATGCCTCTCTGGTGATGGTTGCAGGAGTCCCCGGCCGGGCGGTGGAACTGCTGTGTGCCGGCCCGGGACACTCATTGAGAGACACCCTGCCACGGAATTTCTTTCGGCGGGGAAGGTTTTGTTACACCGCTGTAACGCACGAGTCCCGCGCGTGACGCATGATTCCGCCTCGGCGCGCGGCGGCGCGCGCAAGCATGTTGCGTCGCGCAACGCGCGCCGCGCGCGGGGCCCGCTGGCGGTGAGATCGCACTTCGTGTCGCCTCCCGCGGGGACGAAGCGACACGAAGTGCGATCTCACCGACGCCCGTCCCGGCCTGACCCGGCACGCACCGGCACGCGGCGGCACGACCGGCTTGGAGGCTCGCCCCGCCTCCGCCCCGCACCGTGCGAGGCCGCGGGGCCGGCACCCGCAGCGTGCGGGGTTCCGTACACGGTGCGGGGCCCGTTGGCTCGCACCGTGTACGGAAGCTCGCACACTGCGGCCGCGCGCACAGCGCACCGCGCTGCGCGCGCCACGCGCGCTGCGCAGCGCGGCGCGCGTGCGGCGCCGCGCCCCTACGACGCCTGGGCGTCGGCGCGCAGCCGCATGCGCTGGGCGTCGATGTCGACGAGCTGGCGCTGCAGGTCGGCACGACGGTCGGCGTGCTCGTTCGGGTCCGCGCGCTGCAGCTGTCCGAGCAACGAGGCCTTGCGTGCGAGCAGGTCCCGCTCGACGAGCGCGACGACGATTCCCCGGCAGTAGATCGCGAGGTCCTCGTCGTTGCGCGCGGGGATCGGCGCCAGTGCGAGCTCGGACACGAGCCCCCGGACCGGCGCCGGCACGTCCGAGGTCAACCGGTCGAGCCAGTCCGGCCGCCCGAGCGCGTCGACGTTGGCGACGACGGCGTCCCGCACGACGGCGAGCATCGGCGCGGAGAACGTCGCCGCGGCCGCGAGCCCGAGCAGCGGCGCGCCGACCGACGTCGGCTGCTGCACCATCGCCATCACGGCGTCGCGCTCCATCCGGGTGATCGGGTCGTTCGGCAGTGATCGGATCCCCGCGACGGGTTCGTCGAGCGGAGCGACCATCTGCCCGCCGGGACCGGCCTGTCCGACGGGGACTCCCCGCCCAGCGCCGGACGAGGACGAGGACCCGGACGACGCACGGCGTGCACCGTCGACGGCCCGGCGGACCTCGGCCATCTCCATGCCGAGCCACCCGGCCAGTTCGCGGACGTACCCCTGGGTGAGGGAGCGGTCCCGGATGCCGGCGAGCACCGGCGCGGCGGAGCGCAGGGCGGCGACGCGGCCCTCGACCGTCTCGAGGTCGTGCCCGTCGAGGGTGCGGCGGATCATGAACTCGAACATCGGCCGTTTGTTCGTCACGAGTCGGCGGATCGCGTCGTCGCCCCGCGCCAGACGGAGGTCGCACGGGTCGAGTCCCCCCGGCGCCACCGCGACGAACGTCTGGGCGGCGAACCGCTGCTCTTCCGCGAAGGCACGCGACGCCGCACGCTGCCCCGCTTCGTCCGGGTCGAACGTGAAGACGACCTCGCCGTTGGCGTTCGGGTCGCCGCCACCGACGTCGCCGAGCATCGGACGCAGCACCTTGATGTGGTCGACCCCGAAGGACGTGCCGCACGTGGCCACCGCTGTGGTGACCCCGGCGAGATGGCACGCCATCACGTCGGTGTAGCCCTCGACGATGACGACCTGCTTCTGCTTCGAGATGTCCCGGCGGGCGAGGTCGATGCCGTAGAGCACCTGGCTCTTGTGGTAGATCGGCGTGTCCGGGGTGTTCAGGTACTTCGGGCCCTTGTCGTCCTCGAGCAGGCGACGTGCGCCGAAGCCGATCGTGGCGCCCGTGACGTCGCGGATCGGCCACATCAGCCGCCCGCGGAAGCGGTCGTACGGGGAACGGTCGCCCTGGCTGACGAGCCCGGCGGACGTGAGTTCCTCCATCGTGAAGCCGCGCCCCTTGAGGTGGTCCTTCAGCGCGTCGAACGACTTCGGCGCGAAGCCCACGCCGAAGTGCTGCGCGGCCGACGGGTCGAAGCCGCGTTCGCCGAGGAACCGCCGCGCCGGGTCGGCCGCGGCGGTCGTCAGCTGCGCGACGTAGAACTGCAGCGCGGCTTCGTTCGCGGCGATCAGCCGGGCACGGGTGTTGTAGTCGGTGCGGGGCCCGTCGCCCTCTTCGTAGTGGAGGGTGAAGCCGATCTTCGCGGCCATCCGCTCGACCGCTTCGGAGAACGTGGTGTGGTCCTGCTTCATGATGAAGCTGAAGACGTCACCGTCCTCTCCGCACCCGAAGCAGTGGTACCGACCGACCTGCGGACGGACGTGGAAGGACGGGGAACGCTCGTCGTGGAACGGGCACAGACCCTTGAGGGACCCCACCCCGGCGGACTTGAGCGTGACGTAGTCACCGACGACGTCGGCGATGTTCACGCGCGCGCGGACCTCGTCGATGTCGTTCCGCGCGATGAGTCCAGCCACCCCACGATCTTAGTTCGGACCGCGGACGCCGCCGACCGCTCAGACGGGGATGTGGACGGTCTCCCGCTCCCCCACCACGAGACGCCGGTGCCAAGCCAGGGCGCCCTGGTCGGTGAGGCTCGCGACCTGGTCCACGACGGCCCGGAGCCGCCCGGTGTCGTCCTGGGCCTGCCGCCAGTCCGCGGCGAACCCGGGCTCGAGCGCGTCCTCACCGCGGCGCGCCAGCGCGTCGAGCAGCTCGGTCAGGATGCGCCGCTGTTCCTCGTACACGGGCTGCCGGTCGCCCTGGGTCATCACGAACGCCGCGACGATGCCCTTGAGCACCGCGATCTCGCCGATGATCTCCGGCGGGGTGACGACCGAGGCGGCGAACCGGACGAGGGACCCGGACGCGTAGGCCTGGCGCGTGGCGGACGTCGCCGTGCGGGCGAAGCGGCCGATGAGCTGCGAGGTGAGGTTCTTCAGCCGTGCGGCGTCGCGCCGGGAGCCGTCGTACGACGTCATCCACAGCGGCAGCGCGCGGAGACGGTCGAACGCCTCGAGCAGTTCGTCGCGGCTGAGGTCGTCACCGACCCAGGCGTGCATCGCCGACACGATGTCGTTCTCGCCGACGCGGTCCCCGAGCGCGGCGACGTCGATGAACCCGGCCACGACGGCGTCCTCGAAGTCGTGGACGGAGTACGCGATGTCGTCGGAGAGGTCCATCACCTGCGCCTCGATGCAGCGCTGCCGTCGTGGTGCGCCGGCACGGAGCCACTCGAACGCGGCGTGGTCGTCGTCGTAGAAACCGAACTTGGTGCGACCGGACGACGACTCGGCCACACCCTGAGCGGCCGGCCACGGGTACTTGCACGAGGCGTCGAGCGACGCCCTGGTCAGGTTGAGCCCGTACGCGCGGTCCTGGTCCGGACCGGAGCCGTACACCTTCGGCTCGAGCCGGGTGAGGAGCCGCAGCGTCTGCGCGTTACCCTCGAACCCGCCGATGTCCCGGGCCCAGGCGTTCACGGCGGTCTCGCCGTTGTGTCCGAACGGCGGGTGCCCGATGTCGTGCGCCAGGCACGCCGTGTCGACGACGTCGGGGTCCAGCCCGAGGGAGTCCGCGAGCTCACGGCCGACCTGCGCGACCTCGAGCGAGTGGGTCAGCCGGTTCCGGGCGAAGTCGAGCCCGGTGGTGGGGCTGAGCACCTGGGTCTTCGCGGCCAGCCGCCGGAGCGCACTGGAGTGCAGCAGCCGGGCACGATCGCGGGCGAAGTCCGAGCGGCGGTTGCCGTGTTCCTCGGGCAGCCAGCGCTCGGCGTCGGCGGGACCGTAGGACGACAGGGCGCTCATCCGCCGCTGTGGTGCAGCTCGGCGGCGGCGAGGACCTTGCGGAACTCCGCGTCGACGTCGCGGCTCTCGAGCCAGCGGTCGGGCAGCGCGGTCCGCTTCGGGTGCCCGGCGCGGCCGCGGGGCCCCTCGGCGTCGGCACCCGGGTACGGGGCGTCCGCGTCGAGCTGGGCGAGGAGGTCGTCGATCTCCTGCAGCGAGGACGCCATCGAGAGCCCGGAGCGGACGTCGCCGCCGATCGGGTACCCCTTGAAGTACCAGGCCACGTGCTTCCGGATGTCTCGGCAGCC
Source organism: Curtobacterium sp. NPDC090223 (assembly GCF_044746585.1). Lineage (NCBI taxonomy): Bacteria > Bacillati > Actinomycetota > Actinomycetes > Micrococcales > Microbacteriaceae > Curtobacterium > Curtobacterium sp. NPDC090223. The sequence continues at coordinate 225,482 of NZ_JBIVCN010000001.1, read as the reverse complement.
GTGCTCTTCGGAACCGAAGAACTCGACGAGCAGCTCGGCATGCCGACGGAACCCGGCAGCCACTTCGCCGAGGGAGGGCATGTAGCGCAGTCCCTCGCCGCGGAACGCCGCAGCGAGGTCGCCGAACAGCCACGGGCGTCCGAGGCACCCGCGCCCGACCACGACGCCGTCGCAGCCGGTCTCGTCGACCATGCGCAGCGCGTCGGCGGCGGACCAGATGTCGCCGTTGCCGAGCACCGGGATGTCGGTGACGGCTTCCTTCAGGGTGGCGATCGCGGACCAGTCGGCCTGCCCGGAGTAGTGCTCGTTCGCGGTACGGGCGTGCAACGAGACCGCGGCGACGCCGGCGTCCCGGGCGATGCGCGCCGCGTCCAGGTAGGTGAGGTGGTCGGCGTCGATGCCCTTGCGCATCTTCACCGTGACCGGGACGTCACCGGCGGCCTTGACCGTCTTCTCGACCAGGTCCTTGAACAGGTCGAGCTTCCACGGCAGCGCCGCTCCGCCGCCCTTGCGCGTGACCTTCGGCACCGGGCACCCGAAGTTCAGGTCGATGTGGTCGGCGCGGTCTTCGCCCACCAGGATCGTCGCGGCTTCCGCCACGGTGTTCGGCTCGACGCCGTAGAGCTGGATCGAGCGCGGCGTCTCGGACTCGTGGTGCTGGATGAGCTGCATCGACACGGGGGTCCGTTCGACGAGCGCCCGCGAGGTGATCATCTCGCAGACGTACAGGCCGGCGCCGTACTCGCGGCAGAGGCGGCGGTACGCCATGTTCGTGATGCCCGCCATCGGCGCGAGCACGACCGGCACGTCGACCTCGATCGGGCCGATGCGCAGGGGCTTCCGGGGGGCTTGTGTGATGGTCATACGGTCTCCATTCTCCCACGTCGGCACGCGCCGGTAGCGTTCTCCACATGACGACCGACGCCATCGCCCGATTCGACGCCGACGCCGCCGCCCGGGGCCTCCGAGTCGAGGTGGTCGAGCGGCCCGCCGCGAACTCCCTCGCCGAGGCGGCCGACCTGCTCGGCATCGCACCGGGCGACATCGTCAAGACGCTCGTCGTGAAGCGCCACGACGGCGACTTCGTGCTGGCCCTGGTGCCGGGCGGGCGGAGCATCGCGTGGAAGAAGCTCCGGACGCTGGTCGGCGTCAACAAGCTGTCGATGCCCGACGCCGCCACGGCGCTCCAGGCCACCGGCTACGAGCGCGGGACGATCACCCCGATCGGTGCCGGGGACCTGCCGGTCTTCGCCGACGAACGCATCGTCGGTCGCCGGGTCGCCCTCGGCGCGGGTCGACACGGCGCGAGCGCCTTCGTCGACGCCGACGACCTCATCGCGGCCTACGGCGCGACGGTCGCCGACATCACCGACGAGGAACCCCCGCGCGGCTAGGCGAGGGGCCTAGTCCGGGACCTCGGACCAGTCGCCCTCGGCGCCCGGCACGAAGCACGAGTCGCCCTCGCACACGGGAGCGCCTCCGGTCAGCAACGGTGCGAGTCCAGGGACGGACTGGAGGCCCGGCTCGGCCCCGCCACGCACGTCGAGGTCCGTCATCGGGTCGCCTCCACGTCCGCGGGCTGCTCGCGCAGCGCGACGACCTGGCGCAGCACCTGCTCGAAGGCTGCCGGGTCCTGGGCGCCGGAGACGCCGTACTTGCCGTCGATCACGAAGAACGGCACACCGTTGATGCCGTACGCCTGGGCCTGCGCCTGGTCGGCCCGAACGTCGGCGATCTTGGCGTCGTCGCGCAGGGTGGCGAGCACCTCGTCGCGGTCGAGACCGATCTCCTCGGCGAGTGCCGCCAAGGAGGACTCCTGACCGACGTGCTCACCGCGCTCGAAGTACGCCGCGAACAGCCGCTCGACCATCTCGAGCTGCTTGCCGTGCTGCTTCGCGAGGTGGATGACCTGGTGGGCCTTGACCGTGTTGGTGTGGTGCATCGACTCGAAGTCGTAGTCGAGCCCGACCGACGCGGCGATCGCCGTGACCTGGTCGAGCATCTGCTGCGCCTGGTCCACGGGCATGCCCTTGTGGCCGGAGAGGAACTCCGCCTCGGTGCCCTCGAAGTCGACGGGGGTGTCCGGGCTCAGCTCGAAGGAGTGGTACTCGACGTCGACGGGGCCGCCGAACGCGGCGACGCCGGCCTCGAACTTCCGCTTGCCGATGTAGAACCAGGGGCACGCGATGTCCGACCAGACATCGACCTTCACAGAGTCGTTCATGTCCAACGACAACGCGGTCGGGCCCCGGGCATTCCCGGGTCCCGACCGCGTCGGTCGCGGTGCTAGGCGCCGATCAGGCGGGCGGCGAGGTACCCCTGCAGCTGGTCGAGCGAGACGCGCTCCTGGCTCATGGTGTCGCGCTCGCGCACGGTGACGGCCTTGTCCTCGAGCGTGTCGAAGTCCACCGTGATGCAGAACGGCGTGCCGATCTCGTCGTGGCGGCGGTAGCGACGACCGATCGCGCCGGCGTCGTCGAAGTCCACGTTCCAGGTCTTGCGGAGGTCGTCGGCGAGGCCGCGGGCGACGGGCGAGAGCTGCTCGTTGCGGGACAGCGGCAGCACCGCGGCCTTCACCGGGGCCAGGCGCGGGTCGAGGCGCAGGACGGTGCGCTTGTCGACGCCGCCCTTCGCGTTCGGGGCCTCGTCCTCGTGGTACGCGTCGAGCAGGAACGCCATCAGTGCGCGGGTCAGACCGAAGGACGGCTCGATGACGTACGGCACGTACTTCTCGTTCGCGGCCTGGTCGAAGAACCGCAGGTCCTTGCCGGACGACTCGATGTGGTTGTTGAGGTCGAAGTCGGTGCGGTTCGCGACACCCATGAGCTCGCCCCACTCGGAGCCCTGGAAGCCGAACCGGTACTCGATGTCCGCGGTGGCGTCGGAGTAGTGCGCGCGCTCGCCGTCCGGCACGTCGAAGCGCCGGAGGTTCTCCGGGTCGATGCCGAGGTCCGTGTACCAGGCGACCGAGTCCGCGATCCACTGCTCGTAGTGCTGCTCGGCGGTGGCCGGCGGCACGAAGTACTCGATCTCCATCTGCTCGAACTCGCGCGTGCGGAAGATGAAGTTCCCGGGGGTGATCTCGTTGCGGAACGCCTTCCCGACCTGGCCGATGCCGAACGGGGGCTTCATCCGGCTGGTCGTGACGACCTGGGCGAAGTCGACGAAGATGCCCTGCGCGGTCTCCGGGCGGAGGAAGTTCAGTCCCTCTTCGGACTCGACCGGGCCGAGGTAGGTCTTGAGCATCCCGGAGAACTCACGGGGCTCGGTCCACTGGCCGCGGGTGCCGCAGTTCGAGCAGGCGATCTCGGCCATGCCGCCCTCGGGCGCGCGGCCCTTCTTCGCCTCGAACGCCTCGATGAGGTGGTCCTCGCGGAACCGGTGGTGGCAGTGCAGGCACTCGACGAGCGGGTCCGTGAAGGTCGCGACGTGGCCGGAGGCCTCCCACACCTTGCGGGGCAGGATCACGGCGGAGTCGAGGCCGACCATGTCGCCACGGCCGCGGACGAACCGCTGCCACCACTGCCGCTTGATGTTCTCCTTCAGCTCCACGCCGAGGGGCCCGTAGTCCCACGCGGACCGGGATCCTCCGTAGATCTCACCCGACTGGAAGACGAACCCACGGCCTTTGGCGAGGGCGATGACCGAGTCGAGACGGGAGGGCTGAGCCAAGGAGAACTCCATCAGGTCGCCGAGCTGGATGCCCGGTGCGGAAAACGTAACCCGGCAAGACTAACGGGAGAGCACAGCGACGACGGCGTTCACGTCGGACTCGTCGTTCCAGTGGTGGAACGCGAGCCGCAGCCGCCCGGCGCGTCCCGACGCCGTGATCCCGGCAGCGCCGAGCGCCGCCAGCCCCGCACCCGACACGTCCGGGAAGGTCACGATGGCCTGGCCCTGCGGAGCCGACCCCATCGCGACGGCGACCTGGTCCGCGAGACGCGTGGCGTGCCTCCAGGCCGTTGCCGTGTCCAGGGACGCGACGTGCCGCAGGGCGGCGACCGCCCCGGGCCAGGCCTGCCACGCCGGGGAGACGTCGAACCGGCGGCCGTCGTCGGCGAGTCGCATCGCGGGGCCGTAGCAGGAGGACCACACGTCCTCGCCGGCGTACCACCCGGCCTGCACCGGCCGGAGCCAGTCGAGCGCCGACGTGGAGACCGTCATGAACGCGACGCCGCGCGGGGCGCAGAGCCACTTGTAGGCGTGCGTCACCGTCACGTCGAAGGGCGCTGCGGAGACCGGCAGGACACCGGCGGCCTGGGTGAGGTCGCACAGTGTGCGGGCGCCGGCCGCGCGCGCTGCGGCGACGATCGCCGCGGAGTCGGCGACGGCGCCCGTCGCGGACTGCACGGCGGACCAGGCGACGAGCGCCGTGTCGGGCCGCACGCTGCTGGCGAGGGCGTCGAGCGGGACACTCCGGACGCGGATCCCCCGGTGCGCCTGGGCGAGGAACGGGAAGACGATCGAGCTGAAGTCGCCCTCCGGGACGAGGACCTCGGCGCCGTCCGGCAGCGACGACGCGACGACCGCGGTCATCGCGGAGGTCTGCGAGCCGATCGCGACCCGGCTGGCATCGACGCCGACGATCTGCGCGAACAGGGCGCGCCCCGCTTCCACGAGCTCGCCGTACCGGATCGGACTCGATCCGCCGGTGCCCCACTCGTCGAGGTCGGCACGCATCGCCGCGAGGGTCCCCCGTGTCGGGAGCCCGGCGGTGCAGGCGGCGAGGTAGCCGTGGCCGTCGACGAAGGAGTCCATGCGGATCATGCTCGTGTGCGCCGATCCATCACACCAGAGCAGTTCCCTTTGCAGCGCCATAGCATTGCGTTATGGACGATCTCGACCCGCAGCTGCTCCGCGCGCTCCGGGCGATTGCCGACGCCGGGTCGATCACCGGCGCCGCAACCACCCTCGGGTACAGCCAGCCGGCCGTCAGCCAGCTCCTGCAGCGAGCCGAGCAGCGACTCGGGCACGCGCTGCTGCTCCGGGGCGCACGCGGCGTCACCCTGACCGAGGCGGGACAGGTGCTCGCCGACCACGCGTTGCACGTGCAGGCAGCCCTGACCGCTGCACAAGAGGACCTCGACGCCGTCGGAGGGCTCGCCCGCGGACGCGTCCGGATCGCCGGCTTCCCGAGCGCCTCGTCGACACTGGTACCCGCGGTGCTCGCGTCGATGGCGGCCGCGGTCCCCGGGGTCACGACGTCGTACGTCGAGGTCGAGCCGCCGGAGGCGCTCGAGCTGGTCCGGCGGGGCGAGGTCGACGTCGCGCTGACGTTCACGTACGTCGGTGACGACGTCGCGACCGACGCCGCACTCGTCACGCGGGCGCTGGGTCGCGATCCGCTCGCGGTCGTCCGGCTCGCGGTCGTCCGGCCCGCGCTCGTCCGGTCGGGAGGCCCGGGGCACGTCCGCCCCGCCGGCTCGGTCGGTGCCGTCGCCGGTTCCACGGCGGTCGATCTCGCCTCCCTGCGTGGTGCGCGCTGGATCGGCGGCTGCCCGCGCTGCCGCGGGCACCTGCTCGCCTCGTGCGCGAGCGCGGGGTTCGTGCCGGACATCGTGCTCGAGACCGACAACGCGGCAGCGGTCGTCGGACTCGTCGCGGCCGGACTCGGGGTGGCGCTCCTCCCCCGGCTGGCGCTCGCGACGACGGTGATCCCACCAGGGGTGTCGATCGATCCGGTCGACGACGAGCTCGCGCGGCGGGTCGAGGTCGTCGTCGCACGCGGTGCCGAACGGGTGCCGAGTGTCCGGGCGGCGCTCGAGGCGGTGCGCGCGGCGGAACCGTTGCTGGCCTGACCCGGTCCTCCGGCCAGTGTGTCTCCAGATGACCTCACAGGTGCAAGCATCGCACTCGCCTCGGGTGTGCTCGCGAGCTCGCTCGTCTGCGCAATCCCGCCTGCAGCCGCAAGTGCGGGCGACATGCGGTCCCAGCAACTCGGCGAGGTCGACCTGATCGCCGCGCTCGACGATCTCCGCGAGGCGGGGCTGGTGAGCGAAGACCGCTCAGAGCCGGACGGACTGCATTCCACCGTCGACCTCGGCGACGGCATGACGTTCGACATCGTCTCGGTTGACGACCAGGCCAGGCTCGGAGGGGGCTACGACTCGGGCGGGCACGACGTCTTGTTCAACCAGTTCGACCAAACGATTGTCGGGCAGATCGCCTGCCTCGCCGTCCAGGCAATCATCGCTGTCGCCGCCGCGGCCGTTTCAGCACAGAAGGGCACGTGCAAGAACAACAAGCAATTGCAGGTCTTCTTCTCGAACGACCACGCAGCGAAGAGCGGATGCGTGTGATGCGTGGCCCATCGGCTGTCGTCGTGATCGTGGTCGTGGGCTTGACGGCCGTGGCCGGACTCACCGCGATCGAGGTTGCCGACGTTGCGAGCTGGGTGTCCCTCTGCGCTCGAGTGGGGATCGGCCTGGTCGCGATCGTCGCAGGTCTGCTCATCAACAAGATCGTCAAGAGCGGGCGACGCCATCGTTGACCCGTCCGGGGCGTGCGGCTGGGCGGCGTCCTCGCCGCCCGACCGCCGGCCGGCGTGCCGGGTCAAGCGGTGGGGGCATCCACGGCGCCGCCGTACCGACGATCGCGGCTCGCGTACTCCTCGATCGCGCCCCACAGGTCGGAGCGTCGGAAGTCCGGCCAGAGCCGGTCGAGGAACACCATCTCGGCGTAGGCGGACTGCCACAGCAGGAAGTTGCTCGTCCGCTGCTCGCCCGAGCTCCGGAGGAACAGGTCGACGTCGGGCATCTCCGGCACGTACAGGCGCTTCGCGAGGGCCTTCTCGGTCACCTGGCTCGGCTTGAGCTTCCCCGCTGCGACGTCCTCCGCCAAGGACCGCACCGCGTCCGCGATCTCGTTCCGGCCGCCGTAGTTGACACACATCGTCAGGGTCAGGACGTCGTTGCCCGCCGTCATCTGCTCGGCGACCTCGAGTTCCTCGATGACGCTCCGCCAGAGTCGCGGACGCCGGCCGGCCCACCGGACCCGCACACCCCACTCGTTCAGCTGGTCACGGCGACGGCGGATCACGTCGCGGTTGAAGCCCATCAGGAACCGGACCTCTTCCGGGGAGCGCTTCCAATTCTCCGTCGAGAACGCGTACGCCGAGACGTGCTTGACGCCGATCTGGATCGCGCCCGCCACGACGTCGAGCAACGACGCCTCGCCCGCCTTGTGTCCCTCGATGCGCGTCAGGCCGCGGCCGTTCGCCCACCGGCCGTTGCCGTCCATCACGATCGCGACGTGCTCGGGCACGAACCGCTGCGGGATCGCCGGCGGCGTCTCGCCGGTCCAGTCGATCGGCCGGAACGGCTCGGCGGCGTCGGATCGGCGGGGGCTCATGCGATGGGCGTTCCTTCTGCTGTGCCCGGTCCGAGGTCGGGTTCCGGGAGGGGTGGTGCGGGAGTCGCTGCAACCGCGCGTGCCGTCGCCGCCACCGGATCGTGCCCGGGCCCGTGTGTCGGCATCGCCGCCGGGTGCTCCGTGCGGTCGACGTGCGGGAGCGACTTCAGCGATCGTTCCAGGTGCCACTGGGCGTAGGCCGCGACCACGCCGGAGGCTCGCGACCTGGTGCGTTCCTCGGCCGAGTCCACCGTGGCCCAGTCCCCGGCGAGCAACGACCCGAGGATCGAGAGCGTCGTGGAGTCGAGCCGTGGCGAACCCGGAGGCGCGGCACCGTCGGCCACCACGCCACCGAGCTGCACGACGAAGGCCGAGTGCGGCCCGGGTTCACCGGTGACGGCGCAGTCCGAGAACGAGGGCGCCCACCCCGCGATGCTCATCGCCCGCAGCAGGTACGAATCGAGGGTGGCGGAGGGCACGTGCTCGCCGCGGGACAGGGAGCGGAGCGCGCCGACGAGCAGCAGGTACTGCTGCAGGCCGGCGTCCGCCTCGCTCAGGCGGTCGGCGGTCTCGACCATGGCGCTCGCTGCGGTGTACGCGCTGTAGTCCGCGACGATCTGCGCGCCGTACGACCCGAGAGACTCGGCCTGCGTGACGATGTCGAGCGAGCGGCCCTCGTAGAACTGGGCGTCCACGACCATGAACGGTTCAAGTCGGGAGCCGAACTTCGATGCGGTGCGCCGGACGCCCTTCGCGACCGCGCGGATCTTGCCGTGCTGCCGACTCAGCATCGTCACGATGCGGTCGGCTTCACCGAGCTTGTGCGTGCGGAGCACGACGCATTCGTCCCGGTAGAGCGGCATCCCCCCAGTATCCCCCGGTCCCCCGACACCGCGTGCCTGGTGGCGCCCGCGCGGCAGGTCGTTCCGCGCGGTGGAGGTCGGGCCGCGCTCCAGAGGTCGATCCGTGCGTAGGAGGTTGAATCGCGCGTAGGAGGTCGGAAGTTCTGACCGCCCACGCGCGAATTCACTTACCAGCGCGACCGCGATGGGTTGGAACGCCGTCGGGTCGCACCCCCGAACGCACATCGCGCCCCGTCTGGACGGGGCGCGATGTGTTCATCGGGGCGCGACCTGAGGTCCGCCGAGGACGGTCAGGCCGAGACGAGCTCCGGGGCCGCGCCCGATGCAGCTCCGGCACGCACGGCGCGGTTCACCGCGGAGACGATCGCCTTGAGCGACGCCGTCGCGATGTCGGCGTCGATCCCGACGCCCCAGAGCCGCACGCCGTCGACGTCGAGCTCGACGTACGACGCGGCCTTGGCATCACCGGAGGCGCTCATCGTGTGCTCCGAGTAGTCGTAGAGCGTCACGTCGACGCCCTGCTCCCGCATCACCGAGAGGAACGCGTCGATCGGTCCGGTGCCGACGGCCTCGGCGGTGACGGCGCCCTCGTCGACGCGCAGCGCGACCGAGAGGTTCGTCGTGCCGTCGAAGTCGCTCGAGGTCGCCGTCTTCGTGATCTCGTAGCGGCCCCACTTGTCCTCGTCGACCGGGGACGGCAGGTACTCGTCGCGGAACAGGTCCCAGATCTTCTCGGAGCTGAACTCGCCGCCCTCGGTGTCGGTGCGCTGCTGCACGACACCGGAGAACTCGATCTGCAGCTTGCGGGGCAGGTCGATCGCGTGGTCCGTCTTGAGCAGGTACGCGACCCCGCCCTTGCCGGACTGCGAGTTGACGCGGATGACGGCCTCGTACGAACGGCCGATGTCCTTCGGGTCGACGGGCAGGTATGGCACCGCCCACTCGACGTCGTCGATGCTCTTCCCTGCTGCGGCTGCCTTGGCCTTCATCGCGTCGAAGCCCTTGTTGATCGCGTCCTGGTGCGACCCGCTGAACGCCGTGTAGACGAGGTCGCCCGCCCACGGCTGGCGCTCCGGCACGGGCAGCTGGTTGCAGTACTCCACCGTCCGCTTGATCTGGTCGATGTCCGCGAAGGAGATCTCCGGGTCGATGCCCTGGGTGAACAGGTTCATGCCGAGGGCGACCAGGTCGACGTTGCCGGTGCGCTCCCCGTTGCCGAACAGGCACCCCTCGATGCGGTCCGCGCCGGCCATGTAGCCGAGCTCGGCGGCCGCGACGGCGGTACCGCGGTCGTTGTGCGGGTGCAGCGACAGGATCACGTCCTGGCGGTGGGCGAGGTTCCGCGACATCCACTCGATCGAGTCGGCGTAGACGTTCGGCGTCGCCATCTCGACCGTGGCGGGCAGGTTGATGATGACCTTGCGCTCCGGGGTCGGCTCGAAGACCTCGAGCACGGCGTTGCAGATCTGCAGCGCGACTTCGAGCTCGGTGCCCGTGTAGGACTCCGGCGAGTACTCGTAGTACACCGTCGTGTCGTGCTGCAGGGTCGCCTCGGCCGCCTTGCAGAGCTTCGCTCCGGCGACGGCGATGTCGACGACGCCCTGCACGTCGGTGCGGAAGACGACCTCGCGCTGGACGATCGACGTCGAGTTGTACAGGTGGACGATGGCCTGCTTCGCGCCGTCGATCGCCTCGTACGTGCGCTGGATCAGGTGCTCGCGCGCCTGGGTCAGGACCTGGATGGTGACGTCGTCGGGGATGGCGCCCTCGTCGATGAGGCTGCGCACGAAGTCGAAGTCCGTCTGCGAGGCGCTGGGGAACCCGACCTCGATCTCCTTGTAGCCCATGCGGACGAGCAGGTCGAACATCGCGCGCTTGCGCTCGGCGTCCATCGGGTCGATGAGGGCCTGGTTGCCGTCACGGAGGTCCACTGCGCACCAGCGCGGCGCCTTGTCGATGCGCTTCGTCGGCCAGGTGCGGTCGGGCAGCTCGACGGTGATCTGCTCGTGGAAGGGGACGTACTTGTGGATCGGCATCCCGGAGGGGCGCTGGGTGTTCTGCATGGTGTCGCACTTTCGTCGTGTGGTGGAGTGTGCGGCCACGACGGACTCCGCGACGAGGTGGGCCGTTGTGTCAGGCCTCGTCGCGGCAGCGAAGAAGGAGGAGCGCCGAGTACATCGCTGCCAACGGTAGCACCGCTCCCCACCCGTGTGACAGGGTGCGGGCGGGCGCGGGCGGGTGCGGTCCGTCGCCCGGGGTTCCACAATCACGGCATCTCGTGCCGCCGCACGCACGAAACGGGACACCTGGACGAACCTGAGCGGCGAGTCGTGGCACCTCGGGCCCGTGCCGCCCCACCCGGCGCACCCGCCGCCCACCCCGGTGAGATCGCACCTCGTGTCGTCGGCGGGCGCACGGGTCCGACACGAAGTGCGATCTCAGCGGGCCGGGCGGGCGCGCCCGGCCGGGCGCGGCCGGCCGGGCGCGCGCAGCCGGGCGCGCGCAGCCGGGAGGCCCGGTGCCAGGTGGCACCGGGCCTCCCGGGCGGGAGCGCGGCGGGGCTCAGTCGACCGCGAGCGCCTCGGTCGGCGGCACGCGCATCGCGCGCCGCACCGGTGCCACGGTGGCGGCGACCGCGAGCACCAGCGCCCCGACCACCACGATGACGATCGTCATCGGGGGCAGCACCGGAGCCCCCGGAGCACCGAGCGACCCGAGGAGCGTCTGCCCGCCGACCCAGCCGTAGAACGTGCCGAGGACGAGTCCGGTGAGCACGGCCGCGACGACCATCTGCACGGCCTCGGTGATGATCATCCGGCGGACCTGCGCCCCGGTGAGCCCGAGGACGCGGAGGAGCCCGAGCTCGCGGCGCCGCTGGAGCACCCCGAGCGCCAGTGCGTTGACGACCCCCACCGCGGCGATCACCGCGGAGAACCCGACGATGACGCTGACGACGCCGTTGACCTGCACGAAGAAGTCCCGCATGCCCTGCAGCTGCTCCGGGCCGCCGCCCTGGAGCTGCCCACGGAGCTGTGCTTCGAGCACGTGCTGCATCATCCCGAGCGCGACCGCGAACGTCACGAGCAGCGTGACACCGATGACGAGCCCGATCGTCGCCCGCGAGGACCGACCCGGCGCCCGCAGCGCGTTGCGGCCGGCGAGCAGGACGACGGGGTCCTTCGCCCCGATCCGTCCGATCAGCGCCAGCACGGGCGGCATCACGATCGTGGCGCCGACCGAGACGCCGGCGAACGAGACGAACCCGCCGAGCGCTGCCGGCAGCACGGCGATCGGCGTCGCCGCGCTGAGCGCCAGCCCGAGGACCATCAGCGCACCCCCACCGGCCATCAGCAGGATCGCCCAGACCTTCCGCGCGGTGCCCGAGCGGACGTCGTCGTGACTCGGCTCGACACTCGAGGACAGCGCTTCCAGCGGGGTCACCGTCAGCACACGACGGGACCCGACGCCGAACGCACCCCAGGTGGCGAGCACCACGGCGACGACCGGGAGCACGAGCTGCCACGGCACGAGCGTGTACGAGGTGTCCGGCAGGAAGTCGGTGCTCCGGAGGATCGCGACGAAGAGCGCGCTCAGCCCGGTGCCGACGACGACCCCGATCACACCGCCGAGTACCCCGACGACGAGGCCCGCCCGCACGATGCGGGACCGGAGCGTCGCCCCGGTGGCACCGACGAGCCGCTGCAGCGCGATGATCCGCGTCTGCCCGGCGATGAGCGTCGCGCAGGTGTTCGCGGTGACGATCGCCCCGACGTAGAGCGCGATGCCGAGGAACAGCCACCCGATCACGTCGAGGACGGACTTCACGGCGGCGAGGTCCGACAGCCCGAGGGCGCCGAGTGCCTCGGTCACGATGCCGGGCGCGATGACGAGTGCCGACCCGAACGTGGTGCCGAGCGCGGCCACCAGGATCGTCGGGCTGAACTCCTTGACGGTGTTCACGCTGCTGCCTCCATCCCGAGCATCGTGGTGGAGATGTCGGCGGCGCTCATCGCGGGGCGGTCCCCAACGATCCGGCCGTCGGCCAGGAACAGGATGCGGTCCGCGTTGGCGGCGGCGACCGGGTCGTGCGTGACCATCACGACGCTCTGGCCCCACTCCGCCACGGCGCCGCGCAGGATCGCGAGCACGTCGCGTCCGGTGCGGGAGTCGAGTGCGCCCGTCGGCTCGTCCGCCACGACCACCGCGGGCCGGGACGCGAGCGCCCGAGCGATCGCGACACGCTGCTGCTGACCGCCGGAGAGCTGGTGCGGCCGGTGCCCGAGCCGGTTGCCGAGCCCGAGCATGTCCACCAGCCGGTCGATCCACGCCGACTCGTCCCGCGACGGCTTGTGTCCGCCGAGCAGGAACGGCAGCCGGATGTTCTCGCTGACGTCGAGCGTCGGCACCAGGTTGAACGACTGGAACACGAACCCGAGGCGCCGACGGCGCAGCTCGGTGAGGTCCTTGTCGCCGAGCTGCGTGATGTCCACGCCGTCGATCCGGATCCTGCCCGCGGAGACCGCGTCGAGCCCGGCCGCGACGTGCATGAGCGTCGACTTGCCCGATCCGGACGGCCCCATCACCGCGGTGAACTCGCCCGCGCCGATGTCGACGCTGACGTCGTCGAGCGCCGTCACCCGGCGCGCGGCGTCGCCGTAGTGCTTGGACACGTGGTCGAGTCGGATGATCGGTTCGTGGCTGGTGGTCATGTACCCACCATGACGGCCGGGAGGCCCGGGGCGCGTCGGTCCGTCGGCTTCTGTGGATGAGTCGAACGGTGCACATCCCGGTGCGTCCGTCATCCGGGAGGATGACGGACGACGCGGGGGCTCAGTCCCGCGTGACGAGGCCGTGCTCGTGGGCGAACACGACGAGCCGCACGCGGTCCCGCAGTCCGAGCTTGGTGAGCACCCGGGAGATGTGGGTCTTCACCGTGGCCTCGCTGACGTACTCGTGCTGGGCGATCTCGCTGTTGCTGAAGCCCCGCGCCGCCAGGTCGAAGATCTCCCGCTCGCGGGGCGTCAGGTCGTCGACGGCGGCCGGGACGTTCGCCGCGCGTTCGGCGGAGTCGTCGTACCGGCGCAGGAGCTCACGCGTGGCCGACGCCGCGAACACCGCGGTGCCCGCGTGCACGGTGCGGATCGCCGCGAGCAGGAACTCCGGGTCGGCGTCCTTCAGCACGAACCCGCTCGCCCCCGCGCGGATGGCCTTCGCCGCCGCCTCGTCGAAGTCGAACGTGGTGAGCACGAGCACCTTCGCCCCGTCGGTGCCGGCGTTCTCGACGATCTTCGCGGTCGCGGTGATGCCGTCCATCACGGGCATCCGCACGTCCATCAGCACGACGTCGGGCCGACCGCGGCGCACGAGCTCGACGCCCTCGGCGCCGTCCCCGGCCTCGCCCACGAACTGCAGGTCCGCCTGCGAGTCGATGAGCATCCTGATGCCGGTCCGGAACAGTGCCTGGTCGTCCACGAGTGCGACGCGGATGGGGTTCTCGTTCATCGTGCGGTGCGCTCCTGGTCCGTCGAGGTGAACAGCCCGCGGGGCATCTGCCCGCTGGCCGGGTGTGCGGGGATCCGGACGGCGACCGCGAAGTCCTCGCCACGGGGGCCGGCGGTCATGCTGCCCCCGGACAGCGTGGCACGCTCCCGCATGCCGACCAGCCCGTGCCCGGTCCCGGGGCCCGCCCGGCCGTGGTCGGCACGACGGTTGACCACGTCGATCTCGACGGTGTCCGGCCGGTAGGTCAACGTCGTGCGCACCGGGGTGCCGTGCTCGCCGTGCTTGTACGCGTTCGTCAGGCTCTCCTGGACGATCCGGTACACCGCGAGCTGCGTGGTGGTGGGCAGCCCCGCGGAGTCGCCGCGACGCTCGACCTGGACGTCGAGGCCGACGTCCCGCATCTCGCCGACGAGCTGCTCGATGTCGTCGATGTCCGGTGTCGGGGCGGTGCCCTGTTCGTGCCGGAGTGCCCCGAGGAGCTCGCGGACGTCACCGAGTGCCCGACGCGCGGTGCTCGAGATCGTGCCGAGGGCCTGGTCCGCGACGGCCGGGTCGGCCCGGAGCGCGTACCGGGCGCCGTCGGCCTGGGCGATGACGACGGCCAGGGAGTGCGCCACGATGTCGTGCATGTCCCGGGCGATCCGGACTCGTTCCTGTTCGACCGCGACGGCACGGTCGGCCCTGGCCGCGTCGCGCTCCGCCAGCAGCTGGGCCTCACGGCTCATGCTCGCCGCCCGGCGGGTGCGGACGACGAGCCCGGCGAGCCACGGCAGCAGCAGGAGCGCCAGGATGACGACGAGGTACGCCAGGGTGACCTGGACCGACTCCTGCGCCGGCGGGCTCGCGGTGTCGAGGCCGAGCCGCTGGAAGTAGTCCCGGACCCCGACGTACACCGCGGCGGTGATCGCGCCGACGATCGCGGAGACGAGCCCCGCCACCCGGACCCGCCGGCTGCCGTAGGCGCTCGTCGTGTAGACCACCCCGGCGATGAAGGCGTCGGCGAGGTCGGGCTGCTGCCCGCTCACCATCTGGAACACGGCGGTGACCCAGGCGATCGTGAGCGCGAGCCCCGGGGAGAGTCGGCGGAGTGCGAGGGCGACGGTCATCCCGAGGACGACGACGTACCCGAGCGGTCCGTCGATCCCCCGCGTCGACACGATCGCGACGAGGGCACCGAGCACGCCGGCGACGACGAGGTCGACCGTGATCTGGGCGCGCAACATGGGACGGAACACCCGTCCACGGTACGGCGGTCCGGTCACGGGCGCGTCACTCCGGCGAATGACTCGGACGGCCGGGTCAGAACCCGAGCCGGCCGAGCTGCTTCGGGTCGCGCTGCCACTCCTTCGCGACCTTCACCCGGATGTTCAGGTACACGTGGCGGCCGCCGAGCAGCGACTCGATCTCGGCACGCGCGCGCGTCCCGACGTCCTTGAGCCGCTCGCCCTTGTGCCCGATCACGATCGCCTTCTGGCTGTCCCGCTCGACGAACAGGTTCGCGAAGATGCGGAGCGGCCCGTTCGGGTCGTCGTCGGGATCCGGCTCGACCATGTCCTCGATCAGCACGGCGAGGGAGTGCGGGAGCTCGTCGCGGACGCCCTCGAGCGCGGCCTCGCGGATGAGCTCGGAGATCCGTTCCTCGCTGGTCTCCTCGGTGACGGCATCGGCGCCGTACAGCGCGGGCGACTCGGGCAGCAGCGCGGTGATCTCGCCGAGCAGGGCCTCGAGCTGCGTGCCCTTCGTCCCCGAGGTCGGCACGATCGCGTCCCATTCGCGGAGCGCCGAGACGGCCAGGAGCTGCTCGGCGATCTTCTCCTTGCCGGCACGGTCGACCTTCGTCACGATCGCGATCTTCTTCGCGCGCGGGAAGTGGTCGAGCGTCTCGTTGATGAACCGGTCGCCCGGGCCGATCGGCTCGTTCGCCGGGACGCAGAAGCCGATCACGTCGACGTCGCCGAGGGTCGACTGCACGAGGTCGTTGAGCCGCTCCCCTAGCAGCGTGCGCGGGCGGTGCACACCGGGGGTGTCGACGATGATGACCTGCCCGTCCGGGCGGTGCACGATGCCGCGGATCGCCCGGCGCGTGGTCTGCGGCTTCGAGGAGGTGATCGCCACCTTCTCACCGACCAGGGCGTTCGTCAGCGTGGACTTGCCGACGTTCGGGCGGCCGACGAACGAGACGAACCCGGCTCGGTAGGGCGTGGCGGAGGTGTCGGTCATGGGTGCGTGGTTCCCGTCGTGGTGGATGCGGTGTCGTCGAACGCCTGCTCCGCGCCGGCGAGGGCGTCGGTGCGTTCGGCGAGCACGGAGATGAGGTGGCGGCGCTTGCCCTCGACACGGTCGGCCGTCAGCACGACGCCGGACACGGTGACGGACTCGCCCGCGGTGGCGAGGTGCCCGAGTTCCTTCGTGAGCAGGCCGCCGGCGGTGTCGACGTCGTCGTCGTCGAGGTCGATGCCGAACAGGTCGCCGAGGTCGTCGATCGGCATCCGCGCGGAGACCCGCCAGACGCCGCCGCCGAGGTCGACGCGGTCGACGACGGTGCGGTCGTACTCGTCGGAGATGTCACCGACGAGCTCCTCGATGAGGTCCTCCATGGTGACGAGTCCGGCGACGCCGCCGTACTCGTCGACGACCAGCACGAGGTGGTTCTTCGCGGCCTGCATGTGCCGGAGCGTCTCGTCGGCGTGCTTGGACTCCGGCACGAACTCGGCGACGCGCAGCAGCGACGTGACCGGGCGACCGTGGGCGTCGGCGCTCTCGTAGAGCGCCCTGGCGAGGTCGCGGAGGTAGACCACGCCGAGGACGTCGTCGCTGTCCCGCCCGGTGACGGGCATCCGGGAGACGCCGGCGGCGAGGAACTGCTCCATCACCGCGGCGAGGGTGTCTGCGGCGTCCGCGGTGACCATGTCGGTCCTCGGCACCATCACCTCGCGCACCAGGGTGTCGCTGAACTCGAACACCGAGTGGATGAGGTCGCGGTCCTCGTCCTCGAGCACGTTGCTCTCCGTGGCCTCGTCGACGAGGGACAGCAGCTGTTCCTCGCTGGAGACGCTCGACGTGCTGCCGTTCCGGCCCGGGGTCACCCGGTCGCCGATGACCACGAGGAGCCCGGCGAGCGGCCCGAGCACGATGCGGACGGCGTGCACCAGCCCGCCGGTGACCGCGACGAGCCGGTCGGCGTGCGCACGCCCGACGCTCCGCGGGCTGGACCCGACCAGGACGAACGAGACGGCCGTCATGATCGCCGCGGAGACGATGAGCGCCAGCCACCAGGTGTCGAGCACCGAGAACAGCGCGATCGTGACGAGCACGGCGGCCGCGGTCTCGGCGAGCACGCGGAAGAAGTTGAGCGCGTTGACGTGCGCGCCGACGTCGTCCGCGATCGCCTCGATCGCGCGGCGGCGCTTGCTGCCGCGGGCGATCTCGTCGAGGTCCGCGCGCGACAGGACACCGAGCGCGGCGTCCGAAGCGGCGAGGAGCCCGCCGAGGACGACGAGCACGAACGCCACCGCGAGCAGGACGGCGACGAGCAGCACTGCGGTCACCGCCCCCGGCGCTGCGCGGCGAAGGCGGTCAGGATCTCCCCCTGCAGCCCGAACATCTCGGCCTTCTCCTCGGGCTCGGCGTGGTCGAAGCCGAGGAGGTGGAGGATGCCGTGGCAGGTGAGCAGCAGGAGCTCGTCCGTCGTCGAGTGACCGGCGGTCTTCGCCTGGGCCTCGGCCACCTGGGGGCAGAGCACGATGTCGCCGAGGAGCCCGGCCGGGGTCGGCTCGTCCTCGGTGCCCGGGCGGAGCTCGTCCATCGGGAAGCTCAGCACGTCGGTGGGACCCGGCTCGTCCATCCACCGGACGTGCAGCTGCTCCATCGCGCCCTCGTCGACGAGCACGATCGCGAGTTCGGCGTCCGCGTGCACGTGCATCGCGTCGAGCGCGAAGGCCGCGAGCCGCTGGACGGCGTCGTCGTCGATGTCCACACCGGACTCGTTGTTGAGCTCGATGCTCACCGGGTTCCTCCTCGGGGGTCGTTCTGGGGGTACGGGCTGTGCTGGCGGTCCTGCGGCGGACGGCCGCGGCGCTCGGCGCGGTTCGCGCCGGCCGGGTTCGGCGTCGGCGCGGTGCCACGGCCGCCGGGGCGGTGTCCGGCCTGCTCGGCGAGCCGCTGCTCGTCGTAGACCGTGTACGCGTCGACGATGCGGCCGACCAGCGTGTGGCGGACGACGTCCTCGCTGCCGAGGCGGGCGAAGTGGATGTCGTCCACCTCGGACAGGATCTGCGTGACGATGCGCAGACCCGAGACGTTGCCGGGCAGGTCGACCTGGGTGATGTCGCCCGTGACGACCATCTTCGAGCCGAACCCGAGACGCGTCAGGAACATCTTCATCTGTTCCGGCGTCGTGTTCTGGGCCTCGTCGAGGACCACGAAGGAGTCGTTCAGCGTCCGCCCGCGCATGTACGCCAGCGGAGCGACCTCGACCGTGCCGGCGGCCAGCAGCTTCGGCACGAGCTCGGGGTCCATCATCTCGTTGAGCGCGTCGTACAGCGGCCGGAGGTACGGGTCGATCTTGTCGGTGAGCGTGCCCGGCAGGAACCCGAGACGCTCGCCGGCCTCGACCGCGGGGCGGGTCAGGATGATGCGGGTGACCTCGCGCCGCTGCAGGGCCTGCACGGCCTTGGCCATCGCCAGGTACGTCTTGCCGGTGCCGGCTGGACCGATGCCGAACGTGATCGTGTTCTCGTCGATGGCGTCGACGTAGCGTCGCTGCCCATCGGTCTTCGGGCGCACCGACTTGCCGCGGCTGGACACGATCGGCGTGCCGAAGACGTCGGCGGGGCTGCGTT
Source organism: Curtobacterium sp. NPDC090223 (assembly GCF_044746585.1). NCBI lineage: Bacteria > Bacillati > Actinomycetota > Actinomycetes > Micrococcales > Microbacteriaceae > Curtobacterium > Curtobacterium sp. NPDC090223. Next base: position 206,926 of record NZ_JBIVCN010000001.1, on the reverse strand, counting down.
CCTCGTCGATGATGCGGGCCGAGGTGGGGATGTCGCCCTGGCCGATGTCCTGGCCGCGCCGCACCATGCCGACGAGTTCGTCGACGAGCGCACGGGCACGGGCGACGTCGCGCTCCGGCCCGGTGAGCGTGACCTCGTTGCCACGGACCAGCACCCGGACCCCCGGGTACTGGCGTTCGACGGTCTTCAACAGCCGGTCCTGCGGGCCCAGGAGCTGGACCATCGCGATCCCGTCGACGCTGAGTTCCGAGACGGCTTCTGGCTCTGGGTGTGCGGTGTCGTCAGCTGGCAAGGGTGCCTTCCTGCAGGTCGCCTGCGAGTACGTGCGCGTGCACGTGGAACACGGTCTGTCCGACGGTCTCGCCGGTGTTGAAGACGAGACGGTACTGCCCACCGGAGCGCTCGTCGGCGATGCGCTGCGCGGTGGCCACGATGTGGGCGAGGAGGTCCGGGTCACCCGCGGCCAGTTCGGTCACGTTGGCGTAGTCCTCGGTCTTGGGGACGACGAGCACGTGCACGGGGGCCTTGGGCGCGATGTCCTCGAAGGCGATGACACGGTCGTCCTCGGTCACGATGGTGGCCGGGATCTCCCGCGCGATGATCTTCGAGAAGACGCTGGGCGTGCTGGTGCTCATTGCTCCATCGTAGAACCCGTGACCGACTCGCAGTCTTCCCAGATCATCCCGATCCCGCAGCGCATACGGCTGGCGATGCAGGTCGGGTCTGCGATCGACGGGGCTGCCGCTACCACCGACCCAGCCGTGCCTGCAGCACGGCGAGGGCCGCGGGACCGGCCGTCGAGGTCCGGAGCACGCTGTCGCCGAGCCGCACCCGCACGGCACCGGCGGCGGTGAGCCGATCCAGCTCGGAGCCGTCGATCCCGCCCTCCGGGCCGACCACCAGGACGATCTCGGTGGCGTCGGACGGCGGTTCCCAGGTCGCCAGCCGCACCGTGGCGGTCGGATCGAGCACGACCAACGCGACCCGGGCCTCCAGACCGGAACCACCGGAACGGCCGGAACGGCCGGAACCACCGGAACCGCCGGAACCGCCGGAACCGCCGGAACCAGACCCGACCCCCGCAGCCAGCGCAGCCGTCGTCACCGGCGCCGAGACGGACGGCACCCGCGACCGGATCGCCTGCTTCGCGGCCTCGTGGGCGATCGCCTGCCACCGGGCCCGGCCCTTCGCGACCTTCGCGCCCTCCCACCGGGAGACGCTCCGCGCCGCCGCCCACGGCACGACGTGGTCGACACCGATCTCGGTCGCCGCCTGCACCGCCATCTCGTCCCGGCCGCCCTTCGCGAGCGCCTGCACGAGCGTCAGCGCCGGGACGGGGACCGGCGAGGTGGTCAGCGACGCGACGGTGAGCACGAGCGCGTCCCGGTCGACCGAGGCCACCGTGCCGACCGCGACGGTCCCCTGGCCGTCCGAGATCCGCAGGGTCTCCCCCACGCGGACCCGGGACACCGTCACGGCGTGCCGGCCCTCGGTGCCGTCGAGCGCCACGGACCCGCCGACGGCCACGCCGTCCAGCGAGTCGACCAGGTAGAGCGACGCCATCAGAAGTTGAAGAAGCGGTCGCGGAGCTTGCCGAACATGCCCTGCTGGAACTTCGCGAGCTGCGGGGGCGACGCCTTGTGCGACTTCGCGAGCTGCTCGACGAGCTGGCGTTCCTTGTGCGAGAGCTTGGTCGGGGTGACGACCTGCACGCCGACCCGCAGGTCGCCGCGGCCGTTCCCGCGCAGCTTCGTCACGCCGCGGTCCTTGAGGACCAGGACGTCGGCGCTCTGCACACCCGGACGGATCTCGAGCTCGACCGGGCCGTCCAGGCCGTCGATCGTCGTCGTGGTGCCGAGGACCGCATCGGTCATGGCGACCTCGAGCGTGGCGAGGAGGTCGTCCCCGTCGCGGCTGAAGACGTCGTGGTGGCGCACGCGGATCTCGAGGTAGAGGTCGCCGGAGGGTCCGCCGGCCGGGCCGACCTCACCCTGACCGGGCATCTGCAGGCGCAGCCCGGAGTCGACGCCGGCGGGCACGTCGACCGGGATCGTCCGGCGCGCGCGGACGCGGCCCTGCCCCTGGCAGGTGGGGCACGGGTTCGGGATGACGGTGCCGTGCCCGCGGCAGGTGCCGCACGGCGCGCTCGTCACGACGTTGCCGAGGAGCGAGCGGACCTGGCGCTGGATGTGCCCGGTGCCGCCGCAGATGTCGCAGGTGCGCGGGCTCGTGCCCGGCGCGCAGCAGGAACCACCGCACGTCTCGCAGAGCACCGCGGTGTCCACCTCGACGTCCTTGTGGGTTCCGAAGACGACCTCGTCGAGGTCGACGTCGATGCGGAGCAGCGCGTCCTGGCCGCGCTCGGCGCGGCTGCGCGGACCGTTGCCACGGCTCCCACCGCCTCCGCCGCCGAAGAAGGCGTCGAAGATGTCGCTGAAGCCGCCCGCGCCGCCGCCGCCGAACGGGTTGTCGGCCTGCGGGCCGGCGTCGTACCGACGACGCTGCTCGGGGTCGCTCAGCACGTCGTACGCGTGCGTCACGTCCTTGAAGCGCTCGGCGGCGTCCGGGCTCGGGTTCACGTCCGGGTGCAGTTCGCGGGCGAGGCGGCGGTACGCCTTCTTGATGTCGGCGTCGGCCGCGTCACGCGGGACACCGAGGACGTCGTAGTGGTCTGCCACGTGTTCCTCAGGTAGGTTTCGTCGGTCTTGCTGGTGGATCGGTCTGGAGGCCCGGGTCGGCTGCCGCGCTCAGCGCGCGTCCCCGGGGTGGTCGGTCGTCAATTCTCTCCGAGCAGCCTGGACAGGTACCGCGCGACCGCGCGGACCGCGGCCATGTTGGTGCCGTAGTCCATCCGGGTGGGGCCGAGGACGCCGAGGCGCGCGACCTCGCCGCCCGCCGCGACGTACCCGCCGGCGACGATGCTGGTCGCGTCGAGGCCGTACTCCGCGTTCTCGACGCCGATCCGTGCGGTGACGGAGACGTCGTCGAGCTGCATCTCCCCGAACAACCGGAGCAGGGTCACTTGTTCCTCGATCGCTTCGAGGACCGGGAACAGCCCGCCGGAGAAGTCCTGTTCGCTCTTCGCGAGGTTCGCCGCCCCCGCCATCAGCAGGCGGTCCTGCCGGTTGGCGGCGACCTGTTCGATGAGGGTCGCGACCACCACCCCGGCGAGGGTCTGCGACTCCGGCCGGATCTGCGCCGGGATCGCCCGGAGCGCCGTCGGGACGTCCTGCAGCAGGAGTCCGACCGCGGCACCGTTCACCACGGCGCGGAGCTCGACGAGCGCGGACTCGTCGAGGGTGACGTCCGTCTCGACCACCCGCTGCTCGACCCGGGCGGTGTCGGTGATGAGCACCACCATCAGGCGGGTGTCCCCGAGCCGGACGAGTTCGACGTGCTGCACCCGGGCGCGCACCATCGACGGGTACTGCACCAGGGCGACCTGGTTCGTGAGCTGGCTGAGCAGCCGGACGGTGCGGCTGAGCACGTCGTCGAGGTCGTTCGAGGCGCCGAGGAACGTCTCGATGGCCTGCCGCTGGGCGCTGGTCAGCGGGCGGGCGGCAGCGAGGTGGTCCACGAAGAGCCGGTAGCCCTTGTCCGTCGGCACCCGGCCGGACGACGTGTGCGGAGCGATGATGAGCTGCTCGTCCTCGAGCAGGGCCATGTCGTTGCGGATCGTGGCGGCGCTGACGCCGAACGCGTGGCGCTCCACGATGGACTTGGACCCGACCGGCTCGCGTGAGGCGACGTAGTCGCGCACGATCGCCTTGAGGACCTCGAGGGACCGTTCACTGACCACCGGGACCCCTTCCGCTCGTGCTGGCACTCGGATGTGACGAGTGCTGATCCTACGCCCGACCACCGACGTCCCGACACTTCTGCACCGGTGTGGATACGCTCGTGCGCATGAGCTACGGACAGCCGCCGAACGGACCCCAGGGCTACGGACAGCAGCCCGGCGGACCGCAGTACCAGCCGCCCCAGCCGATGACGCCCGAGGACCAGCGCCTCTGGGCCACCCTGACGCACATCGGTGGGATCTTCTTCAACTTCATCGTGCCGCTCGTGGCGTACATCGTGCTGCGCGACCGCGGGCAGTTCATCCGCGAGCACACCCGGCAGGCGCTGAACTTCCACATCACGGTCGCGATCGCGAGCTTCGTGTCCGGCCTGCTGACGATCGTGCTGATCGGGTTCGTGCTGCTCCCGGTGATCGGGGTGCTCGTGGTCGTGTTCGCGATCATGGCCGCCGTCGCCGCGAACCAGGGCCGGTTCTACCGGTACCCGCTCACGTTCCAGTTCATCAAGGACTAGTCGAGCAGTTCCCGCACCACGGCGTCGGCGAGCAGCCGGCCCGGCAGCGTGAGTTCCAGGCGCCCCGGCCGGGCCAGCGCGCTGCGACCGTCCACCAGACCGCGGGCGATGAGCCCGGCGACCCGGCCACGGGCCTCCGGTCGGATCTCCTCGGTGCGCAGCTCCCCGCGGACGCGCGCGGCCAGCAGCAGGCGCTCCACGTACCGGGTCTCGTCGTCGATCGTCTCGCGTCCGGCGGCCGGGGACTCGTCGGCGAGCACCCGGTTCGCGTACGCGGCCGGGTGCTTGACGTTCCACCACCGGGTGCCGGCGACGCTGGAGTGCGCACCGGGTCCGACGCCCCACCAGTCGTGGCCCTTCCAGTACGACAGGTTGTGCCGGCTGACGTGCTCGTCGCCGCGCGCCCAGTTGGAGACCTCGTACCAGCCGTACCCGGCGTCACCGAGCACCTGGTCCGCGAGCTCGTACATGTCCGCGGCGAGGTCGTCGTCCGGTGCCGGCAGCTCCCCGCGGGAGACGGCACGGCCCATCGCGGTGCCGTCCTCGACGATGAGCGAGTACGCCGACACGTGGTCGGGCTCGCAGGCGATGGCCGCGTCGAGCGAGGTGCGCCAGTCGTCCAGGGACTCCCCCGGCGTCGAGTAGATCAGGTCGAGTGAGACGTCGAGCCCCTGCTGCTTCGCGAGGTCGACGACGTCCGGCACCCGGAGCGGGTCGTGGGTGCGGTCGAGCGTGGCGAGCACGTGCGGGACCGCGGACTGCATGCCGTAGCTCATCCGCGTGAAACCCGCCCGCTGCAGGGTCGCGATCGACTCCGCGTCGACGGAGTCCGGGTTCGCCTCGGTCGTGACCTCGGCCCCGGGCAGGATCCCCCACGTGTCGTCGATCGCCCGCAGGATCATCGCCAGGTCGCTCGCGGGGAGCATGGTCGGGGTGCCGCCACCGAAGAAGACGGTCGAGACGGGACGGCGAGCCACGCCGGAGCGGTCGAGCACGGAGGCGGCCCAGGCGATCTCGCGGACGGCGTGCCCGGCGTAGTCGTCACGGCGGACACCGCGGAGCTCGGATGCCGTGTACGTGTTGAAGTCGCAGTACCCGCAGCGAACCCGGCAGAACGGCACGTGCACGTAGACGCCGAACGGCACGTCACCCGATCCGGCAGCGGGGGTGATCAGTCCGTCCGCGGGTGCCGGGTCGGCGATCGGGAGAGCACTCGGCATGGAGTCCATTGTCCGCCATGATGGAGGCATGGAGCACCACCCCGTCCCGACCACGGTGCTGTGGGACATCGACGGCACCCTCGTCCGCAACGCCACCTCGCCCGGCAACCTGTACCACCTCGCGCTCGAGCGGGCGACGGGCCGCGACCTCCCCCTGCTCGTCGGGCACCAGCACGGCCGGACCGACGCCGGCATCATCGCCGAGCACGTCCGTGCCCACGACCTCGGCGACGACCTGATCCCGACCGTCAGCCGGCACCTCCGCGACCTCTCCGAGGAACGGCACCGCTCGGGCGAGCACCGCACCGCGGCTCCCGGGGCCACGGCGCTCGTCGCCCGGTTCGCCGAGATCGGTTGGCGCAACGGGCTGCTCACCGGCAACTCGGCCTACCGCGCGCGGGTCAAGCTCGCCGGCGCCGGGTTCGACGTCGACGCCTTCGACTGGGAGCACTCGTACTTCGGCGACGAGGAGGTCGAGCGCACCGGCGTGACGGCCCTCGCCGCGGCAGCACTCGCCGGCACCCGCGCCGTCATCGTCGGCGACACCCCGCGCGACGGCGAGGCCGCCGACGCCGTCGGCATCCCGTTCCTCGCGGTCGCGACCGGCGTCTACGACGTCGACGCGCTCCGGCACACGAACGCGGTCGCCATCGCCCGCGACTGCGTGTCCGACGCCGCGCTCATCGAGGACGCGATCGCCGCGCTGCCGCCGCTGCGGCACGAGGGCTGAGCGCGGACTAGTCGCCGCGCAGCGCCTCGAGGTACTTCTCCGCCATCACGCGCTGCTGCCGACGGAGCAGCGGGGCGACGAAGCGCCACTTCGCGCTCGCCGGCTGCGAGAACTGCCGGATCTGCAGCCACACCGAGCCGTCGGCGGTGCGCTCGATGACGAAGGACTCCTCGCCCGAGAGCGGGTGCCCCTCGAGCGTGCCGTAGGCGAAGCCCTTGCGGTCCGGCTCGTCGATGATCGACACGACCCGCACCGGCGCCTGCACCGTCTGCCCGAACGCGTGCATCGTCAGCACCGCGCTCGTCCCCGCCGTCACGAGCGGGGTGCCGTCCGGCGCGAACTGCTCCACCCGCGGGGTCCCGATCGAGGCCGGCGCGATCGGCACGCCCTGCTCGTCGAAGGTCACCGGGTTGTAGCGGACCTCGTCGTCGTCCGGTGCGTCGTCGACGCGCACCGCGATGCCGCTGCGCTCCTGGATCTGCCACGTCAGCGCCTGGGTCACCGCGGTCTCGAAGCGCTGGTCGCCGTGACCGATGCGCGAGCGCGACTCCGCCGGGACGAATCCCTCGGGCGGGTAGGTCATCAGGTCGGGCGCCTGTGTGGCACCGACTGCTCCGTAGGTCAGGGCGGTCAGGTACCCTCCGCGGCTGCTCATCAGGCCATCGTACTGGGGGTGCACGGCCGGGTCGAACCCACGCGGTCCGGCCCGCCGTCCGCTTTCCGCGCACCCCGAACTGGAGGCCGTGCACCCCTCCGCCCCGCCCCTATCGTGGACGCGTGCTCACGTCCGCCCCCGCCCGCCGCCGGTCCGTCGACCCGCGGGTCCGGGCCGCCGGCGTGCTCACCCTCGGCAGTTTCGCGGTCGCCGCGGCGAGCCGGATCGCGGTCGACCGGGTGGCCGCCGACGTCGAGACGCTCGACCTCGTCGCCGCCGTCGGGGCATCAGCGGCCGGGCTCGGCGTGCTGCTCTTCAGCGCGACGCTCGTGCTCGCGGTGCAGCGCCACCAGCACCGCCGGGTGCCGCTCGTCATCGGCGGCGTGACGGCGCTCCTGGCGCTCGGTGCCGTGGCCGCCGCGGTCGTCGCGACGACAGCGGCGGACGTCGCGGCGGCATCCGACGCGACCATCGTGCGGACCGCACTGGCGGGACTGGCTGCTGCGAGCCTCCCGTCCGTGTGCCTGGCGGCCCTGCGTTCCCGCGACCAGCGGGGCTGAACCGCTCCTACTTCTTCTTCTCTTCGACGTCGCCGGAGAGCGCCGCGATGAAGGCCTCCTGCGGGACCTCGACCCGGCCGATGGTCTTCATGCGCTTCTTGCCCTCCTTCTGCTTCTCGAGGAGCTTGCGCTTGCGGGTGATGTCACCGCCGTAGCACTTCGCGAGGACGTCCTTGCGCATCGCGCGGATGCTCTCGCGAGCGATGATCCTGGCCCCGATCGCAGCCTGGATCGGCACCTCGAACTGCTGGCGCGGGATGAGCTTGCGCAGGCGCTCGGTCATCAGCGTGCCGTACGCGTACGCCTTGTCGCGGTGCACGATCGCACTGAACGCGTCGACCTGGTCGCCCTGCAGCAGGATGTCGACCTTGACGAGGTCGGCGGCCTGGTCGCCGATGGGCTCGTAGTCGAGGCTGGCGTAGCCCTGCGTCTTGCTCTTCAGCTGGTCGAAGAAGTCGAACACGATCTCGCCGAGCGGGATCTGGTAGCGGATCTCGACGCGGTCCTCGCCGAGGTACTCCATGCCGAGCAGCGAGCCGCGGCGCTGCTGGCAGAGCTCCATGATCGCGCCGACGTAGTCCTTCGGCGCGAGGATCGCGGCGCGGACCATCGGCTCGCGGACCTCGACGATGCGCCCGGTCGGGAACTCGGACGGGTTCGTGACCTCGGTGACCGAGTTGTCCTCGGTCGTGACCTCGTAGATGACGCTCGGGGCGGTCGTGATGAGGTCGAGGCCGAACTCGCGGGAGAGCCGCTCGGTGATGATCTCGAGGTGCAGCAGCCCGAGGAACCCGCAGCGGAAGCCGAAGCCGAGCGCCACAGAGGTCTCCGGCTCGTACACGAGTGCGGCGTCGGAGAGCTTGAGCTTGTCGAGCGCGTCACGGAGGTCCGGGTAGTCCGAGCCGTCGATCGGGTACAGGCCCGAGAACACCATGGGCTTCGGGTCCGTGTAGCCGGGCAGCGCCTCGGTCGCGGGCTTCTGCGCGCTCGTGACGGTGTCGCCGACCTTGGACTGGCGGACGTCCTTCACGCCGGTGATGAGGTACCCGACCTCCCCCACGGAGAGGCCCTTCGTGGGCTTCGGCTCGGGGCTCGACACCCCGATCTCCAGGATCTCGTGCGTCGACTTGGTCGACATCATCTGGACCTTCTCGCGCGGGGCGATCGAGCCGTCGATCATGCGGACGTACGTCACGACGCCGCGGTAGCTGTCGTAGACGGAGTCGAAGATCATCGCGCGGGGCGCGGCATCCGCGTCACCGACGGGGTTCGGCACGGTGCGGACCACGCGGTCCAGCAGCTCGGGCACGCCCACGCCGGTCTTGCCGGACACCCGGAGGACGTCCTCCGGCTTGCCACCGATGAGCTGCGCGAGCTCCGCGGCGTACTTGTCGGGCTCGGCGGCCGGCAGGTCGATCTTGTTGAGGACCGGGATGATCTCGAGGTCGTTCTCGAGCGCCAGGTAGAGGTTGGCGAGCGTCTGCGCCTCGATGCCCTGCGCGGCGTCGACCAGCAGGATCGCGCCCTCGCACGCGGCGAGCGAGCGGGACACCTCGTAGGAGAAGTCGACGTGCCCGGGGGTGTCGATCATGTTCAGCGCGAAGGTCTTGCCGTCGAGCTCCCACGGCATCCGGACGGCCTGCGACTTGATCGTGATGCCGCGTTCGCGCTCGATGTCCATCCGGTCGAGGTACTGGGCACGCATCGCGCGGTCCTCGACGATGCCGGTGATCTGCAGCATGCGGTCGGCCAGCGTCGACTTGCCGTGGTCGATGTGCGCGATGATGCAGAAGTTGCGGATCGCCTCGGCCGGAGTCGCGGCGGGCTCGAGCGGGGTGGCTGCTTGTGGGCTCACGGTTCCTCAGGTGGGTCGGACGGTCGAACGATTGTCCCACGGTTGGGCGTGCTCGGGGTGCGGGGCGGGCGCGAGTTGCTCGCGCCGGGCGCGCGAGCTGCGCGCGAGTTGCTCGCGCCGGGCGCGAGTTGCTCGCGGTACCGACAAGTGCGCAGTCGGACGCACGCGCAGTTGTCGTCAGGACGAGCACCCAGCCACCCGCCCTCGCACCGTGCGAGGCGGACCGGCACCGAGCCTCCAGGCCAGCCACCCTGCCCTCGCACCGTGCGAGGCGGACCGGCACCGAGCCTCCGGGCCGGTCGGACGGCCGCGCTCAGACGACGGCGTGCGCCGGGGCCGGCAGTGCGCCCAGGCCGCGCCGGAGGTCCTCCGGGGTCGCCGCCAGGCAGACCCGGATCCAGCCCTCGCCGGTGCGGCCGAACGCGCTGCCCGGCGCGACCGCGACCTTCTCGTGCTGCAGGAACGCCAGCGCCCACTCTGCGACGTCGCCCTGTGCGGCGTGCGACATGTCGATCCACAGGTAGAACGCGCCACGCGGGTCGTTGTACCTGATGCCGGCGGCGTCGAGGACCTCGGTCGCGACCGCGAGGTTGGCGCGGTAGTGCTCCCGGGCATCCCGTACCGCCGAGTGGTCGCCGACGATCGCGGCGAGGGCCGCGTACTGGTCGGGCTCGGCGACGCAGCTGATCATCGCCTCTTGCGTCGTGCGCATCGTGGCGCCGAGGCCCTTGGGCGTGACGAGGTACCCGACGCGGACGCCCGTCATCGCGTACGTCTTGCTCAGCGAGAACGCGGTGAACACGCGGTCGTCCTCGTCGAGCGCCGCCAGGCTCACGTGGCGGGTGTCGTACGTGAAGTACTCGTAGACCTCGTCGCTGATCACCCAGAGGTCGTGGCGCTTCGCGAACGCCAGGATGTCCCGCAGGGTGTCCTCGCCGAAGACCGATCCGAGCGGGTTGGACGGCGAGTTCACCACGATCGCCCTGGTGTGCTCGGTGATGCTGGCCTCGAGCGCGTCCAGGTCCGGTTCGAAGCCGTGCTGCGGCTCCAGCCGGTACGGCACCGGGGTGGCTCCGATGATGTGCGCGTTCAACGTGAACGTCGTGTACCCGGGGTCCGGCACGAGGATCTCGTCACCGGGGCTCAGCACCAGGGTCATCGCCTGGAACAGTGCCTGCGTCGCCCCGACCGTCACCCAGATCTGCTCGAGGTCGGCCTCGATGCGGTTCTCGCGGCGCAGCTTCTCCTGGATGGCCGTCCGGAGCGGCGCGATGCCGCCGTTCGGCGTGTAGTCGGTGCGGTCCTCGGTCCAGGCGCGCTTGGCGGCGTCGGCGATGTGCGGCGCGACCGGCACGTCCGGTTCGCCGATGACGAGCATCGTGACGTCCGCACCGTCGGCCTGCAGCAGGGCGGCCTGTTCGAAGACGCGGCGGATGCCGGAGGCGGGGACGGTGTCGATCCGAGGTGCGAGGGACGGCATGCCCATCACGGTAACGCCCGCGTGTTTCCGCGCGGTGACGCGTGTCGCGCGCGTTGAACCGCTGTCCCCCTCCTGGTAGTGTTGCTTGCTGGCTTGCGCGTTCCCCGCCCACGGGTGGAACGCGAGACGACCAAGGGCCCCTCTACCCAGCGGTCGCATTCACCCGTACGAGACGAAGCAGGAGCACCACATGGCGAACATCAAGTCGCAGATGAAGCGCATCAAGACCAACCTGAAGGCCCAGGAGCGCAACAAGGCCTACAAGTCCGAGCTGAAGACGCTCATCCGCCACACCAACGAGGCGGTCTCCGCTGGCGACAAGGAGAAGGCCGCCGCGGCCCTCGTCGTCGCCACGAAGAAGCTCGACAAGGCCGTGAGCAAGGGCGTCATCCACAAGAACCAGGCCGCGAACCGCAAGTCGGCCATCGCGAAGAAGGTCAGCGCGCTCTGAGCAGCTGATCTCTGAAGGCCCCGCACCGTTCGGTGTGGGGCCTTCGTCGTTCGTGGGGCGCGGGGGCGCGCGCGGCGGCGGTGCGGGCGCGGTGCGCGCGGGGGCGCGGGCGGCGGCAGTTCGGTTCGGCTTCGCACAACCGAAAGCACTTCGCACCGCGTACTTCCGTGGTGCGAAGTGGTTTCGGTTACGCGGGGTGCGCTCACGCCGCGCGCGGAAACGGGCGCGCGCGGGCGCGGGCCGGCGCGGGCCGGGACGGGTCGCGTCAGCGAGCTTCGCCGCGCCGGGCGATGGTGCGGACCATGACCTCGAGCGCGTAGTGCGCGTCGCGCGAGCCACCCTTCACCGCGGTGTCGGCCTCCGCGATGCTGATGATCGCGTTCGCGAGACCGGCCTCACTCCACCCCGCGACGTCGCGCTGCGCACGCTGCACCTGCCACGGCGCCATGCCGAGCGCGGAAGCGGCCTGCCCGCTGGAGCCCCGGAAGCCGCTGACCTTGGCCATCGTGCGGATCTTGCTCGCGAACGCGGCGACGATCGGCACGGGGGCCTCACCCGTCGACAGGGCGTGCCGCAGCTCGACGATCGCCGGAGCCGATCGACCCGCCAGTGCGATGTCGGCGACCTTGAAGGCGTTCGTCTCGACCCGGCCGCCGTAGTACTTGTCGACGACCTTGTCCGTGATCTCCTGCGCCTCGTCGGCGAGGAGCTGCCGGCACGCCGCCGCGAGCTCGGCGAGGTCGTCCGCGAACGCCGCGACGAGCGTTCGGACGGCCGAGGGGGCGATCTTCCGCCGGGCCGCACGGAACTCGGCGTTCACGAAGTCGATGCGGTCGGTCTCGCGCTTGAGCTCGTCGCACTGGACCTCGATCCCACCGCCGACGCCGCTGCGGATCGTGTCGAGGAGCTTCTTGCCGCGGACACCCCCGCCGTGCCGGAGCACGAGGGTGACGTCGTCCGCGGGGTTGCCGAGGTAGGAGATCGTCTCCGTGATGAACGCGTCCGTGCACTTCTCGACGTTCGTCACCCGGACGAGCCGCGGTTCGCCGAACAGCGACGGGCTCGCGAGGGTGGCCAGCAGGCCGGGGGCGTACTGGTCGGCTTCGAGGTCGTGGACCTCGAGTGCGGGGTCCTCGCCCACCAGGAGGTCGCGCAGCATGCCGGTCGCCCGCTCGGCGAGGAACGTCTCCGGCCCGGTCACGAGGACCACGGGCGCGGGACGGATGCCGGACCACGGGACCTGGTCGATCTTCGCGGCGGCGCGCGCGGGCTTCTTGGCGGGCATGCGTTCCTTCCGATGGTGCGGCTCCGAGTCTACGGGCCACCCCCGACCCGGGCGGCACGACTCCCGGCCGCGCGACCCCGGACCGCGCGGCCCCGGGCGGCGCGGCCCCGGGCGGCGCGGCCCCGGGCGGCACGGTCCCGGGCGGCACGGTCCCGGACGGCACGGGCTCCGTCGCCCGGCGCTCCGTCCAGACCTCGGGCCCCTGGCTTCCCCGGCGCACGACGACGGTGCCCTGCAGGTCGGTCCGGAACGGCGTCGTCCCGGCGGCGGCCAGCATCGCCAGGGCGGCCGCGGTTGGGTGCCCGTAGGTGTTGTCCGCCCCGACGCCGATCAGGCCGACCGGCGCCGCGAGCTCCCGGTAGAGCGTCGGGTCCTGGTCCGCCGAACCGTGGTGCGAGACCTTGACGACGTCGACCGGCTCGATGACCGCGCTCCCCCGCAGCCGGCGCTGCGCGGTGGCGTCGAGGTCACCGAGCAGCACACCGGACAGGCACGTTCGGCAAGAGTCCGGCGCCGGGCCGACCCGGAGCACGATGCTCGCGTCGTTCCCGCTCGTGGAGTCGCCGGCGCGCGGCCAGAGCACCCGCCACGGGAGCGCACCCAGCATCCCCGCGACCCCGTCGTCCGCGTCCCGGACGTCCACGCCCGCACGCTGGAGATCCCGCACGACGCCGTCGTCCGCAGGACGCCCGGTCGGCCCGGTGAGCGCGACGTCCACGTCCGCCGCGACCTCGGCCACGGCACCGACGTGGTCGCGGTCGAAGTGCGTCAGCACGAGCAGGTCGATCCGCCGGACACCGAGCAGGTCGAGACAGGCGCGGAGTCGTTCCGGGTCGTCGCCGACGTCGACGAGCGCGGTGCTCGTGCCGTTGCGGACCAGGACGGCGTCGCCCTGCCCGACGTCGCACGCCGCCATCGCCCAGTCCCCGGGGAGCCCGGCGCGGACGACCGCCCGCGGAACGAGCGTCGACGCGATGCCGATCACCCCGACGACCGCCGCGACCAGGAGCACCCGGGCCCGCAGTGCCGCCGGCACGAGGACGGCGGCGACGATCCCCGAGCTGACCGCGGCGGCGGCCCCGACGCCGAGGAGCCCGGCCGGCCACGGCACCGCGGCGAACGGCAGCGCGGCGGCCCCGTGCGCGACGGCGCCGATCGCCGCAGCCGGCGCCCAGGCGACGGCAGCGAGGACCTCGGCACCCGCGGGCCACACCGGCGCGAGCAGGCACGCACCGAGGCCGAGGACCGTGACCACCGGTGCCAGGGGCTCGGTGAGCAGGTTCGCGGGCACCGCGTAGGTCGGCAGCGCAGCCGACAGCGGGATCGTCAGCGGCCAGCACGCCACCTGCGCCGCGATCGGCACCGCCAGCGCCGCGGCCACAGGCGTCCAGCACCGCCGCGCGAGCAACGCGGTCAGGGGTGGCGCGAGCACGACGATCCCGCTCGTCGCGAGCACGGACAGTCCGAACGCGAACGAGCGCGAGAACCACGGGTCCACGACGAGCATCCCGAGGACCGCGAGGCAGATCAGCGGCACGCCCCGCACCGGACGCCCGGCCAGGTGCACGACGAGCACGACGACGGCCATCACGGTGGCACGGAGGATCGACGGGTCCGGGCGGACGAGCACGACGAACCCGATCAGCAGGGCGATCGCGCACACGGCCCGCGCCAGCCGACCCAGCCCGACGGCCTTCCCGAGGACCACCACGAGCCCGACGATCACCGCGCAGTTCGACCCCGAGACGGCGGTGAGGTGGGTGAGCGCGCTCGTCTCCATCGCGGACTCCGTCGCGGGGTCCAGGCCACCACGATCCCCGATGGCGAGCCCTCGGAGCAGCGACCCACCCGGCTGCGGCAGCTGCGAGGTGACCTGCGCGAAGGCGGCGCGCGCCGTGTTCGTCGCGCCGAGGAACCCGGCCGGTGGCGAGCTGGTGGCGGCGCCGCGGAGGAACACGACGTACGCCGTCGCGGCGCCGGGCTCGTCGGCCTGGAGCACCGCGCGCCCGGTCAGCCGGGTCCCCGCCGGGAGTGCGGCTCGGGGTCCGGCGTCCCGCGACGGCACGACCCGGACCGGAACGTCGAGCCTGCCGACGTCGGCAGCGCTGCCGACGTCGGTAGCGCCGTGCAGCGTGGCGAGGACGGAGCGGTCCGCTGCGCCGAGGTCCCGGTCGAGTACCGCCTGGATCTGGACCGTCCGACCGGTGACCGCCGTGAGCGCAGTCGGCGATCGGTTCGTCGCCCCGGTCGCCACCGCGACGGCGACCACGCCCACGAACGACGACGACGTCAGCACGAGCGCGGCGCTGACACGCAGCACGACGACCGCGCGCCCGGGACCGCAACGCAGCGCGGGCAGCACGACGACCACGCCCGCGACGACCAGGCAGACGCCCGCTCCGCCGACGACCCACCACGCCCGATCCGGCTCACCGACCAGCAGCGCCGCGACCGCCCAGGTCACCGCCGCCGGCACCGCGACGCGCAGGTCGGTCCGGTCCGCCGTGACGTTCACACGCGCACCCGGTCCCGCAGCTCGGCGAACCGGACGTCCCCGATGCCGGCGACGTCGAGCAGGTCCTCCACCGCGGCGAACCGCCCGTGCTCCGTCCGCCACGCCAGGATCCGTTCCGCGAGCGCCGGCCCGATGCCGGGCAGGGTCTCGAGTGCGGTCTGGTCGGCCGTGTTCAGGTCGACGACGTCCGCGGAACCGTCCGCGCCCGACGCACTGGGAGCACCGGGAGCGCCGGGGCCGGTCGACGGCGCGCCGCCGGAACCGTCGAGCGCCGCAGGCACCTCGACCTGCCCCACCTTCGGGACGTAAAGGCGTTCCCCGTCCACCAGGGGCCGCGCCAGGTTGAGCCGGGCGAGGTCGGCGTCGGCGGCGGCTCCCCCGGCGGCTCCGAGCGCGTCCGAGACACGGCTGCCGACCGGCAACGAGACGACCCCCGCCCGCCCGACGGCCCCGAGCACGTGCACGACGACGACCGCGGGGACCGCAGACGACGGCGTCGGCGTCGGCGTCGGCGCAGCCCCACGCGACGGCGCGCCGGACACCACCGACACGGTCTCGCCGGCCCCGCCCCCGCGCGCACCGAGCACGATCACCACCAGCGCCACCACGACCACGATCGCGGCGAGCACGAGCGCCGCACGAGGGGTGAGGGTGAACCGGGACATGGCGGAAACGCTACGGAGCCCGACCGGCCGGCCGGGCTCCGCGACGAGACACTGTGGACAGGAGCACCAGGCCCCGCCCTGTGCAGGAAGGACCGGAGGAGCGCGCTACCCCTTGATGGCGATGTTCACGAGCTTCGGCGCGCGGACGATCACCTTCACGATCTCCCGCTCCCCGATGTACCGCTGTACGTTCGCCGACGACCGCGCGAGGCCTTCGAGCTCGTCCGCCTCGATCGACTTCGAGACCTCGAACGAGTCACGCACCTTGCCGTTGACCTGCACCACCGCGGTGAGGGTCTCCTGCACGAGCAGCGTCGGGTCGGCCTTCCGCCACCCGAACGTCGCCACCGAGGACGTGTAGCCGAGACGCTCCCACATCTCCTCGCCGGTGTACGGCGCGAAGACGCTGAGACCCAAGGCGATGGTCTCGACGGCCTCACGGACGGCGGGGTCCCCGGCGCCCGGACCGTTGTCGATCGCCTTGCGGGTGACGTTCACCAGGTCCATCAGCCGCGCGATCACGACGTTGAACTTGAACGACTCCATCATCCCCGGCGCATCGGCCAGGAACCGGTGGGTGACCTGCCGGAGCGCGCGGTCGCCCTCGGCCCACACGGCGTCCGGCGTCGACGTGACGTCGGTCGCCAGGCGGTAGGCACGGGCGAGGAACCGGGCGGAGGCCGCCGGGGAGACGTCCTCCCAGTTGATGTCGTCCTCGGGCGGCCCGGCGAAGCCCATCACCATGCGGATCGCGTCGACGCCGTGCGCGTCGAGTTCGTCACCGAGGGACACGCCGCCCTTCGACTTCGACATCTTCGAGCCGCCGGAGAGCACCATGCCCTGGTTGAGCAGCGCCGAGAAGGGCTCGGTGAAGTCGAGGTAGCCGAGGTCGAACAGGACCTTCGTGACGAAGCGGGCGTACAGCAGGTGCAGGATCGCGTGCTCGACGCCACCGATGTACTGGTCGACCGGAGCCCACTTGCGTGCCAGCTCCGGGTCGAACGCCTGCGTGTCGTCGTTCGGCGACAGGAAGCGCCACGGGTACCACGACGAGTCCACGAAGGTGTCCATCGTGTCGGTGTCGCGGAGCGCCGGGGTGCCGTCCACCGGGTTCGGGACGTTGACCCAGTCGGTCGCGCCCCCCAGCGGCGAGGTGCCCTTCGGCTTGAGGTCGAGCCCGTCGGTGTCGGGCAGCCGCACGGGCAGCTGGTCGAGCGGCACCGGGTACTCGGTGCCGTCGGCGCCGTGGATGATCGGGATCGGCGTGCCCCAGAAGCGCTGGCGGGAGATCAGCCAGTCGCGCAGGCGGTACGTCTTGGCGGCGCGACCGGTCCCGCGCTCCTCGAGGAGCTTGATCGCCGCGGTGATCGCGTGCTGCTTCGACATGCCGTCGAGCGGCCCGGAGTTGATCATCCGGCCCTGCCCGGTGAGTGCCTCACCCGTCGAGGCGGGGTTCAGGTCCGGCAGTTCGGTGGACGGGTCGATCACCGGGATCGCGCCGGTGACGGGCTGGTTCGTGTCCACGACGACCTTCACGGGCAGGTCGAACGTGCGCGCGAAGTCGAGGTCGCGCTGGTCGTGTGCGGGCACGGCCATGACCGCGCCGTGGCCGTAGTCGGCGAGCACGTAGTCGGCGGCCCAGATCGGCAGGCGCTCACCGGTCAGCGGGTGGATCGCGAAGCGCCCGGTCGGCACGCCGGTCTTCGGGCGGTCGGCGTTCTGCCGGTCGATCTCCGAGGTCTTCTGCGTGGCGACGAGGTAGTCGTCGAAGGCCTGACGGACGGACGGCGACGCCGGAGCGACCAGCGCGGCGGCCAGGTCGGAGTCCGGTGCGACGACCAGGAACGTCACCCCGTGGATGGTGTCCGGGCGGGTGGTGAACACGGTCACCGGCTCGTCGTGGCCCTCGATGACGAAGTCGACGTCCGCGCCGACCGAGCGGCCGATCCAGTTGCGCTGCATCGCGAGGACCTTCGACGGCCAGCGGCCCTCGAGCTGGTTGAGGTCGTCGAGCAGCCGGTCCGCGTAGTCCGTGATCTTGAAGTACCACTGCGTCAGCTTCTTCTTGACGACGACGGCGCCGGAGCGGTCCGAGGTGCCGTCGGGCAGGACCTGCTCGTTCGCCAGCACCGTCTGGTCCACCGGGTCCCAGTTGACCCAGCTGTCCTTCCGGTACGCCAGGCCCTTCTCGTACATCTTGAGGAACAGCCACTGGTTCCACTTGTAGTACTCGGGATCCGAGGTGTGGATCTCGGTCGTCCAGTCGAAGGACGGCGCGTACCGCTTGAACGAGGCCTTCTGCTGCTCGATGTTGGCGTACGTCCAGGCCTTCGGGTCGACCCCGCGCTTGATCGCCGCGTTCTCGGCGGGCAGCCCGAAGGAGTCCCAGCCGATCGGGTGCAGCACGTTGAAGCCCTGCTGCCGCCAGTAGCGCGCAACGAAGTCGCCGAGCGCCCAGTTCTCGGCGTGGCCCATGTGCAGGTCGCCGGAGGGGTACGGGAACATCTCGAGGATGTACTTCCGCGGACGGCGGTCCTCGGGGTCGATGGTGAAGAGGCCGAGCTCTTCCCAGCGGCTCTGCCACTTGTCCTGGATACGACGGAAGTCGTAGGCGTGCGGGTCCTCGACGGGCTGCTCGATGGTCACGGAACTCTCAATCGGTCTGGAGGCGCGGGGAACGTCCGTCGGACGTGCTCCGGTCACCAAGGATATAAGCCCGACGCAGGCGGCTCACGCCACCAGGCGGCTCACGCCACCAGGCGGCCGTCCCGCATCCGCAGGGTCCTGGTCACGAGGTCCGGCGGCACCGGCACGTGCGACACGACGACGACCGTGTTGCCCGCGGCCCTCGCGGTGTCGACGAGGTCACGGAGGACCGACTCGCCGAGGTCCGGGTCGATGTCGGCCGTCGGCTCGTCGAGGACCAGCACCGGGAACGCGTGCAGGAGGGCCCGCGCCAGGGCCAGGCGGTGCGCCTGCCCGCCGGACACCAGCGCCCCGCGCTCCCCCACACCCGCGTCCAGCCCGCCGCGTCGCGTGACCCACGGCCCGAGCCCGACCCGCGCGAGCACGGCGAGGAGTTCCTCGTCGGTCGCGGACTCGCGGGCGAACAGCAGGTTCTGCCGGATCGACTGGTCGAACACGAACGGGTCCTGCTCGATGAGTCCGACCCGGGCGCGGACGGCGTCCGGGTGCACCGACCGGGCCTCGACACCGTCGAGCGTGTAGCTGCCCTCGTACTCGACGAACCGCACCAGGGCGTCCACGAGCGTCGACTTACCCGCGCCGCTCGGGCCCTCGATCACGACGACCTCGCCCGGTCGCAGGGAGAACGACACGTCGTCCACCGCGGGCACCGCCGCACCCGGCCAGCGCACGGTCATGCCGGTGACCGCCACCGCGACCGGGCCGTCCACCACGAGCGACGCGGGATCGGCGTCGGCGTCGGGCTCCGGCACGATCCCCTCCGGCAGCGTCGCCGGGACGACCTGCTCGACCCGGTCGGCCGCGGCCCGGACCCGCCGGAACGTCAGCACCGCGAGCGGCACGCCACCGACGACCTCGAACAGCGCGAGCGGCACGAACACCGCCAGCGCCCAGAGCGGGCCGTCGAGGGCTCCCGTGACGACCGCGGGAGCGCCGACCATCAGGACCCCGATCACCGCGGCACCGCCGACGAGCCCGACGAGCGCGCCCACGAGTGCCTCGACCGTGGCCCGGCGGCGCACCGCGCGGGTCACCCGGGCATCGAGCGTCGCGATGTGCGCGAGTCGCTCGTCGAGCGTGCCGTACGCGGCGAACACGTCGAGTGTGCGGACCGTGTCGAGCACCAGGTCGGCGACGCGGCCGCGCTCGGCGGCCGTCGTCTCGTCGCTGCGCCGGGCGATCGACGCGGTGACGACGGACCCGAGCACCGCGGCGACGACGAGCGCGACGAACAGCACGAGGGCGGCCGGCAGGGACACGAGCGCGACGGCGACGACGGAGGCGACCGCGGCCACACCGGCGGACACGAGCGGTCCGACGACCCGGATCGGCAGGTCCTGCAGCCGGTCGGTGTCCGTGACGAGCCGCGTCATCAGGTCACCGCGGCCGGTGGTCCCGAGCCCGGCCGGCGCGACCGACGCCAGCCGTCGGTACATCTCCGTGCGCACCACCGCGAGCTGCCGGAACGACGCGTCGTGCCCGGCGAGCCGGTCCACGTACCGCAGCGCCGCCCGCCCCAGCGCGAACGCCCGGACTCCGACCATCACGAGCGTCAGGTACAGGATCGGCGGGTGCTCCGCCGCGCGCGTGATCAGGTAGCCGCTCGCCGCGAGCAGCGCGACGGCGCACAACGCACTCAGCGCACCGGCGGTGACCGCGCGTGCCCACCCCGGCCCACGGGGCATCGCGAGCCGCAGGACGGAGCCGCGCCGGGCCTCCAGGTCGGTGGTGCTCATGCGTGTGCTCCCGCGACGTGCGTCGTGACGACCCCGGTGTCGCCGATGGCGACCCGGAGGTCGGCGGCCGCGACGACCGCCGGTCGGTGGCTGGCGACGACGACCACCGCGCCGTCGTCGGCGAGGCGGCGGATCGTGGCGACCACGTGCGCCTCGGCGTCGGCGTCGAGTGCCGAGGTCGGCTCGTCGAGCAGGACGAGCGGGGTGCCGGCGCGCTCGTGTCGGTACAGGGCTCGTGCGACGGCGACACGCTGCGCCTGGCCGCCCGACAGACCGGTTCCGCCGGCACCGACCCGGAGGCCCGGGTCGAGTCCCAGCCCCGCCGCACGGAGCGCGGACCCCACCGCCGGCGCCGCCGGGGTCGCGCTGAGCGCGACGTTCTCCGCGATGGTCCCGCGGACGAGACGGGGGCGCTGGTCGGCCCACGCGATGCGGTCGTCCCGGGTGGTGCCGGCAGTGCCGGGCACGGTCACCGCGCCGTCGTGCGGCAGGACCCCGCGGATCGCGGCGATGAGGCTGGACTTGCCGGAGCCGCTCGGGCCGGCGAGCACGACCACGGTGCCCGGAGGCGCCTCGAGGTCGACGGGCCCGATCACGACGTCGGGCCGACGCACCGTGACGCCGCGGAGCACGAGGTCAGCCGCGGCCGGCAGCGCGTCCGGTCGCCGGGCGGGAGCACGGTCGTCGGCGAGGACGTCGAGGACCGCGCCGGACGCCTCGACGCCGTCCTGCGCCGCGTGGAAGTCCGCGCCGACCTGGCGGAGGGGCGCGAAGGCCTCCGGTGCGAGGACCAGGACGAACATCGCCGCACCGAGGCCGAGCGAGCCGTCCACGAGCCGGATGCCGATCGACACCGCGACCAACGCGACCGAGAGGCTGGCGGCGAGCTCGAGGGCGAACCCGCTCATGAAGGAGAGCCGGAGGACCCCGATGGTCCCGCGGCGGTACTCGTCCGTGACGGTGCCGATCCGACCGACCTGGCGACGGGCGCGCCCGAAGACCTTGAGCGTGGCGAGGCCCTCGACCGCCTCGAGGAACGCGCCGCCGAGCCGGGCGAGCGCGTCGGACTGCTGCTGCTGGAGCGATCGCGTCGCCATGCCGATCAAGATCATGAACACCGGGATCACCGGCAGCGCGCACAGGATGACCAGCCCGCTCGTCAGGTCGCCGAGACCGATCGCGACGAGGAGCACGGGCGTCGCGATCGCGGTGAGCGCGAGCTGCGGCAGGTACCGGCCGAAGTAGGCGTCGAGGGCGTCGAGCCCGGGACCGAGCGTGGTCGCGAAGCCGGCGCTCGAGCGCTCGGCGAGCCACGCCGGACCCCGTTCGGCGGCCCGGGCGAGCACGGTGGAGCGCATCTCGCTCTTCACCGTCGCCGCGGCCCGGGCGGCGAGGTCGTCGGTCGCCCACGCCGCGACGGCACGGAGGACGAAGGCCGCGCCGAGGAGCGCGAGCGTCGGCACGAACGTGTCCGGCATGCCGCTCCGGGCGTCGACGACCTGCGTCACCGCCGCGGCGATCCCCCACGCGATGCCGATGGTGGCGATCGTGCGGAGGACGCCGGTGCCGGCCGCGGCGGCGATGAAGCCGCGCGCGGAACGCGACAGGCGGAGCAGACGCGGGTCGAGCGGCTTCATCGTCAGTGCGCTGCCGCGGTGACCTGGGCGCGCGTGACGCGCTTGCGGAAGACCCAGTACGTGAACGCCTGGTACGCGAGCACGAGCGGCACGAAGATCAGCGCCACCCAGCTCATCACCGTCAGCGTGTACGTCCCGCTCGAGGCGTTGTAGACGTTCAGGCTGTTCGCCGCGTCGTTCGTCGCCGGCATCACGTCCGGGAAGACCGCGGTGAACATCGCGAGCACCACGGCGGCGATCGTCACGGCCATCAGCGTGAACGCCCGGCCCTCCTTGCCCCACGCGTTGCAGAGCACCGCGAGGACGAGCGCCAGCGCGGCGACGACCGACAGGACCAGCGACGTCGGGGTCGCCCGGACGACGGCCATCGACACCAGGAAGGCGGCGGCGACGACGATCGTCACGATGCCCGCCCTGGTCGCGAGCCGCTTGGCCCGCACGCGGATGTCGCCCTCGGTCTTCAGCGCGATGAACACGACACCGTGCGTGAAGAACACCAGGAGCGTGGCGAGACCGGTCAGCAGCGCGAACGGGTTCAGCAGGTCGAACAGCGTGCCCGTGTAGTTGTGGCCCGAGTCCATCGGGATGCCCCGGACGACGTTGCCGAACGCGACGCCCCACAGGAACGACGGGACCGCGCTGCCGATGATGATCATCAGGTCGAACGAGCGCTTCCACTGCAGCTGCTTGTTCTGGTGCCGGTACTCGAACGAGACGCCGCGGGCGATCAGCGCCGCCAGGATGAGCAGCAGCGCCAGGTAGAACCCGGAGAACATCGTGGCGTACCACTCCGGGAACGCCGCGAACAGGCAGGCGCCGGCGACGATGACCCAGGTCTCGTTGAGGTCCCAGACCGGGCCGATCGTGTTGATCATCACGCGGCGGTCGGTGTCGTCCTTGCCGAGGAACGGCAGCGCCATGCCGACGCCGAAGTCGAAGCCGTCGAGGACGAAGTAGCCGACGAAGAACAGGCCGACGATGGCGAACCAGAGAACGGGGAGATCCATCAGTAGACCGTCACTTCGTGCTTGACCTCACCGGTCTCCTCGTCGACCGCTGCCGGAGCGGCAGGGCCCTCTTGCGCGACCTTCTTGATCAGCCGGAACTCCACGACCGCCAGCGATCCGTAGATCAGCGTGAAGACGATCAGCGAGATCAGGACCTCGAGCCCCGTCACGTTCGGCGAGACCCCGTCGGCGGTCTTCAGCAACCCGAACACGAGCCACGGCTGACGGCCCATCTCGGTGAAGATCCAGCCGACGATCATCGCCGCCATCGGCAGCGGCACCGCCCACGTCGCGATCCGCCACACCCAGCGCTGCCGCGGGAAGCGGCCCTTGCGGGTGAGCCAGAGCCCCGCGAGCGAGACCATCACGGCGCCGACGCCCAGGGCGATCATCCAGCGGAAGGACCAGTAGGTCACCCAGATGATCGGCTTGTAGTCGCCGGGGCCGTACACCTGCGTGTACTCGGCCTGCAGGTTGTTGATGCCCTCGACCGTGCCCGTGAAGGTGTGGGTCGAGAGGAAGGAGAGCAGGTACGGCACGCGGATCGAGAAGAGCTCGTGCACGCCGTCCGGCGTCCCGAGGGTGAAGATCGAGAACGAGGCGTCCTTGCCGGTCGCGGTGTTGTACAGCGCCTCGGCCGCGGCCATCTTCATCGGCTGCGTGTCGACCATCGTCAGGCCGAGCTGGTCGCCCGTGAGGACCGTGAGCGCGCCGGCCGCCACCATGGTCCAGAGGCCGAACTTCAGCGCCGGCATCATCGTCTCGAGGTTCTGGTTGCGCGCCAGGTGGTACGCCGCGACGGAGATGATCACGCCGGCGGCCACCATGAAGCACGCGAACAGCGTGTGCGGGAAGGCCGCCAGCGCGACCTTGTTCGTCAGGACGGCCCAGATGTCGGTGAGCTCCGCGCGGCCCTTTGCCTCGTTGATGACGTAGCCGACCGGGTGCTGCATGAAGGCGTTCGCGGCGATGATGAAGTACGCCGACATGATCGTGCCCGCGCTGACGCACCACATGCTCGCGAGGTGGACGCCCTTCGGCAGTCGGTCCCAGCCGAAGATCCAGACGCCGATGAAGGCCGCCTCGAAGAAGAAGGCCAGGATGCCCTCGAGCGCGAGCGGTGCACCGAAGACGTCCCCGACGAACCGGGAGTAGTTCGACCAGTTCATGCCGAACTGGAACTCCTGCACGATGCCGGTGACGACACCCATCGCGAAGTTGATCAGGAAGATCCGGCCGAAGAACCGCGTGAGCTGCAGGTAGTGCGCTCGGCCGGTCCGGTACCAGGCAGTCTGGAACGTCGCCACGACGACGGCCATGCCGATCGTCAGCGGGACGAAGAGGAAGTGGTAGATCGTCGTCAGACCGAACTGCCACCGCGACAGGATCAGGGGATCGAGGATGTCGTTCATGCGGCTGTACCGATCGGGAACGCCGCGCGCTGCTGGTGCACGTCAGTTGCTTCCTGTGGAAGGGGTACTTCTGGTGTGTCACAACCGTTGGGACGTCTCCACGGTACCGCGCCGACACCCGGTTCGACAACGTGTAGAAGGTTCAACTGCACGAACGTGCACAGCCTGTGCACGGCACAACCGTGCGGAATTTCTGTGCTCGCGTCCACCGCCACGAACGACGACAGGTGCCGGGCTGTTGCCCGACACCTGTCGTGTATTTATGGAACAGGGTGCTTACAGCAGACCCTGCTTCTCGAGGAAGGCCTTCGCGACCGATGCCGCGGACTTCTGGTCCACGGAGTTCTGCCGGTCGAGCTCGACGAGCGCCTCGGTGGTCAGCACCTTGTTGACCTTGTCGATCGCCGCGGTCGCCTTCGACGACAGCTTCGAGGACACGATCGGGGTGACGTTGTTCACCGGGACCAGGTTCTTCGGGTCCTCGAGCGTGACGAGCTTCTCGGTGGCGATGGACGCGCTGGCCGAGTAGATGTCCGCGACCTGCGAGTCGCCGTCCTTGATCGCCTTGACCGTCAGCGGGCCACCGGAGTCGTTCTGCTGGTTGACCTCGGCGGTGATGCCGTACTTCGCCTTGAGGCCGGTCGGACCGTACGCGGCCGTCGCGAACTCGGGGTTCGCGGCGATCGAGATGGTGCCACCGATCTTCGACAGGTCGGCGATCGACTTCAGGTCGTACTTGTCCGCGAGCTCCTGGGTCACCGTGTAGGTGTCGGAGTCGGACGCCTCGGCCGAGGTCAGCGCCTTGACGCCCGACGGGAGCTCGTCCTTCAGGGCGGCGTTGATGCCGTCCGTCGTGGTCTCCGTCGTGGTGTCCTTCTTGTCCGTCTGCAGGAGGTAGTTCAGCAGGTTGCCGTTGTACTCCGGGAAGACGTCGATGTTGCCCTTGGCGACCTCGGGCCAGTAGGCCTTGCGCTGACCGATGTTGAGCTTCTTCGTGACGTCGAAGCCGGCGTGCTCGAGCTCCTGCGCGTAGAGCTCGGCGATGATCTCGTTCGACGGGTACGCCTGCGAACCGACGGTGATGGACTTCGAGTCGCCCGAGCTGCCACCGGAGGACAGCGGGTCCCCCGAGGAGCAGCCCGCGAGGGCGATCGCTGCCGCGGTCGCGACCGCGATGGTCGCGCCGAGGCGCTTGGTACGTGCTGTGATCACTGGAGTGTTCCTTCCAAGGGGGTTGATGCTCGACTTTCCGAGCTGTCAGCGTTGCGTCGTCCATCACCCGCGGAGGCGGCGGTGAGTCCCGCCGGCACCGCGAGCCGCTGCAGGACGGCGAACACGATCTCGAAGACGATGGCGAGTGCGATCACCAGGAGCGAACCGCCGAGGACCTCTTCGTAGTCCTGGTTGGCGAGCCCGGAGAACGCGTACCCGCCGAGTCCGCCCGCGTTGATGTACGCGGCCAGGGTCGCGGTGGCGATGACCTGGAGCACCGCAGCACGGATGCCGCCGATGATGAGCGGGAGCCCGAGCGGGATCTCGACCTTCGTCAGCAGCTGCCACGTGGTCATGCCCTGGGCCCGCGCGGCGTCGATCGTCACGCGGTCGATCGCCTCGAGCCCGGAGTAGGTCCCGGCGAGGATCGACGGGATCGCCAGGATCACCAGGGAGATCAGCGGGGCCTCGATGCCGAGGCCGATCCAGAGCGCGAGGATCGTCAGGAGGCCGAGGGTCGGGAGCGCGCGGACGCCGCCGGAGAACCCGACGGCCAGGCTCTTGCCCTTGCCGGTGTGGCCGATGACGAGCCCGAGCGGCACCGCGATCGCGCAGGCGATGACCACCGCGAGCAGGGTGATCCAGATGTGCTCGACGAGACGGACGGGGATGCCGTTCGACCCGGTGGAGTTCGCGGGGTCGAAGATCCAGGCGATGGCGCCGGCGAAGAGGTTCACGCGGACACCTCCCCGGTGCGGACGTCGGCCGCGGCACGGCGCCGGACGCTGCGGGCGGTGCGGCTGCTCCCCCGGGTCCAGGGCATCACGAGGCGTCCGATGAGCACGAGCAGGGCGTCGATGACCAGTGCGAGCACGATCGTCAGGACGATGCCGGTCAGGATCTCCACGCTGATGCCGCGCTTCAGGCCGTCGGTCAGCAGGAAGCCGAGGTTCGGGATGCCGAGGAGCGCGCCGACCGTCACGAGGCTCACCGTGCTCACCGCGACGACCCGGATGCCGGCGAGCAGCACGGGCCCGGCGAGCGGGAGCTCGACGCGGAAGAACCGCTGCACCGGCGAGTACCCCATGGCCTCGGCCGCGTTCACCACCGCGGGGTCGACGGCGTCGAGCGCGTCGGCGGCGGAGCGCGCCATCAGGGCCACGCCGTAGATCGTCAGCGCGATCACGACGTTGAGCGGGTCGAGGATGTTCGTGCCGAGCAGCGGCGGGAGCGCGAGGAACAGCGGGAACGACGGGATCGCGTAGAGCAGGCTCGCGATCACGACGATCGTCGAACCCGTCGCCCTGGCACCGCGCCGGCCCTTGCGCAGCCGGTTCACGAGGAGACCGATCGGGACCGACAGCACGAAGCTGATCACGATCGGCGGGATCGACAACCAGACGTGCGCGATCAGGTTCGACGTGATCGTGTCGAGGTTGCCGGTGACCCAGTTCACGCGGTGTCCCGCGTGCCGAGCGGCACGTCCGACGTGCCCTGCGGCACCGCGGACGCCGCGTCCACGACCTGCACCGGTCCGGTGAGGACACCGGCGGCCCGGCCGTCGCCGTCCACGACGATCGGCCCCGTCGGGGTCTGCTCCACGCGGAGCGCCCGGCGACCGCGACCGGCGCCGATGAAGTTCGCGACGAAGTCGTCGGCCGGCTCGGAGAGGATCTCCGCGGGGGTGCCGAGCTGGGCGATCTCGCCGCCCTTCTTCAGGATGACGACCTGGTCGCCGAGCTTGAAGGCCTCGTCGATGTCGTGCGTGACGAAGACCACCGTCTTGCCGAGCTCGCGCTGCAGCCGGATGAGCTCGTCCTGCAGGTCGTTGCGGACCAGCGGGTCCACGGCGCCGAACGGCTCGTCCATGAGCAGGATGTTCGGGTCGACGGCGAGCCCGCGGGCGACGCCGACGCGCTGCTGCTGCCCACCGGACAGCTGGGAGGGGTACCGGTCGGCGAACGCTCGGTCCAGGCCGACGGTGTCCATCAGCTCGAGGGCGCGACTGCGGGCCTCTTGCTTGGACACCCCGGTCAGGAGCGGCACCGTCGCGATGTTGTCCGCGACCTTGCGGTGCGGCAGCAGTCCGGCGTTCTGCATCACGTAGCCGATGCTGCGGCGGAGCTTCACCGGGTCGACGCCGGCGACGTCCTCGCCGTCGATCGACACGGAACCCGCCGACGGGTCGACCATGCGGTTGATCATGCGGAGCAGCGTCGTCTTCCCGCAGCCGCTGGACCCGACGAAGACCGTCGTGGTTCGCGATGGGATGACGAGGTCGAACCGCTCGACTGCGGCCGTGCCGTCCGGGTACGTCTTGCGCACCGAGCGGAACTCGATCATGGGTGCCCTTCTGGTAGGAGGTAGCCCGACTCCGAGTGAGAGTACCCGTCAGCACCGACAGCCGTTCGGTCGCGTGACGATCCGTGACGTGTCCCGGACAGCCGAGCGCCCGCCCCGGTGTTCGGAGGCGGGCGCCGGTCGGATTGGTGCGGTGCGTCAGGACGCGCTGATCACCGACGCCATGTACGTCTTGGTCATCGCGCGGTAGGCCTCGACCAGGGCGGTGTCCGGTGCGGCGCGGTCCTGGAGCGCGCGTGCGAGGACGGCGTGTCCGGACTCGGTGAGCACGACCCAGGCGCGCAGGACCGCTTCGGTGGCGGGCAGCCCGAACCGGTCGCGCATGATGGTGCCGACGGCGCCGCCGAGCGCCGCCATGCGGTCCTCGGCGTCACCGACGCCGGAGTCCGCCGCATCGCCGAAGCGGATGGCACGGAAGCCCGGCTCGGTGCGGTACATGTCGCTCGTCATGTCGATGAGCGCGTCGCAGGCGTCCTGCCACGTCGTCGCGCCGCTCGACTCGAGCGCCTCGACGAAGCGGGAGGCGAGTCGCTGCGTGCAGCGGATCGCGAGTGCCTCGACCACGGCGATCCGGTCCGGGAAGTACCGGTACACGGTGCCGATGGACGCCCCCGCCCGCTCGGCGACCATGGCCGTCGTGAGCCGCTCGAACCCGATCTCGTCGATCACCGCGGCAGCGGCGTCCAGGAGTCCGGCGAGGCGCGCCGAACTGCGGGCTTGGACCGGCTCGTTCCTGAGCAGTGATGATCCCCCCGGCAGTGCGTTCGAAACCTCGGTGACGAGCACGTGTTCTCCTTCTCGCGGTGGCCGCGGGCCGTTTGTCAGCGGTGCCGGAGCGGCGAGGCCGACCGACGGGGCCAACTCTCGCAGAGGACGGCTGGAACATCGCTGCGATTCTCGGGGTGTCTTCCGCCGCCGTGGACATCTGGCGTCCCACGCGTGGGATGATGGGGCGATGCCCGACCCGACGTCACACGAGCCGTCGCTGGCCGAGCCGATCCTGCACCGGGCAGCCCGCATCGAGGACGCCGTGCAGGAGTTCCGCGAACAGCGTGCCCGACGCCGCGGTCTCGTCCCCACCGTCATCCCGTACACGGGCTACGGCGCACCGGGCTGGATCCGGGTCCTCTGCCGCGTGCTGCTCACCCGCCGCGGCCTGGCGTCGGACGCCTCGTTCGAGGGCGTCCGCGGCTGGAAGACCTTCACCAGCGTCGCCGTCGACCACGCCGAGGTGACGATCACCGCCGGTGGGACCACCCACACGGTGCAGTCCGACCGCGGTGGCGTCGTCGACACGATCGTGCCGATCGACCTCGAACCGGGATGGCAGACGATCCGTCTGTCGGCCGGCGGGCAGCGCGACGTCGAGGCGGACGTCTTCATCGTGCACCCGGACACCCGGTTCGGGCTGCTCTCCGACATCGACGACACCGTGATGGTGACGTCGCTCCCCCGGCCGATGCTCGCCGCGTGGAACTCCTTCGTGCTCACCGAGCACGGCCGGCGCCCCGTCCCCGGGATGTCGGTGCTGTACGAGCGCGTGCTCGCGCAGCACCCCGGCGCGCCCACCGTGTACCTGTCCACCGGCGCCTGGAACGTCGCGCCGACGCTGCAGCGGTTCCTGACGCGGAACATGTACCCGTCCGGCACCCTGCTCCTCACCGACTGGGGCCCGACGCACGACCGCTTCTTCCGCAGCGGGCAGATGCACAAGCACGAGAACCTGCGGCGCCTCGCCCGGGACTTCCCGGACGTGCAGTGGCTCCTGGTCGGCGACGACGGGCAGCACGACGAGACCCTCTACGGCGACTTCGCGCGGGAGCACCCGGAGAACGTCGCCGGGGTCGCGATCCGCCAGCTCTCCACCAGTGAGGCCGTGCTCGCCGGTGGCCGTTCGCGGGCGCAGGAGCGCTCGAAGGAGTCGACGGCCCCCTGGGTCTACGCGCCCGACGGCGCCGGCCTCTGGACCGAACTCGGCCGGATCGGGCTCGCCGACCTCGACTGACCGGGGCCGCGACTGTACGGACCATCAGCCGGACCGTCATGACGCCGGTGGAACATCGGTACGCAGTGGTTCGATCGGGTCATGGCACAGCGCATCGAAGACCACGCGATCATCGGGGACTGCTACACGGCGGCCCTCGTGGACCGGGCCGGCACCATCGACTGGGCGTGCCTGCCGCGGTTCGACGCGCCGTCCACGTTCGCCGCACTGCTCGGTGACGAGCACGCCGGACACTGGTCGCTCCGCCCGTCCGACCAGCACGCCACCGCCGAGCGCCGGTACGACACCGACACCCTGGTCCTGACGACCGTCTGGACCACGGACTCCGGCGTCGTCGAGGTCACCGAGTTCATGCCGATCGACGCGCACCGCGCCACGATCGTCCGGAGGGTCCGCGGGCTCCGGGGCGCGGTCGAGATGCGGCAGACCCTGCGCATCCGCTTCGACTACGCACGCGCGCTGCCCTGGGTCCGGCAGATCGGTGACGACGACGACCCCGCGCTCCTGGCGACCGCCGGCCCCGGGTCCGTGATCGTCCGCGGCATCCGCTTCCACGCCGACGACCACCGGCACCTCGCCGTCGCCACCGTCCGCGACGGCGACGTCCTGGACACCGTGCTCACCTGGTACCCCTCGCACCGGGAACCGCCGGAGCCGCTCGACGTCGACGACGCGCTCGCGCACACGAAGGACTGGTGGCACGCGTGGACCGGCAAGACCCGGGTCGACGGCCGGTACGCCGCCGAGACCCGGCAGTCGCTGCTGTTCCTCCGCGCCATGACCCACGCGGAGACCGGCGGGGTGGTCGCCGCCGCGACCACGAGCCTCCCCGAGGACCCGGGCGGTGAACGCAACTGGGACTACCGCTACGTCTGGCTCCGCGACGCGTCCCTGGCCCTCGCTTCGCTCATCGCGCACGGGTACCAGGACGAAGCGAAGCACTGGCGCGGCTGGCTCCTCCGCGCGATCGCCGGCGACCCCGCCGACGTGCAGATCATGTACGGCATCGCCGGGGAGCGCGAGCTGCCGGAGTGGGAGCTCGACCACCTCGCCGGGTACGCCGGTTCGAAGCCGGTGCGCATCGGCAACGGCGCGTACACGCAGTACCAGGGCGACGTCTTCGGCGAGGTGCTCGCGGCACTCCACGACGCCCGTGAGCTCGGGGTGGAGGAGAACGCCGACTCCTGGGCACTCCAGCGGGCTCTGCTCGGCTTCGTCGAGGAGCACTGGCAGGAGCCCGACAACGGCATCTGGGAGATGCGCGGGCCCCGCCGCCGCTTCACGCACTCCCGCGCGATGATCTGGGCCGCGTTCGACCGCGGGGTCGCCGCGGTGGAGGAGTTCGGGCTCGAAGGACCCGTCGACCGCTGGCGGACGCTCCGGGACGCGGTCCGTGCCGAGATCGACGAGCACGGGTTCGACGCCGCCCGCGGCACCTTCCGGCAGCACTACGACACCGACGAGGTCGACGCGAGCCTGCTCGTACTCCCCCAGATCGGCTTCTGCCGGGCCGACGACCCGCGGATGCTCGGCACCGTCGCGGCGATCGAGCACGATCTGCGCGTCGGCTCGGACGGCCTGGTGCTGCGCTACCGCACCGCGGCCGGGTTCGACGGGCTCAGCGGGAGCGAGCACCCGTTCCTGGCGTGCTCGTTCTGGCTCGTCGAGCAGTACGCCGCCTCGGGCCGCATCGAGGACGCCGAACGACTCATGGACGTGCTCGTCGGCTACGCGAACGACGTCGGGATGCTCTCGGAGGAGGTCGACGTCGCGACCGGCCACCACGTCGGCAACACCCCGCAGGCGCTCTCGCACCTCACCCTGGTCGCCGCGGCGGACGCGATCAACCGGGCGCGCGGCAAGGCGTCCGGGCACCGCACGCGCATCCCGCAGCGCGACGGCGGCACCCGCTCGTGGACCGGGGAGGGCGAGCGCGCAGGCGCGCCCGCCTGACGCAGCCCAGGCAGCGCGGGTGCGCCCGCCTGACGCGGGCCCAGGACAGTCGGAACGCGCGTGGGCAGTCGGAACTCCCGACCACCCACGCGCGTTCCGACATCCCACCGCGGCCGTGATGGGAAAGAAGGACGGGAGGCCCGGTGCCAGCTGGCACCGGGCCTCCCGTCCGTCAGGTCCCCGGGACCGCGCGCGTCAGGACGAGGACTCCCAGTCGGCCGGACCACGCGACCCGGCGCGGTACTCCTCGAGCGGGACGTCGTTCGCCTTCCAGGCGGCGACGACCGGCTCCACGATCTCCCAGCAGCGCTCCGCGACGTCGCCGCGGATCGAGAGCAGCGGGTCGTCGTGGAAGATGCCGTTGAGGACCTCACCGTAGGGGGTGAGCTCGCCGTCGCTGAACGACGAGGACAGGGTGACCTGGCCCATCTCGAACGGGTTGCCGCCACCGTTCGCCGACACGGTCAGCTCGATCTCGTCCGGGTTGAGGACGATGCGGAGCGTGTCCGTCTTCGGGCGACCGCTGAGGCCGGAGGGCAGACGCGGCACCGGCTTGAAGGTGATCAGGACCTCCTTGCGGCTGGCACCGAGTGCCTTGCCGGAGCGGAGCGTGAAGGGGACGCCCTTCCAGCGGGCCGTGTCGACCTCGACCGAGATCTCGGCGAGCGTCTCGGTCCTGCGGGAGGGCTCGACGCCGTCCTCGTCCTGGTACGACGGCAGGTCCTTGCCGTCGATGGTGCCGGCCGTGTACACAGCGCGACGCGAGGCGATCTTCGCGTCGTCGCCCTTCAGCTGCGTGGACCGGAGTGCACGGGCGAGCGAGGAGCGGAACTCGACGGCGTCGATCGCGGCCGGGGCGTCCATCGTGACGAGCCCGAGGATCTGGAGCAGGTGCGACTGGATCATGTCGACCATCGCACCGGCCTCGTCGTAGTACTGCGCGCGGTTCTCGAGGCCGAGGGTCTCGTCGTAGAAGATGTCGACCTTCTCGATGTTCTCCGCGTTCCAGATCGGCTCGAACAGGCGGTTCGCGAAGCGCAGACCGATGATGTTCAGGACCGTCGTGCGACCGAGGAAGTGGTCGGTGCGGTGCACGCGCTCTTCCGGGACGAGCTTCAACACGGTCTCGTTCAGGGCCTTGGCGCTGGCCACGTCGGTGCCGAACGGCTTCTCGAACGCGAGCGTGGTGCCCTCGGGGAGCTCGACGTGCTCGAGCGCCTCGCAGATGTCCGACGCGATCTGCGGCGGGAGCGCGAAGTAGAGGATCGGCTCGTTCTCGGCGGCGGCGAGCAGCGCCTCGAGGTGCTTCGGGTCGGTCGGGTCGCCCTGGATGAACTGGGTCGACTCGATGGTCGCGTCGACCTCCGGGCCCTTGACGTCCTGCGTGGCGAAGGACTTCGTGACGATGTCCTTCCACTGCTCGGGGGAACGCTCGCTGCGACCCGTGCCGATCAGCTGCACGGGAACGGCGCGGCCGCTCTGCAGGAACGTGCCGAGGCCCGGCAGGAGGAGGCGGGAGGCGAGGTCGCCCGTCGCGCCGAAGATGATGAGGGTGCGCTTGTCGGTCACCGGAGGTGACTCCTTTCGCGTGGTGGTGGGGTCCGCATGGCTCAAGCCGTACACGGGCCGGATGATTCCCCTGGCAGGAACGCTCGCGCGCGCCGTGTCCGGGAAGGTCGTCTGGACGCAGTTCGGGCGGCACCGGTGGAGGTGCCGCCCGAAGCGCGTCAGGTGCGGGTCAGTGCGATCGCAGTGCTGCAGCCATCAGTGACCGAAGTTGCCGCGGTAGTACTCGAAGACCCAGCCGACCAGCGTGACCGTGATGAACACGAGGCCGATCGGGACGATCCAGAGACCGGCCGCGACACCGAGGAAGGTGATCGCCACGGCGCCGGCGAGGAGGATGGGCCACCACGACCACGGGCTGAAGTGCCCGAGCTCGGCGTCGCCGTCCTCGATGTTGGCGTCCTGGCGGTCTTCCGGCAGGTCCCCGCCCTGAGCGGAGAGGACACGGCCGAGGTAGAACGCGATGAACGCGGACATGATGCCGACCAGGCCGATGCCGACCGTGCCGACCGGCTCCCACTTGCCGTCGTGGGCGAGGGCGAACCAGATCGTGTACGCGGCGTCCGCGAGGATGAAGAACCCGAAGAGGATCCAGAACAGGTTGACGTTGGCGCGCATCGCCTTACTTCACCTCGCCCTTCGCGGCGTCGTAGGTCGGGGCATCGGGAGCGTCCTTGGCGGGACCCACACCGATCGGCACACCCGCTTCGGGGTGGTTCAGGTCGAATGCCGGGGACTCCGAACGGATGCGCGGGATCGACGTGAAGTTGTGCCGCGGCGGCGGGCAGGAGGTCGCCCACTCGAGCGAGCGTCCGTAGCCCCACGGGTCGTTCACGGCCACCTTCGGGGCGTTCCGCGCGGTGACGTAGACGTTGAAGATGAACGGCAGGAACGAGATGCCGAGGATCATCGCGCCGATGGTCGACAGCTGGTTCATCCAGGTGAAGCCGTCGTTCGGCAGGTACGTCGCGTACCGACGCGGCATGCCGATGACGCCCAGCCAGTGCTGGATGAGGAACGTCGTGTGGAAGCCGATGAACAGGAGCCAGAAGTGGATCTTGCCGAGGCGCTCGTTGAGCATGCGCCCCGTCCACTTCGGCCACCAGAAGTAGAAGCCGGAGAACATCGCGAACACGACGGTGCCGAAGACCACGTAGTGGAAGTGCGCGACGACGAAGTACGAGTCCGACACGTGGAAGTCGAGCGGCGGGGAGGCCAGGATGACACCCGTCAGACCACCGAACGTGAAGGTGATCAGGAAGCCGATCGCCCAGAGGATCGGGGTCTCGAAGGTCACCGAGCCGCGCCACATCGTGCCGACCCAGTTGAAGATCTTCACGCCGGTCGGGACCGCGATGAGCATCGTCATGAGCGAGAACCACGGCAGCAGCACCGAACCGGTGACGTACATGTGGTGCGCCCACACCGTGACCGAGAGGGCCGCGATGGCGATGGTCGCGTAGACCAGGGTCTTGTACCCGAAGATCGGCTTGCGGCTGAAGACCGGGAAGACCTCGGAGACGATGCCGAAGAACGGCAGCGCGATGATGTAGACCTCGGGGTGGCCGAAGAACCAGAAGAGGTGCTGCCAGAGCAGTGCCCCGCCGTTCGCCGGGTTGAAGATCTGGGCGTCGAACACACGGTCGAGACCGAGGCCGAAGAGCGCGGCGGCGAGGACCGGGAAGGCCATCAGCACGAGCAGCGACGTCACGAGGGTGTTCCACGTGAAGATCGACATGCGGAACATCGTCATGCCCGGGGCACGCATCGTGATGATCGTCGTGATGAAGTTCACCGCGCCGAGGATCGTCGAGAAGCCCGTCAGACCGAGGCCGAACACCCAGAGGGTGCCGCCGAGGCCTGGTGTGAACGTCGTGTCACTGAGTGGCGCGTAGGCGAACCAGCCGAACGACGCGGCACCCTGCGGGGTGAGGAAGCCACCGACGGCGATGAGGCCACCGAAGAAGTACAGCCAGAAGGCGAACCCGTTGAGTCGCGGGAAGGCGACGTCCGGGGCACCGATCTGCAGCGGCATGATGGCGTTCGCGAAGCCCGAGAACAGCGGCGTCGCGAAGAGCAGCAGCATGATCGTGCCGTGCATCGTGAAGAGCTGGTTGTACTGCTCCTTCGTGGCCACGAGCTGCAGCCCGGGCTCGAAGAGCTGTGCGCGGATGACCAGGGCCATCACGCCGGCGAGCAGGAAGTACAGGAACGACGTGATCAGGTACATGTACCCGATCGTCTTGTGGTCCGTGGAGGTGATCCACCGGACGATGATGTTGCCCTTCCGACCGACCTTCGACGCCTGGAAGTCCGGCGTCGAGGTGGCAGTCGGTTGGCCGACGAATGACGTTGTCATCTGGCGAGCCCCTACTTGTCGTCTGACGCCGTGACGGGCGCCTTGTTGTCAGGCTGGTTCGTGTTGGTGTTGTACTCGTCGCCGAGCAGGCCCACCTTGCCCTGGTCCTTGAGCGTGTCGAGGTACGCCTGGTACTTCGCGGGCGACACGACCTTCACCTGGAAGAGCATCAGGGAGTGGTACTCACCGCAGAGCTCGGCGCACTTGCCCTGGTAGGTGCCTTCCTTCTGCGGGATGAAGTACTCGTAGTTCGTCTTCCCCGGGAGCATGTCCTTCTTGTAGAGGAAGTCGATGATCCAGAAGGAGTGGTCCACGTCGCGGGAGTCGAGCTCGATCTTGACCTTCTTGCCGACGGGCAGGTAGAGGGTCGGGAGCTGCGACTCGTCGATCGCGCCGTTCGCGTTCTCTTCTTCCTGGGCCTGGATGCCCTGGTAGTAGACGCTCTTCGACGGGTCGTTCTGGTCGATGTAGTTGAAGTCCCACGCCCAGCGCTTGCCGTAGACGTGCACCGTGGTGTCCGGCTGCGCGAAGGGCTTCTCGATCGCGGCCTGGTCCTTCGCGGTGAAGGCGAAGAAGCCCAGCACGAGGATCAGCGGCACGATCGTGTAGAAGATCTCGAGCGGCATGTTGTAGCGCATCTGCACCGGCAGGCCGGTCTGGCCCTTGCGACGGCGGTAGACGATCGCTGCCCAGATGATCAGGCCCCACACGATCAGACCGACGGCGAGGAGCACGACCCAGCTGGTGGTCCACAGGCCGACGATGCGGCTCGTGTGGTTCGTGACGTCCTTCGTCTCATCGGTGCCGGGGAGCCATCCGTTGAGCTGCTGCTGCGAGCAGCCAGCCAGTGCGATGACCAGACCGACGGCCACCGGGACGGCCGCCCAACGTATACGGCGATTCGAACGCACTGTTACCTCTCGGAAAGACTGAAGCCGTGGGCTCAGCCCGTCGAGACCGACGTCGGGTCACAGAGGTGACCCATGGCTGGCTCCCAGCTTGGTTGGGACACTCCTAGCTTACTCGCAGCTGGCGACGCCCCGTGCACACGCGACACACCCCGGAGCCCGAACTGCGGCCGAGGGACAGCGGTTTTCCCTGGTCAACCAAGGGTGTCGCGGAGTGCGAGAAGTCCGGCACGCGGAAACGCGAGTGGGGAGCGGCCGTGTCGGTCGCTCCCCACTCGCGTTCGCGTGGGTGTGGCTGCGGGTCAGTGGAAGCTGTCTCCGCAGGCGCAGCTGCCCTGGGCGTTCGGGTTGTCGATCGTGAAGCCCTGCTTCTGGATCGTGTCCTCGAAGTCGATCGTCGCGCCGTCGAGGTACGGCACGCTCATCTTGTCGACGACGACCTCGACCCCGTCGAACTCCGCCGTGGTGTCCCCGTCGAGCAGGCGCTCGTCGAAGTACAGCTGGTAGATCAGGCCCGAGCAGCCACCGGGCTGGACGGCGAGGCGCAGACGGAGGTCGTCACGCCCTTCTTGCTCGAGGAGGCTCGCGACCTTGCCGGCGGCGGCGTCACTGAGCAGGACGCCGTGCGACGGCGTCGCCGTTGCAGCCACGTCCGTGACGACGGCTTCGTTCGTGATGGTGTCGCTCATGGGCGCCTCCCTCTCGCAGCGGTGCGGTTCACCGCGCCTGGTCCGATTGTAAGCACGCCCACCGACGGACGTGAGCCGATGTGGAGAACGTGCACCGGGCCTCCAGGCTGGTCATGTCGTCAGCGCGTCGCGAGGCGAGCCAGCAGGATCGCCTCGGAGGCGATCGCACGGTGCAGCACACCGAGGTGCTGCGACTCGTTCGGGCTGTGCGCACGGGTGTCCGGGTCCTCGACGCCGGTCACCAGGATCTGCGCCTCCGGGAACTCCGCGGCCAGGTCGGACACGAACGGGATCGAGCCACCGATGCCCTGCTCGACGGGGGCGGTCCCCCATCCCTCGGCCATCGCCGTCCGCGCTTCACGGACGGCCCAGCCGCTGGTGTCGACGAGGAACCCGTCGCCGGCGTCCGGCTCGCTGATCTCGAAGCGGGCGCCGAACGGGGTGTGCGCGGTGATGTGCCGCTCGACGGCGGCGTACGCGTCCGTTGCCGACTGGCCGGGCGCGACCCGGACCGAGACCCGTGCGGACACGGTCGGCAGCAGCGTGTTCGAGGCGTTCGCGACACTCGGGACGTCCATCCCCGTGACGGTGATCGAGGGCTGAAACCACATCCGGGAGAGCACGTCCCCCGTGC
The DNA here is from genome assembly GCF_044746585.1 of Curtobacterium sp. NPDC090223. NCBI lineage: Bacteria > Bacillati > Actinomycetota > Actinomycetes > Micrococcales > Microbacteriaceae > Curtobacterium > Curtobacterium sp. NPDC090223. Next base: position 169,011 of record NZ_JBIVCN010000001.1, on the reverse strand, counting down.
CGACGGGCGTCGCGCCGGGCACCAGGGCGGCGTCGGCGGCGAGCTCGGCCTCGGTGCGGGCGGGGACCGGCGCGTCGTACGCGGTGAGGCCCTCGACCGCGACCGAGCCGGCGTCGTCGTGCAGCGAGGCGAGGAGCCGCACCATCGGGAGCATCGCGTCCGGGGCCGCTCCCCCGAACATGCCGCTGTGGCTGGCGTGCTCGAGCGTCGTGAGGGTCAGCTTGAACGTGACGTTGCCGCGCAGGGAGACCGTGATCGCCGGGACCTCGGTCGACCAGTTGTCACTGTCGGCGACCACGATCACGTCGGCGGCGAGGTGCTCCTTCTGCTCGCGGAGGAACGTCCGGAACGAGCGGGAGCCGAACTCCTCCTCGCCCTCCACGAAGAGGACGATGCCGAGGTCGAGGTCGTCGCCGAACTGCGCGTGCAGCGCCCGGAGCGAGGCGATGTGGGTCATCACGCCGGCCTTGTCGTCCGAGGCGCCGCGGCCGTACAGGCGGTCACCGCGGAGCGTCGGCTCGAACGGCGGGGTCTCCCAGAGCGCGTCGTCGCCCTGCGGCTGGACGTCGTGGTGGGCGTAGAGCATCACGGTCGGCTTGCCGTTGCGGGCCGGGCGGACGGCGAGGATCGCGGGCTGGCCGAGCTCGACGCCGTCGTGCTGCGCGCCGTCGGCGTCCGCTGCACCGGCGGGCGTGTCGCCCGTCACCGCGCTGCGGACGATCCGGACGTCCTCGAACACGCCGGTGTCGCGCGCGAGCTCCGCGACGGCCTCCGCGCTCCGCCGCACGTTCGTCGCGTCGAACGCCGACCACGACACCGACGGGATCCGCACCAGCGCGGAGAGATCGGCGATCGTCCGGGGCAGGTCGCCCTGCACCTGTTCGCGGAGGGCGTCGAGGAGCCGGGGGTCGGTCGCGGGTGCGGACTGTGCGGTGTCGGTCATGCCCGGTAATCTAGAGGACACCGGCACCGGGGCGCTCCTCGGTGCACCGCTCACCGACAGCAGGAATCACCGTGGCGAAGGCAGCACCGAAGACCAACACGACAGTCAACCCCTCGGAAGAGGAACTGCTCGAACACGGTAAGGGTCGTCCGACGCCGTCGCGCCGTGAGCGCGAGGCAGCCAACCGCCGCCCGCTCGTCGGCAACTCCCCCGTCGACAAGAAGGCCGCCCGCGCACGTCTCACCAACGAGCGTGAGAAGGCCCGGGTCGGCATGGCCAACGGCGAGGAGCGCTACCTCCCCGCGAAGGACAAGGGCGAGCAGCGCAAGTTCGTCCGCGACTACATCGACGCCCGCTGGAACGTGGGCGAGGTGATGATGCCGGTCCTGGTCGTCTTCCTGATCGTCGGGTTCGTGGCGTCCCAGACCGCGGCTGCCTCGTACGCGCTGCTGCTCGTGTGGGCGTTCGTGGCGCTGTTCATCCTCGACTGCGTGGTGCTCTGGGTCGTGCTCCGCAAGAAGCTCACCGCGAAGTTCGGCGTGTTCCAGAAGGGCACGTTCTTGTACATCCTGACCCGGGCGTGGCAGCTGCGGTTCCTGCGCCTGCCGAAGCCCCAGGTCAAGCGCGGGCAGTACCCCGCCTGACTTCCTGCTCTGCGCGAAGCGCCGTCGGCCCCTGGCCGGCGGCGCTTCGTCGTGCGGGGGGCGGGTGGCGGGCCGGCGGCCGCGCGCGGCGGCGCCCGCATCCGCGCGTGGCGCCCCCATGTCCCCGAGACGCCGCCGCTTTCGGCGGCGTCTCGGGGACATGGCGGTGTCTCGGGGGCATGGCGGCGCCACCCCGGGCACACACCGGACGGGAGGCTCGGTGCCGCCCCGTCACCAGCCTCCAGGCCGGCGACGGGTCACGCCGGTGCCGCGACTCGCCGCGCAACAGCCGTCGAGGTTCCGCGTCTCGCCCGTCCGGCTGGGTGAGATGCAGTAATTACGGCATCTCGACGGACGCGGTCGGACGCCCGCGTCGCGCGCGCCCGCGGCGCGCCCGCGGCGCGCCCGCGGCGCGCCCGCGCGTCAGCGCGCGGCGCGCCGCAAGCGGCGGCGGCGCAGCCGGTTGATGCGGGTGGCCCAGGTGGGCCCCTCGTAGAGGAACGCGGTGTACCCCTGCACCAGGGTCGCGCCGGCGTCGATGCGGGCCTGGACGTCGGCCTCGGAGGTGACGCCCCCGACCGCGATCACGCAGAAGTCCGACGGCACGGCAGCCCGCACACGCCGGAGCACGTCGAGCGAGCGACCGGCCAGCGGCGCACCGGAGAGCCCGCCGGCGCCCATCTCCGCGACCGCGTCGGCCGGGGTCACGAGCCCGGAGCGGTCGATCGTGGTGTTGTTCGCGATGACCCCGGCGAGACCGAGGTCCACCGCCAGCCCGGCGATCGCGTCGATCTGCTCGTCGGTGAGGTCCGGCGCGATCTTCACGAGCACGGGGACGCGGCCAGCGCCGCCCTTCACGGCGGACAGCAGCGGGCGGAGCTGGTCGAGCTCCTGCAGGCCGCGGAGGCCGGGGGTGTTCGGCGAGCTGACGTTCACCGCGAGGTAGTCCGCGAACGGCGCGAGCAGCCGGGTCGACTCGAGGTAGTCCTCGACCGCGTCGGCGACGTCGACCACGCGGCTCTTGCCGATGTTCACGCCGATGACCGGGCGGCCGGGGTTCCGCCGAGCGCGTTCGAGCCGGCGGGCGGCGGCCGCGGCACCGCGGTTGTTGAAGCCCATCCGGTTGATCAGCGCCCGGTCGGGGATGAGCCGGAAGAGCCGGGGCTTCGGGTTGCCGGGCTGCGGCTTCGCGGTGATCGTGCCGACCTCGACGTGCCCGAAGCCGAGCAGCCCGAGTCCGGCGATGCCGCGGGCGTCCTTGTCGAACCCGGCGGCGAGCCCGAAGCGGGAGGGGAAGTGGATGCCCATCGTGGTGACGCCGTCGGCCGCGGCCGGGCGGGAGTACCGCTCGACGACGCCGGACAGGAACGGCACGTGCGGCAGCCACCGGATGACGGCGAACGCGACGTGGTGAGCGCGCTCCGGGTCCATGTTCGCGAAGACGGACCGGAAGACGACGGCGTACCCGCCGCGGACGAGTCGTTCGGCGATGCCGCTCACGCGGACGCCCCGGACGCCGGGCCGGCGCCGTGGTGGTCGATCCGCAGCTGCCCGATGGCGGACTCGAAGTCCTCGAGCGAGTCGAAGGCCTGGTAGACGCTGGCGTAGCGCAGGTACGCGACCTCGTCGAGCTCGCGCAGCGGGTCCAGGATCGCCAGCCCGATGTCGTTCGCCTCGATCTGGCTGGCCCCGGAGGACCGCACGATCTCCTCGACCCGCTGTGCGAGCACCGCGAGGTCGGAGTCCGTCACCGGACGTCCCTGGCAGGCCTTCCGCACGCCGGAGATGATCTTCTCCCGCGAGAACGGTTCGAGCACCCCGTTGCGCTTGACGACGTTGAGCGACGCCGTCTCGGTGGTCGAGAAACGCCGTCCGCAGTTCGGGCACTGGCGGCGTCGACGGATGGAGGTGCCGTCGTCGCTCGTGCGGGAGTCGACGACGCGGGAGTCCGGGTGGCGGCAGAAGGGGCAGAACATGTCGCCCCCAGGCTATCGGGTCACGCGCTCCGTCACGGCGGCCCCGTGTGCGGGGAGCTGTTCCTCGGTCGCGAGCGCGACGATGTGCGGGGCGACCTCGGCCAGTGCCGTCGCCGTGTAGCGGATCACCTGCTGCGGGCGCAGGAACGTCGACGCGGAGAGCCCGGAGCCGAAGCGCGCCTGACCGCCGGTCGGCAGGACGTGGTTCGAGCCGGCCAGGTAGTCGCCGAGGCTCACCGGGGTGCTCGGCCCGACGAACACGGCTCCCGCGGCGGCGATGTCCGCGAGCACCGCGTCGTCGTCCGCGGTCTGGATCTCGAGGTGCTCCGGCCCGTACGCGTTGCTGACGGTCGCCGCGTCGGCGAGCGAGTCGACGAGGACGACGGCGGACTGCGGTCCGTCCAGGGCGGCCTGGAGGCGCACGGCAGTCCCGAGCACGGCCGTCTGTCCTGGGATCGCGGCTTCCACCGCATCGGCGAACGTCGCCGACGTCGTCACCAGCACACTGCCGGCCTGCTCGTCGTGCTCGGCCTGGCTGATGAGGTCGGCGGCGACGAACGCGGGGTCGGCGGTGTCGTCGGCGATCACGAGGATCTCCGTCGCACCGGCCTCGGCATCGATGCCGACCACCCCGCGCACGAGCCGCTTCGCCGCGGCGACGTAGTTGTTCCCCGGTCCAGTGACCAGGTCGACGGGCTCCAGCCCGATCGACGGCACCCCGTACGCCAGCGCACCGATCGCCCCGGCACCGCCCATCGCGTAGACCTCGTCGATGCCGAGGAGTCCCGCGGCCGCCAGGATCGTCGGGTGCACCGCACCGCCGTGGTCGCGCTGCGGCGGGGACACCAGTGCGATCGACCCGACGCCGGCGACCTGCGCGGGGACGACGTTCATCACGACGCTCGACGGGTACACGGCCTTGCCGCCGGGGACGTAGAGCCCGACCCGGCGCATCGGCTGCCAGCGCTGGTGGACCTCGGCGCCGTCGCCCAGCGTCGTCACCGACGCCGGCGGGACCTGGGCGGCGCTCGCGGCACGGACCCGGCGGATCGCTTCGTCCAGGGCATCGCGGAGCTCGGGCGTCAGGCCGGCGACGGCCGCGGCGATCTCCGCTGCCGGGACCCGGACGTTCGCGGGCGCTCCCCCGTCGAACCGTTCGGCCTGCTCCTGCAGCGCTTCGGCCCCGCGAGCGCGGACGTCCTCGACGAGTACCCGGGCGGCGTCGACCGCGTGCGAGACGTCCCCGGCGGCACGCGGCATGAGTCGGAGGAGTTCGGCGCGGGCCGGGAGCCCACCGCGGAGGTCGATTCGCTGCATCATGAGGCGTCCAGCGTACCGAGGGCGGCGGCGACCGCCCGTCACGTGGCGCCGCGGTCGTCGCGTAGCGTGCAGGCATGACGGCGCGCGAGGTCGAGGTGGACGGCGACGTCGTCCGTCGCCCCCGGAAGCCCTGGACCCCGACCGTGCACGCCCTGCTCCGGCATCTCCACGACGCGGGGCTCCCGGTCCCGGAACCGCTCGCCGTCGACGAGCACCACGAGTTCGTCCGGCTCGTCCCGGGCGACGGCGGCGACGCGGCCTGGCCGCACCAGACGACGACCGCGGCGGTCGCGTCGGCCGGGGCGCTCCTCCGGCGGGTGCACGATGCGACCCGGCGTTGGACGCCGCCGGCGTGGGCGGAGTGGGCCGTCCCGGCCGAGGGCGGCTCGGTCGTATGCCACGGTGACCCGCAGCCGCGGAACACGGCGTGGCGCGACGGCCGCGCGGTCGGGCTGTTCGACTGGGACGTCGCGCGTCCGGCCGAACCGATCAGCGACGTCGCCTACGCCCTGGAGTGGTTCGCGCCGTTCGACGACGACGTGCAGCAGCTCCGCCAGCGCGGGCTCGGACCCGAGGTGGACCGCCGGGCACGCATCGACGCCTTCCTCGATGGCTACCGGTGGGACGGCCCGATCGAGGTCGTCGACGCGGTCCTCGCACGCCAGCAGCGCGCGATCGACGAGGTCGTGTGGCTCGGGCGTGCGGGCCACGAGCCGCAGGCCTCGTGGGTGGCCGCGGGATGGCCGGACCGGTGGTCGGCGAAGCTCCTCGTCACCGAGCGACTCCGAGCGAGTGCAGCAGGCCCGTCACGTCGCTGAGGAGCGCGTGATCAGGCGAAGACGCCTGCAATGCGGCGAGACGCCGCCGGATCCGGCGGCGTCTCGCCGCTTCGGCGGCGTCTCGTGGGTTCGGGGCCGCCATCGGGTGAGCCAGCACCGGACGGGAGGCTCGTGCCGGGCCCGCACCGGGCCTCCTGTCCGTCAGACCAGCGCGTCGACCACCGGACGGTGCGTCGCGACGCTCGTCGCGTCCCACGCGCCGTGCAGGTGCAGGGTGGCGATCCGGAACGTCAACGCGCGGACGAGCAGCTGCCGCCAGTCGGCGGTGCCGTCCCCGAGCGCACCGAGCGCCGTGACCGGGACGCCGTGCCAGCACACGGCGTCGACCGCGGCGACGGCCGTACCGAACCCGGCGGGACGCCAGTACGGCGGCCAGTCGATGACGGTGGGCGGCTGCCCGTCGGCGAACAGCACGTTGCCGAGCAGGTCGCCGTGGACGAGCTGTGCGGGTGCGCCGACGGGGCGGAACGCCGTGGCGAGCCGGTCGAGGGTCGGGTCCTGCGGGAGCTCGGCCTCTCCCCAGGCCATCCGGTCGGCCCGGCTCCAGCCGTCGTCGTCGTCCTCGTCGTCGAGGAAGGCCGGACGGTCGAGGTGGGCGATCGCCCGGTGGAAGGCGGTGCCGGCGCGGATGACGTCGGCGACCCGGGTCTCGTCGGCGTGGCCGGGCAGCCACTGCCAGGCCTCCCAGGAGCCGGAGCGCCAGCTGCCGTCGATGGTCGTGAGGGGCCGGGGCGTCCGGAACGCCGACGTGTGTTCCAGTGACGCGAGGACCTCGGCACGCCAGTCGGTCACCACGGCGCCGTCGTGCGGCCGCAGCACCACGTCCCCGGCGAGCCAGGTGCGTCCGCGGCCGCCGGACAGCCGCGCGAGCGGCAGCCCGGCGACGCCGAACGCCGCCAGTGTGGCGGCGTCCGGGCCGTCGGGGTCGGTCATCTCCGGAGGCGGTCGCTACACCAGGCAGCGCGGGCCGAGCAGGCTCTTCAGCTCGCCGAACAGGTCGGGCGTCAGGTTCACCGGGAACGGCAGCTCGAACGTGCGGGCCACGTCGTCCTTGAGCAGCCGGAGCCGCACCTCGGTGTCCCCCGTGTGCCGGCCGAGCACCGCGGCCAGCTCGGTCACGGTCTCGGTGGTGGCCTGCCGTTCCGGCACCGAGAGCGTGAGCGGACCGGAGCCCATCACGTCGCCGAGTGCCGGCTGGAACATGCTCACCGCGTGCAGCGCCTTGCCGTCGTCGCGGACGTTGACCCGGCCGCGGAGCACCACGATCGAGTCCGCCACGAGCGACGGCCCGAACTCCTGGTACGTCTTGCCGAGGAACATCACGCCGATCTCGCCGCCGAAGTCCTCGATCTGGACGATGCCGTACGGGTTGCCCGACGTCTTCGCGACACGGTGCTGCACGCTCGTCAGCAGGCCGGCGACCGTGACGGTCTCGCCCTCGACCGAGTCGTCGGCACCGATGAGGTCGGCGATGGTGATCGACTGGTGCTTCGCGAGTTCGATCTCGAGCCCGGCGAGCGGGTGGTCGGAGACGTAGAGCCCGAGCATGTCGCGCTCGAACGCCAGCTTGTCGCGCTTGGACCACTCCGGACGCTCCGGCACCTGCGAGACGACCGCCAGCGACGGCTGTTCCTCGGCGACCTCGGCGAACAGGGAGTCGAAGTCGAAGCCGACGTTGCCGTGGACCTCGTCGCGCTTGACCTTCACCGCGGCTTCGACCGCGCCCTCGTGGATCTCCACGAGCGCACGCCGGCTGTCACCGAACTCGTCGAAGGCGCCCGCCTTGATGAGCGACTCCACGGTCCGCTTGTTGGCGGAGGAGATCGGGATCTTCCGGAGGAAGTCGTGGAAGGACTCGAACGCGCCCTTCTCGGTGCGGGCCTTGACGATGTCGTCGACGACGTTGAAGCCGACGTTCCGGATGGCGCCCATGCCGAAGCGGATGTCGTCCCCGACGGCGGCGAAGAAGCCGATCGACTCGTTGACGTCCGGCGGCATCACCTTGATGCCCATCCGGCGGCACTCGTTGAGGTACAGCGCGAGCTTGTCCCGGGCGTCACCGACGGAGGTCAGCAGCGCCGCCATGTACTCGGCCGGGTAGTGCGCCTTGAGGTACGCCGTCCAGAACGAGACCACGCCGTACGCGGCGGAGTGCGCCTTGTTGAACGCGTAGTCGGAGAACGGCAGCAGGATGTCCCACAGGGTCTTGATCGCAGCGGCCGAGTAGCCGTTGTCGAGCATGCCCTTCTCGAAGCCGGCGTACTGCTTGTCCAGCTCCGACTTCTTCTTCTTGCCCATCGCGCGACGGAGGATGTCCGCCTGACCGAGCGAGAACCCGGCCACCTTCTGCGCGATGGCCATGACCTGCTCCTGGTAGATGATCAGGCCGTAGGTCGTGCCGATGATGTCCTTGAGGGGCTCTTCGAGCTCCGGGTGGATCGGTGTGATCGCCTGCTCGCCGTTCTTGCGGAGCGCGTAGTTCGTGTGCGAGTTCGCACCCATGGGGCCCGGACGGTACAGGGCGATGAGCGCGGAGATGTCCTCGAAGTTGTCCGGCTTCATCAGGCGCAGCAGGCCGCGCATCGGGCCGCCGTCGAGCTGGAACACGCCGAGGGTGTCGCCGCGCTGCAGGAGCGCGTAGGCCTCGGGGTCCTCCAAGCCCATCGTCTCGAGGTCGAGCTCGATGCCGCGGTTGCTCTTGATGTTGTCGAGGGCGTCACTGATGATCGTGAGGTTGCGGAGCCCCAGGAAGTCCATCTTGATCAGGCCGAGCGACTCCGACGCGGGGTAGTCGAACTGCGTGACGATCTGGCCGTCCTGCTCCCGCTTCATGATCGGGATGATGTCGATCAGCGGGTCGCTGGACATGATCACGCCGGCGGCGTGCACGCCCCACTGCCGCTTCAGGCCCTCGAGTCCGAGGGCGGTGTCGAACACCGTCTTGGCCTCGGGGTCGGTCTCGACCACGGTGCGGACGTCGACGGCCTCCTTGAAGCGCGGGTGCTCCTTGTCGAAGATCCCGGTGAGCGGGATGTCCTTGCCCATCACGGGCGGCGGCATCGCCTTCGTGAGCTTCTCGCCCATGCCGAACGGGAAGCCGAGGACGCGCGAGGAGTCCTTGAGCGCCTGCTTCGCCTTGATCGTGCCGTACGTGACGATCTGCGCCACGCGCTCCGACCCGTACTTCTCGGTGACGTACTTGATCGCCTCACCGCGGCGCCGGTCGTCGAAGTCGACGTCGAAGTCGGGCATCGAGACGCGGTCCGGGTTGAGGAAGCGCTCGAAGATCAGGCCGTGCCGGATCGGGTCGAGGTCGGTGATGCGCATCGCGTACGCCACCATCGAGCCGGCACCGGAACCACGACCGGGGCCGACGCGGATGCCGTTGTCCTTGGACCAGTTGATGAAGTCGGCGACCACCAGGAAGTACCCCGGGAAGTTCATCTGGTTGATGATGCCGACCTCGTAGTCGGCGCGCTCCTGGACCTCTGCCGGGATGCCGCCCGGGTACCGGTACTCGAGCCCCTTCGCGACCTCTTTCTCGAACCAGGAGTGCTCGGTCTCGCCCTCGGGCACCGGGAACTTCGGCATGTAGTTCGCCGCGGTGTCGAACTCGACGTTGCACCGCTCGGCGATGAGCAGGGTGTTGTCGCACGCTTCGAGGTTGTCCCGGAAGACGTGGCGCATCTGCTGCGGGGTCTTCAGGTAGAACTCGTCGGCGTCGAACTTGAAGCGGTTCGGGTCGTTCAGCGTGGAGCCGGACTGCACGCAGAGCAGTGCGGCGTGCGACTTGGCGTCGTGGGAGTGCGTGTAGTGCAGGTCGTTGGTGCCGACGAGCGGCAGGCCGAGGTCCTTCGCGAGGCGGATCAGGTCCGTCATGATCCGGCGCTCGATCTCGAGGCCGTGGTCCATGATCTCGGCGAAGTAGTTCTCCTTGCCGAAGATGTCACGGAAGTCCGCCGCGGCCTTGATCGCCTCGTCGTACTGGCCGAGGCGCAGGCGCGTCTGGACCTCTCCCGAGGGGCAGCCCGTCGTCGCGATGATGCCGTCGTGGTACTCGCTGAGGAGCTCCCGGTCCATGCGGGGCTTGAAGTAGTAGCCCTCGAGCGAGGCCTTCGACGAGAGCCGGAACAGGTTGTGCATGCCCGCGGTGTTCTCGGCGAACATCGTCATGTGCGTGTACGACCCCGCACCGGAGACGTCGTCGCCGCCGCCGTCGCCCCAGCGCACACGGGTCTTGTCGGAACGGTGGGTCCCCGGCGTGATGTAGGCCTCTGTGCCGATGATCGGCTTGACGCCGCCGGCCTTGGCGGCCTTCCAGAACTCGAACGCGCCGAACATGTTGCCGTGGTCCGTCACCGCCACGGCCGGCATGCCCTGCGCGGCGGTCTCCGCCACGAGGTCGTTGAGCCTGGCCGCGCCGTCGAGCATCGAGTACTCGCTGTGCACGTGCAGGTGGACGAAGGAGTCGGAATCCGCCACGGAACCTCCGGTTCGTACGAGCTGCTGCGGGACTCGAACAGCCTAACCGCGACCGCGGACAGACACGCCGCGCCGCTCCCTCACCGCACCAGCGGCAACCAGATGTCGTCGACGATCTCCAGCACCCGGTCGTCCGGCACGCGCTTGAGCGTCATCACGAGGTCGTGCCGCATCAGGTCGGACGGCAGCGTGGTCAGGCCCTCCGGCCAGTCCCGGGCGGGGACCTCGCCCCGCGCGACGGCGCGCTCGAGGAAGACCCGGCCGACGCTCGACCGGTCGCCGAGCAGGCGTGCACGGAGGTCGGCCGGTGACAGTCCGGTGTCCGCGTTGATGCTCGACAGGTAGAGGCTGATCACGGTGATGAACCCGGACCGCGACTCGTTGAAGTCCCGGAGCGCCGCGAGCATGTCGCCCCGCAGGGTCCCGGTGTCCGGCACGGCTCGGCGCTCGAAGAGCCCGGCGTGCTGGAGCGCCGCCAGGACGAGGTCGACCTTCGTGGGCCAGCGGCGGTAGAGCACGGGCTTCGAGGTCTCCGCGCGGGCGGCGACCGCCTCGTAGGTCAGCGACGCGTACCCGTTCCGCTCGAGCTCCTGCCACGCGGCGTCGAGCAGTGCCGACTCGAGTTCCGCGCCGCGCCGCCTGGTCTTCGCAAGATCCACTTGCGTATCTTAACGCGCCGCAGTACGGTGACGCCAACAAGAAACGGGAGCGTATCTCCACCATGGACAAGAACCTGACCAGACTGGCCGTCGCGCTGATCGTCGGCGCGATGGCACCGCTGTTCGACTCGACGATCGTCAGCGTCGCGCTGCACACCCTGAGTCGCGACCTGCACACGAGCGTCGACACCATCCAGTGGGTGAGCACCGGCTACCTGCTGGCGATGGGGGTCACCGTCCCGATCGTCGGGTGGCTGCAGAACCGCATCGGCGGACGCCGGCTCTGGATGGCCGCACTGGTGGTGTTCCTCGTCGGCAGCGTCCTGTGCTCGCTCGCGTGGGACGCCACGAGCCTGATCGCGTTCCGGGTCGCGCAGGGCATCGGTGGCGGCGCGATGATGCCGCTCCTGACCACGCTGCTGATGCAGGCGGCAGGTGGACGGAACATCGGCAAGCTCATGTCGGTCGCCTCGCTGCCCACGGCACTCGGGCCGATCCTCGGGCCGGTGATCGGCGGACTGATCCTCGGCGCCGCCGACTGGCAGTGGCTGTTCTGGGTGAACGTGCCGTTCGCGGTCGCCGGACTCGTCCTGGCACGGCTGTTCATGCCCGCGGACGGTCCGGTCGGCACCGCCCGGCTCGACGTCGTCGGCCTGGTGCTGCTCTCCCCCGCCGTGGTCGGCGTCCTCTTCGGTCTGAGCAACGCCAGCCGGACGGACGGCTTCGCGCGGTTCGACGTCTGGGCTCCCCTCGGCGCCGGGGTCGTGCTCATGGTCGCGTTCGTGCTCTGGGCGACCCGACGGCGGAGCGCGGCGCTCGTCGACCTGGCGCTGCTCCGACACCGGCCCCTCGCCGCAGCCGCGACCCTGATGTTCCTGATGGGCGCCGCCCTCTACGGCGGCATGCTGCTCCTGCCCCTGTCCTTCCAGGAGCTCCGCGGCACGGACGCCCTCGGCGCCGGACTGCTGCTCATCCCGCAGGGCGTCGGCTCGCTGCTCAGCCGCTCGCTCGCCGGCCGTCTGACCGACCGGATCGGCGCACGGGTCGTCGCGGTCGTCGGGTTCGCGGTCGTCCTCGTCGCCACGATCCCCTTCGCCGTCGCGGACGGCGACACGAACCATTGGTGGATCGCGCTCGTGCTGGTCGTCCGCGGACTCGGCCTCGGTGCCGTGATGATCCCGATCATGTCGGTGGGCTTCGTCGGGCTCGACCGCCCGGACATGCCGCACGCGAGTACCATCACCCGGCTCGCTCAGCAACTCGGCGGGGCGTTCGGCACCGCGGTCCTCGCCGTGGTCCTCGCGAGCGCGGCCGCCGGCGGCGACGCGGCGGGGGCGTTCCAGCAGGCGTTCTGGTGGGCGATCGGCATCACCGGCTTCGCGACGGTGCTGGCGCTGCTGCTGCCCGGTCGTCAGGCGGCCGGCGGCGACACCGCACCGTCCGCGCCGACACCGGTGCGGCAGCCGACGGCCAGCGCGGTCAAGTGAGCCGGCGCCGGGGCGCGGTCGGGTGAGCCGGCGCCGGGGCGCGGGCAGCGTCGGCCGCCCGGCACCGCGTCAGGCCGACGCGCCCCGGATCTTCTCGAGCGCGAGCCGGAGGTCCTCCGGGTACTCGGCCTGGAACTCGACCCACTCCCCGGTGCGCGGGTGCGCGAACCCGAGCCGCACCGCGTCGAGCCACTGCCGCGTCAGCCCGAGCTCGGCAGCGAGCACCGGGTCCGCCCCGTACATCGTGTCCCCGACGAGCGGGTGCCGGGTCGCGGCCATGTGCACCCGGATCTGGTGCGTGCGTCCGGTCGCCAGGTGCACCTCGAGCAGGGTCGCCGCCCGGAAGGCCTCGAGCGTCTCGTAGTGCGTGACGCTCGGCTTGCCGTCCGAGGTGACCGCGAACTTCCAGTCGCTCGATGGGTGCCGGCCGATGGGCGCGTCGACGGTGCCCGACGTCGGATCCGGGTGCCCCTGCGCCAGGGCGTGGTAGACCTTCTCGACCGTTCGTTCCTTGAACGCCCGCTTCAGGCTCGTGTACGCCAGCTCGGTCTTCGCGACGACCATCAGCCCCGAGGTCCCGACGTCGAGCCGGTGCACGATCCCCGCGCGTTCGGCGGCCCCGGAGGTCGCGATCGTGAACCCCGCGGCCGCGAGGCCACCGGGCACGGTCGGGCCGTCCCACCCGGGCGACGGGTGCGCGGCGACACCGACGGGCTTGTCGACCACGACGATGTCGTCGTCGTCGTGCACGATCGTCATCCCGGGGACGACGGCGGGCACGATCCGCGGCGCTTCCTTCGGGGTCCACTCGACCTCGAGCCAGGAGTCGGCGTGCAGGCGGTCGGACTTGTCCACCACCGCACCGTCGACGCGGACGCCCCCGGCGGCGACGACGTCGGCCGCGAAGGACCGGCTGAACCCGAGGAGCTTCGCGATGGCGGCGTCGACACGCTCACCGGCGAGCCCGTCGGGGACGGGCAGGGAACGCGACTCGGTCACGTGGCGTCGTGCCCCAGCGAATCGCGCTGGGACGTCGAGCGAGGAGTCGAGTCCGCGACGTCCGCGGACGCGACCGACGGGCTCACCGCAGCGTCCGTGCCGGGCTCGACCCGGGCCTCCTGGCCGTCCTTGCCCTTGCTCTTCGACGAGACCGTCCTGGTGCCGTCGAGGTTGACCCCGAAGACGACCAGCAGCACGAAGACGACCATGCTGACGCAGATGAACGAGTCCGCGATGTTGTAGATCGCCGGCATCATCCACGGCGTCGAGATGAAGTCGACGACGTGCCCCTGGCCGAAGCCGGGCTCACGGAAGAGCCGGTCGCTCAGGTTGCCGAGCGCCCCGCCGAGCAGCATGCCGAGGACGATCGCCCACCACATGGACCGGATGCGACGCGCGAAGACGATGATCGCGACGACGACCGCGGCGGACACGATCGAGAACACCCACGTCATGTTGACCGCGAAGGAGAAGGCGGCGCCGGGGTTCCGCACGTAGAGGAACTGCAGGGCCCCGCCGAGGACGGGGACGACCTGTCCGTACGGCAGGTTCGCGACGACCAGCGCCTTCACGACCTGGTCGGCCGCCACCACCACGACAGCGGCGAAGGCCAGTGCCGCGATCGCGCGGACACTGACCTTCGCTCGTTGGTCTTGCTGGGACAACGTCAGTTGCCGAAGCCCTGCGCCGACGCCGGCGCGGGGGTGAGGCCGGACTGCTCGGTGCCCGACGAGGTGTCGAGCTCGTTGAGCTGGCCCTGGATGTAGCTCTTCAGCTGGGCGCGGTAGTCGCGCTCGAACGTGCGGAGCTCGTCGATCTTGCCCTCGAGCTGGCGCTGCTCCTGCTCGAGCACCGCGACACGCTGACGGTTCGTGTTCTCGGTGTCGGCGATGATCTGGCGCTGCTTGCTCTCGGCCTCGGAGACGAGACGCGCCGCCTGGGCCTGGCCCTCGGCGATGAGCGCGTCGCGCTTCTCGATGCCGTCACGCACGTGCTCCTCGTGGAGGCGACGTGCGAGCGTGAGGAGGTTCGTGGTGCCCTCGGTGTCCTCGTCCGCCGGGACCGTGGTGGTCGGGGCAGCGGCTGCGACCGGCGCGGGCTCGGGAGCGGCGGCGACGGAGGCCGGCTCCGGCTCGGGCTCGGGGGTCGGAGCGGGGGCGGCTTCCGCGGCAGCGGCCGGCTTGGGCGCCGATTCGGCGGCCTGCAGGCGCTGGCGGAGCTCCTCGTTCTCCTGGGTCAGACGGCGCAGCTCGACCACGACCTCGTCGAGGAAGTCGTCGACCTCGTCCTGGTCGTAGCCCTCGCGGAACTTGGTCGGCTGGAACCGCTTGTTGACTACGTCTTCCGGCGTCAAAGCCATTGCCGTCACCTCAATAGAACTGCTGAACGTGTGGAACCGAAACGTTGGGCCTGAATGTACCAGGCACGACTTCCGGTGCGGATGCGCCGCCGGAGCGGGCATCGATCCCGACCACCGTACACCGACGCCGGGCTCGATCCGTGATCGTGTCCGGGCGTGGCGCGTGTCGCGGCCAGCCGGATCGGGTGCGGGTGGGTCAGACCGCGACGGAGATGACCCGGACGATGCTCATCAGGATGATGACGACGAGCATCACGATCGACCACCCGAAGTCGAGCGCCACGGCGCCCATCCGGAGCGGCGGGAGCGCGCGGCGCACGGCGCGGATGGGCGGGTCGGTCGTGGTGTAGACCACCTCGGCGACGACGAGCATGCCGCCGCGGGGACGCCACGAGCGGTTGAACGCCTGCACCATGTCGAGCGCGAACCGCCCCCAGAGCACGAAGAAGTACAGCAGGAGGAGGAAGTACAGGATCGTGAAGATCACGGACACGGTGCGGCTCGCTCGTCTCGGGTGCACGGTGCCGTGGTGACACCGCGCACAGGGCGGGTGGGCCTGGGCGGCGCACCGCGGTCAGGGGACCACGGGACGCGTCGACTCAGGACTGGGCGAAGAAGGACGCCTCGATGTCGGACTCTACCTCGGGCGCCTCACCGCTCACTGCGACGTGCGCCGGGGAGAGCAGGAACACCTTGTTGGTGACGCGCTCGATCTTGCCGTAGAGCCCCAGGGACAGGCCGCTCGCGAAGTCGATCATGCGACGCGCGTCGGTCTCGGTCATCTGCGAGAGGTTGATGATGACGGGGATGCCGTCGCGGAAGCTCTCGGCGATGGACTGGGCGTCCTTGTACTCGCGCGGGTGGACGGTGAGGATCTCGTTCATTTCCTGGACCGGGGTCGCCTTCTGTGCGGTCGTGTGCGAGCGGCGGAGCGGGGTGACCTGGGCGCCGCGCTGGTGGGTGTGCGGGGCCTTGGCCTCGGGGGCTGCTTGCGCCGGAGCCGCCGGGGCGGGCGTCGCGGCGGCCGGTGCGGGTGCATCGTGCTGGGTCGCAGCGGACGAGGCCTGCTGGTGCTGCTGCGGCTGCTGTGCGCGAGCCTGCTGCTGCGGCTGCTCGTCCTCGTACTCGAGTTCCTCGTCGGCGAGGCCGAGGTAGACCATCGTCTTCTTCAACGGACCGGCCATGGTTCCTCCAGGATGTGCGTGCACGTGGGTGCCCTGCTGCTCGGGATGTGCTGGTTCGAGGCTAGGGTGCGACCGGCCGGTTTCCGGTGATTGCCGTCCCGATCCGCAGGTGTGTCGCGCCCTCCGCGATCGCCTCGGCGTAGTCGCCGCTCATGCCCGCCGAGATGTCGGTCGCCGTGGGCACGATCAGCCGCACCCGCTCGGAGATCCCGCGGAGCCGGGCGAACGCCGGGCGGGGCTCCTCGTCGAGGGGCGCGACCGCCATCACGCCACGCAGGGCGATCGTGCCGGTCGCCGCGATCCGTTCCACCATCGCGTCGACGTCGTCCGGGTGCACCCCACCGCGACCGGGGTCGTCGGTCAGGTTGACCTGCACGAACCCGTCGATCACTGGCGGACGGGGGTCCTGCTCGGTCGGCGCGAACGCGTCCACGACGGAACCGCGGTCGAGCGACTGCACGACGTGCGCGTACCGGCGGACCTGTCGGGCCTTCTTCGACTGCAGCTGCCCGACGAAGTGCCACGTCAGCCCCAGGTCGGCGAGCTCCGCCGCCTTGGCCTGGGCCTCCTGGTGGCGGTTCTCCCCCACGTCCGTCACGCCGAGCGCGGCGAGGTCGCGCACCAGGGAAGCCGGGTGGTACTTCGTCACGACGACGAGCGTGAGCTCGTCGGGTGCGCGACCGGCTGCCCTGGCCGCGTCGGCGATGCCGTCACGGACCGCGGACAACCGGGCCTGGAGGCTCGTGGAGCCGTCCGTCACGTCGCGTTACTTCAGGAAGTCGGGGACGTCGAGCTCGTCGTCGTCGCCGTCGAACGCCGGGTCGGCGGCGCGCTGCGCCGGCGGCTCGTGCTCCGAGGACGCCCAGGACGGCGAGGAGTTCGTCGAGTCCTCGATCGCCGTGGAGCCGGCACCCGCCACGGGGACGGTCGCACCGGCCTCCGGGTCGACCCAGCTCGCGCGACGCTCCTTGACCTGCGACGAGGGCTCGCCGCCGTCGAAGCCGGCGGCGATGACGGTCACGCGGACCTCGTCGCCGAGCGTGTCGTCGATGACCGCACCGAAGATGATGTTCGCCTCGGGGTGGACGGCTTCCTGCACCAGGCGGGCCGCGTCGTTGATCTCGAAGATGCCGAGGTTCGAACCACCCTGGATCGACAGCAGCACGCCGTGCGCACCGTCGATCGAGGCCTCGAGCAGCGGCGACGCGACGGCGAGCTCCGCAGCCTTGATCGCGCGGTCGGCACCGCGCGAGGAGCCGATGCCCATGAGCGCCGAACCGGCGCCCTGCATGACGGACTTGACGTCCGCGAAGTCGAGGTTGATCAGACCCGGGGTCGTGATCAGGTCGGTGATGCCCTGGACGCCGGCGAGCAGGACCTGGTCGGCGGTCGCGAAGGCCTCGACCATGGAGATGCCGCGGTCGGAGATCTCGAGCAGGCGGTCGTTCGGCACGACGATGAGCGTGTCGACCTCGTCCTTGAGCCCGGCGACACCGTTCTCGGCCTGCGACTGACGACGCTTGCCCTCGAAGCTGAACGGCTTCGTGACGACACCGATGGTGAGCGCGCCGATCGACTTCGCAATGCGGGCGACCACGGGCGCACCACCCGTGCCGGTCCCGCCGCCCTCGCCGGCGGTGACGAAGACCATGTCGGCGCCCGCGAGTGCCTCTTCGATCTCCTCGGCGTGGTCCTCGGCGGCACGACGGCCGACCTCGGGGTCCGCGCCGGCGCCGAGGCCGCGGGTGATCTCGCGGCCGACGTCGAGCTTGACGTCGGCGTCGCTCAGCAGCAGTGCCTGCGCGTCGGTGTTGATCGCGATGAACTCGACCCCACGGAGGCCCAGCTCGATCATGCGGTTGACGGCGTTGACACCGCCGCCGCCGACACCGACGACCTTGATGACGGCGAGGTAGTTGTGGTTCGTGGTCACGTCAGTCCGGCCTCCGGTTGAACCCTCAACCTTTACTTGAAGTTCAGGGTCTTTGCTGCTAGGTGTGGTGCTTGCATCGACGCTACGGGGGTGCTCGCCGCGGTGTCGCCCCGCCACGCCGCGTGTCGCGATACCGTCCCGCAATTCTCCCTCGTGCGGCGACAGTCGGGGCCGGCAGGTCGGGCCGGTGGCGCCCCGGCAAACCCGACACGCCCCGGTCGGCCCGAGACACCACCGAATCCTGCGGCGCCTCGGCGAGGGGGCGGCGCCTCGGCGACATGGGGGCGCCTCGGCGGTCGGGGCGGCCAGCTCGGGCCGGTGGCGCCTCGGTGGCCCCGACACGCCTCGGTCGGCTCGAGACGCCGCCAAAAACTGCGGCGCCTCGGCAACGCTGCGGCGCCTCCGCGACATGTGGGCGCCCCGGCGGTCGGGGCCGCCAGCTCGGGCCGGTGGCGCCCCGACGACCCCGACACGCCTCGGTCGGCTCGAGACGCCGCCGAATACTGCGGCGCCTCGGCAACATCGGGGCGCCCCGGCGACATCGGGCCGCCTCGGCAACACCGGGCCGCCTCGGCAATCCCGGGGCGCCGCGGCTCAGGACTGGGCGCGGATGATGCCGTTGTCCGGGGCGGACACGTCGTACTCCACGGCCGTCTTCGGGTCGCGGGACGCGTGGTCCTTCACGAGGGCGTCGAGGAGCGCCGCCTTCGCGTCCGAGTCGTCCGGGCTCCCCCACACGACCCGGGAACCGTCCTTCATGGTGAGCGTCACGTCGTCCGCCGTCGACGCGGACACGCCGGACACCTGCGCCCGCACGGTCGAGGGCAGCGCCAGCACCACCTCGGTCATCGTGCGGAACACCGAGGACCCGAGCTTCGCGGACCCGATGTCGGCGAGCGGCATCGTGTCGGGCTGCTTCGGCGCCGACTGCACGACGATCCCCGCGGGGTCGACCAGGTCGAAGGTCTTGCCGGTCTTCACCGCGACGACGGGCGTCCGCTCGGTGACCGTCACGACGAGCGTGTTCGGCGGCTCTTCCTCGGTCACGTAGCTCTCGATGAGCGGGAAGCCGGCGATGTCCTTCTTGATCGCACCGAAGTCGAGGCGCGCGAGCGGCGTCCCGATCTGCTCGGACAGGGCCTGGCGGAGCGCGGCGTCGTCGACCCGGCTCGTGCCCTTGATCTCGATCGTCCGGAGTGCCATCAGCGGCGAGTACACCGCCACCAGGATCGACACGCCGAGCACGACGACCACGCCGCCGGCGGTCACCCAGGCGGCGCGCCGGTGCCGGGAGCGGCGGGTGAACCGCCGGACCTCGGCACGCTCGAGGAGCTTGCGACGCTTCCGAGCGACACGCGCGTCGCGCGCGGTCTCGGCAGCGCGGACCCCGGCACCGATGGGCGCGTCGTGTCCGTCGGTCTGCTCCGAACGGGAGGCCGGGTGCAGGTCGACGACGTCGGTCGCGGCCGCGTCGTGGTCGGCCCCGGTGCCGTGGTCGGTCCGGACGGGTCCGGTCTCGCTGACGTCGGGGAGGTCCGGCAGACCACCCGCGGGACGGGAGGGCTCGGGCGCGGCCGTCTCCGGGACCGCAGCGGGCACGTCGGGGGCGACCCGGGCCTCCCGGCCGTCGTCCGAGCCGGCCCCGCGACCGAACGGCAGCCGCGGGAGTCGCGGTGCACGTCGCTCTCGCGGTGCGCGGTCGTCCTCGACCGGAGCGGCCGGCTGGGCCGGTCGCTCGTCGAAGCCCTCTGGGCGCTTCACCGGGACGTTGCCCCGTCGGTCTGCAGTGCGGCGAGCACCTGCGGGATGATCCGGTACACGTCGCCGCAGCTGAGGGTCATGATGATGTCGCCGTCGCGGGCGACCGCTGCCGCGCGGGCGGAGGCGTCGGCCCAGTCCGGCAGGTAGTCGACGTGCGACTGGTCGGCGAAGCGTTCCTGGACGAGGGCGCCGGTGACGCCGGGCTCCGGGTCCTCGCGCGCGCCGTAGACGTCGAGCACGACGGTGTGGTCGGCGAGGTCCTCGTAGACCTTGGCGAAGTCGCCGGCCATCATCCGGGTGCGCGAGTACAGGTGCGGCTGGTGGATCGCGATGATCCGGCCGTCGCCGACGACGTTCCGCGCTGCCTTCAGTGCGGCCGCGACCTCGGTCGGGTGGTGGGCGTAGTCGTCGTAGACCGACACGCCGCGCTCGACGCCGTGCAGCTCGAAGCGGCGCTCGGTGCCGCCGAAGGCCTCGATGCCGCGGATCGCGTCGGCCGGTGCGACGCCGAGCCCGGTGAGGACCGCGAAGGCGCCGACGGCGTTGATCGCGTTGTGCCGGCCGGGGACCCGCAGCGTGATGTGGTGCGACTCGCCGGCCGCGCGGAAGTCGACCTCGACGCCGGCGGACTCGATGATGCCCTCGATGCGGACGTCGGCGTCGACGGCCTCGCCGAAGGTGACGATCTCCGGGGCGTGCTCCAGCGCCCGGACACCCGCGGTGACGCGCTTGGCACCGGCGTCGTCGCTCGACACGACCACGCGTTCGCTGGCCTTCGCGGCGAACTCGACGAACGCGTCGATGAAGGCGTCCTCGCTGCCGTAGTGGTCGAGGTGGTCGGCGTCGACGTTCGTGATGAGCGCGACGGCGACGTCGTAGAGCAGGAAGGATCCGTCGGACTCGTCGGCCTCGACGACGAAGAGTTCACTCTTGCCCGGCGCCGAGCTGGTGCCGAGTGACTGGATCACGCCGCCGTTGACGAAGCTCGGGTCGAGGCCGAGCTCGACCATTGCGGTGACGATCATGCCGGTCGAGGTGGTCTTGCCGTGCGCACCGGCGACCGCGACCAGGCGGTGCTCCGCGATCAGCGCGGCGAGGGCCTGTGAGCGGTGCAGGACCGGCAGCCCGCGGCGCTGGGCCTCGAGGAGCTCGGGGTTGTCGGGCCACAGGGCGCTCGTGACGACGATCGTGTCCGCGGCGCCGACGTTGCTCGCGTCGTGGCCGATGTGCACCTCGGCGCCGAGCTCGCGCATCCGGCCGGTCGTCGCGGTCTCGCGGGAGTCGCTGCCGGTGACGGTGTGGCCGGCGGCGAGGAACATCCGGGCGATGCCGCTCATGCCGGAACCGCCGATGCCGACGAAGTGGACCGTGCCGAGGTCGTCCGGGATCGGCTGGGTCAGGTCCGGCTTGATGGTCATGGTTCCTCCGTGGTGCCGGTGGTGCTGGTGCCGGTCGTGCTGGTGTCGGTGCCGGTGGTGCCGTTGCTGGCGCTCGTGCTGCGTTCTCGCGCTGCGTCGAGGGCCAGGTCGGTCATCCGGTCGGCCCCGTCGCGGTGGCCGACGCTGCCGGCACGGACCGCCATGCTCGCGATGCGGGCGCGGTCCTGCAGCAGGCCCAGCAACTGGAACGTCACCCAGTCCTGGTCGAATTCCTGGTCCGCCACGAGGACGGCTCCCCCGGCGTCGACGACGTCCTTGGCGTTGTGCCGCTGCTCGCCGTTGCCGACAGGGTACGGCACCAGGACGCTCGGCAACCCGACGGCCGTCAGCTCGCAGACCATGCCCGCCCCGGAGCGCGAGACCACGAAGTCCGACGCGGCGTAGGCCAGGTCCATCCGGTCGCAGTACGGCAGCACGGTGTAGCCGTCGAGGTCGCTCGGGCCGATCTCGGACTTGCCGCCCACGACGTGCAGGACCTGCCACCCGGCGCCGACGATCGTCGCGGCCGAGCGGTTGATCGTGGTGTTGATGCTCCGGGCACCGGACGAGCCCCCGGTGACGAGCAGCACCGGACGCGTGGCGTCGAGGCCGAACTCGGCGAGGCCCTCCGCACGGCTCGCACGACGGTCGAGCGACTCGATCTCCCGGCGGAGCGGCATCCCGACCACGCGGGAGTGACGGAGCCGGGTGTTCGAGAACGTGACGCCGACGTGCTTCGTCAGGAACGCGGCGAGCCGGTTCGCCAAGCCCGGCTTGGCGTTCTGCTCGTGCACGACGATCGGTGTGCCGGTGCGCTTCGCCGCGATGTACGCCGGAGCGGACGCGTAGCCGCCGACGCCGAGGACGACGTCGACCTGTCGCTCGCGGATGATCTGCTCGGTGCGCTTGACCGCACGCCAGAAGGCGCCGGGGAACCGCAGGGCCGCGGCGTTCGGCTTCCGTGGGAACGGCAGGCGCGGGATCGTCAGGAGCTCGTAGCCGCGCATCGGGACCAGGCGGGACTCCAGGCCCTCGGCGGTGCCGAGGACGATGACGGAGTCCTCCGGGGAGCGCTCGGTCAGCCGGTCGGCGACCGCGAGCAGGGGGTTCACGTGACCGGCGGTACCGCCGCCGGCGAAGAGGTAGGTGCTCACCTGAGCTGTCCGTTCGTCGTCGTCGGCGTCGTCGGCAGGGAGTTCTTGCCGGGGAGTTCGCGGGCGAACGACAGCACGACGCCGATCGCGACCAACGTCATGATGAGCGCCGAACCACCGGCCGAGATGAGTGGCAGTGGGACGCCCAGCACCGGCAGCAGCCCGAGCACGACGCCGATGTTCACGAGCGCCTGGCCGATCACCCAGGCGAGCACGCCACCGGTCACCGTCCGCACGAAGGGGTCGTCCGAGAGCCGGATGACCTTCACCATGCCGATCGCCAGCACGACGAAGAGCGCGAGCACGACGACCGCGCCGATGAGCCCCAGTTCCTCGCCGATGATCGCGAAGATGTAGTCGTTGTCCGCCTCGGGCAGCCACGACCACTTCGCCTTGGAGTTGCCGAGCCCGACCCCGAAGACGCCGCCGGACGCCAGGGCCCACATGCCGTGGACCGGCTGCCAGCAGAGGTCCTGGTACTGGCTCGTGTCCGTGCAGCCGGAGAGCCAGGCGCTGATGCGGGAGGACCGGGAGCTCGAGGCCATCGTCACGAACGGGATGAGCACGAGCAGGCCGATCACCCCGACGAGCAGGTGCCGCAGCCGCGCGCCACCGACGAACAGTGCGCCGAACACCAGGATCATCATGATCATCGCGGTGCCCTGGTCACCGCCGACCAGCACGAGGCCGATGGAGAGCAGGCTCGCGAGCCCGACCGGGACGAACACCTCTTTCCAGTCGTGCAGCTTGCCGCGCTTGTTGTACATGATCGCGCCGATGCCGAGCACGAGCGCGAGCTTGAGGATCTCGGAGGGCTGCGCGGTGAAGGAGCCGACGCGGATCCAGTTCCGGTTGCCCTGGATCGAGTAGCCGAGCGGGGTCAGCACGACGAGCGCCTGCACGACCAGGCCGACACCGACGATCCACATCGCCCAGCGCCGCCAGAACGACACCGGGAGCCGGCTCGCGATGAGCATCAGCGGGACACCGATGACCGCGTACATGCCCTGGCGGGTGAAGGCGCCGAAGAAGTCGTGGGTCTTGGCGTACTGCTCGACGCTCGACGAGGAGAGCACCATCACGACGCCGAACACGACCAGGAACAGCGTCACGCCGAGGATCGTGTAGAACGTGCTGGACTCGGCGACGAAGACGTTCTTCACGGCGACGACCGCACCGTTCGTCCGTCGGGCGCCCGCCGCACGTGCCTGCTGTGCCGCGCTCGGACGACCAGCTGCGCTCGGACGTCCGGACGTGCTCGGGCGTCCGGTCCCGCTACGGGCGTTCGTCGGAAGGTCCGTCGGTGTCGCCATCGGCGTTGCCTCCCAGGTGCTCGTGGACCGCCGCCGCGAAGCGCTCGCCCCGGTCCGCGTAGGAGCCGAACTGGTCGAACGACGCGGCAGCCGGGGCGAGGAGGACCGTGTCGCCCGGTCTCGCGACCGAAGCGGCATGCCGGACCGCCTCGGGCATGACCTGATCAGTGTCCGATGCTTCGACCTGCAGCACCGGCACCGTCGGCGCGTGTCGCCCGAATGCCTCCAGGACGGGGGTCCGGTCGGTGCCGATCACGACGACGCCGCGGGCGGTCGGCCCGAAGCGCTCGACGAGGCCGTCGATGTCGACGCCCTTGAACTGGCCGCCGACGATCCAGACGACGGACTCGAACGCGGACAGCGATGCCGTCGCCGCGTGCGGGTTCGTGGCCTTCGAGTCGTCCACCCAGGCGATGCCGTCGACGCCCGTCGCGACCAGCTCGGTGCGGTGGTGGTCGGCACGGAAGGCCTGCACCGCGCTCTGGATCGAGCTCGGCCGCACGGCACCGGCACGGGCGAGGGCAGCTGCGGCCAGCACGTTCATCGTCATGTGCGGGCTCGCGAGGCCGGCCTGCTCCAGGTCGGCGTGCGTCGCGAGCTCGAGTGCCGAGTTCCGCCGGTCCTCGGTGAAGGCGCGGTCGCAGAGCACGTCCTCGACGACCCCGACCTCACCCGGGCCGGGGATGCCCGGGGTGAAGCCGACCGCGCGGCAGCCCTCGACGACGTCGGCGTCCTCGACCATGGCGCGGGTGACCTCGTCGGTGACGTTGTACACGCACGCGAGCACGGTGCGCTCGTAGACCTTGGCCTTCGCGGCCCGGTACGCCGCGGCGGAGCCGTGCCACTCGAGGTGGTCGTCGGCGATGTTCAGGCAGGCCGACGCGAGCGGCAGCACCGCGCCGTCGCCGGAGCCCGCCATGTAGTGCAGCTGGTGGCTGGAGAGCTCGACCACGAGCACGTCGAAGCCGTCCGGGTCACGGACGACGTCGAGCACGGGCACACCGATGTTGCCGCAGGCCACGGCACGGAGCCCCTCGGCCTCGTACATCGCCGTCGTGAGCTGCGTCGTGGTGGTCTTGCCGTTGGTGCCGGTGATGGTCACCCACGGAGCGGCGACCGGACCGCGGACGACCTTGTCACGCACACGCCAGGCGAGCTCGATGTCCCCCCAGACGGTGCTGTTCTCCACGGCCCACCGCACGGTCGCGTTGTGCGGCGGCAGGCCGGGCGAGACGATGACGACGTCGGGTGCCTGGTCCTGCAGCGCGACGGGGACGGTGTCGAGCGGGACCTGCACGAACCGGGCACCGATCACGTCGAGCAGCTCGACGCTGTCCGACGGGGCGTCGGTCGAGTACACGGTCACGGTGCTGCCGAGTTCGACCAGGGTGTCGGCGACCGAGAACCCGGTCGCGCCGAGTCCGAGGACGGCGACGTCGAGGCCCTTCCAGCCCTCGGAGTACCAGCTGTCGAGACCTGCGAGCCGATCAACCAACGCGTGCGATCCATTCCAGGTAGAAGAGTCCGACACCGGCGGCGACGCACAGTCCGGCGATGATCCAGAACCGCACGACCACGGTCACCTCGGCCCAGCCCTTGAGCTCGAAGTGGTGGTGCAGCGGACTCATCCGGAAGATGCGCTTGCCGTGCGTGATCTTGAAGTACGCCCGCTGCAGGATGACCGAGCCGGTGACGATGAAGAAGAGGCCGCCGATGAGGACGAGCAGGAGCTCGGTGCGGCTGAGGATCGCGAGACCCGCGAGCGCGCCACCGAGGCCGAGCGAGCCGGTGTCGCCGAGGAAGATCTGCGCCGGCGAGGTGTTGTACCAGAGGAAGCCGATCAGGCCACCGCACACCGCGGCCGCGACGACTGCCAGGTCGAGCGGGTTCGTCACGGTGTAGCAGGCGTGTTCGGTGCTGGCGTCGAGCCGGGCACCGCCGCAGATCTGGTTCGACTGCCAGAAGCCGATGATCACGTACGAGCCGATCGCCAGGATGCTCGACCCGGTCGCGAGCCCGTCGAGGCCGTCGGCGACGTTCACACCGTTCGAGGTCGACACCGTGAGCAGCACGATCCAGGCCAGGAACAGGATCGTCCCGATCACCGTGCCGAGCGCCATGAAGTCGAGCCACGGGATGTCCCGGATGGCGGAGATCATGGTGGACGCCGGGGGTTTGCCCGTCGAGGTCGGGACGACCAGGGCGATGGTCGCGAAGATCACCCCGACGATGACCTGCCCGAGGATCTTCGCCCAGCCGCCGAGCCCGAGACTGCGCTGTCGGCGCACCTTGAGGAAGTCGTCGACGAAGCCGACGAATCCGAGCCCGACCATCAGGAAGAGCACGAGCACACCGGACAGCGTGATGGAGTCCCCGCCGACGAGGTGTCCGACGAAGTAGCCGATCACCGTGCCGAGGATCAGGACGATGCCGCCCATGGTCGCGGTGCCGCGCTTGGTGTGGTGCGACTGCGGACCGTCGTCACGGATGAACTGGCCCCACCCGAGACGGTGGAACAGCCGGATGAAGAGCGGCGTGAGCAGGAGTGTGAACACCAGCGACACGGCGCCGGCGATCAAGAGGGCGATCATTCGGATACACCTCCGAGGCGGTCGCCGAGGAATCGCAGCCCGGCCGACTTCGAGGACTTGACGAGGACGACGTCGCCGGGGCGGACCATCTCCTGCAGAGCGTGGACGGCGTCGTCGACGTCCTCGATGAACACGGACTCGCCGTCCCACGATCCCTCGAGGGTGGCGGCCTGGTGGATCGGCATCGCGCCGCGGCCGACGACCACGAGCTGCCCGATGCCGAGACGGACGACGAGCCGGCCGATGCGGTCGTGCTCCTCGACGGAGAACTCCCCGAGCTCGGCCATCTCGCCGAGCACGGCGATCGTCCGCTCCCCCGGACGCACGATCTGCGCCAGGGTCCGGAGCGCGGCCGACATCGAGTCGGGCGATGCGTTGTACGCGTCGTTGATGACGGTGACGCCGTCGGGGCCGCCCTGGAGCAGCTCCATCCGCCAGCGCTCGGCGCGCGTCATGGACGCGAGCGCGGCGGCGCCGTCGGCGAGTGGGACGCCCCAGCGGTGGGCGACGGCCAGCGCGGCCGTCGCGTTCATCGCGTGGTGCTCGCCCAGGATGGCGAGGCGGACGTCGACGGTCTCGGCGACCTGCGCCGAGCCTCCCGGCATCTCGTGGTCGGTTTCCGACCGGACGGGAGGCGCGGTGAGCGTGAAGCGCGTGCCGTCGCGGTCCGTGGACACACCGGACAGGCGGTAGTCGGCGTCGTCCGACGTGCCGAAGCCCACGACGTGGGCGGCCGTGAGGCCGCGCATGGCGGCGACGCGGTCGTCGTCGACGTTGAGGATCGCGGTCGCGCTGGCCGGCAGGTCGGTGACCATCTCGGACTTGGCGCGCTGCGTCGCCTCGATCCCGCCGAACTCGCCGGCGTGCGCGAGGCCCACCTTGAGGACGACACCGGTGTCCGGCTCGGCGATGCGCACGAGCTTCGCGATGTGCCCGACGCCGCTCGCGCCCATCTCCACCACGAGGTAGCGGGTGTCGTGCGTGATGCGGAGCATCGAGACCGGGGCGCCGACGTGGTTGTTGAAAGAGCCTTCCGGCGCGACGGTCTCGCCGTGCGCGGCGAGGATCGTGCGGAGCATGTTCTTCGTGCTCGTCTTGCCGTTCGAGCCGGTGATGCCGACGACGCGGAGCGGTGCCGGGCTGCCGTCGGCCGCGGTGCGCTCGGCGCTGGAGGCGCGCACGCGGGCGACGACCTCGTGGGCCAGGGCGGCGAGTGCGGCGTAGCCGTCCGCGACGACGATCTGCGCCGTGGCGGTGCCGTCGGGCAGCTCGGTCTCGTGCTCGGTGACGACGAGTGCGGCGCCGGCGGTGGCGGCGGAGGGCACGAAGCGGTGGCCGTCGGTCTCCTCGCCGAGCAGGGCGAAGAAGACGCTGCCGGCGCCGACCAGGCGGGAGTCGGTCTCGACGGAGCCGTCCACGACCGTCTCGGCGGCACCGCGGACCAACTCGCCGTCGATCGCGGCGGCGATCTCGGCGAGGGTGAGGGCGATCATCGCGCTTCCTCCACCGGGCCGGCGTTCGGCTCCCAACCGGCCTCGCGGAGTGCCGCACGGGCTTCGTCGCGGGCGGAGTACGGCGTCCGGACACCCTGGATGTCGCGGTAGTCCTGGTGGCCGGGGCCCGCCCAGAGGATCGAGTCGCCCTCGCCGACCAGGCCGACCGCGGTGCGGATCGCGGCCTCGGGCGGGCTGACCTCGTGGATCTCGTGCTCGGGGAAGGCCTCGCGCGCGGCGTCGACCAGGGTCTTCCGGATCGACGCGGCGTCCTCGAAGCGCGGGTGGTGGTCGGTGACGACGAGGATGTCCGAGCCCTCGGCGGCCACGCGGGCCATGTCGCCGCGCTTGGTCTTGTCGCGGTCGCCGTCGGCGCCGAACAGCATCACGACCTTGCCCGGCGTGAACTGGCGCACCGCGGCGAGGGTGTTGAGGAACGCGTCCGGGCTGTGCCCGAAGTCGACGTAGACGCTCGGGCCACGGTCGCCGGAGACGCGCTCGGTACGGCCGGGGAGGTAGCACTCGATGGCGGACACCGTCGCGCCGTCCTGCTCGTCGGGGTACCGACGGTGGTTGCTCTCGAGGGCGTGCGCGATGGCACCGAGCTCGAAGCCGCCCTCCACCAGCATCACGATCGCCAGGGCGGCGTTCGCGGCCATGTGCCAGCCGATGAGTGGCACACGGGTGGTGAGCTCGCGACCCTCGGGACCGGTGAGCCGGAACTCGGTGTACGCCGCATGGGCCTCGACGATGTCGACGTGCCACTCGGCCTCGACGTCGGGGTGCACCGTGATGGTGGTCACCGGGATCCGGGAGTCCTGCACCACGCGGTGACCCCACTCGGAGTCGAGCGAGACGACGCCGCGGCGGCCGTGCTCCGGCTGGAACAGCGGCAGCTTCGCCTGGAAGTACTCCTCCATGTCGGCGTAGTCGTCGAGGTGGTCGTGGCTGAGGTTCGTGAACGCGACGACGTCGAAGACGATGCCGTCGACACGGTGGCGGCTGAGGGCCTGCGCGCTCACCTCGACGGCGACCGCGCGGACCTCGCTCTCGCGCATCCGGGCCAGGAGTGCGTGCATCTCGGAGGCTTCCGGGGTGGTCAGGCGGCTCGTGACGCTGAGCGAGCCGATGTGGCGCTCCGCCGTCGAGCTGAGGCCGGTGACCAGGCCGAGCTGCTTGAGGATGCCCTCGAGGATGTAGGACGTGCTGGTCTTGCCGTTGGTCCCGGTGACCGCGAAGAGCTGCGGGAGGTCGGTCGCCTCGTCCGGGTGCGTGCGGTAGACCCAGGCCGACACGTCGCCGAGCGCCGCGCGGGGGTCGTCGA
The DNA here is from genome assembly GCF_044746585.1 of Curtobacterium sp. NPDC090223. Lineage (NCBI taxonomy): Bacteria > Bacillati > Actinomycetota > Actinomycetes > Micrococcales > Microbacteriaceae > Curtobacterium > Curtobacterium sp. NPDC090223. Next base: position 140,131 of record NZ_JBIVCN010000001.1, on the reverse strand, counting down.
CGACGAGCACCGGCAGGCCGGACGGCTCGGCCAGCGCGACGCCGTCCTGGTCGGTCAGGACCGCGACGGCACCGCGCTCGGCGGCGTCCGCGGCGAACTCCGCGCCGTGCCGGTTCGCACCGTGCACGCCGACGAAGACGTCACCTGGGGCGACCTCGGCCGCGCTCAGCGTGACGCCGGTCGTCTCGACGCCGTCGAGCGAGCCGACGACCCAGAGGCCGAAGGCGTTCGCCAGTTCGGCCAGGGCCCTCGGGGTCGGGTGTTCGGGCCGGAGGACCGGGGGGATCCGTGCGGACAAGTGCTCCTTCTTCCTCACCACGTGGACGGTTTGGTCTACCACGTCGACGGGTAGGTCTTCGCCTCGGTCGTGGAGGGGGCGACACGGTACTTCTCGAGCACCTGGGACATGAGTGTGCGGAACGCCGGAGCCGCTCCGCTGGACCACTTGTTGGTCTGCGGCTTCGTGAACGTCACCGTGACAACATACTGGGGGTCCTCGGCGGGTGCCATTCCGGCCACCGACGTGATGCGCTCCGAGCCGTAGCCCTTCGAGCCCTCGGCGACCTCGGCGGTACCGGTCTTCGCGGCGATGTTGTAGCCGGAGATCGGCTTCATGCCGACCAGGGTGCCGCCGGTGACGACGCTCTGGAGCATGTCGGTGACCTGCGTGGCGGCACTCGCGGACACGACGCGCTCGCTCTGCACGTCGGGCGCGTCGATCGTGGTGCCGTCGGCCGTCGTGCAGCCCTTCACGAAGTGCAGCGGGATCCGGACGCCGTCGTTCGCGAGGGTCTGGTAGATGCTCGCGACCTGCAGTGCGGTCGTCGAGATGCCCTGCCCGAACATCGAGTTGATGTCCGTCTGCTGGTCCCAGTCCGGCGTGGAGCCGTACTGCATGCCCGGCTGCCCCGGGTAGTCGATCGCCGACTCCGGCTGGAACAGGCCGAACTTCTTCATCACGTCGTAGCGCTGCTGCTCGGTCAGCCGGGCGCCGAGCTCGGTGATGCCGACGTTCGAGGAGTCCCGGAGGATGCCGGTCAGCGTCAGGTTCTCGGTCGCGTGGAACTCGGAGTCGTGGATCGTGCCGCCCCAGGGGAACGTCCGCGAGTACGGCACGACGACGCCGGTGGTCGGTGTGGCCTTGCCCTGGTCGATCAGGGCCGCGGCGATGGCGGCCTTGATCGTCGATCCGGGCTCGTACGTGTCCGTGATCGCGCGGGAGCCGTAGGCGCCCTTGTCCGTGGTCGCGTCGACGTCGTTCGGGTCCACCGTCGGGTAGTCCGCGACCGCGAGGATCTCGCCGGTCTTGGCCTTGGTCACCGTCGCCGTCGCGGAGACGGCGCCGAGCTGCTGCGCGGCGTCGGCGATGTCCTGGGCGGCCATGTACTGCAGGTCGCTGTCGATCGTCGTCGTGAGCGTCCCGCCGTCCTTGGCCTCCTTCGTCGTCACGGTGCTGCCGGGCAGCTGGACGCCGTCCTCGCCACGCTCGTACGTCTCGGAGCCGTTCGTGCCGGCGAGGCACTTGTCGTACGCGTACTCCAGGCCGGCCTGGGCGCCGTCGGTCCCCATGAAGCCGGTCAGGTTGCCGGTGGTCGCGCCGGTCGGGTACGTCCGCGCCGACTGCTGCTGCGGGTAGAGCCACGGGACCTCGAGCGCCTTGACCGCCTCGTAGTGCTTCACGTCGAGCCCCTTGACCAGGTACGCGAAGTCGGACTTCGGGTTCGCGTCGATGGCCTTGCGCATCGCGGCCGCGTCGCCGCCGGATGCCTTCGCGATCGCGGTGAGCGCGGTGTCGACCGTGACGTCCTTGACGCGGGTGCCGCCGAGCTTGCCCTCGAAGTCCTTCACGAGCCGCGGGGCGGTGGTGATGTTGTAGCGGGTGACGCTGTCGGCGAGTTCGGTGCCGTTCCGGTCGACGATGGACCCCCGTGTGCCGTACAGGGTCACCGGGATGCTGCGCTTCGCGGTGGCGGCCTCGTTGAGTGCCGCGGCCTGCACCACCTGGATGTCGACCAGGCGGATCACGAAGACCGCCACCAGGGCGATCACGGCGATGATCACGACGCTGTACCTCAGCCGTCGGTTGCGGATCGTCTTCGTCACGCGGTGCGGTCCTTCCCGGGTGGTGCTGGGGGCAGTTCTGGCCCGCAGGTCACCGGGTGGAGGGCGCCTGGAGCTGGTTCGGGTCGGACTCTACGGAGGACTTCGAGGAACCCGTGTCCGACGCGCTGGACCCGCTCGTCTTCCCAGCGTCGTCCGTGGTCGACGTGCTCGTGCCGGCGTCCTTCGTCGCGTCGTCGGTGGTGCCCGTCGTCGCGCCGTTCTCCTTGCTCGTCGTCGTGTCACCCTGCTTCGCGACCAGGGGGACGTCGTCGAGCAGCGAGTTCGGGACCTGGTTCGCGGTGTTGCCGGTCGCCTCGTCCGGGGTCGCCGGCGTCGGCGTGCCGTACACCCGGCCGGTCTTCGGGTCGAGGTACACCGGCGTCGAGTTCGCGATCATCCCGAGCGCCTGGGCGTTGCGGGCCAGGTTCTGCGGCGAGTCGAGGACCCGGAGGTCCTCGGACAGGGACTGCTGCGTCCGGCTGAGCTTCGTCTGCTCGGCGGTCAGGGAGTTCAGCTGGTACGCGCCCTGGCTGAGCACCATGCTGATGCCGAGCTGCGCCAGGAGCAGCAGCCCGAGGGCCGCGACCGCGACGATCGCGTAGGCGATCCGGGGGCGTGCACGGCGCTGCGCCCGGGTCGGCGTGACCTCGACGAGCTCCGGGCGCTGCTGCTCCCGGGACGGGCGAGGCGCGCGCGACGGGGCGACGACGGGGTCGACGAGTGCGAGGTTCGTGCTCATGTCACTTCCGGATCCGCTCGGCCGCGCGGAGTCGCACGGGTGTTGCTCGGGGGTTGGCGGCGCGTTCGGCCTCGTCGGCCAGCTCGGCGCCCTTGACGACCAGGGAGAAGGTGGGGGCGTGCTCGGGCAGTTCCACCGGCAGGTCGGCCGGTGCGCTCGAGGTCGTCCGCTTGACGAGGGCGCGCTTGACGATGCGGTCCTCGAGGGACTGGTACGACTCGACGACGATCCGGCCGCCGACCGCGATCGCGTCGAGGGCTGCCGGGATCGCCCGCTCGAGGACGCTCAGCTCGGTGTTGACCTCGATGCGGAGCGCCTGGAACACCCGCTTGGCGGGGTGGCCCTGGCGCTGGATCGCCACCGGGGTCGCGTCGTGGAGCACCTGCACCAGGTCGCCCGACATCGTGAACGGGGTGGTGGCGCGGCGCTCGACGATCGCCTTCGCGTACCGGCCGGCGAGCTTCTCCTCGCCGTAGCGCTGGAAGATCCGCCGGAGTTCGGCCTCGTCGTAGTCCGCGAGGACCTCGGCCGCGGTGATGCCCTGCGTCCGGTCCATGCGCATGTCGAGCGGCGCGTCCTGGCTGTAGGCGAAGCCGCGTTCGGCCCGGTCGAGCTGGAGCGAGGAGACGCCGAGGTCGAACAGCACGCCGTCGACCTCGGTGACGCCGACTTCCTCGAGTGCCGCGTCGATCTCGTCGTAGACCGTGTGCACCAGGTGCACCCGGTCGCCGAAGCGGGCGAGCCGCTCCCCCGCGATGCCGAGCGCGTCGGTGTCGCGGTCGAGCCCGATGAGCGTCAGCTCCGGGAACCGCTCGAGCAGCCCCGCCGAGTGCCCGCCCATGCCGAGCGTCGCGTCGACGACGACCTTGCCCGGCCCTTCGAGGGTCGGCGTGAAGAGGTCGACGATGCGCTCGAGCATGACGGGGGTGTGTGGGAAGCGTTCGTCCTCTGCCATGTGCAGCCCTGCTCTTCGTGAGCCGCGGGTCCGGATCCCCATCCATACCGACCTGACACCGGGGAAGGTGCATCAGGGCGGACGGCTGGGAGTCCCGATCCGCGGATCAGAAGATGCCCGGGATCACCTCCTCGTCGTTCTCGGCGAATGCCTCTTCGGCTTCGGCGTAGTAGGCCTCCCACGCGGGGGTCGACCAGATCTCGGCACGGTCACCGCTGCCGATGACCGTGAGGTCCCGCTCGAGCCCCGCGTACTCACGGAGGTTCTGCGGGATCGTCACGCGGTTCTGCTTGTCGGGCTGCTCTGCGCTGGCCCCCGAGAGGAACAGGCGCATGTAGTCCCTGGTGCGCTTCGAGGTCATCGGCGCCTGACGGACGCGTTCGTGGATCTCCTCGAACGTCCTGGCACTGAAGACGACCACGCACCGTTCCTGCCCACGGGTCATCACGAGACCCCCGGACAGTTCGTCCCGGAACTTGGCGGGGAGGATCACGCGACCCTTCTCGTCGAGCTTCGGGGCATGGGTACCGAGCAGCACGTCGGGGCCTCCCCTCAGCTCCACCGGTTGTCGATGAGCCCCACGGTACTCCACTTCCCTCCACCAGCCCAGCAATCCGCGCCCGAAATCACCCCTGACACCCCTTTTGGGGCCCTCGCTGGCGCACGACGCGGGTCGGCGAACGCAGAACAGCCCCGGTTCCATGCGGATCCGGGGCTGCGGCGGTGTGGTGGAGCAAAGTGGAGGACTTTCGCAGCCCTCGGGGTGGCGGAGGGCCGCGCACGTGTCGAGCGGCGGGCAGCGCGCACGGCTGACCGGACGCATGCGTCCGCACGATCCGACACGGCGGAAGTCGATCGACTCGTGCGCTGTCGAACGATGCGCCCGCACACGATGCGTTCGCAGGAGTCGACACGGCACGGGTCGATCGACGTGTGCCGTGTCGAAGAAGCCCTGCGGACCGGAGCGGCGGAGCGCCGGGCGCGCCGCCGCCCGCGCACGCAGAACGGGGCCGGCCCGTGTGGGCCGACCCCGTTCAGGAGTGGTGCGTACTAGCTCGGGTCGTTCCGTTTGTCCCAGCGGTCGTTCATGCGGTCCATGAACGATCCTCCGCCGGAGGACGCGCCGCGGGGCTTGCCGGGCGACGATGCCCGCGGTGCCCCGGACGCCTTCGGCGCGCGCATGCCCGGTCGGAGCGCGAACAGCACCCCGGCGAGCATCACGACGAAGCCGAGGACTCCGATCAGGGGTTGGCGGATGACCAACCCGAGGATGACGACGGCGACTCCAGCGAGCGCGCCCAGAACCCCGAGCGTGATCGACGTGTACGTCGGACGCCCCTGTCGCCGGGTGACGCGCGCCACGAAGTCGGAGTCGTTCTGATAGAGGCTGCGCTCCATCTCTTCGAGAAGGCGCTGCTCTTGCTCCGAGAGTGGCATCTTGATTCCCTCTTGTCCCTGGGATCGACGCGTGGATTGGTGGACCGATTCTATGTCTCGGCCACCCACTAGGGTAGGGATCGTGGCTGAGAGTACGCGATTAGTGGACCTCGTCTCGGCGCGGATCGATCGGGCGCTCGACGAGCAGCGCGATCGACTCGCCGCGATCAGTCCGGACCTGGCTCCGTTCGACGAGTTCGCCCGAGACCTCCTGTCCGGCGGCAAGCGCTTCCGGGCCCTGTTCTGCTACTGGGGGTGGCAGTCCGTCGCGGGGCGTTCGGGCTCGTTCGACCCCCTCGCGGAGGGGTCGCGTCAGACCACGGCCGAAGCGGTCGTCACGGTCGCCGCCGCCCTCGAGATCTTCCACGCCGCCGCCCTCGTGCACGACGACATCATGGACCGCTCGGACACCCGCCGCGGGCGTCCGGCAGCCCACCGCCGGTTCGAGTCGATGCACCAGGACTCCGGCTGGGTCGGCGACCGTGCCCTCTACGGCACGAACTCCGCTCTGCTCCTCGGCGACGGACTGCTCTCCCTGAGCGACGCGGTCTTCGACGAGGGCCTCGCGCTCCTCGACCCCGCCAGGGCACGGATCGTCCGCCAGGAGTTCCACGCGATGCGCCTCGACGTGACCGCCGGGCAGTACCTCGACATCCACGAGGAGACGGTGTGGCCGACCGTGGACGAGAGCGAGCACCTGCTCCGTGCGCAGCGCGTCGTGGTCTTCAAGTCCGCGAAGTACTCGGTCGAGGCACCGCTCGTCATCGGCGCCCTCGTCGCCGGCGCGTCCGAGTCGCAGCTCGAGGGGCTCCGCGCCTTCGGTCTGCCCCTCGGCGTCGCCTACCAGCTGCGCGACGACATGCTCGGCGTGTTCGGGGACCCCGAGGTGACGGGCAAGCCCGCGGGTGACGACCTCCGGGAGGGCAAGCGCACCGTCCTCATCGCCACCGCCCGCAAGGCGCTGCCCGGTGGTTCGCGGGCGCTCCTCGACGAGCTGCTCGGCGACCCGGACCTGGACGAGGCCCAGGTGCAGATGCTCCGGGCGACCCTGACCGAGTCCGGCGCGGTGACCGCGGTGGAGCGCTCGATCGACCGGCACGTGCAGCGCGCGAAGGCGGCGCTGGACGCCGCTCCGCTCACGCCGTCGGCGCGGGAGCAGCTCGCGTCGCTCGCCGAGACGGTCAGCCGCCGCGTCGCGTAGAAACGACAGCAGAGGGACAGGAGGCCCGGTGCCAGCTGGCACCGGGCCTCCTGTCCGTCGCTCGGTCGCGACCAGGACGTCGGGCCGGACCCGACGGGGCGGCCGCGGCTAGAGCAGGGACTGGGCGATGCGGCGCACCTCGGCCTTGCGGCCGGCGCGCAGCGCGTTGATCGGCGAGTCGCCGATCGCGTCCTCGACGGCGAGCATCCAGCGGACCGCCTCGTCGTCGGTGAACCCGTTGTCGCCGAGCACGACGAGCGTGCCGCGCAGTTCGGGCAGCGGCTCGCCCTCGTCGAGGAACTCGCTCGGGACCCGCAGCACGCCGCCGATGCGCGCGGGCAGCAGGGTGCGCTGCTCGAACAGGCGGTGGACGCGGCCGGGGCTCACGCCGAGCAGGTCGACGAGGTCCGGGACCGTCAGCCAGCGTTCGGAAAGGGACATGTCATCCGTGGGTGTGGCACTCACACGCCCATGTTGCCAGAGGGACGGCCGAACGGAATCCACACTCGAGTCACATTCGTCACACGCATCACATCCGACTCTCTGGTTGACTTGCGATTCACGACATGCCAGCGTGGAGCCACCTGTGAGTGCGCGCCCGCGTGCGCACGGCTCACCCGGAGACAGGAGCACCACGTGGACACCGCAGCAGACGACCACGCTCGACGCCAACGATCCGCCCGCTTCGCGACCATGCCGATCGTCCTGGCCGGCACCATCGCCGTGACCGCCGGACTCACCGGCCCCGTCGCCCACGCCGAGCCGCGTCACGAGGACGACGGCGCGAACAACAAGCGCCACGTCGACCAGGACCACAACGTCGGGCACCGGTCGGTGTTCGGCACCGCGGTCGCCCGACCCACGCAGACGACCGTCACCACGGTCGCCGCCGTCCGCACGGCCCCGACCACGTACACCGTGCAGCAGGGCGACACCGTGTCGGGCATCGCCGCCCGGTACGGCCTCTCCGCGCAGGAGATCCTGGTGCGCAACGGCCTCGGCTGGAACACGATCATCCACCCCGGGCAGACGCTGCACCTGGCGTCGACGCCCGCGGTGTCGACCGCCGGCACCACGACGTCGACCACGTCGAGCTACCACGTGAAGTCGGGCGACACGATCTCGGGCATCGCGGCCCGCGTGGGCGTGTCGACCTCGGCGCTGCTCGGCGCGAACAAGCTCTCGCTCGCGAGCGTCATCTACCCGGGCCAGTCGCTCACGGTGCCGAAGGCCGGAGCGGCTGCTGCCACGGTCGCGCCCGCCGCTGCCACGACCGCGGCCACCCCGTCCTCCTCGACATCGTCGTCGTCCTCGAAGGGGTCGGTCACGATCCGCAGTGGCGAGACCATCGCGACGATCGCCGCCGCGCACGGGGTGTCCGTCTCGGCACTCCTCTCCGCGAACGGCCTGACCTACACGAGCACGATCTACGCCGGCAAGACGCTCGTCCTGCCCACCACCGGACCCTCGCTGTCCGCCGAGCAGCGTCAGAACGCCGAGACCATCGTCAGCGTCGGTCGGTCGCTCGGGGTGCCGGACCGCGGACTCGTCATCGCACTGGCCGCCGCGATGCAGGAGTCGAGCCTGCGGAACCTGTCGCACGGCGACCGGGACTCGGTCGGGCTGTTCCAGCAGCGGCCGAGCCAGGGCTGGGGCACCGCGGCGCAGCTGCAGGACCCGACCTACGCCGCCAAGCTGTTCTTCGGCGGCAAGCACAACCCGAACAAGGGCACGACCTCGGGGCTCCTGGACGTCCCCGGCTGGTCGACGAAGAGCGTGGCCGACGCCGCGCAGGCCGTCCAGCGTTCCGCGTACCCGAAGGCGTACGCCCAGTGGGAGAAGTCCGCGACCGCCTGGCTGGCGACGCTCTGAGCGCTGCGCGCACCCGGGGCCGCCACGGACTCGACCTCATCCCTGAGATCGAGATTGCATCACGACCGGTGCGCCGATGCGCCGTCGTGCAGTCCCGATTCGTAGAATGCCGCCGATGACCACGAACGCCGCCACGGATCCGATGATCGGTCGCATGATCGATCAGCGGTACCGCGTCCGCTCCCGCATCGCGCGCGGAGGCATGGCGACCGTGTACCTCGCGACCGACGTCAGACTCGAGCGCCGGGTCGCGATCAAGATCATGCACGGCCACCTCGCCGACGACGAGGCCTTTCGTGAGCGCTTCATCCAAGAGGCACGTTCGGCCGCGCGGCTGTCCCACCCGAACCTCGTCGGCGTCTACGACCAGGGCGCGGAGGGCGACACCGCCTACATCGTCATGGAGTACATCCCGGGCATCACGCTGCGGGACCTGCTGCAGGAGCACCGCGCCCTGACGCCGGAGCAGGCGACGGACATCCTCCGCGCCGTGCTCGCCGGCCTGGCGTCCGCGCACCGCGCGGGCATCGTGCACCGTGACCTCAAGCCCGAGAACGTCCTGCTCGCCGACGACGGCCGCATCAAGCTCGGCGACTTCGGCCTGGCGCGCGCCTCGACGCAGAACACCGCGACCGGGGCCGCGCTCCTCGGCACGATCGCGTACCTCTCCCCCGAGCTCGTCACGCGCGGTGCCGCCGACTCCCGGAGCGACATCTACGCCGTCGGCATCATGCTCTACGAGATGCTCACCGGCGAGCAGCCCTACAAGGGCGAGCAGCCGATGCAGATCGCCTACCAGCACGCCAACGACACCGTGCCGATGCCGAGCGCGGCCACGCCGGGCGTGCCGGCCGAGCTCGACGAACTCGTCGCGTGGTCGACCGCCCGCGACCCCGACGACCGGCCGCGCGACGCCCGCGAGATGCTCGAGCACATCAACGGCAACCAGCAGCGGGCGACCGGGCAGTACCGGACCGCGGTGCTGCGGCCCGAGAACGCCACCGCGATCCTGCCGGCCGGCGCACCGGGCCCGGACGCCACCGACGCGACCGCGGTGATCGGCTCGCGCACGGACGCCGCACCGGAACCGGGTCGGGGCAGCACGGGCCCGACCGGTGGCCGCGGGCGCAACGCCCCCGGTCCCCGCCGCACCGGCCAAGCACCCGGCGCGCTCTCCCCCGCCGCGCAGCGCCTGGCCGACAAGTCCACCAAGCGCCGGAAGCGCGGCTGGATCGCGCTCGTCGTGGTCGTCGCGCTCATCCTGGCCGGCGCCGGCTTCGGCTGGTACTTCGGTCCGGGTCCCGGCGGCAACGTCCGGATCCCCCAGGTCGCCGGCAAGTCCGTCTCCCAGGCCCGGCAGATGCTCGAGGCCGAGGGGCTCCAGGCGGCCGCGAAGACCCGTGCGCGCTTCGACGCGGTCGTCGCGAAGGGCCAGGTGTCCGCCACCGCCCCCGCCGCCGCACGTGAGGTCCGCAAGGGCACGTCCGTGCAGATCCTGGTCTCCGACGGCCCGAAGATGATCACGCTCCCCGCGATCGTCGGGCAGTCGGTGTCCACCGCGCAGGCGGCCCTCGACGACGACTTCGACCTGCAGGACCCGCGGTACCAGTTCTCCGACGAGGTCGCCAAGGACACCGTCATCGCGGCCACCGGGCGGGACACCGACGGCAACGCGGTCGACCTGACGAAGGTGCAGACCTACGGCGAACGGGGCCCGGTCACCCTGACCGTGTCCCTCGGCGCCGTGCCGGACGTCACCGGGAAGACCGCTGCGGACGCGAAGGCAGCCCTCGAGGCCGTCGAGCTCACCGTCGGTGCCCAGGACGAGCAGTACAGCGAGGACGTCCCCGAGGGGCAGGTCATCTCCGCGAAGGCCGAGGCCGACCCCGCAGTGCAGGGCACCGCGATCGACCTCGTCGTGTCGAAGGGCCCGGCGCCGATCACGCTGCCGGACGTGCAGGGCAAGACACTGAACCAAGCCACCTCGACGCTGGAGAACCTCGGGCTGAAGGTGTCCTACCCGGACTGCAAGAACGTGCTGTGCAGCTTCTACGACTGGAAGTCGACGCTGCCCGTCACCTCGACGGACCCCGGCGCGAACGCCACCGTCCACCGGGGCGACACCATCACGCTGGCCTACGACCAGTAGCGCGCGCGGGGCGGCAGCGCGCCCACGCACCGGTCGCGGAAAGCGACAGTGCGGCGCGGGCGCGCACGTCACCACCGTCGCTGCCGCACCACTTGCGACGGATGCGACAGCGCGCAGGCGGATGCGCGGCGCAGACGGCCGCACGCTGTCGCAATCGGCGCGTGCGGCGCCGGGCGACGAAAGCGACAGCGTGCGGCGCGGTGCGCGCGACTAGCGCGCGGTGTGCGGGTGCGCGCTGAGCTCCTCGGCGACGAGGAACGCGAGCTCGAGCGACTGCATGTGGTTGAGCCGCGGGTCGCAGAGCGACTCGTAGCGGGTCGCGAGGGTGGCCTCGTCGATCTGCTCCGACCCGCCGAGGCACTCGGTGACGTCGTCACCGGTGAGCTCGACGTGCATGCCGCCCGGGTACGTGCCGGCCTCGCGGTGGACCTCGAAGAAGCCGAGGACCTCGTCCACGACGTCGTCGAACCGACGGGTCTTGTAGCCCGTCGGGGTGGTCAGGCCGTTGCCGTGCATCGGGTCGGTGACCCAGAGCGGGTTCGCGTCCATGCCCTTGATCGCCTCGAGGAGCTTCGGGAGCTCGTCGCGGATCTTGCCGGCGCCCATGCGGGTGATGAACGTCAGGCGGCCGGGCTCGCGGTTCGGGTCGAGCTTCTCGATGAGGGCTTCCATGTCGGCGACCGTGGTGGTCGGGCCGAGCTTGACCCCGATCGGGTTGCGGACGCGGGACAGGAAGTCCACGTGGGCGCCGGCCAGGTCGCGGGTGCGCTCCCCGATCCAGATGAAGTGCCCCGAGGTGTCGTAGGCCTGGCCGGAGCGCGAGTCGATCCGCGTCATCGGGCGCTCGTAGTCCATGAGCAGGCCCTCGTGCGAGGCGTAGAACTCGACGTGCTTCAGCTCGTCGAAGTCCGCGCCGCAGGCGTCCATGAAGCGGATCGCGCGGTCGATCTCCTTCGCGAGGTGCTCGTACCGGGCGTTCGCGGGGTTGGACGCGAAGCCCTTGTTCCACGAGTGCACCTGGCGGAGGTCGGCGAAGCCGCCCTGGGTGAAGGCCCGCACGAGGTTCAGCGTGGAGGCCGCCGTGTGGTACCCCTGCACGAGGCGACGGGGGTCGGCCGCGCGGCTCTCCGGCGTGAAGTCGTAGCCGTTCACGATGTCACCGCGGTAGGCGGGCAGCGTGACGTCGCCGCGGGTCTCGAAGTCGCTCGAGCGGGGCTTGGCGAACTGCCCGGCCATGCGGCCCATCTTCACGATCGGCATGGACGCGCCGTACGTCAGCACGACGGCCATCTGCAGGATCGTCTTCACGCGGTCGCGGATGGAGTCGGCGGTCGCACCGGCGAAGGTCTCGGCGCAGTCACCGCCCTGCAGCAGGAACGCCTTGCCCTGCGCGGCCGCGGCGAGGCGGTCGCGGAGCTGGTCGACCTCTCCCGCGAAGACGAGCGGCGGCAGCGTGGCGATCTCCGCGGAGGCGGCTTCGGCGGCGGCCTGGTCCGGCCAGCTCGGCTGCTGCTTGATCGGGAGCGTCCGCCAGTAGTCGAGGCCCTCGATCACGTCCGGATCCTGCAGGGCGACGAAGTCGGTCGACTCGGACAAGGCTGTACCTCTTGGTTCTGCGATGGTGGCTGTTCCGGCCGGGTGCCGGGACCATCAGAGCCTAACGTGCAGGCGTGCCCGCGCGTTCCCGCATGACCTTCTCGCGCGCCGTGCTCGCGCGCTCCTTGACGCTCGTCGCGTACACGTCCTCGTACTCCTGGCGGCTGAGGCCGGCGAGCTCGTGCATGACCTCGTCGGTGACGCTGCGCAGGATGAAGCGGTCCGTCTCGAACCCCTCGAAGCGGGAGAAGTCGAGCGGCTTGCCGAACACGACGCCGACGCGCTTGAACTTCGGGATGCGCTGCCCGATCTGCTGCACTTCCCTGGTGCCGACCATCGCGACGGGGACCACGACGACGCGGCCCTCGAGGATCATCCGCGCGATGCCGGTGCGACCGCGGTAGAGCTTGCCGTCCGGGCTCCTGGTGCCCTCGGGGTAGATGCCGAGCTGCTCGCCGCGCGCCAGGACCTGCAGGCCGGTGCGGAGCGAGGCCTCCGAGGCCTTGCCGCCGGAGCGGTCGATCGGCAGCTGCCCGATCGCGTTGAAGAACGTCTTCGTGGCCCAGCCCTTGAGCCCGCGGCCGGTGAAGTAGTCGCTCTTCGCGAGGAACGACATCCGGCGGTCGAGCACGGCGGGCAGGATCACCGAGTCGATGAACGACACGTGGTTCGACGCGAAGATGACCGGCCCCGAGGTCGGCACGTGCTCACGCCCCACCACCCACGGCCGGAACAGCGTGAGGATGAGCGGGCCGAGCAGGAAGTTCTTCAGCAGCCAGTAGAGCATCGTCGACTCCGTATCGGGTGAGGCGTGAGGCGTGCGGCGTCGGTCGTCAGGCGGTGCGGGCGTGGATCCGCGCGAGGTCGGCCGCGCCGACGACACCGGCGTCGTTGACGAGCTCGGCGATCACGAACTCCGGCTCCGGGTGGTACCCGCGGGCCGGCAGGTTGTTGAGGTACGCCTGACGGATCGGGTCGAGCAGGCGCTCCCCCGCGCTGGCGACGCCGCCGCCGAACACGAAGAGCTGCGGGTCGAGCACCGCGGAGAGCGAGGCGCAGGCCTCGCCGAGGTGCCGCCCGAGGCGACGGAGCGCCGCGAGGGCACCGGGGTCGTCGGCGAGGATGAGGTCCCCGACGATCGCGCCGTCGAGCTGGCCGCCGTTGTCGTCGCGGGCTTGGGCCAGCGCGACGCCGATGCCGCCGGCGTCGGCGACGTCGTTGGCCATGCGCTGCAGGGCACGGCCGGAGCCGTACTGCTCGATGCAGCCGCGGGCGCCGCAGCCGCAGGGCAGGCCGTTCGGGACGATGCGCAGGTGACCGATCTCACCACCGGTGCCGAAGCCGCCGCGGAACAGCCGGTCCTCGGTGACGATCGCGCCCCCGACGCCGGTGCCGATCGTGAGCATGGTCATGTCGGACACGAGCCGTCCGGCGCCGAAGCGGAACTCCGCCCAGCCGGCCGCGTTGGCGTCGTTGTCCACCGTGATGTGCAGGTCGCCGAGGCGCTCCTGCAGCTTCTGGCGCAGGGGCTCGTTCCGCCACCGGATGTTCGGCGTGTAGTAGACGATCGACTGTGAGGCGTCGATGAACCCCGGCGCGGCGACGCCGACGGCGCCCACGTCGTGGCCGTCGCGGAGTCGCGAGACCATCGCGACGACGTCGTCCAGCATGGCGTTCGGGTCCGCAGCGTTCGTGGCGACGCGGTCCTCGGCGAGGATCTCGCCCAGTTCCGTGACGACCGCTCCCGCGATCTTGGTGCCCCCGATGTCGATTCCGATGGCGTGCACGAGGACCGAGCCTACCGGTTCGGTACCCACGCACCGAACGCGCGCGCGGTGCGTACTCATCGAACGCGCGACGTCGAGCCCTATGCTGGAAGCAGAGTCGTCAACATGAGACGAACTCGTCATCGAACCGGTCGACAAGGGAGTTGCCGTGAACGATCAGCGACCCGCACCAACCAGCGAGTCCCAGCCAGCCACGACGCCGCCCGTCGCGCCCGACCACGGCTCCGCCGCCCGGCTGCTCTCGGACCGTGCGCGCCTGACGCCGGATCGCCCGATCCTCAGCGAGCGTCACGGCGACACGTGGACGACCATCAGCGCGCTCGACGTCGAACGTCGCGTGCGCGGGATCGCGAAGGGCCTGGTCGCCGCGGGCCTCGAACCCGGCGCGCACGTCGCGATCCTGTCCAGGACCCGCCTGGAGTGGACCCTGGTGGACTTCGCCATCTGGACCGCGGGGCTGGTGTCGGTCCCGGTCTACGAGACGAGCTCCCCCGACCAGATCCGGCACATCCTCAGCGACTCCGAGGCCGTCGCGATCGTGGTCGAGCAAGAGGAGCACGCACGCCGGGTCGCCGGCATCGCCGCCGATCTGCCGCACTTGGGGCAGCACTGGACGATCGACGGCGGCGGCCTCGACGACCTGACCCGGCTCGGCGAGGACGTCACCGACGACGACCTCGACGCCCGCACCGCCGCCGTGCACGGCCACGACGACGCCACGATCATCTACACGTCGGGCACGACCGGCCGGCCGAAGGGCTGCGTGCTCCGGCACGACAACTTCACCGCGACGGTCGAGGGCTCCACCGAGGCGATGTCCGAGATCATCGCCGGGGACGCCTCCACGCTGCTCTTCATCCCGATGGCGCACGTGTTCGCCCGGTTCATCGCCGCGATGTCGATCTCCGCCGGTGTCCTGGTGGGCCACGAACCGGACACGAAGGACCTCATGAAGGCCGTGTCGACCTTCAAGCCGAGCTTCCTGCTCGCGGTCCCCCGCGTCTTCGAGAAGATCTACAACTCGGCCGAGCAGAAGGCCGACCTCGGCGGCAAGGGCAGGATCTTCCGGGCAGCGGCCGCCACCGCGGTCGCGCACTCCGAGGCCGTCGCCGCCGCGCGGGTGCCGCTCACCCTCGCACTGAAGTACAAGCTGTTCGACCGACTCGTGTACGCGAAGCTCCGGGACGCGATCGGCGGCCGGGTCCGGTACGCGATCAGCGGCTCGGCACCGCTCTCCCCGCGGCTGTCGCACTTCTTCCGGTCGATCGGGGTGCTCATCCTCGAGGGCTACGGCCTCACCGAGACCACCGCGCCCGCCACGGTGAACCGTGCCGCCGAGCTCCGCATCGGATCGGTGGGCCGCGCGCTCCCCGGCGTCGAGATCCGGATTGCCGAGGACGACGAGATCCTGATCCGCGGCGTCGACGTCTTCGACCGCTACTGGAACAACCCCGAGGCCACCGACAGGGCGTTCGCCGACGGCTGGTTCCGCACCGGCGACCTCGGCCGGCTCGACGCCGACGGCATCCTCACCGTCACCGGCCGCGCCAAGGAGCTCATCGTCACCGCGAGCGGCAAGAACGTCGCACCAGCACCGCTCGAGGACGGCGTCCGCGAGCACCCGCTCATCGGCCAGGTGGTCGTCGTCGGCGAGGGCAAGCCGTTCGTCGCCGCCCTCGTCACGCTCGACCGCGAGATGCTGCCCGGCTGGTGCGAGTCACGCGGCATCACGCCGGCGCTCTCCGCGCACGAGGCCGCCTACGACGAGCGCGTCCTGGCCGTCGTGCAGGAGGCGATCGACACCGCGAACAGCCGGGTCTCCCGTGCCGAGTCGGTGCGGTCGTTCACGATCCTCGACACCGAGCTGACCGAGGCGTCGGGGCACCTCACCCCCAAGCTGACCATCAAGCGGTCGGTGATCCTGCGGGACTTCGCCGCGGACATCGCGCACATCTACGCGGGATCGAAGGTCCAGACCACGGCGACGCCGGTGGTGGAGGGTCGCCGCCGCAAGTAGGCGGCGGGCGCCGGACGGAACCAGTCTGGAGGCCCGGCGCCGGTCCGTCGGACCGGCACCGGGCCTCCAGTCGGTCCAGACCAGGTCGGCTGCGTCCGCCGCGTCGCGGACGCACCACGCGCTCAGACGGTGCGGTTGTCCGGCGCGTCCGTGGGCTCGAGCACGGCCGTCGACGAGGTCGTCGTGGCGACCGGCTCGGGGCGGCGGTTCGTGCGGGTGCGGTGCGAGCTGAGCTCGTCGTTCTGGGGTGCCATCGTGCGTCCTGGAGGTGTGGGAAACCGTGTCGGTGGGAGGCCGACCGGGATACGGTACCTCTTCGTCAGGACATGGCGACAATCCCGCGTCCGGGTGTCACCCCGACGGGTGCGTTCCGCGCTCAGCCGACCCGCACGGAACGGCAGCCGAGGAGCGGGTTCGTGCTGCCGGCGCCGACGTTGATGCCGTACGCACAGAGCTTGTGCGTGCCGGCGGCCAGCGTGACGACCTTGGAGTACCCGGTGTTCGCGGGCGCCGTCGGGTGTGCCCGCTGGACGTCACCGCGCGGCAGGCTCGTCGTGACGCGACCGAGGCTCCGCGAACCCGATGTCTGGTCGTAGAACGCGACCGAGATCGGTGCCGTGGTGTCCCGGTCCCAGGCCCATCCGGTCAGGGACGCGCCGCCCGCGACCGGCGTCGCCGACTCGAGCGAACCGGCCGGGTCGTGCGACGCCCCCGCAGCGACCGCGACGTTCCGGCACTGACCGAGCAGGGGGTTCGACGACCCCGCGCCGGTGTTCAGTCCGTACGCGCAGATCTTGTGGGTACCGGCGGTGAGCGGCACGGTCAACGACCATCCGCTCGTCGCGGGCGCGGACGGGTACGCCCGCTGCACGTCGGGTCGCGCGACGGACGTCGTGACCGTCCCGATGGACCGCGAGCCCGAGGTCGCGTCGTACACCCGCACCTGGGTGCCCGCGGTGGCGTCCGGGTCGAACGCCCACCCGGTCATCGTCACGCCGTCGGCGTTCCCGGAAGCGCCGTCGAAGCGGCCCTTCGGGTCGTGCGAGGTGTCCGCCTTCATCACGATCGCGGCGTTCGCGTAGGCGGTCGCGGCGCTGCCGTCCGGGTGGTGCAGGGTGACCTGCACGTTGTACTTGCCGGCGGGCAGCGTGCCGAGACGGAACGGCACGCTGTTGGCCCCCTTCGCGACCGCGACGCCGGTGGCGATGCGCGTGTAGCCGCTGCCCCCGGGTGCGGCGGTCCCGACGGCCACGTCGGCGGTCGTGCCCTGCACCCAGGCGTTGTCGTGGAACGTCACGTTCGTCGCACCGGTGGCCGTCGGGTCGGCGCGGAGGTGCACCGAGCGCAGGTGCCAGGTCGCCTGGCCCGGGTCCTCGTTCGGGTCGAAGCGCAGGCCGGTGATCGTCCGGCCGGCCCAGCCCGCCTTCGGGGCGAGGGCCTTCTCGTCCAGGGGGTTCGACGCGGTCATGTCGAGCGAGACCTCGGACTGGTTGCCGGAGGTGTACGTCAGGACGTCGTTGCCGATCTGCGGCGTCCCGGTGCCCGACACGTTCCAGATCACACGCGCCAGCTTCCCGCCGCCGGACGAACTGCCGAGGTCGAAGCGGCCGTCGTACTGCATGTCGAACTGGACGTAGTGGTAGGTGCTGCCGGAGAACGAGGACACCGGCAGGTGCACCTGCGGATCGTTCTGCTTCGGCGCGGCGTTGCGGGCGTTGATGCCCTTCGCATCGCGGGACGTCACCTTCGTGTTCGAGAACGTCACCTTCGCCGTCGCCGCCGCGGAACTGAAGTTCCAGGGGCGCCCGGCCTGTGCGGTCGCCAGGTCCTGCCCCTGCGTCTGGTTCGGGGAGTCCACCACCAGCTGCGGCTTCGGGGTGACGGTGTAGCCGCTGTAGGTCCCGGCGGGCATGCCGGCGTGCGGGTGCGTGGCGTCCGGCGCGGCGTGCAGCCGGACCCAGTCGATGCTCGCGGTCTTGCCGGTGTTGCCCTCACTGGAGGCCAGCACGACCGGGTCGAGCCGGAAGACGACCTTCTTGGCGGACTTCCACGGCACCTTCGCCAGCAGGTTCGACTTCGCCGTCAGGTCGAAGTCGTAGACGTGCGGGCCCTGCACGATCGGGAAGCTGAAGCCACCACCGCAGGCCGAGGTCTGCTCGCGGCACGTGAACCAGTAGACGGCGCCGATGTGCTTCGTCAGGGGCTGGTCCATCGAGAACGTTAGGTGCGTGTACTTCGCCGGGTCGACCGGCTGCCGTGCGCCGTCCCGGCCGAACGGCAGGCTGCCGGAGATCGAGTGGACCAGGAACAGGCGGTTGCCGGTCGCGAGCGACACCTTGAGGGCACCGCCGGAGACGGTCGCCGCGGTGTGCGAGAAGTCGGTGTTGAAGTCCGAGGAGTTCGAGAAGTCCCACGCGTCGCCGTAGACGTCGGTGGCGTAGTCGGCCGCCTCCGACTCGGTGGTCGCGGCGGACGCGGGGGCCGCCGGCGTGATCGCGACGAGCCCCACCGCCGCTGCGACCACCGCCATCGTCACCGCTGCGGCCGCACGGATTCCCCTGCGCTGTCGTTCCATCGTCTGCCCCTGATCCTGTCGTCGTCGTGACGAGTCCGGTGATCGGCGGCGTCGCGACGAGCCCTGGTCGTCGGCGTCGCCGTGGACCCCGCTGGTCTCGCGGCGTCGCGACGAACCTACGTGGTCGGAGCAGCCGTGCCGAGCCCCATGACGGGGGTCGGAACGTCGGGAACGCGCTCCTGTGGTTGCGGTGAGCCTACGTCGGCCAGCGCCGGCGTGTCCGCCGTTGTCCACTCGGCGTCGGTCAGTGGAACCAGTCCTGGGCGCGGATGTCGCGGAGGGCCTGGCGGCGCGTCTCCGGGGCGAGGGTCATCACGTACACGGTGCCGTCCAGGTGGTCGACCTCGTGCTGCAGGGCTTCGGCCATCAGCCCGGTGCCCTCCACCACGACCTCGTTGCCGTCGACGTCGACGCCACGGACCTTGGCGTACGGGTACCTGCTGGTCGGGTAGGCCAGGCCGGGAACCGAGAGGCAGCCCTCGTCCATCAGCTCGGGCTCACCGGAGACCTCGACGACCTCCGGGTTGAGGACGTACCCGACCTCGCCGTCGACGTTGTACGAGAACGCGCGGAGGCCGACGCCGATCTGCGGCGCGGCGACCCCGGCGCGACCGGGCTCCTTGACGGTGTCGATGAGGTCCTGCACGAGGTCCCGGATCCCGTTCGACCCGAGGGCGGTCGGGGCGATCGGGTCGGCGGTCGAACGGAGGACGGGGTCGCCGAAGAGGCGGATGGGACGGACGGTCACGTTACTGCAGCACCACCAGGAGGTCTCCGGCGTCCACCTGCTGGGTCACCGGGATCGCGAGTCGGCCGACGACACCCGCGACGGGTGCCGTGATGGCCGCTTCCATCTTCATCGCCTCGATGCTCGCCACGGCCTGCCCGGCCTCGACGGAGTCACCGACGGCGACCTTGAGCGT
The DNA here is from genome assembly GCF_044746585.1 of Curtobacterium sp. NPDC090223. Classification (NCBI taxonomy): domain Bacteria; kingdom Bacillati; phylum Actinomycetota; class Actinomycetes; order Micrococcales; family Microbacteriaceae; genus Curtobacterium; species Curtobacterium sp. NPDC090223. The sequence continues at coordinate 120,777 of NZ_JBIVCN010000001.1, read as the reverse complement.
CACGACGCCGGAGAACGGCGCCGCCACGTGCTTCGGGTCGGTCTTGTCCGCCTTCTCGGCGGCCTTGGTCTCGACCTGGATCGAACGGTCACGGACCGCCACCGGACGGAGCTGCCCGTTCAGGGTCGTCATCACCGTGCGGATGCCGCGCTCGTCGGCTTCACCGATCGCCTCGAGCCCGACGAGCAGGTGCACGCCCTTGCCGAGCGGCACGACGTGCTCCTCGCCGGGGCGGAGGCCGTAGAGGTAGTCCACCGTCGACACGACCGAAAGGTCGCCGTACTCGTCGCGGACCTGCTGGAACTGCTGCGTCGGACCCGCGAACAGGAGCCGGTTGAGGGCCTGCTTGCGGTCGTCTCCCGGCGTGGCCAGGGCAGCGCGTTCGTGGTCGGGCACCGGGGTGATCGTCGGGACGATGTCGCGCCCCGCGAGGACCTTCGACCGGAAGGGCTCGGGCCAGCCACCGGGGAGCTCCCCCAGCTCGCCGGCCATGAAGCCGATGACGGAGTCCGGGATGTCGTACTTCTGCGGGTTCTGCTCGAAGTCGACCGGGTCGGCGTCGACCGCTGCGAGCTGCAGCGCGAGGTCGCCGACGACCTTCGAGGACGGCGTGACCTTGGTCGGCCGCCCGAGGATCCGGTTCGCCTCGGCGTACCAGTCCTCGACCTGCTCGAAGCGGTCGCCGAGCCCGAGCGCGATCGCCTGCTGGCGGAGGTTCGAGAGCTGCCCGCCGGGGATCTCGTGCTTGTACACGCGGCCCGTCGGCCCGGCGAGACCGGACTCGAACGGCGCGTACGCACGGCGTACGGCCTCCCAGTAGGGCTCCAGGTCGCCGACGGCGGCGAGGGAGATGCCGGTGTCCCGCTCGGTGTGCGCGAGGGCCGCGACGAGCGCGGACATGCTCGGCTGGCTGGTGGTGCCGGCCATCGGGGCCGCGGCGACGTCGACGGCGTCCGCTCCGGCCCGCGCTGCCGCGAGGAGGGTCGCGAGCTGGCCGCCGGCGGTGTCGTGGGTGTGCACGTGCACCGGCTGGTCGAAGCGTTCCCGGAGCGCGGTGACGAGCTGCTCGGCGGCGCTCGCGCGGAGCAGGCCCGCCATGTCCTTGATGCCGATGACGTGGGCGCCGGCCTCGACCATCTGCTCCGCCAGGCGGAGGTAGTAGTCGAGCGTGTAGAGGTCCTCGGCGGGGTCCAGCAGGTCGCCGGAGTAGCAGAGTGCGGCCTCGGCGACGGCGGTGCCGGTGGCCAGCACGGCCTCGAGTGCCGGGCGGAGCTGGCTGACGTCGTTGAGGGCGTCGAACACGCGGAACACGTCGACACCGGTGGCGGCTGCCTCGGCGACGAACGCGTCGGTCACCTCGGTCGGGTAGGGCGTGTACCCGACGGTGTTGCGCCCGCGGAGGAGCATCTGGATGGGGATGTTCGGCATCGCCGCGCGCAGGGACGCCAGGCGCTCCCACGGGTCCTCGCCGAGGAAGCGGAGCGCGACGTCGTAGGTCGCACCGCCCCATGCCTCGACGCTCAGCAGCTCCGGGGTGAGCCGGGCGACGTACGGGGCGACCGCGACGAGGTCCTTGCTGCGGACCCGGGTGGCGAGGAGCGACTGGTGGGCGTCGCGCATCGTCGTCTCGGTGACGGCGAGGGCGGTCTGCTCGCGGAGCGCCTTCGCCCAGGCCGCCGGCCCGACCTCGAGCAGCAGGTCGCGCTGGCCGGTCGGCACGGGCCGGGTGACGTCCAGGCGCGGGAGCTTCAGCGCCGGGTCGACGATCTGCGCACCCGGTTCGCCGTTCGGCTTGTTCACCGTGACGTCGGCCAGCCAGTTCACGACCTTCGTGCCGCGGTCCTTCGAGACGTGGCCGCTGAAGAGCTGCGGACGCTCCTCGATGAAGGCGGTGGAGACGTCACCGCGGGCGAAGTCCGGGTCCTCGAGCACGGCCTGCAGGAACGGGATGTTCGTGCTGACCCCGCGGATGCGGAACTCCGCGAGGGCGCGCTTGGCCCGCTGCACGGCGGACGGGAAGTCACGGCCGCGGCAGGTCATCTTCGCGAGCATCGAGTCGAAGTGCGGGCTGATCTGGGCGCCGGTCGCCACGGTGCCGCCGTCGAGCCGGACCCCGGCGCCACCCGGGCTGCGGTACGTCGTGATGCGGCCGGTGTCCGGGCGGAAGCCCTGCGTCGGGTCCTCGGTCGTGATGCGGGTCTGGAGCGCGGCCCCGTGCACGGCGACCGTGTCCTGCGAGAGCCCGAGGTCGGCCAGGGTCTCCCCCGCGGCGACGCGCATCTGGGACTGCACGAGGTCGACGTCCGTCACCTCTTCGGTGACGGTGTGCTCGACCTGGATGCGCGGGTTCATCTCGATGAAGACGTGCTGGCCGGCACGCTCGCCGACGGTGTCGAGGAGGAACTCCACCGTGCCGGCGTTCACGTAGCCGATCGAGCGGGCGAAGGCCACGGCGTCGCGGTGCAGCGCCGCGGCGATCGCGGGGTCCAGGTTCGGTGCCGGGGCGATCTCGACGACCTTCTGGTTGCGGCGCTGCACGGAGCAGTCCCGCTCGAAGAGGTGGATCGTGCCCGCGTCGGTGCCGGTGGCGTCGGCGAGGATCTGGACCTCGATGTGGCGCGGGCGGAGCACGGCCTGCTCGAGGAACATCGTCGGGTCGCCGAACGCGCTGTCGGCTTCGCGCATCGCTTCCTCGAGTGCTGCACGGAGTTCGGCCTTGGTCTCGACGCGCCGCATGCCACGGCCGCCACCACCGGCGACGGCCTTCGCGAAGACCGGGAAGCCGACGGCGTCCGCACCCGCGATGAGCTCGTCGATGTCGCGGCTGGCCGGCGTGCTCGCGAGGACCGGGACGCCGGCCGCGATCGCGTGCTCCTTCGCGGTGACCTTGTTGCCCGCCATCTCCAGGACGTGCTCGCCCGGGCCGATGAACGTGATGCCGTTCGCGGCGGCCGCTGCGGCGAGGTCCGGGTTCTCCGACAGGAAGCCGTACCCGGGGTAGATGGCGTCGGCGCCGGACTCCAGCGCGACACGGATGATCTCCGACACGTCGAGGTACGCCCGGACCGGGTGCCCCCGCTCGCCGATCAGGTAGGCCTCGTCCGCCTTGAGACGATGCAGGGAGTTGCGGTCCTCGTAGGGGTAGACGGCGACGGTGCCCGCGCCGAGCTCGTACGCCGCACGGAAGGCACGGATCGCGATCTCGCCACGGTTGGCGACCAGGATCTTGCGGAACACGCGGGCCCTTTCAGCGCTGGGTCAGGTGGGACAACCCTACTGGCGGTAACGTTGCTCAACGTGCATGTACTCAGCGTGAGCTCTCTCAAGGGCGGTGTCGGCAAGACGACGGTCACACTCGGTCTGACCTCGGCCGCGTTCGCCAAGGGCCTGCGAACGCTGGTCGTCGACCTCGACCCGCAGTCCGACGTCTCCACCGGCCTCGACATCAACATCGCCGGACACCTCAACGTGGCCGACGTGCTCGAGAACCCGAAGGAGAAGATCGTCCGCCAGGCCATCGCGCCGTCCGGCTGGACGAAGGGCTCGCAGGGCAAGATCGACGTCATGGTCGGCTCGCCCTCCGCCATCAACTTCGACGGCCCGCACCCCTCCATCCGGGACATCTGGAAGCTCGAAGAGGCCCTGGCCAACGTCGAGCAGGACTACGAGCTCGTGCTCATCGACTGCGCGCCGTCGCTCAACGCCCTGACCCGCACCGCGTGGGCGGCATCCGACCGCGTGACGGTCGTCACCGAGCCCGGCCTCTTCTCCGTGGCGGCTGCCGACCGTGCACTCCGCGCGATCGAGGAGATCCGTCGCGGGCTCTCCCCCCGCCTGCAGCCGCTCGGCATCATCGTGAACCGTGCTCGTGTGCAGTCGCTCGAGCACCAGTTCCGCATCAAGGAACTCCGCGACATGTTCGGCCCGCTCGTGCTCTCCCCGCAGCTGCCCGAGCGCACCTCGCTGCAGCAGGCCCAGGGTGCGGCGAAGCCCCTGCACGTGTGGCCCGGCGAGTCCGCACAGGAGATGGCGCGCAACTTCGACCAGCTGCTCGAGCGCATCATGCGCACGGGCAAGATCGGCCCCTACGCCGACGGCGCTCCCGCCGAGTAGCGGACACCGGTCGAGCGACAGGCCCCCTGGCGGCGACGCCGGGGGTCTCGCGCGTCCGGGGCCGCGCGCGTCTCGCTGAGATCGCACTCCGGGTCGGTCAGCACAGCCCGAGGCGACAGTGAGTGCGATCTCACGGCTGTCTGGGGTGCGGACGCGGCGCGTCAGCGCGCGCGGCGCGTCCGCGCGCGCGGCGCGTCCGCGCGCGCGGCGCGTCAGCGCGCGCGGCGCGTCAGCGCGCGCGGCGCGTCAGGACGCGCGCGTCGCGCGGCGCGCCGCGAGCTCGTCGGCCGGGTCGGCCGCGGGCGTCGCGTCGAGCTCGACGAGCGAGCTCTCGACCTCGCGCAGGACCTTGCCGACCGCGATGCCGAACACGCCCTGCCCGCGGGACACCAGGTCGATGACCTCGTCGTCGGAGGTGCACAGGTACACCGAGGCACCGTCGGACATCAGGGTGGTCTGGGCGAGGTCCGAGACGCCGGACTCACGGAGCTGGTTCACCGCGGTGCGGATCTGCTGGAGCGAGATCCCGGTGTCGAGCAGGCGCTTCACGAGCTTGAGCACCAGGATGTCCCGGAAGCCGTAGAGCCGCTGCGACCCCGAGCCCGCGGCCCCACGGATCGTCGGCTCGACGAGCTCGGTGCGTGCCCAGTAGTCGAGCTGGCGGTAGCTGATGCCGGCTGCCTTCGCGGCGACGGTGCCGCGGTAGCCGTTCTGCTCGTCGTGCTCGGGCAGACCGTCGGTGAAGAGCAACCCGAGGTCGTACCGCGTCATGTCTGACGGGGTACCGGGGGTTTCGTTCCCACTCATTGGACTGCCTTCCAGGACGATCGAGCCCTCACCCGAAGCTTCAACGACGGGTTGAGAGTTGTGCCGAGGTCCACGGTAGCGACTCCGACGGCTCCGACGCGGTACATCCGACTCGGCGCGTCCGGCGTGTCGAGGATACGCCCGTCCACCGACGGAACGACAGGCCCAGCGGAGACCGGGATCACGCGTCCATCCGCCCGATCGCGGCCCGGATGAGGTTCGACCGGATGACCTCGAGGTGCCCGGCGATCTCCCGCGCGAGCTCGAGTGCCTTCGCCTTCGAGGTCGCGTCCCCGCGCCGCGACACCGGCATGAGCGCGGACTCGATGAGCCCGACCTCGCGTTCGGCGGTGCTGCGGAAGGTGCGGAGGTGGCGCGGCTCGATGCCGGTGCGCTGCAGTTCGACGAGGGCCTTCAGCACGACGACGGAGTCCTCGCCGAAGGTGTCGGACGCTGGCAGCAGCGACGCGGTGACGGCGTCGGAGAGCAGCATGGGCGAGGCGCCGGCGGCACGCACGAGGTCATCGCGGGAGTACCGCTTCTCGCCGCCGAGGATCGAGGGCTTCGGACCGTCGCCGCCACCGGGCAGGACCGGGTCGCGCCCGGCGTCGACGTCGGCGAGGTACTCCTTGATGACCTTGAGCGGGAGGTAGTGGTCCCGCTGCAGCCCGAGCACGACCCGGAGGCGCTCCACGTCGGCGGGCGAGAACTTGCGGTACCCGCTGGCGGTCCGGACCGGCGTGACGAGGTCGCGTTCCTCGAGGAAGCGCAGCTTGGAGCTCGACAGGTCCGGGAACTCCGGCTTCAGCCGCGCGAGGACCTGGCCGATAGTCAGCAGGTCCGCGGCCGGCGAACCCGACCGCACCACGGCCGAGCGAGCAGCCACTACGCGTTCGCCAGGCGCGCCAGGTCGACGCGGGACGCGTAGAACGTCAGGCGGAACTTGCCGACCTGCACCTCGGCGCCGTCGGTGAGCTGTGCTTCGTCGATGCGGTCGCCGTCGAAGTACGTGCCGTTCAGCGAACCGAGGTCCTTCACGCTGAAGGTCGTGCCGCGCCGGAGGAACTGCGCGTGCTTGCGGGACACCGTGACGTCGTCGAGGAAGATGTCGGCGTCGGGGTGCCGGCCTGCCGTCGTGACGTCGGAGTCGAGCAGGAACCGGGCGCCGACGTTGGGACCGCGGCGGACCACGAGCAGCGCCGAGCCGGAGGGCAGGGCGTTGATCGCTTCACGTTCTTCGGGCGAGACACCGGACTCGGGCGTCAGTGCCGCTCCGAGTTCCATGCTGAAGGTCAGCGTCGTGTCGACCAGCCGCTGCTCCGGGGCACGCTGTCCCTCTGGCTGCGGGACCACTGGATCTGGCATCGGTGGACCTCCTCCTCTTGGCGTCCAAGCGTATCGGAAACGCGAGTGCCGTCGAGAGTCCCGTGGACGGGTGACACGACCTGTCCGCGGCGAGCGGACAGGCGCGCGACCCGACGACGGACGGGAGGCCCGGTGCCAGCTGGCACCGGGCCTCCCGTCCGTCGTGGTCGCGACCAGGCGGCGTCAGCTGCCGTCCTGCAGGATCCGCGCGATCTCGGAGTCCTTGAGCTTCACCCAGGGCGACCCGTCCGGGTCGCTCGTGGAGGCCTCCGGGCTGTCGCCCGTGTTCCACCACTTCGCCTGGTACGGGATCCCGTCGAAGAGGACGCGGTCCCCCGTGTCGTACGTCGCGGTGCCCGACCATGCGTCGTACGTCCCAGCGGGCAGGGTGACCTGCTGCACCGGCTTCTCGCCCTCGAGGACGGGGCCGACGAGCTGCCACGGGGTCTCGTAGGCACTCAGCACCGGGTCGTCCGGCAGGTCGCCCGAGGTCCACCACTTCGCCTGGTAGACGTTGCGGTGCCAGACGATCTTCGTGCCCTCGAGGTAGGACGCGTCCGCGCTCCACACCGGGTACGGGCTGGTCGAGGGGTCGTCCGTCGGCTCCGCGGTGGCCGAGGGCTCGGCGGTCGTGACGTCCGACGCGGCCGCGACGACCCCACCGCTGAAGCCCTTGCCGAGCACGTCCGCGAAGAGCACGCCGTCCTGGTCGACGCCGGAGCAGGAGTCCGACACGGTCGACAGGTTGACGTAGTTCGACCCACACGTCGTGTCGCGGTTGAGCGACCACATCGACATCCGGCCGAGTCCCTGCTGCCTCGCCCAGGTGTTGAGCTTCTTCGCGTCGGCCATCGTGAACACCTCGTCCTGCACGTCGTTCTGGCCGATCATCGGCGTCGCGCCGACCTTGTGCCAGAGCGTGCCGTCGGACAGCGGCGTGCCGGACCGCTCGTACAGGACGCCGAGCTGCCGGTGCACCTGCTGCAGCGTCTGGACCGAGGCGGAGTACATGCTCTGGCTCGCCCCCTTGCCGTCGCCGTAGTCCATCGTCATCGCGTTCACGCCGGCCAGGTCGACGCCGGCCTTGAGGAACTGCGCGACCGCGGTGGTGCCGTCGCTCGTCAGACCGGACGGCACCGCTGGGAGCGTCAGCCACACGGCGAGCGGGTGCCCGGCGGCTCGACGCTGCTCCTGCAGTTCCGCCACGGCCTTCGCGCGGCGCTCCCCCGCGGCGTGGTTCGTGAGGTCGTCGCCCTCGACGTCGTAGTCGACCGTGCTGACGTCGTAGCGCTTCACCACCGTCGTGTAGGCGTCGACCAGGTCGGAGCGGTTCGTGCAGGTCGTCGCGAGCTCGTCGTTCGAGAGGCCGCCGAAGGAGACCCCGACCTCGCCGTGCTGCTGCTGCAGGCGAGCGATGCGCCGGTCGAGGTCGAGCTGGTCGGATGCGCCCTGCAACGAGTAGAACGAGCCCCACGTCGGGGTGCACGCGGCGTCGTTGTCCGCCACGACGAAGGACAGCATCACGTTGCGGCCCTTCGCGGACTTGACGTCCTCGAAGGCGAAGGTCGGGGTGGCGGTCACGTCGGTGTACCCGGCGAACCAGGACTGCTGGGTCTCGGCGGCCTGCGCGGACTGCCAGCGGTCGAAGCCGACGTACCCGGCGGCGACGAGCGCGACGGCCACGACGGCGGCGAGGCCGACGCGGAGCGGGGAGAGGCGTTTCGTGGTCGACATGGTCAGGCGGCCGTCTTCTCGTTCGTGTCGATGGTCGTCGTGTCCTGGCGGCGCGTACCGGGGTGGTCCGTACCGTTGCCCGCTGCGCCGCGGCCCGCGCCGACGACGTCGGCGTGGTGGCGCTTCGGCATGCTGTGGCCGCGGTCGCCGAAGTAGAGGACGGCGCGCCAGTCCTCGGTGGCCGGTTCCTGCGGCTGCGTGCGGGCGCTCCGGCGTGCGGCGCGTGCCTGCTTGCGGGCCACCCGGGCAGCCGGGTCGTAGAACATCCACCGGGTCGCCCAGATGAACACGTCGACGACCGAGTTCCAGATCCCGATGTAGGCGACGATCGCGTACATCGCGAGCAGGGCGTTGAACGCGGCGAAGACCGCGTTGCCCCAGTTGCCCGCGTGGAAGTCCCGCACGAACGTGAACACCGAGAAGACGACCATCGCGTACGGCGCGAGGACGTACAGCGCCGGGGAGGCGGTCCGGTCCCGGACCTTCGGCGTGCGGGCGAACGGGATCTTCTTCGCGGTCAGTGCCTGCTGGATGCTCTTCAGCACGCCGGCCACGTTCACCGGCATCAGGATCAGGTTGAAGCCGTAGATGCGGAGCACGTCGGTGCGCTTGTACCCGCAGTACCGCAGGTCGCTGCCGAGGAGCCAGAAGTAGGGCAGGGCGGCGAGGAGCACCATCGGGCTGAGCAGTCGGGAGTCGTACGGGTAGGCGAGCAGGAAGATCAGGCCGAAGGACGCCCAGGCGATCGACGCCATGTAGTTGACGCGCAGGGACATCTCGACGATGCCGACCCGCTCGCCGCGGGCACGACGTTCCCGCACCTGGCGCAGGTACTTCGGCAGGATGAGCAGCCCGCCGTTGGCCCAGCGGCGCCGCTGCACGATCAGGGAGCCGAAGTCCGGCGGGGTCGCGCTGTAGGACAGGCGCTCCGGGTAGTTCACGAGCGACCAGCCGTGCATGCCGAGGTCGACGCTCGACTCGGTGTCCTCGATGACCGTGCGGTCCTGCACGTAGCGCTTCACCTCGAAGCCGCCGACGGTCTCGACCTCCTCGATGTCGCGGAGCGCACGGGTGCGGATGACGGCGTTCGCGCCGACCCAGAAGGTCGCGTTGTGCCGGGACATGCCCTGGTGCAGGATGTGCTGGATGTCGGTGGTCGCGCCGGCGAGCCGTTCGATGCGGGTCGCGGCGCCGCGGAACGACGAGTACGGGGTCTGCGTGACGGCGACGCGGGCGTTCTCCGGCTGCTCGAGGAAGTACACCAGGCGCAGGCAGTAGTCGCGGAGCAGGACCGAGTCGGCGTCGAGCGTCAGGACGTAGTCCGAGGCGGGGACGACCAGGTCGGCGTCCGCCGGGTCGCTGACCGTGCGGAGGATCGTGCCCGACGCGGTCTCGTCGAACGCGTACGCGCCGCCGAGCAGCCCGATGTACGAGTTCAGGTTCATCGCCTTGTTCGCCTCGTCCGAGAGGTTCGCGAAGCGCTTCCGCTCGAACGTGGTGATCTCGGCGGTGAAGGTCCAGGCCAGGCGGCGCTGGAGCTCCACGACGCGGGTGGACGGGATCTCGGTGAGCAGCGCACCCTGCCCGGCGCCGGCGCCGGCGCCGGCGGTGGCGGTGGCGTTGGCGCCGTCGTTGGCGCCGTCGTTGGCGTCGGCGTCCAGCGCGTCGACGATCGCCGCTTCGAGCGCCTCGGAGGTCAGCCGCAGCTCGTCCGCCAGTGCCACGAGGACCTGGTCGTGGAAGAAGTGGTCCACGTGGTCGACGACGTCGTGCTCGCGGGCGTGCCGACGGAGCCAGGCGTCCGCCCAGCGGTGGTGCTCGACGAGGGTGCGGAGCGAGTCGACGGTCGCCACGGGCGTGTGCGACGCCTCCACCTCGGCGGAGAGCAGCGCCTCCTGGAACCGCTCGGCCGCGGGGGCGAGCTGGTTCTGGATGGTGGCGGCGACGGCCCGGGTGCGCTGGAGCTTGTCGAGCGTCTCCGGGTCGGTGGGGAACGGCGCGTCGTCGACGAGCAGCACCACGCGGAGCGACGGGTACTCCTGCAGCGCCGCGGACCAGAGCGTCGTGGCGACGACGTCCGGCTCCTCGGCGTAGCTCGGTACCAGGACCGTCAGCGGCGACTCGTGCCCCTCGCCGAAGTGCCGGTCGAGCTCGGCGCGCGGGACGCGGACGTGGGTGGCGAAGCGCTCGAGCGCCCCCTGCCGAGCGACCAGGTGCATCAGCGCGGAGAACGTCAGGAAGGTGACGACGACCAGGTACGACAGCGCCTCGGTGGTGAACCGGAAGCTCTCGGTGCCGTAGTCCAGGAACTGGCGGATCACCGTGTAGACCACGTAGGCGAGCCAGAACGCGATCGTCAGGATGATGGCGATGCGGCCGGAGACGAGCTTCCGGTCGGAGGGGCGGGCGTGCAGGGTGTCGAGCGGGTCGGTCCGTCGCTCGGATCTCCACTGCCGACGGCGCACGGGCGCGTCGTCGAGCTGTTCGGGCATGGGTGTCCTTCGTTCGACCGGACCAGCGCTCGCTCGGGTCGGGGCACTGTCGGGAGTCCGGGGTCGTGTCCGACGTTAGGGGGACACCACGGGGGGCGTGGACACCCGGAAGGGGGGTTCTGAGCGTGCCTTGCGGGATCCCGCAATCCCGCGCGGATCCCCGTAACGGCGCGTCCGCAGGCGTGTCGCGTCCCACCCCGGACGGGAGGCCGGGGTCGCCCCCGGCGCGCGGCGCGCGGCGCGCGTCCGGCTCGCGCCGGGTGCGCGGCACGCGCCTGGCGTCCGGCCGGCGTCCGCCCGGCGCAGTCCGGGCGTCCGTCCGGCGTCCGTGAGATCGCAGTTGGTGTCGCCGCCGGCGCGGGCGACCGACACGGAGTGCGATCTCACCGGGTGCGGCAGCGGCGCGCGCGGCGCGCGGCGCGGCGCGGCGCGCCGCGTCAGCGGCCTCGGGCCAGGAGCCAGAGGAGGTACGGGGCGCCGACGACGCCCGTCACGACACCGACCGGCAGCGCGTTGCCCGGGATCGCGAACTGCGCGATGAGGTCGCTCGCCAGGACGATCGTCGCCCCGACCGCTGCCGACACCCCGAGCGCCACCCGCCCTCCGCCGACGAGCCGCCGCGCGATCGGCGCCGCCATCAGCGCGACGAACGACACCGGCCCCGCGGTCGCGACGGCAGCGGCGGTGAGCAGCACCGCGGTGAGGAGCAGCAGCACCTTCGCGCGGTTCGGCCGGAGTCCGAGGGACGACGCGACCTCGTCGCCGAGGGTCAGCACCGTGAGCCGCGGCGACTGCAGGAGCGCCGCCACCGCGAGCACGACGAAGGCCACACCGAGGAGTCCGACGACCCCGCGGTCGACCGCGTTCAGGCTGCCGGAGAGCCAGAGGAGCGCCGTGCCGGCCTGCTGCACCGTGCCGCTCGTGAGCATCCACCCGGTGACGCTGAGCGACATCGCCGCGACGCCGATCCCGACGAGCACGACCCGGTTGCCGGTGATCCCCCGGCGCCAGGCGAGCCCACCGATGACGATCGCGACGACGATCGCCCCGACCAGCACCACGGCGAAGAGCGAGGGGCCCGAGGCACCGAAGAGCACGATCGCGGTGAGGCCGGACGCGCTCGCACCGGACGTGATGCCGATGACGTCCGGGCTCGCGATGGGGTTCCGGACGACGCTCTGCACGATGCCGCCCGCGACACCGAGGCTCGCGCCGACGAGCAGCGCCGCCAGGGTCCTGGGACCGCGGAGCTGCCCGATCACGAAGTCCGACACGGTGTCGCCGTGGCCGAACATGGCCGCGACGACCTGACCGGGCGAGAGCGGGATCTCGCCGACGCCGAGCCCGACGAGCACCAGCGCCACGAGCACCACGACGACGGATCCGAGCACGACGAGCTCACGCCGGAGTCCGTGGACGGCGGCGCGCACGCGCACGACCACCCCGGTCACAGCCCCTTCACCGCCTTCGAGCGGACGAGCGCGATGAACACCGGCGCGCCGATCAGCGCCGTGACGATCCCGACCTGCAGCTCCCCCGGGTACGCGACGACCCGGCCGATGACGTCCGCGACGAGGAGCAGCGCGGGGGCGACGATCGCGGACAGCAGGATCGTCCAGCGGTGGTCCGGCCCGCTCAGGCGCCGGACGGCGTGCGGCACGGCGAGCCCGATGAACGCGATCGGACCGGCGGCGGCGACCGCGGACCCGGCGAGGAGCACGGTCACGAGTCCCCCGACGGCACGGACGAGCACGACGCGCTGTCCGAGCGAGGCCGCGAGCTCGTCGCCGAGTGCCAGGGTGTTCAGCGAGCGGCCGAGGGCGAACGCGATGACGAGCCCGACGAGCACCGGGATCGTGACGACGCTGGCGGTGCCGAGGTCCTTCCCCGCGAGCGCGCCGACCTGCCAGAAGCGCAGCTGGTCGAGGAGGCTCTGGCTCGTCACGAGGACCGCGGTCGTGATCGACCCGAGCGCCGCGGCGACCACGGCGCCGGACAGCGCCAGGCCGACCGCGGTCAGGCCACGCCGTGCGACCGCGGCGATGCCGTACACGAGGAGCGCCGCCAGTGCCGCGCCGGCGAACGCGAACGGCAGGTACGCCGCGGTGCCGCTGATGCCGAACAGCGCGATGCCGGTGACGACGGCGAGGGCGGCGCCGGAGTTGATGCCGAGGATGCTCGGGTCCGCGAGGGGGTTCCGGGTCACGCCCTGCATGACCGCGCCCGCGACCCCGAGCGCCGCTCCGGCGAGGAGCCCGACGACGGTCCGCGGGACCCGGTTGCCGAGCACGATCAGCCCGACCTCGTCGTTCCGCCCGGGGTGCGTGACCGCGTCGAACACCGTGGCCAACGGGATCGGGCGCGACCCGAAGGCGATGCTGAGCGCCACGGCGACGGCGAGCACGAGGACCGCCAGGACGGTCGCCCCGACGAGACGGGGCACGGAGCTGGGCGCGGGAGGCGCTGGCGACGGGGAACGCATGAGAGGTGAGGCAACCCTAACGTGCGACGGTCCACGGCGATCGCCGAGCGAGTCATGAGCGGGCGCAGGGGTCGCTCATAGGTTCGTCATTGGGAACGGGCTTGTACTCGTATCCATCGACGCCCGACCGGGACGTCGAGAGCGACCGGAGAGCACCGATGAACGAGACCCCGAACCCCGACGCCGAACCGGGCACGACGCCGATCGACGCACAGGACACCGCCCCCCGCTCGACGTGGGAGGCCCCGCACGCGGACGCTTCGACGCTCCGCCCGGCCTACGCGTTCGACGGCTCTGGTCCGTACCTCTACGCACCCGACGGCTCCGGCCCCTACGCCTACGCGGCGGACGGTCGCGGCCCGTACCTGGTCGGGAGCCCGGCCCTCGCCGGCACCGCCAGCGCCTGGACGCACGCCGCCCAGCACGGCGACACCTCCGGCACCCGGCACGGTGCTCCGTACGGTCAGCCGTACGGCGCGGCGGCCCCCGGGCACCAGGGATGGAGCGGCGCGTTCGGCACCCGTCCCGGCACGAAGAAGCGCAAGCTCGGTCTGGTCATCGGCTCCGGCATCGCGGCACTCGCCATCGTCGGCGCCGCGGGCGGCACGGCACTCGGGCTCTCCTCGCAGAGCACGCAGACCACCTCGAGCCAGTCGCAGGGCACCACGACCACGCCGGACACCGGGAGCGGGAGCGGCACCGACGGCAGCGGCACGAACGGCTTCACCGTCCCGGGTGACGGCAGCGACAGCAGCGGGTCGAGCACGAGCACCGAGTCCGCCGCCACGGCCGCGACGGCAGCCCAGAAGAAGGGCGTCGTCACGATCAACACCGTCCTGAACTACGACGAGTCCTCGCAGGCCGCCGGGACCGGGATGATCCTGACCTCCGACGGCACGATCCTCACGAACAACCACGTCATCCAGGGCGCGACGAGCATCACCGTCACCGACGAGACAACCGGCAAGGAGTACAAGGCCGACGTGGTCGGGGCCGACGCGACGAACGACGTCGCGGTCCTGAAGCTCGAGAACGCCTCGGGTCTGTCCACCGTCACGCTCGACGACGACGGCGAGCCGAGCACCGGCGACACCGTCACCGACGTCGGCAACGCCGAGGGCACGGGCAACCTGGTCGCCGCCGAGGGCACCGTCACGGCGACCGACCAGGACATCCAGGTCCAGAGCGAGTCCGGGACCGGGACCGAGTCCCTCACCGGGCTCATCGAGGTCGCGGCGAACATCGTCTCCGGTGACTCCGGCGGTCCGGTGCTCGACTCCGAGGGCGAGGTCGTCGGCATGGCGACCGCGGCATCCTCGGGCACGGCGAACGTCACCGGGTACGCGATCCCGATCACCACGGCGAAGTCGATCGCGGAGAAGATCCTGGCGGGCGAGTCCTCCTCGACCATCACGATCGGACTGCCGGCGTTCCTCGGGGTCGAGATCAGCAGCACCGCGACCGGTACCACGAGCGGCGTCGCCGTCGCCGGCACCGTCGACGGCTCGGGTGCGGCGACGGCCGGACTGGCCGCCGGTGACACGATCACCTCGATCGACGGCACCGCCATCACGACGTCGGACCAGCTGACGCAGGTCATCCAGTCGAAGTCGGTCGGCGACAAGGTCTCCGTCGGCTACACGAACAGCGCCGGCACCGCGGCCACCGTGACGGTGACGCTCACCGCCGGTCCCGCGCTCTAGGGAGCGTCAGCGGGACCCCGCGCCTGAGGCATCGTCGGCGGGGACCAGGAACGCCCGGACGAGCGACCGGTACACGTTGGCCGGCGACTCCGCACTGAACGCGGAGGCGCCGGCCTCCGTGCGTCCGACGCGGGCGAAGCCGATGCCCTCAGCGTGCACGATCGTGATCGGCCGGGGCTTCCCGGGTCGGCGCAGGTACGAGACCGTCCAGGGCGCTGCCCAGAACCGGGCCAGGCGGGGATCCGCCTCGACGATGTCCGCGGGCAGGTCGGGAGCGTCGTCGCCTCCGGCGACGCGCCGGCCGAGCAGGTCGGCCCGGAGCGTCGCAGTCCGGAACGGGAAGGTCCATGCCGGGCCGACACCGAGCCTCCCGGCGGCCACGGCGACCACGCGTTCGGCCGCCAGCCGCGTGACGACGGACGTGGTGTCGTCCGGTGCGTCGACCACCGTTCCGGACCAGGCCTGGAGGCGCGACACGCGCCCGTCGGGCAGGTGCTGTTCCAGCGTGGTCGGCTGGGCATCGCCGCCCCACGGCTCGAGCAGTTCCTGGGTGCTCGCGGGGACCGTGCCGAAGCGGCTGACGAGTCCGGCCTCGACGAGGGCGCGGCCGCCCGGGGTGCGCAGGAGCGTCGGGCTCCAGCGTTTGCCGGCCATGCTCGTCAGGGTCGTGAGGGCCTCGTGGCCGAGGTGTGCGCCGCTGACCTCGGCGGGGGCTGCTGCGGCCGGGAGTGCTTCGAGGTCGCGCGGGGAGCTCGCCGAGACCGGGCCGACGGCACGGACGGACTCGAGGACGGCGAACACGACGTCGTCGGTGTCGTCGAGGCGGGCGAGGGGGCGCTCGACCGTGACGTCGACGCGGTGCCGTCCGGTCACGAAGAGCAGGTGCGCGCCGACGATGTCGCCGGGGCCGTCCGGGTCGTCGTGCTCGTGCTCGTTGCCGGCGTCCGGGCGGACGTACTCGACGAGACGTGCCGGCGCGCCGACGGTTCCCCAGACGTCGCAGCCGACGAGGAGCAGTCCCTCGACCGAGCCCGGGAGCCGGTCGAGGAGCGAGCCGTTCTCGTCGCCGATGGTGCGGTCGCTCGGGCGGGACCGGACGGTGATGACGACGTCGTCGCCGGTGACGCGCAGGTCCGCCTGGGCGACGTCCTCGCGCTGCCACGAGTCGGGGCGGCGGAGGGTGACGCGGGCGGTGCGGTCCTCGGTGCCGAGCGGGACGGGGACGGGCATGGCCCGAGGCTACGACGGCCCGAGGGGTCGGGCGGCGGCGGCTCGCCGCGCGCGGCCGAGGCCGGGCGGGCGCGGGCTTGGTGCAGTGTGCGAGGTTCCGTACAGCGTGCGGGGGTTCGGGCGTCGCACGGTGTCCGGAAGCTCGCACGGTGCGGACGGGCCTCGCACGGTGCGAGGCCCGCCGGGTCAGCGCGGACGGGGTGCCGGGGGCGGCGGGACGCGCTTCGCGGCGACGACGTCGGCGAGGGCGACCTCGACCGGGCCGCGGCGGGTGTCGATCGTGACGGAGTGCGGCGTGCGCGCGGTGATCTCGCCGAGGGCGTCCCGGGCTCCGGCGTCGTGGTGTGCCCGGACGACGACACGCTCCCCGAGGGCCACCTCGGTCAGGACCCCGAGGGCCAGGGCCCGGGCGACCCGCGCCTGCTCGCTCGCGTCCATGCCCCCGAGCGTACGTGTTCGCCCCGACGACAGTCGAGCGGGCGAAATACCAGGCTCGGGCGGGCATGGGACCCGGGCATTTCGCCCGCTCGGCGGGTGGGGGCGGGTGGGGGCGGGCGAGCGGGCGGGATGGCAGGCTCGGGCGGCATGTGACCCGGGTATTTCGCCCGCTCGGCGCGGGCGGGCGGGCGCGCCTAGGGTGGGGGCATGGACAAGGCCCGGGTGGACAGCTGGATCTGGGCGGTCCGGATCACGAAGACCCGGTCCGCGGCGACGACCGCGTGCAAGGCCGGGCACGTCAAGGTGAACGGCGAACGGGCGAAGCCGTCGCAGCCCGTCGGCCCCGGGGACGAGGTCCGCGTGCGACAGGCCGGGTTCGACCGGATCGTCGTCGTGAAGAGCATCATCCTCAAGCGCGTCGGAGCCACCAAGGCGGCGAAGCACCTCGAGGACAAGACGCCGCCGCGGCTCCCCAAGGAAGAGGCCGGGTTCGTCCCGATGCGCGAGCGCGGGGCCGGACGACCGAGCAAGCGGGAGCGCCGGGACCTCGAGAAGCTCCGGGGCTACTGACCCCGAGCCAGGCCGACCTCAGATGAAGCGGACGGTCTGCTGCAGACGATCGCGGATCTCGAACACGTCGACGGCGCCCTCGGGTGACCAGACGCCGTTGAGCACCTGCCCGAGCGCACTCCGCCGGACCACGAGCGCCGTGGGCTTCCGCTGCGGCCCGACGACCTGCACGTCGTGGTCGACCGCGGAGTCCGGGACGACGAGCAACCGGCCGGTGAAGCGGACCCGCGTCTGCTTCTGCACGGCGCGGGCCGCCCGGACGAGTTCCTTCACGGGACGCTCCCCCGGCTCGAGGGTCTCCCCCACGATCTCGCCGTGGTCGATGCTGACCGGGCCGCCCCAGTCGATCGACTCCAGCGCCCAGAGCCCGCTCGGCATCAGCACGACGTGGTCGAGCTTGCCCTCGGCGCCGGCGTCGAGGTCGTGCCACACCGTCACGCCGATGCCCATGTCCGCGACGATCGACGCGGTGGCCTCTTCGGCGAGGGCCTCGCCGAGCAGCCGGCGGATGTACCGCGGGGCGGACCGGATGAGCTTCGGGTCGTACGGGTCCTCGATGGGGTCGCCGAGTCCGACCCACTCGCGCTCCGCCGCGAGGAACACCTCACGCGACCGACCGCCGGGGTGTCCGTGGGACCGGGCACGGGGGCGGGAGTCGCGGCGCGCCGTGGGTGGTGCGTACTCGTCGCGACCCGACCCGGGCCTCCAGGCCGAGCTGCCGGACGCGCCGGACGGGGCGGACGTGGGGCGCGATCCGGAGTCGTACGCGCGACGCGCGGTCGGCGTGCCGACGCGCTCCCAGGCGACCTGCACGCGGCGGAACCGCACGGCGTCTCCGCCGAGGTCGGGATGCGTCTCGCGGGCGGCACGCCGGTAGGCGCGACGGAGTTCCTCGTCGTCGGCGGTCGCGGCGACGCCGAGGACTTCGTACGGGGTGGCGTCGGCCGGGCTGTCGGTCATGGCACTGGCACAGTACCCGACGGCGCGTATGCATCCGCCGCACGTGCGCTGGGCAGTGTCTGGGCGGGAGGTCAGGCGAGCTCGGACGCCGACGGCAGGCCGAGGAACCGCGCGTGGTGGACGGCAGCCGACTGCAGCGCGCGGACCACCGGCGCGGCGAGCGGCTCGAACGGCGTCACGGTGGTGCGGACGTCCCGGGTGCGCTCGACGCTCTTCCACGTGCCGACGACCTGCCCGCGGTGCACGGCCATCGGCAGGAACATGCCGTTGCCGCCGGGGACGACCCGGTCCGCGTGCACGGCGTCGAGGTGCCCGCTGCGGTCCGCGTACCCGAGCAGGTACTCGTCGAAGCCCGGGAGCAGCTGCCCGGTCGCGATGCCGCCGGGCTCCGGACGGTCGACGCGGGCGATGAGTCCATCGCCGAGGTCCTCCACGGCGTCGCCGGCAGCGGCCCGGGCGCGGCGGACGTCCCCGAGGGGCAGCTTCGTCCAGCTCGCGGCGTCGGCCTCGGTCGCCGGGCCCCGACCGCGGAGGTAGCCGAGGAGCGTCCGCCGCAGCGCTTCGTCCCGGTCGGGCACGGGTTCGGCTGCTGGCGCCCACTCGTCGAGCAGCACGAGTTCCTGGCCGACGCGGCCGGTCGGCCCCCAGGCGACGAGGCCCTCCTGCGCCAGGTGGAGCAGCAGGTGGTAGCCGCGGCCGCCCGCGGGGTCGATGCCGGCGTCCCGGAAGCGCCCGAGCATCCCGTCGCGGTCGAGGGACCGGCCCCCGCCGAGCGCCTCGACGGTGGTGTCACGGGCGCGGGCGACGACCGCGTCGTCGATGCCGAGCTCGGCCGCGCGGCGGGTCAGCGCCCGCAGCGTGCGCGAGGCGGTCAGTGACAGGAGCGTTCTGAGGTCGTCGGGTCGGAGCACGTGCAGGGTGCCCCGCATCGGCCACGACCGGACGAACTCCCCGCGGTCGAACGCGGCGCGGACGTCGGCGCGCGTGAGGCCGAGCGCGCGCGACCCGATCGCCCAGAGCGACTGCCCGAGGTCCTGCGCCTGGAGCGCCGTCATGTGCGTGACGACGTCGAGCGCCGACCCGCCGACGACGCCGGGACCACCGCGCACCCCGATCCGCTGCGCGGCGAGTCGCATCGCGCGGAGCTGGGCTGGGGTGGTCACGCTGGAGACCCCGGCGCGCTCAGGCCACCGCGGCGGAGATGTCGTCCACGTGCTGCTCGATGTACGCCACGTCGGCGCGGTACAGCTCGGCGTGCCCGTGCGCCAGGTCGCTGACGAACTTCGGGTTGCCCGCTGCCGCCTCGGACTCGAGCGTCGTCACGAGGGCGACGATCGAGGCCACCATGGTGTCCGCCAGGCGGGCCCGGGACGGCTCGTCGAGGCCGTACGCGCGGCAGAACTCCGCGGCCCGCGCCAGACGCTGGTCGAGCGCGGGGGCCGTCGAGCCCTCGACCTCGCCCGTGGTGAACGGTGCGAAGCGGTAGACCGCACTCGCCACGTCCCAGACGCGGGGGCCGGGGTGCGCGGTGTCGAAGTCGATGATGCCGACCGCGGCGATGCCGTCGTAGACGCAGTTGTACGGGGCGAAGTCGCCGTGCACGACGGTCTCGACCGGTGCGCGAACCGACTGGGACCAGACGTCGCGGTGCTCGTCGAGCGGGAACGTGGCCGCGGCGTCGTGGTAGTGCCGGAGCATCCGGGCACTGGTGACGAGGGCTGCCTCGCTCGCGATGTCCTCGGTCCACGGGTACTCCCCCGCGACCCCGGGCACGAAGGACACCGTCTCGAGGTTGTCCCCGAGCTCGATGGGTTCCGGTGCCGCGACGAACCCCTGTTCGTGGAGGTGCCCGAGCAGGCGGTGGACGGTGGGCGTCCACGGCCCGGCAGGCCGGTGGACTCGGTCATCTGCCCTGGTGATGCGCTCCATGGGAGCCCTCCTGTCGCGGTCGTCTCCGTTGACGTGCTTCCGGCGTGTGGGCAAGCGTATCGGCCAGGACCTGGTGATGTCGCGATCCATTCGCACGCATGAGCGGACATTCGTTCGCATGCACCGTTGCATGCAAGGCGTAGGATCGGTCCCGTGAACAGCACGACCAACGCCCAGGCCGCGTCGGACCGGGCCTACGACCACGTCAAGCGCGCGATCATCCGCGGCGACCTGCCCGGCGGTGCCGCCATCAGCGAGAACGCCCTGTGCCAGGACCTCGGGGTGTCCCGGACGCCCGTGCACGAGGCGTTCCTGCGCCTGGCGTCCGAGGAACTCCTGACGCTCGAGTCCCGGAAGGGCGCCGTCGTGCGCCCGATGTCCCCGAACGAGGCGGCGGACGTGCTGGAGATGCGCGAGGCGATCGAGAGCACCGCCGCCCGCCGGGTCGTCGCGGACGGCCGCGTGGCCGATCTCGCCCCGAGCCTCGCGGCGATGCTCGACGAACAGGCGACCGCGGTCGCCGCCGGGGACGTCGACCGGTTCATCGAAGTGGACGCCGAGTTCCACGGTGCCGTGATCGGCGCATCGCGGAACGCCGTCGCCGTGCTCTTCGCGCGGACCCTGCGCGATCGGCAGCAGCGGCTCCGGCACCAGCTGATGCGGGTGCAGCCGTCCCAGCTGCAGGCGTCGCTCGACGACCACCGCGCGCTCGCGGACGCACTCCGGGACGGGGACGCCGCCCGCTACGCCGAGGTGCTCAGCGCCCACGTCGCATCGCACCGGGGTGCCCTGTGAGCGCCACCGGGTCGATCCCCACGACGGGCTCGGTGGCGCTGCCGCGGGCCCGCGTCATGCCCTGGGTGGCCGTGTGGGGAGCGGTGTTCGTCTGCTCGTGGGGCGGCAACCAGTTCAGCCCGCTGCTGCTCATGTACGAACAGCGCGCGCACTACTCCTCGGTGCTCGTCAACGTCTTCCTCGGGGTCTACGTCCTCGGGCTCGCGCCGGCGCTCCTCGTCGCCGGGTCCCTGTCCGACCGGCACGGCCGCCGCCCGCTGATGCTCGCGGGCATCGCCTCCGCCGTCGTCGGGAGCGGACTGCTCGCCCTCGGCCCGCTCGGCCCGGGGTTCCTGATGGCCGGGCGCCTGTTCGCCGGGATCACCGTCGGCATCGCCATGGCAGTCGGGAACAGCTGGGTGAAGGAGCTCTCGCAGGGCCGCTTCGACCGGCGTGCCGACGCCGGGGCCGGTGCCCGTCGTGCGTCGCTGGCGTTCACGCTCGGCTCGGCGTCCGGTGCGCTCGTCGCCGGGCTCATCGCGCAGTGGGGTCCGATCCCCGAGGTGCTGCCCTTCCTCATCCACATCGCGGTCGCGCTGCCCTTCGCCGTGATCGTGTGGCGGACACCGGAGACGCAGACCTCGGGCGGCGTCGCCGGGCCGTGGTGGCGGCAGCTCCGGGTCCCGAGTGCCGGACACCGGCGGTTCACCCGTGTGGTGCTCGTCGCGGCACCCTGGATCTTCGGCTCGGCCGCGATCGGGTACGGGTACCTGCCGACCCGGCTCGAGGGAGCCACCGGCACGTGGGGGCTCGTGTTCGCCACCGCCGCCACGGTCGTGGCCCTCGGGGTGTCGAGCGCCGTGCAGCCGATCGCGAAGCGCGTGCACTCGGTCACGTCGGCCCGGGGTCTGGCGTGGGCGGTGTTCCTGATGACGCTCGGCATCGCGGTCGTCGGGGTCGCGATCGTGCTGCAGTCGGTGTGGGTCGGGCTCGCCGCGAACGTGGTGATCGGCGTCGGGATCGGGTTCGCGCTCGTGTCGTCGTTGCTCGAGGTGCAGCGGATCGCGGGGCCGCGGGACCTCGCCGGGCTGACGGGAGTGTTCTACGCGGCGGCGTACGCCGGGTTCCTGGCGCCGGCGGTGATCGCCGCGGTCGCGAGCGTCGTGGCGCTGCCCGTCATCATCGCGGTGATCGTGGCGCTCGGGCTCGTGTCGTGGGTCGGCGTCCTGGTGTCGTCCCGGCGGCACATCCCGGCGGCGTAGGGCGCCCGGGCTCGCACCGTGCGAGGTGCGACGTACGGTGCGACCTACGGTGCGACCTACGGTGCGAGGTTCCGGACACGGTGCGACGCCCTGGGCCTCGCACCGTGTCCGGAACCTCGCACACTGCGGGAAGCGGCGCGCGGCGGCGCGCGCAGCGGCGGCGCGCCGCGCTACAGCCGGTCGCGGAGCCAGCTCGGGCCGCGCGTGGAGACGGCAGCGCCGAGCGCCGTCACGCGCTCCCGGAGCTCCCGGTCCGCCGTGACGACGACGACCGGGGCGTGCCCGGCGTCGAGCGCCGCTGCGGCAGCGTCGACGATCGCGTCGTCCCCGGACCCCGCCGCGCGCTCCACCGACACGAGCCCGCCGACGCGCGACCCGGCACCGGCGACATCGGCGGCACCAGCGGCACCACCAGCGGCACCACCGGCGGCGGCAGGGGCACCGGCGGCGTCGGCCGCATCCACCGCGCGGCCCTCGAGCACCACGGTCCAGCGCGGCCACCACTGCGTGAACCCGAGCTCGAGCGCGTCGGCGGGCAGCCCCACCGCGGCGAGCGCCGTCACCTCTGTGATCAACCGCGACGCGGCCCCCGCCCGGTCCTTCCACCACCCGTCCGGCACGCTCCCGACGACGTTCGCCGCGTCGACGACGACGTGCGGCGTGGTGCCGATCGCGTCCCGCAGCGCGGGCCAGGACGCCCCGAAGCCCGGGTGCAGCGGCAGCGCGTCGACCTCGGCGAGCGGGATCCAGGAGAGCGCCAGGCTCTCGCGGTCGCTGATGACCGGCTCGAACGGCGCGCTGGCCCGTCCGACCACGGTCGTGTAGGTCCAGAACCCGAGGTCGAGCACCGAGGTGTGCCGGAGGTCGATGCCGTCGAGCGGCACCCCGGCCTCTTCCGCGGACTCCCGGAGCGCCCCCGTGACGGCGTCCTCGTGCTGGTGCCGTGCGCCGCCGGGGATGCCCCAGGTCCCGCCGTGGTGGCTCCACTCGACGCGGTGCTGCAGGAGCACGCGGCCGTGGCCGTCGTCGACGAGCAGTCCGGCGGCGCCGAACACGCCCCACGCCTTGGTGCCGTCGGGTCCGTACGCCCAGGCGTCGCCGGGATCGCGGGGGCCGGGCGGCGGACCGGGAGGCAGGTCATCGGGCACGCACCCACCCTTCCACACGCTGCCGTGGACGGGCCGTCATGTGACCGCGGGCGTCGTGTACGGTGCTGATCGAGACACGGGGTGCCGCATCCAGCGGCTGAGATCACACCCGTCGAACCTGCTCGAGCTCGTACTCGCGAAGGGATCGTCCATGGAAACTCCTGCGCCCGCATGGCCGGAACGCACCGCTGCACTCCTCGAGGCCGTCAGGGCCAGGAGCCCCCTGGTGCAGTGCATCACGAACACGGTGGTGCAGAACGTCACGGCGAACGTGCTGCTCGCCCTCGGCGCCTCGGCCGCGATGGTCGACGTGCCGACCGAGGCCGGCCCGTTCGCCCACGTCGCCGACGCCCTGCTGGTGAACACCGGCACGCCGCACGCCGAACCGCGGGCGGCGTCGCTCGAGGCCGCCGCCGCTGCCGCCGGGTCCGGCACGCCGTGGGTGCTCGACCCGGTCGCGGTCGGTTCGCTGCCGGTGCGCACGGCCCTGGCCCGTGACCTGCTCGCGCTCCGCCCGACCGTCCTGCGGGGCAACGCGTCCGAGGTGCTCGCCCTGCTCGGGTCCTCCGCCGGTGGGCGCGGCGTGGACAGCACGGCCGGCACCGACGACGCGCGTGCGTCCGCCGTCGATGCGACCGCCGGGAGGCTGCTGGGCGCGGTGGCCGTGTCGGGTCCCGTCGACCTCGTGGTCGGGCCCGGCGACGCCGGCGTGCCGGTTCGGGTCGCGAACGGCACGGAGCTGCTCACGCGGATCACGGGCGGCGGCTGTGCGCTCGGGGCGGTGATCGCCGCGTTCGCGTCGGTGGCCCCCGGGGACCCGGTCGCCGCTGCCGTCGCGGGTACGGCCGTGCACACGATCGCGGCGGAGCTCGCCGCGCGGGATGCCGGCGGGCCGGGCACGTTCCAGCCGCTGTTCCTGGACCGCCTGGCGTCGCTCACGCCGGACGACGTCGTCCGCGAGGCACGGATCTCCGAGGAGACGGCGGCATGAGGGACGTCGGCGTCTACCTGGTCACCGACGGGGCGCTCGCGGACCGGCACGGGCACGGGGTGCTCGGCGTCGTCCGGGCCGCGGTGCACGCCGGGGTCCGGATGGTGCAGGTGCGGGACAAGCAGGCGAGCGCCCGGGACCTGCTGGCGCTGACCGCCGCGGTCGCGGACGCGGTCGGCGACCGGGCGGAGGTGGTCGTGGACGACCGGCTCGACGTCGCCCTGGCCGCTCGGCACGCCGGGCACCGGGTCGCCGGCGTGCACCTCGGGCAGTCCGACGTGCCGGTGTCCGCGGCGCGGGCGCTCCTCGGGCCGGACGCGCACGTCGGGTTGACCGCGAACACCCCGGCGCACCTCGCGGCCCTCGACCGGCTCCCCCGCGGGACCGTGGACCTGCTCGGCGTCGGGGTCGTGCACCCGACGTCGACGAAGCCGGACCACCCACCGGCGCTCGGGCACGACGGGTTCGCCCGGCTCGCTGCGGCGACGGACCTGCCGTGCGTGGCGATCGGCGGGGTCGACCTCGACGACGTCGCGCCCCTGCGTGCCTCCGGTGCGGCGGGCATCGCCGTGGTGTCCGGCATCTGCGCTGCGCCGGACCCCGGTTCGGCGGCCGCGGCGTACGTGGCGGCGTGGGCCGGCTCCGGAGCCGAGCGCCCGCACGACGTGGGCCGACGTGACGGAGGCGAGCCCGGCCTCCCGTCCGGATCGGAGGACGCGCGGTGAGCGGGCCGGTGCGGGTGCTGAGCATCGCCGGGACCGACCCGACCGGCGGCGCCGGGCTGCAGGCTGACCTCAAGGCGATCGCGGCTCACGACGGGTACGGGATGGCGGTCGTGACGGCCGTCGTCGCGCAGAACACGCACGGCGTGCGGTCGGTGCACGTGCCGGACGTCCGCGTCCTGCGCGACCAGCTCGACGCCGTGTCGGACGACGTGGTCGTGGACGCGGTGAAGACCGGGATGCTCGGGACCGCGGCCGTCGTCCGCGAGGTGACCGACTGGCTCCGTACGACCCGGCCGCCGGTCGTCGTCGTGGACCCGGTGATGGTCGCGACGAGTGGCGACCGACTGCTCGACGCGGACGCGGAGCAGGCGATGACCGAGCTGCTCGTGCTCGTCGACCTCGTGACGCCGAACCGGGCGGAGCTCGCGGTGCTGGCCGCGTCCGCCGGTGCGGAGCCGGCGGATCCGCTCGATGCCGCTCGTGCGGTCGCGGAGCGGTGGGACGTCCTGGTACTCGCGAAGGGCGGGCACGCGGACGGGCCGACCTCGGACGACGTGCTCGTCGCGCCGGACGGGAGCGCCCGGGTGTTCTCCGCGCCGCGCGTCGACACGGCGAACACGCACGGGACGGGGTGCTCGCTGTCGAGTGCGGTCGCGACGCTGATGGCGCGGCACGGTGACTGGGAGGTCGCGGTCG
The DNA here is from genome assembly GCF_044746585.1 of Curtobacterium sp. NPDC090223. Lineage (NCBI taxonomy): Bacteria > Bacillati > Actinomycetota > Actinomycetes > Micrococcales > Microbacteriaceae > Curtobacterium > Curtobacterium sp. NPDC090223. The sequence continues at coordinate 95,358 of NZ_JBIVCN010000001.1, read as the reverse complement.
GCGAGGCGAAGGCGTGGTTGACGGCGGCGCTCCGCGGGGCGGACGCCCTCGGGGTCGGGACGGGCAACGGGCCGATCGACCACGGGGCGGTGGTCCGGGCGGCGCTGCCGGAGCCGCGGTACACGGACGTGTGGTGGGAGGACGTCCGGCCGGTGCTCGACGCGACGATCCGGGCGCCGTTCCTGGTGCGGATGGCCGATGGCACGCTGGAGCCCGACGTGTTCGCGGGCTACCTCGCGCAGGACGTGCACTACCTGCGGGCCTACGAGGAGCACCTCGCCGCGATCGGGAGCGCCGCACCCGTGGGGTCCGACCAGGCCGCGTTCTGGGCGACCGCCGCTGCCGGCTGCGCGGAGGAGGCGGCGAGCCTGCACCACCGCCGGCTCGCCGGGACGCACGCCAACGACCCCGTGCACCCGACGTGCGCCGGGTACCTCGCGCACCTGCGGGCGGCCGCGGACTCCGGCGACGTCGCGGTCCTCGCCGCCGCGGTGCTGCCGTGCTTCCGGGTGTACGCGTGGGTCGGATCGCAGCTCGGGGTCGCGCCGGTCGGGCACCCGTACGCGGACTGGATCACGGCGTACGGCGACCCCGGGTTCGCGGCGTCGAGTGCTGCGGCGACGGAGCACGTGGAGACGATGGCGCGGGCGGCGAGCCCGGCGGTGCGGGGTGCGATGGCGCGGGCGTTCCGCGCCTCGACGCGGTGGGAGCTGGCGTTCTTCCGGATGCCCTACGCGCTCGGCGTCGGCGGGGTCGTGGGGGTCGGCGACGCCGCGGGGGTCGACGACGCCGCGGGGGTCGGCGACGCCGCCGGGGTCGGCGACGCCGCGGGGGTCGGCGACGCCGTCGCGCTCGGCGACGCCGCGGGGGTCGGCGACGCCGCGGGGGTCGGCGACGCCGCTCCTGGGGCCAGTCGGACGAGCACGACGTCGAGTGCCCCGTCGGACACCGTGCAGCGCATCCAGGTGAAGTCGGGCTGACGACGCCGGTCGGTCGGCGACCCCGGGTTGAGCAACCGCAGCCCTCCCGGGGCCGTCGTGTCCCACGGGATGTGCGAGTGCCCGAAGACGAGCACGTCCGCGTCCGGGTACGCCGCGGCCGCCCGCCGTTCGCGTCCGGTGGCCGCACCCGTCTCGTGCACGAGCGCGACGCGGAGCCCGTCCACCGCGAAGCGAGCGACCAGGGGCAGCCGGTCGTCGAACTCCGGGCCGTCGTTGTTCCCCCGGACGCCGACGAACGCGGTGCTCCTGGTCTCGATCGCGTCGAGCGTCGCCAGGTCCACCCAGTCGCCGGCGTGCACCACGAGGTCCGCGGCGTCGATGTCGGCCCACAGCGCTGCCGGCAGGTCCTTCGCGCGCTTCGGCAGGTGTGTGTCCGAGAGCAGGACGACGGAGGTGGTCACCGCGCCTCGGGCTGGCGGTTCGCCACGTTCGCCCCGTTCGGCATCGGGAGCCCGGCCTCGTCCGAGGCGCCGAGCCGTTCGAGCAGCCCGGCGAGCAGTGCGATGTCGTCGTCGGACCAGCTCGCGATCCGCTCGTCGAGGGCGTCGCGGTGCAGCTGCACGGAGCGTTCGAGGGCAGCGCACCCCGCCTCGGTCGCCGCCAGGGGCTTGGCGTTGCCGGTGCCGCCGTCGGTGGTGCGGATGAGTCCGGCGGCCAGGAGTCCGGACAGCTGCCGGGAGATCGTCGAACGGTTCAGCCGCAGGTACCTGGCGATGTCGATCGCCATGCACCCCTCGTGCTGGACGATGAAGTCGACGAGCGACTGGTCGACGACGCTGAGCACGGACTCGGTACCCCGTGCGCGGATGCTCGCGCGCCGGGTGATGCGTGAGAGCTCGGTGTAGGCGCGTCCGATGTCAGCGTTGCGGACGTCGGACCTCGGGTGGTCCATCGTGCCTCCAGCCATTCCTGCCGCCTCCCCACGGGTCGACGTCGGTCTTCCTGTGCCGGTCACCTCGTGGGGCGACGGCGGTCTTCGTGTGCCGGTCACCATACCGGCGGCCCCCGGACCGCGGCTACTCGCCGCGGATCGCGGCTTCGAGCGTGGGGATGTCCAGCTTGACCATCTGCATCATCGCCGCGTAGGCCCGTGCCCGGCCGTCCGCGTCGCCGCCGGCGCCCATCAGCTCGGCCCAGTTCGCCGGGGTCACCTGCCACGACACGCCCCACGCGTCGGTGAGCCAGCCGCACATCGACGGCGTCCCACCAGCGTCCAGGAACGCGTCCCAGATCCGGTCGAGTTCGTCCTGGTCGTCCACGTCGACCTGGAACGAGATCGCGTCGGAGTGCGGGTGCCCGGGCCCGGCGTTCATGGCGCGGTACGGCTTCCCGCCGAGCACGAACTCGACGACGAGGGTCGAGCCGTCCGGCATGCGCTCGACGTGCTGGACGGAGGAGTCCGGGATGACCGACGTGTAGAAGGTGGCTGCCTCTTCGGCCTGCCCGTCGTACCAGATGAAGGGGACGATCTGTCGCACGGTGGTGCCTCCTCGGGTGACTCAGTCCGCGACGTTGCGGCTGAGCAGAGCTGCTCGCTCGGGGTGTTCGTCGAACCACGTGCCGACGAACCAGCACATCGGGACGATGCGCTTGTCGTTCTTCGCCTCGACGTCGTCCACGGCGTACGCGACGAGCTCGGCGGCGTAGCCGTGCCCGCGGTGCTTCGGGACCGTGTGTGTGCGGGAACGCGACGGCGTCGACGTTCTCGCGGTAGTCGAGCACGCTCACGAGTTCACCGTCGACGTACATCGCGTACCGACTCTGGTCGGTCTCGTCACGGAACTCGTGTGCCATGTCGCCATCATGCCTCGGAATGCACGAAGCGGCACGGCGTTGTGTGGTCACCATGAGCACTGACGACATCACCACGATCGGCATCATCGGCGCAGGCAACATCGGATCGCAGCTCGCACGGCTCGCGGTCCGGAACGGGTACCAGGTCGCGATCGCGAACTCACGCGGCCCGGAGACCCTGCAGGACCTCGTGTCCGAGCTCGGCGAGCACGCACGTGCCGTCACCCGCGACGAGGCGGCCGCCGCGGGCGACCTGGTCGTGGTCACCACGCCGCTCGCCGCCATCGAGACGATCCCCGTCGAGCCGCTCGTCGGCAAGGTCGTCATCGACACGAACAACTACTACCCGCAGCGCGACGGACACATCGCCGCGCTCGACGACGAGACGACGACCACGGCGGAGCTGCTGCAGGACCACCTGGTCGGGGCGAAGGTCGTCAAGGCGTTCAACCACATCATGGCCTCGGACCTGACCACCGCGGGGACGCCGACGGGCACCGAGGGTCGCCGGGCGCTGATCGTGGCGGGGGACGACGCCGACGCCAAGCGGACCGTGTCCGACCTGCTCGACGAGTTCGGGTTCGACGCGGTCGACATCGGTCCGCTCGCCGAGGGCTGGCGCATCCAGCGGGACACCCCCGGCTACGTCAAGCCGTACGCGGCGCTCGACCTCGAGCTCGCCGTCGCGGACGCCAAGCGCTACCGCGACATGTGAGCGCATCGGTGAGCGTGCGACGCGCACGCCCACCAGGGGCGTGCCAGGCGCACGCCCGCCAAGCGCGTGCCAGGCGCACGCCCGTCAGGCGCGTGTCAGGCGCACGCTCGCCGCGTCTGCTCAGGCCTCGTCGAAGATGACCGTCATCTCGGCGAGGTCGTCCTCGCTCGGCACCCACGTGGCGCCGGCCTCGACGTTCTGCACGATCTGCTCGGGCTTCGTCGCCCCCGCGATCACGCTCGTCAGCCCCGGCTGCGCCAGCAACCACGCGAACGTCGCCTGCAGCATCGTCACGTCACGCTCGTCACAGAACCGCTGGTACTCCTCGAGCGCGTCCCACGGGGCGCTCTCGAGCAGCTCGGGCTTGAGCTTCGACAGCCGTCCGTCCGCCGGTCCGCCCTCGCGCGTGTACTTGCCGCTGAGCAGCCCGTTGTAGAGCGGGAAGAACGGCAGGAACCCGAGCGCGTAGGCCCGGACTGCCGGCAGCACCTCGGCCTCCACGCCGCGGGACAGCGGGCTGTACTCGTTCTGCGCGGAGACGAACGCCGTGGTGCCGGCGATCGACGCGGTGAGCTCGGCCTCGGCGACCTGCCACCCGGCGAAGTTCGAGTGCCCGATGTAGCGGATCTTGCCCTCGCGCACCAGGTCGTCGAGGACCGACAGGGTCTCCTCGATCGGCGTCACCGGGTCGGGACGGTGCATCTGGTACAGGTCGATCCAGTCCGTGCCGAGGCGCCGCAGCGACGACTCGACGGCGAGCCGCACGTAGCGCCGGGAGCCGCGGACGTCCCAGTCCGGCCCGTTGACGCCGCGCATGTCCATGCCGAACTTCGTCGCCAGGACGACCTGGTCGCGGCGCCCGGCGATCGCCTTCCCGAGCATCGACTCGGACTGCCCGGGAGTGCCGCCGTAGATGTCGGCGGTGTCGAGGAGCGTGACCCCGGCGTCGAGTGCGGCGTGCACGACGCTGTCGGTGCCCGCCTGCGTCTCGGTCACCGTGCCGACCCGGCCGAAGTTGTTGCAGCCGAGGCCGACGGTGGACACGACCAGCCCCGAAGGGCCGAGTGGACGGTGTTCGATGTCTGCCATGCCTCGACCGTACCGATCACCCCGGAACTGGGGCTGCATCGGCCGCACGGGTTCCCGTTACAACTGACGATGGATCAGGACACCGGAGGGAGCAGCGCACGTGGCGTCGCATCGCATGCACGATTCCGATCGACCCCGTCGGCCCGTTCCGGCGTGGGTGACGGCTCCCTTCGTCGACGGTCCCGTCGACACGACAGGCGACGGAACGGTCACCGGCCTGGAGGCTGACCTCACCCCCGCCGTGTCCGCTCCCCTCCCTGAGCCGGTCGCGTCCGGTACCGCACCGCTCTCGCCCGGCAGCGGCCCGGCTCCGGCCAGCGCTCCCGGTCCGGCCGCGCAGCACGCGCTCGACCCGGATGCCGTGGTCCCCGACTACCCGCCGACCGAGGCGCACCTGCCGCCCGCGCCGATGTCGCCCGTCGTGCACACCACACCGCTCGACCGGGTCGGCGACGCCTCGGCTCTCCCACCCGTCTCCCCCGTCGATGCCCCGACCCTCGTCGCAGCGGCCGCGTCGCCGGCGGCCGCTCCAGCACCCGCGCACTCGGGGCCGGTCGTTCCCCGGGCCGGCCAGCCGAGGTTCTCGGTCCCCGGCCTGGAACACGTCGTCGTCGAGGGCACCGAGCCCGAGCCGACCGGCCCCGTCGGCTACCGGACGCCCGCCCGGTTCGCCCACCAGCAGGCCGTGGCGGCCCCGGCTCCCGCACCGGCACCGTCGTTCGACGCGGTGCTCGGCGCTCCGTCCGCGACCGCGACCCGACAGCTGCCGACGCAACCCGAGGCGGAGGCTCCCGATCCCGCCCAGGGCGAGCCGGGCCTCCAGGCCGGCGCAACTGCTGCGTCCGCTGCCCCGCGCCGTGCGCTCGGGGCGACCCCGGGGGCCGTGCTCGGCGCGGTCGCCGCACTGGTGACGCTCGGTCTCGCCGCGTGGTGGTTCACGGCCCCGGCGACCGTGCACGTCGTCGGGTTGGCGCTCGGTGCGGTCGCGCTCGTGTGCTCGATCGCGACGCTGCGGAACCGGGCGGCGACGTGGCAGCGGTCGGTGGCGCTCCTCGGCGCGGTGCTCGGTGCGGTCGGCACCCTGGTGCTGCTCTGGGCCGTCGCGAGTGCGGCGCTGCCGATGGCCGGCGTGACGCTCCCGGACCTCACCGGCTCCGGCACAGTCCCGTCGCTCGCGCCCTGACGCGCGGCGCCGCCAGCCCGTCGGTGTCCGCTGCGGCCCGGTGTCCGCCGTGGCGCCGCCGTTCCCCTGAGACGCCGCGGTCTGGCCGAGACACCGCCGAATTCCGGGGCGTCTCGGGAACCCGGGGGCGTTTCGGCCGCGGAGGGGCGCCGCGCTCCGGTACCGCCGCCGGCAACCGGCGCGGCACTGTGGCGCCCGCGGCAGCCCGTGGCGCCGTTCCCCGCGTCCGCCGTGGCGCCGCCGTTCCCCTGAGACGCCGCGGTCCGGCCGAGACACCGCCGCATTCCGGGGCGACTTGGAAACCCGGGGGCGTTTCGGCCGGGGTGGGGCGCCTCAGACGGCTCGGACCACCCCGCGCGAGAGGATCGCGTTCGTCAGGGCATCGATCGGCTCCCGCTGCACCGTCGGGTTGGCGATGAGCACGTAGTCGACGGCCGGCAGGTCGGGCAGCCCGAGCCGCTGCGACACCTTCACCAGGTCGGCCGGGATCAGCGAGTGCGGGAACACCGCGACGCCGATGCCGGCGCGGACGGCCGCCAGCACCCCGTTGACGTCCCTCGTGTTGCAGGTGATGCGCCAGGTGCGGCCCGCTGCCTCGAGCGCGTCGATCGCCATCTGCCGGCTGATGCTCGGCGCCTGGTACGCGATGAGCGGCACCGGCTCGTCCCGCTCCACCGCGATGCCGTCCTGCGCCATCCACACCATCTGGTCCGTCGCGACGCGGGTGCCCTCGGCGGACTCCCCCGCGGTCTGCTTGATGAAGACCAGGTCGAGCTGCCCCGCGTGCACCCGACGCAGCAGCGGGGACGACTGGTTCACCGTCAGCTCGAGGTTCACCTGCGGGTGCAGTCGGCGGAAGTCCCGGAGGATCCGCGGCAACTGCGTGATCGCCAGGTCGTCCGCGGCGCCGAAACGGAGCCGACCACGTGTCGCCGAGCCGGAGAAGTAGGCGTCGGCGGTGGCGTGCGCCGCCAGGATCGTCCTGGCGAACCCGGCCATCGCGTCGCCGTTGTCGGTCAGGGAGACCCCGCGGGTGTCCCGCGCGACGAGGGTCCTGGCCACCGCGGTCTCCAGGCGGCGGACGTGCTGGGACACCGTCGGCTGGCTGATGCCGAGGCGCGCGCCCGCCTGCGTGAAGCTCTGCGTCTCGGCGACGGCGAGGAAGGTCTGGAGCAGGACGGGATCGAGCACGTGCACCTCATTCGACATCGCAATGGACTGATAGCAACCATAGGGGGATCGAATGGGTTTGCCGCAAGTAGTTTCGATGGGGTACCGATTCCGCCACCGACAGCCGGAGACCCCACCCCGTGAGCGCGTCATCGACGACCCTCTACCCGCCCACCGAACCACTCCCGATCCAGGCCACGAGACCGCCGTGGCGCCACACGCTCATCGCGCTCTCGGTGCCGAACTTCCGGCTCTTCACGGCGACGAACCTGGTCGCGATGACCGCCGGCTGGATGCAGCGCATCGCCCAGGACTGGCTCGTGCTGCAGCTGACCGGCTCGGTCGCGCAGGTCGGCATCACGGTGGCGTGCCAGTTCGCGCCGATGCTCTTCTTCGGCCTGTTCGGCGGGGTGATCGTCGACCGGTTCTCCAAGCGCGCGCTGATGATGATCACGCAGGGCGCCTTCGCACTGCTCTCCGCACTCCTCGCGGTGCTGACGCTGTCGGGTGTGGTCCAGGCGTGGCACATCTGGGCGATCGCCTTCGTGGTCGGCATGGTCACCGTCATCGACAACCCGGCGCGCCAGGTGTTCGTCACCGAGATCGTCGGCCACGAGCACCTGCGGAACGCGATCAGCGTCAACTCGTCGGTCTTCCAGCTCGGCGGCATGATCGGGCCGGCGCTCTCCGGCGCACTGCTCGTCGCGGTCGGGGCGGGCTGGTCGTTCGGGGTGAACGCGATCGCCTGCGCAGCCGTGGTCGTGACGCTCGGGTTCCTGCGCGTCTCGGAGCTGCACCGGACACCACCCACGCCACGCGGCAAGGGGCAGCTCGTCGAGGGCCTCCGCTACGCCGTCGGGAAACCCACGATCATCGTGCCGGTCATCCTGGTGGCGTTCTTCTCGGTGTTCGCGCTGACCATGCCCGTGCTGCTGTCCGCGTTCGCCTCCGAGGTGTACGACGTCGGCGCCGGCGGCTACGGCCTGTTCAACTCCGCCGTCGCGGTCGGAGCGCTCGTCGGTGCGCTGCTCTCGACCAGGCGAGCGGTGGTCCGGCTGCGGACCATCGTCGGCGGCGTGTTCTGGACCGGGATCCTGCTCGTGATCAGCGGCAGCATCCCGGTGATCGCCCCGTTCACGGTGATGCTCGTCGCGGTCGGGATGTCGCAGCTGCTGTTCCAGACGGCCTCGAACTCACTCGTACAGCTGTCCTCGAACGTCGCCATCCGAGGCCGCGTGATGTCGCTCTACATCCTCGTGCTGCTCGGCGGCCAGGCGATCGGCGGACCGCTCATGGGCCAGGTCGTCGACCACTTCGGCGCCCACGTCGGGATGATGGTCGCCGGCGGCGTGCCGGCCGCCGCGGCGGCCGTCATCGGCCTGGTGCTCGCCCGCCGTGGCGGGTTCCACCTGGCGGTCCGGATGCGGCACCACATGCCGCTCCCGGCGATCGTCGGTCACCGCTGACGGACGGGAGGCCGTCGCCGGGCCCGCACCGGGCCTCCCGTCCGACCGTGGTCGCGACCGCACCCGGCGCACCCAACCCGCACAACGGAGAACACCCCGGACCACGGGAGTCCGTGGTCCGGGGTGTTCTCGGTCGTGCGGCGAACGTCAGTACGCGACGCCGAAGCGCGCGCGGTGGTGCTGCGGCGTCTCGATCTCGTCGACGAAGGCGAGCGCGTAGTCCGCGCCGGAGACGTCCGAGTTGCCCTCGGCATCGGTGAGCAGCACCTCGTCGGTGGTGCGGTACGTGCCGCGACGCTCGCCGGGGTTGTAGCCGCCGAAGGCGGCGGCCGGGCTGACGTAGAACCAGTCGACCTCGGAGTCGCCGGCACGGAGTGCGTCGAGGATCTGCGCGTGGCTCTTCGCCTCGCCCTTGAACGCGTCCGGGAAGTCGGCGGAGTCGAACAGGCGGGGGCCGCCCTCGGCGACGAGCAGCGAACCCGCGCCTCCGACGATGCCGAGGCGCGCCCCGGAGGCCGCGGCCGCGTCGACGAACGGCTGGAAGCGGTCCTTGAGCTCGCTGCCGTCGGCCTGGACGGCGTGCAGCGCGACGACGATGACGTCGGCGCCCTTCGTGACGTCGGCGACGAAGGCGGCGTCGAACGCGTCACCCTGGGCGAGGGTCAGGCCCTCGGCGGGCTCGAGCTTCGTGGTGTCGCGCGCGACGGCGACGACCTGGTGACCACGGGAGAGCGCTTCACGGGTGATGGCGGAGCCGGCGTACCCGGTGCCTCCGAAGACGACGATGGTGGACATGCGTGTTCCTTTCGTGGCGGTGCGTGCTTGCTTGACTCACCATAGGGGCGTTACTCTCTTTTGGTAAGTAGGCACCTCGCGGTGCGTGACTCTCGGCTCCCGGAGGACCCATGACTGCGCTCGAGTACAGCCCGTACGCCGCGGACTGCCCGTCCCGGCAGCTGCTCGACCGCATCGGCGACCGGTGGAGCGTGCTGACGATCGGCACCCTGGCGGACGGACCCCAGCGGTACTCCGTCATCGCGAACCGCGTGCAGGGCGTGTCGCAGAAGATGCTCACGCAGACGCTCCGGGCGCTCGAGCGGGACGGCCTCGTGACGCGGACGGTGTTCCCCGAGATCCCGCCGCACGTCGAGTACGAGCTCACCGACGCCGGCCGGTCGCTCCGCAGGGTGCTGGAGCCCCTGGAGGACTGGGCGACCTCGCACATGGGCGACGTCGCGGTCGCGCGGCAGGAGTACGACGCGGCACGCTGATCCGGTTCCGGGCGCTTCGGGGCGTTCGGGCTCCTCGGTTCCCGGGGGCTCGTCGGCCCGTTCGGAATCCGTCCGGGTCCGACGTGGTTGCGTGGAGGCATGCGATCGATCGTCTACTCCCAGCCCGGTGACTCGTCCGTCCTCTCCCTCGTCGACCGCGACGTGCAGGAGCCCGGCAGCGGCGAGGTCCGCGTCCGCGTCGTCGTCTCCGGGGTGAACCCGACCGACTGGAAGGCCCGCGCCGGCGGCACGTACGGCGACGGCCTGCCGTTCCCGGAGATCACCCCGAACCAGGACGGCGCCGGCGTGGTCGACGCCGTCGGACCCGGCGTCGACGAGGTCGCCGTCGGGGACCGCGTCTGGCTGTTCATGGCCGCCGCCTCGCGCCCGACCGGCACGGCGCAGGAGTACACCGTCGTGCCGGTGTCCCGCGTCGTCCCGCTGCCGGACGGCGTCTCGTTCGACGTCGGCGCCTCGCTTGGCGTCCCCGCGATGACGGCCCACCGGGCGCTGACCACGCACGAGGAGGGGCCGGCACGCCTGGGGCCCGGTGCCCTCGACGGCATGACGGTCCTGGTCGCGGGTGGTGCCGGTGCGGTCGGGCACGCGGCGATCCAGCTCGCGCGGTGGGCCGGTGCGACCGTCGTCTCCACGATCAGCTCCGACGAGAAGGCAGCGCTCGCCACGGCGGCGGGCGCCCACCACACCGTGAACTACCGCTCCGACGACGCCGCGGCTGCGATCCGGTCCGTCGCACCGGACGGCGTCGACATCGTCGTCGAGGTGTCCATCCCGCAGAACGCCGACCTGGTCGCCGAGGTGCTCGCGAACCACGGCGTCGTGTCGATCTACGCGAACAACGGCGGGGACTCGGCCGCACTGCCGATCCGGCCGAACATGAGCGTGAACGCGCGGTACCAGTTCCTGCTGCTGTACACGATCGGCGACGAGGCCCTGGCTGCTGCCGCGGAGGACGTCACCGAGGCGCTGCACGACGGGGTCCTGCCCGTCGGCGCCGAGGCCGGGCTGCCGATCACCCGCTTCGCCCTGGCGGACACGGCGGCGGCGCACGACGCGGTCGAGCACGACACGGTCGGCAAGGTGCTGATCGACGTGCAGCCGGCGTAGGCGCGGGCCGCGGGCGAGCGGCGGCCGCGCCGCTGGCGTGGCGGTGCCGATCGGCGTCGCACAACGGAAAGCACTTCGAACCACGGAAGTCCGCGGTTCGAAGCGCTCCCGGTTGTGCGGCGACAGTGCGCACTGGTTCGGAACCGCGGGCGGACGTCGAGCGCAGCGCCAGTGACTCAGCGCACGAGACGCACGAGCCGCGCGCGGGCTGCCCGGAGCGCCCGCTCCAGGTTCGCGGCGATCACACGCGGGTCCTCGTAGTCGGCGTCGGAGGCGTCACCCACCGGGAGGCCCGGCGCGCCACGTCGCCCCGCTGCGCGGATGGGGGCCCGGCCGAACAGCGGCGTCGTCGGGTGCACGCTCGTCATGCCGTGAGCGTACGACCAGCGACCGACAGGCGCCGGCGCGCTCACACGGCCGCCGGCGTACCCGCGGTGCGACGCCGCGCCGGGAACGTCAGCGTGCAGGCGACGGCGACGTACTGTGCGACGACACCGATGTTGCGGACGTCGAGGTCCGTGAAGGCCCCGGGCGTCGGGCAGTCCACCGTGAGCATGCCGAACGAGTAGCCCTCGCCCCGGATGACCACCGCGACGTACGACCGGTACCGCGGGTCGAAGTCCGGCGCGTCGTCCACCGCGTCGACGTCGGACTCCCGGTCGCCGACGACCCGCGGCGCCCCGCCGTCCAGCACCCACTCCAGGTTGCGGTCACCGTAGGGCGTCCCCGCGCGGAAGGTGCCGGCCGTGTCCCCGGCGCCACCGTGCCCGATCGGTTCGAGCGCGTCGAGCCGCTTCGAGAGCAGGTAGACGTTCGCCCGGACGTCGGGGACGTGCGGCAGCAGGTAGTACGCCAGCGCGGCGGCGGCCCGGTCGGCGAAGGCACCGAGTTCACCGCGCCGGACGACGGGGTCGTGTGCGGCGAACCGGGTGAGCCGCGTGGCGATCTGGCCGAAGCCGTACTGCACCGCGACCTCGTACGCGGCGAGCGCCGATGCCCCGGCTTCCTCGGCGGCGGCGCGCACCGTCGCGCTGCGTCGGGCTCGGAGCACCTGCCAGACCACGACGGCGACGAACACCAGGAGCGCGGCGACGATGAGCGCGACCCTGGCGGTGGGCGCCCCGACCAGGTTCGGCACCTGGAACGCGGCCGTCGGCACCGCGGCGGCCACGACGGGCAGCGCGATGTCCCGGTAGTGCGTGCGGCGTCCCCGCTCGGTCCCCTCGATCACACCCTGACGCTACGGCCGACCACCGACGACGCCATTGCCACAACGGGTGCGATGGGAGGACCATCGTCCAATGCGCATCAGTGACGATCCGCTCCACCCCGCCGCGACGAACGCGATCGCGACGGACCGCGCGTCGGACCCCGCGCCGGACCCCGCGTCGGATCGCGCGTCCGACCGCGCGCCGGGCCCCGCGCCGACGAAGGCACCTCGGGACTCCAGCGTGCACACCGTCGCGAAGACCCTCGCCATCCTCGAGGTCGTCGCCGAGCGCGGGAGCGCCACGGCCAAGGAGGTCTCCGAGGCACTCGGCTTCCCCCTGCCCACCGCCTACCGGCTCCTGCACGCCCTGGTCCACGCCGACTACCTGGTCCACGTCCGCGACGAGCGCCGGTTCGAACTGGGTCGGAAGCTCCGTGCCCTCGGAGCAAAGGCCTCGACATCGGCGCCCGTCCGGACAGCACGCCCCGCGACCGGCTGAGCACAGCCCGTCGGACCGGGCTGGTAAGCATGGTGCATGAGCCAACTCGCCACGCCCGCCGCCGGAACCCGAGCGATCGTCCTCGGAGGCGGTGGGGTCGCCGGCATCGCGTGGGAGCTCGGTGTCCTCGCAGCACTCGAGGAAGCGGGCGTCGACCTCGGTGCGGCGGACCTCGTGGTCGGCACGAGCGCCGGCAGCGTCGTCGGCACGTTCGTCCGGCACGGAGCGGTCCGGGCCGCGTACGAGCAGCAGATCTCCCCGCTCCCGACGACCTACGAGGAGCCGGCCGTCATCGACGCCGAGGCGATGCAGGAGCAGTTCGGCCAGGCGCTCGTCGGCATGACCTCGGAGCAGGACGGCAGAGCACGCCTCGGCCGTGCGGCACAGGCCGTGACCACCGGGCAGACCGACGAGGAGCGTGTCGCGACCTTCACGGAGACGCTGCCCTCCACCGAGTGGCCGGCATTGCCCCTGGCGGTGACCACGGTCGACGCCACCGACGGCACCTTCCGCGTGCTCACCGCGGCGGACGGCGTCCCGCTCCCCCGCGCCGTCGCGGCGAGCTGCTCCGTCCCGCTCGTCTGGTCGCCCGTCAGCATCGAGGGTCGCCCCTACATCGACGGCGGTGTCCGCTCCGGCACGAACTCCGACGTCGCTGCCGGGTACGAGCGGGTGCTCGTCATCGCCTGCGGCCCGGAGGCGCCGTCGCCGCTCGGTCCGTGGCTCGACCAGGCGGTCGAGTCCCTCCGCGCCGGCGGTTCCTCGGTCGAGGTGGTGGTCGCCGACAGCACGGCGCAGCAGGCCTTCGGCACGAACTCGCTCTCGCTCTCCACACAGCGCCCCTCCGCCGAGGCAGGTTTTGCACAGGCCTCGGCAAGCGCCTCCCAGATCGTGGACTTCTGGGCATAGTGGAGGCATGACGACCCCGTTCTCGGACCTCGACCAGTACATCGCCCTCCCCCGTGTGGACGGGATCGCGCTGAGCCCGGACGGTGATCGTGTCGCCCTGACGGTCAGCACGCTGGACCCGGACGCCACCGCCTACCGGCGTGCCGTCTGGTCCGTGCCGGTAACGGGCGACGGTCCGCCGGTGCGGCTCACCCGATCGGCCAAGGGCGAGTCCGGCATCACCTTCACACGGGACGGGGACCTGCTGTTCGTCTCGGGTCGACCCGACGCGGACGCCGCAGACGGTGACGCGCCACAGCTCTGGCTGCTGCCTGCCACCGGTGGAGAGGCACGTCCCGTCACACGCCTTCCTGGAGGCACGGGTGGCGTCCTCGCGACGGCCAGCGCCGCCGACGTGGTCGCCATCACCGCCGACCTGCTGCCAGCGGCGTCGGCTGACGGCCCGCAGGTGGCGATCGCGCGCGATGCCGAGCTCCGCAAGCAGCGCAAGGACAAGAAGGTCCGGGCGATCCTGCACGAGACGTCGCCGGTGCGGGACTGGGACCACGACCTCGGCCCGGACCAGACGCACGTGCTCGGCATCGACCTCGCGGCGCTGACCGACACCGTCGGCGCAGCCCCCAAGACCGACGACGACGACGAGCAGTACCCCGCGCACCTCCCCGCGCCCACGGACCTCACGCCCGCTCCCGGCCGGACGCTCGACCACGTGGCCGGAGCGCTCACCCCGGACGGCTCCACGCTCGTGCTGCAGGTCGGGGTGAAGGAAGCGCGGGGCCAGCGCACCGCGATCGTCACCGTCGACGTCGCGACCGGTTCCCGGACGGTGCTGTTCGACGACGACGGCGTCGACCACGAGATGCCGACCCTCAGCCACGACGGCCGCACGATCGCCTGGGTCCGCACGGTCCGCTCGACGCCCGCCGGCGCGCACCAGCAAGAGGTCTGGACGGCGTCGATCGACGGCTCGGACGCGCACCGCATCGCGACCGACTGGGACCGCTGGCCGAGCGAACTCGTCTTCGCGGCGGACGACGCCTCGGTGCTCGCCACCGCCGACCAGGACGGCCGTGCGCCGGTCTTCCGGATCCCGCTCGACGGTGGCGCCGTCGAGCAGCTGACCGACGACGACTGGGCGTACTCAGGTCTGGGTGTGTCGGCGGCGACGGGTGTCGTCGTGGCGCTCCGGGCCTCCTGGGCGGCACCACTGCACCCGGTCCGGATCGCGACCGACGGCACGGTGACCCCGCTCGCGACCCCCGCGCCCCTGCCGGAGGTCCCCGCCCACCTGACCGAGGTCGAGACGACCGCGGCCGACGGCGCTCGTGTCCGCGGGTGGTTGGTGCTGCCCGACAGCGACGGGCCGCACCCGCTCCTGCTCTGGATCCACGGTGGACCGCTGAACTCCTGGAACCAGTGGTCGTGGCGGTGGAACCCAATGCTCGCGGCGGCGCGGGGGTACGCCGTACTCCTCCCGGACCCGGCGCTCTCGACCGGGTACGGCCTCGACTTCGTGAACCGCGGCTGGAACGCCTGGGGCCAGGCGCCGTACACCGACCTGATGGCGATCACCGACGCGGTCGTGGCACGGGACGACATCGACGAGACCCGTACGGGCGCGATGGGCGGTTCGTTCGGCGGGTACATGGCGAACTGGGTCGCCGGCCACACCGACCGGTTCCGCGCCGTCGTGACGCACGCCTCACTGTGGGCGCTCGATCAGTTCAACGGCACGACGGACGCGCCGGAGTACTGGTCCTCGATCTTCGACGCCGACGGCGTGCACGAGAACGACCCGCACCGCTTCGTGGCCGACATCGTCTCCCCGATGCTCGTCATCCACGGCGACAAGGACTACCGGGTGCCGATCGGTGAGGGACTCCGGCTCTGGGCCGAGCTCGCCGAGCACCACGCGGCGCCGGACGGGTCGATGCCGCACCGGTTCCTGTACTTCCCGGACGAGAACCACTGGGTGTTGGGGCCGCAGCACGCGGTGGTCTGGTACCAGACGGTGTTCGCGTTCCTCGGGCAGCACGTCCTCGGTGCAGCGTGGGAGCGACCGGCACTGCTCGGCTGACGCCGGGCGCGGGTCCGGGCCGCCGGCTAGACGAAGGCGGCCTGGCCCGTGATGGCGCGGCCGACGATGAGGGTGTTCACCTCGCGGGTGCCCTCGTAGGAGTAGATCGCCTCGGCGTCCGCGAAGAACCGGGCGACGCCCTTGTCGAGCACGATGCCGTTGCCGCCCTGCACCTCGCGGCACCACGCGACGGTCTCGCGCATCTTCGCCGTCGCGAACGCCTTCGCCAGCGCGGAGTGCTCGTCCCCGCCCGCTCCGGAGTCCTGCATCGCGGACGCCTGCGTGCAGAGTGCGATCGAAGCGGTGATGTTCGCGAGCGACTTCACGAGCAGGTCCTGCACGAGCTGGTGCGCGGCGATCGGCTTGCCGAACTGGATGCGCTCGCGGGCGTAGGACAGCGCGGCCTCGTAGGCACCGACCGCGATGCCGATGGCCTGCCACGCGACCTCGGTCCGGGTCAGGCGGAGCACCTCGGCGGTGGCGCGGAAGGAGTCCGCTCGCTGCAGCCGGCGGGACTCGGGGACGCGGACGTCGGTCATCACGATGTCGGCGTTCTGCACCCCGCGGAGCGCGATCTTGTCCTCGATCTTCGTCGCGGTGAAGCCCGGGGTGTCGGTCGTGACCAGGAAGCCCTTGACCTGACCATCGGCGACGTCCTTCGCCCAGATGACGACGACGTCGGCGAACGTGGCGTTCCCGATCCAGCGCTTCTCGCCGTCGAGCACCCACTCGTCGCCCTCACGCCGAGCGGTCGTGCGCAGGCCCTTCGCGGAGTCGCTGCCGGAGTACGGCTCGGTGAGGCCGAACGCACCGATCAGCTCGCCCGCCGCCATCCGGGGCAGCCACTCGCGCTGCTGTTCGTCGCTGCCGGCGACCGCGATCGAGTTCATCGCCAGGCCGGACTGCACGCCGATGAACGTCGCGACGCTGGCGTCGACCCGCCCCAGCTCGAGGGCCGCCCACCCGCGGTACACGGCGGAGTTCTCGAACTGGCGCACGAGCGGGACGCCCGGACCGTACATGCCGAGCTCCGCGAGCGGCGCGATGACCTGCATCGGGAACTCCGCACGGGCCCAGTAGTCGTCGGCGATGGGCGCGACCTCGCGCTCGAGGTACTCCCGGAGTCGCCCGATCGACGCGCGCTCCTGGTCGGAGAGCTGCAGTGCGAACCCGTAGAAGTCGGACTCGAGGAGCGTGGTCGTGGGCGTCGACGTTGACATGGGAACCACAATGCATCATTCTCGGAAACGTTGCAAGGGAGGAACGCCATGAGGACAGCGGATTCTGCGCTGCGCGCCTTCCAGGAGGCCCGACACACCTTCATCGCCGGCGAACGGATCGACATGGGCGCGTTGGCCGCGTCACTCGGCGTGGACCGGACGTCCCTGTTCCGCTGGGTGGGCAACCGTGACCGGTTGCTCTCCGAGATCCTCTGGTCCCTGGCCGTGCCGACCCTCGACGGGGCCGCCCGCGCTGCCGATGCCGCGGGGTCCGTCGGGGCTGCCCGCATCGTCGACGTGCTCGACCGGTTCACCGCGGACCTCATCGCGGCGCCGTACTTCCGGGCGTTCCTGACGCGGGAGCCCGCCAGGGCGCTGCGGCTCCTCACGACCTCGTCGAGCGACGTGCAGGGCCGGCTCGTCTCCGTGGTGAGCGTCATGGTCGAGGCCGAGCAGATGTCCGGCGAGTTCGACCCGGCACCGCTCTCCGCCGAGGAACTCGCCCGCTTGCTCGTCCGGATCTCCGAGTCCTTCACCTACGCCGACCTGATCTCCGGCGAGACCCCCGACCCCGTCCGGGCGCGTGCGGCGTTCGAGTACGTGCTGCGCCCCTCCACCCCATCGACCGGAGCACCATGACCAGCACCACGACCATCGACGAGTACCCGTTCCGCCGGACCTTCCCGACGCGCTGGAACGACAACGACATGTTCGGCCACGTCAACAACACGATCTACTACGCCGCGATGGACACCACCGCGACGTACTGGTTCGGCCACCGTGCCGGCCTCGACCCGTTCACGTCGTCGTGGATCGCGGTCGTGGTGTCCTCGGGCTGCCGGTTCGTCGAGTCGGCGGTCTACCCGGACGTGATCGAGGTCGGGATGCGCTCGAAGCACCTCGGGACGACGAGCCTGTCGTGGGAGTTCGGGCTGTTCCGGCAGTCCGACGGCGCCCTGCTCGCCACCGGGGAGTTCGTGCACGTGATCATCGACCGCGAGGGCGCACGCCGACCGATCCCCCTGCCGGCTGACCTCCGCGCCCTCGTGACGGACACGATGGTCGCCGTCAGCGCGTGACCCGGGCGGCGCCTAGCTGCTGACCGCGGCGAACTCGAGGTTGATGTCGTCGGGGTCCTGCACGGACAGGATCGTCATCCCGGCCTGGCCGAGTTCGGTGACCTCACCGTGCTCGACCCCGGCGGCATCGAGTCGCGCCGCGGCGTCGTGCAGTTCGTCCACGGACCCGACGACGAAGCTGACGTGGTCGAGCCCGACGGTGTCCGGGTCGAACCGCTGCCCCGCGGGCGCCACCGGCCGCAGCCCGAACACCTGGTCGCCGAGCTGGAACACGCAGCCACCGTAGAACCGCTCGCGATCCTGCCGGATGCCCGGCTCGTCCGCCTGGTCGCTGAAGTCGATCACCGGGTCGGCGCCGAGCAGCTGCTGGTAGAACGCCTTGCTCCGGGCGATGTCGGTCACGGTGACCCGGACGTGGGCCAGGGCGGTCGGGCGTGCGATCGGTTCGGTCATGCCGCCGACACAACTCCGGCCGTCTCCGAGCGCCCCGAGCCCGCGCGGAGAACGGACACGACACCCCGCACAACCAAAGTCAGCGCGAACCACGGGATCCCGTGGTTCGGGCTGACTTTGGTTGAGCGAGTCGTCGGCACCCACCCCGCCGCGCGGCCGCTACAGCAGCGCGTCCGTCAGGTGGTTCGGCGTGCCGAAGCGGTGCGCCGTGATCGACACCGCCTGCTCGCGGAGGAACGGCAGCATCTCGATGCGCCCGGCCTCGGTCACCGGCTCCGCGTACACCGCGACGTCGGGCCGACCGTCGACCGCCGCGTACAGCGCCGACGCCGATCCGCCGATGAGCCGCACGCGGGTCGACGGACCAGCGGCCACCCGGGCGCCGAACGCGGCATCGGACTCCGACGACACGACCGACCGGACGCACCCGAGCGCAGCGATCGCCGCGGGCACCTCGCCGGACGACGAGACGTCGATCGTCGTCCCCGCACGGAGCGCAGCTGCGACGACACGGACGAGCGACTCGACCGACGACGACGCAGCAGACGAGGACGCAGCAGACCCGAGCCGCACGTGCACCCCCGGGTACGGCAGGTACCGCGCGATGTTCCGCTCCGCCGACAGCGCCGACACGTCGGTCGCGACACCGAACAACGACGTCCACGCGAGCTCGTCGGACGCGATCGCCCGGGAGAGCGATGCCGACGAGACCCCTGACGCCCGGACGAACGCCGACACCGGCGCGGACACGGGAGCGCCGGCGGTCGCAGCCGCAGTCGACCAGGACCCGAGCCCGAACAGGTAGTTCACGCCGCCGGCCTTGGTACCGGCACCCACGGCGGACTTCTTCCACCCGCCGAACGGCTGCCGGCGGACGATCGCCCCCGTGATGCCGCGGTTCACGTAGAGGTTGCCGGCGTCGATGCGGGACAGCCACGCGCCGATCTCGGACGGGTCGAGCGAGTGCAGCCCTGACGTGAGTCCGTAGTCGACCTCGTTGACGATGTCGATCGCCTCGTCCAGCGACGACGCCGTCATGACGCCGAGGACGGGGCCGAAGTACTCCGTCGTGTGGAAGGCCGAGCCGCGCTGCACACCGCCGCGGACACCGGGGCTCCAGAGCTTGCCGGACTCGTCGAGCTGACGCGGCTGCACGGCCCAGCGCTGGCCGGGCTCGAGCACGGTGAGCCCGTCGAGCAGCTTGCCGGCGGCCGGGGCGACGACCGGTCCCATCTGCGTCGTCGGGTCGGTCGGGTAGCCGACCGTGAGCGAGGACACCGCGTCGACGAGCTGCGAGTGGAAGCGCCGCGACTTCGCCACGGACCCGACCAGCACCACGAGGGACGCCGCCGAGCACTTCTGCCCCGCGTGCCCGAACGCCGAGGCGACGACGTCCTTGACGGCGAGGTCCAGGTCGGCCGACGGCGTGACGATGATCGCGTTCTTGCCCGAGGTCTCGGCCAGGAGCGGCAGGTCCGTGCGGAACGAACGGAACAGCGATGCGGTCTCGTACGCACCGGTCAGGATCACCCGGTCGACCATCGGCGACGCGACCAACGCCGACCCGAGTTCATCCTCGGCGACGTCGACGAACGCCAGCACGTCGGCGGGCGCACCCATCGCGTCGAAGGCGGTGGACATGATCGACGCCAGCACGGCACCGCAGCGCGCGGCGGGCGGCGCGGGCTTCAGCACCACGGCCGACCCGGCGGCCAGGGCGGCGAGCGTCGACCCCGCCGGGATCGCGACCGGGAAGTTCCACGGCGGCGCGACGAGCGTCAGGCGAGCGGGCGAGAACGCCGCACCGTCGACGTCGTCGAGTTCCTCCGCGAGCGAGCCGTAGAAGTGCGCGAAGTCGATCGCCTCGGACACCTCGGGGTCGGCCTGGTCGATGGTCTTCCCGGTCTCGGCGGCCATCACCTCGATGAGGGCCGCGCGGTTCGCCTCGAGCGCGTCGCCCACGGCGTGCAGCACCGCGCCGCGCGCGGCACCGGACCAGGTCCCCCAGACGGCCCCGGCGCTCTGGACGCGCGTCAACGCGGAGTCGAGGGCCGTCGCGGAGGTGATCCGGGCCTCCCGGACGCCCGATTCGCCGAGCGTCGAGGAGGCGACCCGGGCCGTGATCGCGGCGCCCCAGGACCGGACCGCCGCGACCGACGGGTCGCTGTCCGGCGTGTTCTCGAAGTGGCCGGGCGTTGGCCGGCCGACGGCCGCGTAGCGGTCGGCGACCCGGTGCGAGGCGGGAGCAGCGAGACCGCCCGGTTCCGCCAGCGGCGCGAGGGACGCGCGGAACCGCGACTCCTCGCGGGCGAAGAGCGACGGCGAGGACTGCAGGGAGAACACCGCGGACATGAAGTTGTCCTGCGACGCGCCCTCTTCGAGCCGGCGGATCAGGTACGCGATCGCGACGTCGAACTCGCCGGGGTGCACGACCGGCGTGTACAGCAGCAGCGACCCGACGGTCTTGCGGACGGCCGCGGCCTGCCCCTGCGCCATGCCGAGCAGCATCTCGAACTCGATGCCGTCCCGGACGCCGCGCTGTCCGGCGAGGAGCCACGCGTGCGCCACGTCGAACAGGTTGTGTCCGGCCACGCCGACGCGGACGTTGGCGATGCGGGAGGGGGTCAGCGCCCAGTCGAGCACCCGCTTGTAGTTGGTATCGGAGTCCTGCTTGGTGTGCCAGGTCGCGAGCGGCCAGCCGTGCACCGATGCCTCGACCTGCTCCATCGGCAGGTTGGCGCCCTTGACCAGGCGGACCTTGATGCCGGCGCCGCCGCGAGCACGGCGGGCCGCGGACCACTCCTGCAGCTGCTGCATCGCGGACAGGGCGTCGGGCAGGTACGCCTGCAGCACGATGCCGGCCTCGAGCCCGAGGAACGCGGGCTCGTCGAGGAGCTGCGTGAAGACCGCGATGGTGAGGTCGAGGTCCTTGAACTCCTCCATGTCGAGGTTGATGAACTTGTTCGGCGACGCGTCCGCGGCGCGCTGGAACAGCGGTCGCAGCTTGTCGACGATGTCCGTGACGGCGTGGTCGAACGCCCACGGCGAGTGCGGGTGCACGGTCGACGACACCTTGATCGACACGTAGTCGACGTCGTCCCGCGCGAGCAGCGCGTGCGTGCCCTCGAGCCGGCGGGCGGCTTCGCCTTCGCCGAGCACGGCCTCGCCGAGCAGGTTCACGTTGAGCCGGACGCCGTCCTGGCGGATCTTCGCGATCGAGGAACCGAGCTTCGCGTCGGTCGCGTCGACGATGAGGTGGCCGACCATGTTCCGCAGCACGCGTCGGGCGACGGGGACGACGACGGACGGGAGGACCGGTGCCAGTCCGCCACCGAGGCGCACCAGACCACGGAGCGCGCTGGGCAGGAACCCGGGTGCGTCCGGCGCGATGGCCCGCAGCTTGCGCGCCGCGACGCCGAGGTCCTCCGGGCGGACGACGCCGTCGACGAACCCGACCGCGAACGCCAGGCCCTTGGGGTCGGCGAGCACCCCGGCGAGCTGCTTCGCGGAGCCGTCGACGGGGTAGGTCTCGGCCTCGGCCAGCCACTGGCGGACGAGGGCGACGGACGCATCGGCGAGGTCGTCGTGGTCGGTCGAGGAGGCTGCGTCGGAGCGCGGCTGGACGTCGGTCATGGGATCAGTGTGTCGTCTGCGGTTTCGGTAGCGGAAGCGAATTGTTCTGACGCATACCGTGAAGTTGAACTACGCTTTCCGCATGCTTGACGTCCGCCGCCTGGTCCTCCTGCGCGAGCTCTCGATCCGCGGCACGGTGGCCGCGGTCGCCGAGGCCGCGAACCTCACCCCGTCGGCCGTCTCGCAGCAGCTCGCCGTGCTGGAGCGCGAGGCCGGCGTGCAGCTGCTCCGGAAGGCCGGACGCCGCCTGCAGCTCACCCCGCAGGCCGAGGTGCTCGTGACCGCGGCCGGCGACGTCCTGGACACACTCGACCGCGCGCAGGCGTCGGTGGAGTCGACGCTCACCAGCGTGCAGGGGCGCATCCGGGTCGCGGTGTTCCAGTCGGCGGCGCTCGCGCTCATGCCGACCGCCCTGCGGATCACGGCGACGGAGCACCCGGACGTGCGCGTGGAGATGGTGCAGCGCGAGCCGGAGACCGCGCTCAACGAGACCTGGGCGCGGGACTTCGACATGGTGATCGCGGAGCAGTACCCCGCACACGCGGCACCGCGGTTCCCCGGGCTCGACCACCGCGACCTGACGACGGACCCGGTGCGGCTCGCCCTGCCCCCGGTCGAGACGGCGCTGTGGCCCGTCGACTCGCTCGCGTCGGCCGCCGGGCTGCCGTGGGTGATGGAGCCCCGGGGTGCCGCGTCCCGGCACTTCGCCGAGCAGACGTGCCGCCGCGCGGGCTTCGAGCCCGACGTCCGGTACGAGACCGCGGACCTGCAGGCCCAGATCCGGTTGATCGAGTCGGGGAACGCCGTCGCGCTCATGCCCGACCTGGTGTGGGCCGGCCGCACCACCACGTGTCGCCTGCTGGAGCTGCCGGACCCGGCGCGCCGGACGCTCTTCACGGCGCAGCGTCTTGCGAGTGCCGAGTCCCCGGCGCTGACGGCTTTCCGAGACGCCCTCGAGCAGGCCGCGACGGCGTCACGCGCCTGACGTGCACCCCCAACCCTGGTCACATTCCGGTCACGCGACTCCTGCGGGCGCGCGAGTATCAGTACGATCCGAGCACGCCTGAGGATTCTCGGCGAACTCTTATGATCCGGTACCCGTCCGGACCTGAACACCTGGGGGAACCCGTGCACCGCAGCACTTCCGGCGTTCGACGCGCCTGCGCCGTCGGCACCACCATCGCGCTCATCGGTTTGACCACCGGCCTCGGCGCCTTCACCGCGACCGCGGCGTACGCCGTCGAGCCGGCCACCACCTCGGTCTCGGCCGACCCGAACGCGACGAACTCCGTCGACGGTCAGCCGACGAGCACGTCGAACGACGCCGACGCGACCGACACCGGTTCCGGCACGTCCGGGCAGGACGCCGGCGCGACCACCGGCACCGGCACCGAGAACACCGGTTCGGACGAAGGCACCACCGACGGTAGCAGCGGGGCCGGCACGAGCACCGACGGCGGCACCGGAACGGTCCCGGACTCCGGCGACGGCACCACCGGCACCCCCGGCAACGTCCCGCCGGCGGACGCCGGCACCGACAGCACCGACGGCACCGACGGCACCGACGGCGGCGCGACCACCGCGGACGCGCCGGCCCCCGTCCCTGCCACGTTCAAGGGCGACGCCAAGGTGGGCACCCGCCTCGAGGCCAGCGCCGACGAGCTCACCGGCCCGTACGCCTACGCGTGGTCCCTCGACGGCGGCCCCGTCGTCTCGGACAAGACCTCGTACCAGATCACCAAGGCCGACATCGGCAAGACGATCACCGTGGTCATCACCGGCGCGGGCAACGCCACCGCGACGGCCACGACGGACGCGGTCACCGAGGACGTCGCCTTCGGCGGCAAGACCTCGTACGAGGAGCCCCGCGTCATCGAGATCACCGCCGGTGACGCCCTGAACGAGTCCTTCGCGGTCACCGCCGGCAGCGGCGACGTGACGTACTCGATCGGGTACGCCGACCCGGACAGCGCCGACCCGACCGACCCGGAGGACTCCCCCGAGTCGTACCTGCCGTACGAGTCGGTCTTCGACGCCTCCACCGCGACGCTGAGCGGCACGCTGACCATGGCGAGCGCCTACGACTTCACGGTCGTCGCGACGAACGGCACCTCGACCGCGACCGAGTACGTCGAGATCGTCGTCGACCCGGCCGCCCCGGTCGGCGTCCTCGCCCAGGCGGTCGACACCTCCCCCGAGGACCTGTTCACCAACGGCAAGCCCGCCACCGCCTGGATCATCAACTGGGACGGCGAGATCGTCCAGATCGACATCCCGAGCGACCCCGAGAGCGACGACTTCTCCATCACGCCCGGTGGCAAGCCGACCGTCAAGCAGGGCGGTTCGCTCTGGATCGACGGGTCCCCCGTGGACCAGTACGGCAACTCGACCGTGGACTGGGACGGCGAGGGCGACTACCCGATGCCGACCGTGACGAGCGACCACGCGACCGACCAGGTCAGCATCGACGAGGACAGCTCGACGTCGAAGGTCACCTTCCCGCACGCGTCGACCCACGTCCTGACGGTGTCCGAGGCCGGCCAGTCCGTCTCCTTCCCCGTCACGGTCGTCCCGACCGCGACCACCACGGTCGCCACGGTCACGCCGACCACGACGTCGGGCCAGCAGCTCGCCTACACGGGATCGGACGCCACCGGCGCCCTGCCCTGGGCGCTCGCGATGCTCGCCGCCGGCGCCGGCCTGGTCGGCATCCGCGCGGTGCGTCGACGTACCCAGCGCTGACACCGGTCCTGCCACCCGGCAGGCTCGACCCGGCCCCGCCAGACCACGCACGTGGTCCGGCGGGGCCGTTTCGCTGCCCACCGGCGTCCGGCGGCGTCGGTAGCGTTGGCGCCATGCCCACGCTGCTGCACGTCGACTCCTCCGCCGACCTCGTCCACTCCCGATCCCGCGCCCTGACCGCCGCGTTCGCCGATGCCTGGCGTGCCCGGGGTCCGGAGTACACGGTGGTGTCGCGCGACCTGCACACGTCGCCGCTGCCGCACCTGGAGACCTCGGCGCTGCACTGGGCGGCCGGGGACCGCACCGACGAGGAGTCCGTCGACCCCGCGGCCGAGGCCCTGCGTCAGGCCGTCATCGACGAGCTGCTCGCGGCCGACGTCGTCGTGGTGGGTGCTCCGCTCTACAACTACACGGTGCCCTCGAGCCTCAAGGCCTGGATCGACCGGATCCACGTCCCCGGGGTGCTCGCCGGCGACGTGCAGCCCCTGGCCGGGCGCCCGGTCGTGACCGTCGTCAGCCGCGGCGCCACCTACGACGCCGGGACCCCGACCGAGCACTGGGACCACGGCTCCCCCGTCCTCGAGCTCGTCCTCGGGACCGCCCTCGGGATGCGGCAGTACCCGGTCACCGTCAGTGCGACCCTCGCCGACCGGCTGCCCGATCTGGCACCGCTCGCCGACCACGCCGCCGCCGAGTTCGCCGACGCGAAGACGACCCTGGAGCGCCTCGCCGCCGCCCTCTGACGGCCGACACCCGCCGAGACGCCTCCGAGTTGCCGATACACCGCCGAAAGCTGCGGCGTCTCGAGCAGACGGAGGCGTCTCGCGCGGACGGGGCGTCAGGCGGGACGGACCTCGCCGCCGCGGCCGAGCAGGTCCGCGTGGAAAGCGGTCTGCGTCAGCGCGCTCGCGAGCAGGAAGCCCCGCATCGACTCGATCCCGCCGCTGAACGGCACGCGGGACGCCACCTGGAACAGCGTCGGCGCGTCCAGCGTGTCGAGGGCGGCGGCGACGTGCCGGCTCCGCTCCTCACGGTGCCGGGCGAGCGTCCGCGCGCGGGACACCACGTCCGCGAACCGGTACTCGTGGCCGGGGCACACCTCGAGCGCCGCGTACCCGTCCAACCGCGCGAGCGAGGCCAGGTAGTCGCCGAGCGGGTTCGACGCCGTACGGCCGCCGAGACCGATCCCGGAGTTGATCCGCGGCAGCACGTGGTCGCCGGTGAAGAGCAGCCCGTCCGGCTCGTCGAGGAAGCAGAGGTGCCCGGCGGTGTGCCCCGGCGTCCACAGCGCCCGGAGGGACCGGCCGGCCACGGGCAGCAGGTCGCCGTCGTCGAGGAGCACGTCCGCGTACGGCGGCTCGGTCGACCCGAGGCCGATCCGCCGTCCGATCCCCCACGCGTCGCTGAGGCCGGACCGGAACTCGTGCGGCACACCCCACGTCGCGATGTCGGCCTCGTGCCGAGCGGCGTCGGCACGCTCGTCCTCCAGCGCGCGGACCTCGAGGCCGTGCATCGCGATCCGGGCTCCCGACGCGCGACGGAGCGCGGCGGCCGCACCGAGGTGGTCGGCGTGCAGGTGCGTGACGGCGACGAGCCCGACGTCGGACACCGACCGGCCGATCTGCCGGAGCCCGTCGGCGAGGACGTCGAGCGAACCGTCCTCGCTCCAGCCCGGGTCGATGACGGTCAGCACGCCGTCGGTGCCCTCGACGACGTAGACGAGCGTGGCGTCCGGGACGCCGAAGCGGAACGGGACGGCGAGGGTCCAGATGCCGGGGCGGACCTCCTCGACCGGTGGGAGCACCCCCTCGGCGAGCGCGCGTGCCTGGACGGGGCTGATCGGCTCCGGGGCGGGAGCTGCGGGGGGCGTCGTCACCCGGCCACCCTAACGACGCGACCAGCGGGGCGGAGTCGAGCCGGGCCTCCCGGGCTGTGCCGACCAGAAAACCCCAACGACGCGACCAGCGGGGCGGAGTCGCGCCGGGCCTCCCGGTCCTGGTCGGAGCGCCTGTCGGACGCGACCGCGTAGACAGGACCCATGGAGATCGCACCGATGCTCGCCAAGGCCGTGCCGGACGTCCCGGAACCCGACAGCGTGAAGGGCGGGCTGCGGTACGAGCCGAAGTGGGACGGGTTCCGCGGCATCGTGACCGTGGACGGGGACGACGTCGAGATCGGCAGCCGCGGCGCGAAGCCGCTCACCCGGTACTTCCCCGAGCTGGTCGAGGCGTTCCGCGCGCAGTTCGGCGGACGGGACCACCCGGTGGTCCTCGACGGCGAGGTCGTGCTGCGCTCCGGCGAACCGGGCGACGAGCGCCTCGACTGGGAGGCACTGTCGCAGCGCATCCACCCCGCCGAGTCGCGGATCGCGAAGCTCAGTGTCGAGACGCCCGCGCAGTTCGTCGCGTTCGACCTGCTCGCGGCGGACGGTGCCGAGCTGACGGACCTGCCGTTCGACGAGCGGCGTGCCCGCCTGGAGGCACTGGCCGCCGACCTCGCCGACCCGCTGTTCGTGACCCGGACGACGCTCGACGTCGACCTGGCCCGCGAGTGGTTGACGACCTTCGAGGGCGCCGGCCTGGACGGGGTCGTCGCGAAGCCCCGCACCCGCCCCTACGAACCGGGCAAGCGGTCGATGCTCAAGGTGAAGCACCACCGCACGGCGGACGTCGTCGCGATCGGGTACCGCGTCCACAAGAGCGGTACCGGGGTCGGCTCGCTGCTCGTCGGCCTGTACGGCGACGACGGGGAGCTGCGGCAGGTGGGCGGCGTGTCCGCCTTCTCCGACAAGCGTCGGGTCCAGTTGGTCGAGGAGCTCGACCCCGTCGTGCTGCGCAACGCGGACAGGAGGCCCGTCACCGGTGACGGGGAGCGGTCGCGGTTCTCGTCGGGTCGCGACACGTCGTTCGTCCGCCTGGAGCCCTCGGTGGTGCTCGAGGTGCGCTACGACCAGATGGAGGGTGCGCGGTTCCGGCACACGGTGCAGTTCGAGCGGTGGCGCCCGGACCGGGACGCCCGGTCGTGCGGGTTCGAGCAGCTCGAGGTCCCGGCGGCGTACGACCTGCGGGACGTGCTGACCTGCGTGCGCCTGTCCGTTCTCCGCCGGTAGTTAGACGGACTAGTAATACCGTGGAATGATCGTTCCATCGGCACCCGCAGCGGGCGCCGGACGGATCGGAGCGGATCGACATGAGCAACGCAACTCTCGTTCGACACTCGCAGCGTCACCCGTTCACCGAGGTGCGCGAGGCGCGTCACCAGCGCGCGCTGCAGATCAGCGCGGTCATCAGCGGCATCGCCGGCGTGACCGCGACCGCACTCGCCCTCGTCACGATGGGACTCGGCGCATGAACATCGACGGCATCACCGACGCCCACCGCGGGGCCTGGTCCAAGCTGAACCGGCTGCACAACGCGACGATCGTGCTCCCGATGCACACGAAGCACGTCGACGACGCTGATCGTCGCCAGGACCGCCCCACGCGCTAGGCGTTCTTCTCCGGCTGCTCCGGGTTCGTCGGCTGCTCCGGCTTCTTCGCGCGGGACGGCTGTACGCGCGGGGGCTCCCCCGGCATCTTCGGGAAGTCCGGCGGGAACGGCAGTTCGCCGAGCCCGTTCTCGACGTCGCGCTCCCACCACGCCAGCAGCGGTGCGATCGAGGCCGACTCCGCGCCCATCGACTCCCACGGGTCCCCGGTCGTCCGGAGGCGCACCGGCATCGTCAGGATCGTGTACGTCGTCGGGTCCGCGTCCCGGAGCTCCTCCCACCGGATCGGGGCCGAGACCGAGGCGTGCGGCAGCGCCCGCGGACTGTAGGCGCCGGCCATGGTGCGGTCCCGGTTCGCCTGGTTGAAGTCGACGAAGACCCGTTGGCCGCGCTCTTCCTTCCACCACGCCGTCGTCACTTGGTCGGGCATCCGGCGCTCGAGTTCCCGCGCCGCCGCGATCACCGCGTGCCGCACGTCGAGGAACTCGTACTCGGGCCGGATCGGCGCGAACACGTGCAGTCCGCGGTTGCCGCTGGTCTTGATCCACGCGGTCAGCCCGACCTCGTCGAGCACCTTCCGCAGCTCCTCGGCCGCCGGGACCGCGTCGTGGAAGTCCGTCCCCGGCTGCGGGTCGAGGTCGATGCGGAGCTGGTCCGGGTGGTCGCTGTCCTCGGCGCGGGAGGCCCACGGGTGGAACACGACGGTGTTCATCTGCGCCGCCCACACCGCGACGGCCGGCTCGTCGAGCACGAGCTGCGGGTGCTTCCGGGCACTCGGGTAGGTCACCGTGACCGAGCGGACGTAGTCGGGCGCGCCCTTCGGCGGGTTCTTCGAGAAGAACTGCTCGCCGTCGACGCCGCCCGGGAACCGCTGCAGGGAGACCGGACGGTCGCCGTTGGCCCGGACGAAGGCGTCGCCGACCTCGACCAGGTAGTTCGCGAGGTCGAGCTTCGTGATGCCGGCGTCCGGCCAGAGCACCCGCGACGGGCTCGACAGCCGGACCTCCCGGTCGCCGTGGGGGCCGGGTACGGTCAGCGTCGTCGCTTCGCTCGCCATGCAGCGGAACCTACTCCCGCGTCACATGGTGTTCCAGTGCAGATGGCCGTTCGCGTCCGGCCCCTTTCCCCCGCACTGGTACGAACGACCGTTCGCCGCCTGCGCCACGGCGCCGCTCTGTGCGTCGGCGCAGAAGGCTCCCGGGGTGATGGTGCCCTGGTTCTGCTGCTCGGGCGCGACCGGAGGCGGGTCGGCGGGCGAAGGGTCGGCCGCTGCCGGAGCAACATAGGTGCCCACGGCCGTGACCTCCGTGACGGGCGGCGTGGTGACGGTTTCGTTGGTCTTCTCACGGTGGATTTCGACGCCGTCGGTTTCGGTGATCCGGTACGTCGTCGTCAGGACCCCGTTGACGCCAGCAGTCCGGAGCTTCGTCTGACCCTTCGCAAGGCTCGGGTCCTCCACCGTCGCCGTGTCGAACGGGATGGGCGACTCTTCGTCCACCTCTGTCACGGTCACGACAGGGGTCGGCGACGGGGTGACCGTGCGCGTTGGCGACGGCGAGGCAGTTGCAGAGGGTGAGGCCGTCGACTCCACGACGGCCGCTGGGCTCCCGGCGACGGCGCCGATCACGCCGACCGCGGACCCGACCCCGCCCAACCACAGCACCCCAGCAACGACGACCACGACAGTCGCCTTCGTCTTCGTGGTCAACCCGCTCCAGCGCATGACACCCTTCCTCCCCAGATCGACCCCTCATCCTGAGTGAGGATCAAGATCTGCGACAGCCCCCGTCCTGGGCGCATCGATGCCTCGCGAACACTGGACCTCACGTTGGCCGCGAGTGAGCTGAAGTCGTGGGCGGGCGGCCAGCGGAGCGCGTCGTCTGCGCACTCGATCATGGTTCTCGAGGTCCCGAGTCTGCGGATGCTCGAGCGCGCAGGCAGGATGGGTGGGTGAGCGCGTACCTCGGAGTGGACCTGGCGTGGGGGCTCGGGACCGCGACCCGGCGACCGAACGAGACCGGGCTCGCAGCACTCGACGCGCACGGACGGGTGCTCGACGCCGGCTGGGCCCGCGGCGTCGACGAGGTCACCGAGTGGATCGTGCAGCACCTCGGCCCGCGCACGCTCATCGGCGTCGACGCGTCGCTCGTCGTGACGAACCCGACCGGCATCCGGGAGGCGGAGCGACAGGTCGGCCAGCGCTACGGCAGGTGGAAGGTCGCGGCGAACCCGACGAACCTCGCGTCCGCGGCGAGCGCCGGGGCCCGGCTGCTCGACCGGCTCACGGCGCTCGGCGTCGGGTACGTCAGCGACACGGCGGCGATGCGGGAGCGCGAGGGGTCCGTGGTGTTCGAGTGCTACCCGTACACGACCCTCGTCGGCGTCGAGGAGCTCGGCTACGACGACGAACGTCCGCGCTACAAGCGCCTGGACATGTCCGTCCCGGCGGCGACGGCCAGGGCCCGGCGTGCCGTCGCGTTCGACGACCTGGTCCGGCGACTCCGGGAGACGCCGCTCGACCCGCCCCTCGACCTCGACTCGCATCCGCTGACCGCAGCGCTCCGGGAGCCTTCGGTGCTCCACGGTCCCACGCACAAGCACCGGGAGGACCTGCTGGACGGCGTCCTGTGTGCCTGGACGGCCGCGTTCTGGGACCGGCACGGCGACCAGCGCGTGCAGATCCTGGGAGGTGACCCGGGCCTCCCGTCCGATCCGGTCGACGAGGCGGGCCGCAAGCCGGTCGTCGTCACCCCGGCTCGCGGGTCGCAGCGGCGGCCCCGAGGCTAGGGTTGGGCGTGTGACGAGGACCTCCGAACCCCTGCGCATCGGGCTGGTCTCGCTGCACACCTCCCCCGGCGACGAACCCGGTTCCGGTGAGGTCGGCGGCATGAACGTCGTCGTCCGGCACCAGGCCGAGGCGCTCGCGGACCGTGGCCACCACGTGGAGATCATCACCCGCCGGTCGTCCCCGACACAGCCGGACTCGGTGTCGCTCGTGCCGGGTGTCTGCCTGCGGTTCCTCTCCGCCGGTCCTGCGCAGCCGGTGCCGAAGGGCGAGCACGACGCGTTCATCGAGCCGTTCCGCACCGAGCTCGCGGCGCTCGGTCCGTTCGACGTCCTGCACTCGCACCACTGGTTCTCCGGCGCCGCGGCCCTGCCCGTGGCCCGGCAGCGCGGCATCCCGCACGTGCAGTCCTTCCACTCCATCGCTGCGGACTCCGCGTCGCCGCTCTCCGAGGGCGAGCGGCCAGAGTCGGCGGGCCGGATGGCGGGCGAGTCGACGCTCGCGCGGGACTCCGACGCCGTCGTCGTGGTCAGCGAGGCCGAGGCCGACACGGTCCGCACGCGCCTCGGCGGCGACCCGGCCCGGGTGTGGATCGTGCCGCCGGGGGTCGACGGCTCCGTGTTCCGCCCGGCTGCGCCGGACGCGCGTCGGGCCGACGTCCCGTACGTCGTCGCGGCGGCGCGCGTGCAGCCGTTGAAGGGGCTCGACCTGGCCATCGAGGCGATCGCGGGCATCGCGCCGGAGGTCCGACCCACCCTGGTCATCGCCGGCGACTCCTCGAGCGAGGCCGGTGACTACGTCGCCGAACTGCGTCGGCTTGCCGCCGAGCACGGCGTGGCCGACCGGGTGACCTTCATCGGCCCGCAGTCGCGGGCCGACCTGGCGTTGCTGTTCCGGGGCGCTGCCGCCGTCCTGGTCCCGTCGCACTCGGAGACGTACGGGCTCGTCGCGCTCGAGGGCTCCGCTTCCGGGGTGCCCGTCGTGGCCGCGGCCGCCGGGGGCCTGCGGGAGGCCGTGGTCGACGGCGAGACCGGGGTCGTGCTCGAGTCGCGGTCGCCGGAGGTCTGGGCGGCGGAGATCGAGCGGATCCTGACGGAGCCCTCGTACGCCGCTGCACTGTCGGCAGCGGGGCGGGAGCACGCCGAGCGGCTGAGCTGGGAGCGGTCGGCTGCGGGACTCGAGCACGTGTACCGCCGGGTGCTCGGGCGGGGGCTGTGACTCGGCTCGTGGCACCGGGGCCGTCGCGAGACACCGCCGTCCGCACGAGACGCCGCCGGATTCCGCGGCGTCTCGCGGGCACCGGGACGTCTCGCGGACGTGGAGGTGCGGCGTGACGGGGCTCGACGGGTTCTGGGCAGCGCTCGACGCCGTGCCGGTCGCGGACGATGCCGAGGCGCTGTACTCCGAGGGCACCCCGGAGGGGCGGCTGCGTCGGGCGAACCTGTCCCGGTACCTCGACACCGTGGGGCCCGGGGCGGACACGCTGCTCGTGGCCGAGGCTCCCGGGTGGCGCGGCATGACGAACACCGGCGTGCCGTTCACCAGCGTCCGCGAGCTCGGGCCTGAGTACCTCGCGCCGCCGTCCCCGACCGCGCCGTGGGAGGCATCGTCGCGGGTCGTGCACGCAGCGCTCGAGGGCTGGCACGGACCGCTCCCCGTGGCGTGGGCGATCTTCCCGCACCATCCGTTCGTCGCCGGGGACCGGCTGACGAACCGGACGCCCCGGCCGGCCGAGGTGCGCGACGGGGCTCCGGTCGCACTGGCGTTGCTGTCGGCGCTCGGGGTGTCCCGTGTGGTCGCCGTCGGGCGGAAGGCGCAGGGCGCGTTGGCGTCCGCGGGCATCGACGCGATCGCGGTGCGGCACCCGGCGCAGGGTGGGGCGCGGCAGTTCACGGAGCAGCTGGCGGCGCTGTCCCGCTGAGCCCGCCTGCGTGGTCGGGCGCGAGGTCAGGCGGACTGGATGTCGACACCCTTCGCGGCGAGGGCATCGGCGACGTGCGGGGGCAGGCGTGTGGCGACGTACACGGTGTGGAGCGCCGGGAGGTCGAGCACATCATCCCAGTTCTGCGGGTCGTAGCGGTCGTCGGAGCCCTCCCAGCCGGGGTGCACGTCCTGCAGGATCTCGAGCGCGGAGTCGACGGTGACCTCGGTGACGAGGGACAGCTGCGACGGCAACAGGTCGAGGTCGTCGTAGTACTCGCGCGCCCGGTCGTCCTGCCCCTCGACGTCGAGGTCCTCGTCGGACTCGTCCGCGGAGTCCCCGTCGTACGGGTCGATCACGTCCAGGTCGTAGCAGAGCACGTCGAGCACGAGCAGCTTCGCGTTGAAGTCCGCGAACTCGACTGGTTCCTCGGTGGTGTTCGACTCGTCGTACATGCAGCGGATCGTATCCGTGCCCGTCCCGGAGCGACCGGTTTCCGGCAGGACACGGAGATGTTGCGATCGGCGGGGAGAACCCTGAGAACCCGGACAGGGAAGCCGGTTCGGTAGAGGGTGGTGCATGACCACCACCAAGACCGAGCGGCCGGACACGGAGCAGCCCGAGCTCCGCCGCGTCATCGGACCCAAGCTCCTGCTGCTGTTCATCGTCGGAGACATCCTCGGTACGGGTGTCTACGCCCTCACGGGTCAGGTCGCGGCCGAGGTCGGCGGAGCAGCGTGGCTCCCGTTCCTCATCGCGTTCGCGGTCGCCCTGCTCACCGCGTTCTCGTACCTGGAACTCGTCACGAAGTACCCGCAGACGGCCGGTGCTGCCCTGTACGTGCACAAGGCGTTCGGGATCCATTTCGTCACGTTCATCGTCACCTTCATCGTGATGTGCTCCGGCATCACGTCTGCGTCCACCGCGTCCAGGGCCTTCGCCGCGAACCTCGGCGCCGGCTTCGGCCTCGAGCTGCCGAACGCCGTGGTGATGCTCATCGCGATGGGGTTCATGCTCGCGGTGATGGCGATCAACTTCCGTGGTGTCAGCGAGAGCGTGAAGACCAACGTCGTGCTCACCCTCGTGGAGCTGAGCGGTCTGGTGATGGTGATCCTGATCGGCTTCTGGGCGATCGCCGGCGGCAACGCGGACTTCTCGCGGGTGGTGATGTTCGAGACCCCGGAGGAGAAGAGCCTGCTGCTCTCGGTGTCCACCGCGACGTCGCTGGCGTTCTTCGCGATGGTCGGCTTCGAGGACTCGGTGAACATGGCCGAGGAGACGAAGGACCCCTCGCGGATCTTCCCCAAGGTGATGCTCACCGGCCTCGGCATCACGGCCGTCATCTACGTGCTGGTGTCCATCTGCGCGGTCGCGGTCGTGCCGATCGGTGAGCTCGCCGGCAACGAGACGCCGCTGGTCACCGTGGTGCAGACCGCCGCGCCGGACTTCCCGATCGCCGACCTGCTGCCGTTCATCTCGATGTTCGCCGTCGCCAACACCGCCCTGATCAACATGATGATGGCGTCCCGGCTGCTCTACGGCATGAGCAAGCAGGGCGTCCTGCCCGGGTTCCTCGGGAAGGTGTCGCGCACCCGCCGCACCCCGTCCACCGCGATCGTCTTCACGACCGTGATCTCGCTGGCCCTGATCGGCTGGGTGTCGCTCAGCCCGGACTCCCCCATCGTGGTCGTCCTCGGTGGGACGACGTCGCTCCTGCTGCTCTCGGTGTTCGCCGTCGTGAACCTGGCCGTGCTGGTGCTGCGACGCGACAAGGTCGACCACAAGCACTTCAAGGCCGGGGTGGTGATCCCGGTCATCGGTGTGATCACGTGCCTGTGGCTGGTGCTGCCGTTCTCGTCCGGGCGCGACATCGAGCAGTACCAGATCGCCGGCGCGCTGCTGGCGCTCGGGATCCTGCTGTGGGTCGTCACGTGGTTCACGCACGGCCGGAAGCAGACCGAGAAGGCGCCGACCGGCCTGGTCACGGAGCCGACGAAGGTGGTGCACGAGGACGAGCACAAGCGCTGACACGTCCGGTGCTGACCCGTACTGGGGCCGTGGGAGTGCTGTGCTTCTCAGCGAGTCCTCGTACCCTCGTCCTGGCACCCCGGACGAGAGGACCCGTGCATGCACCGCGTCGGCATCACCCTGGCGTCCGTGTTCGGCGCCGGCATCGTGGCCGTCGGGATCGGCGTCGTGGTGCTCGTGGTCATCGCGGTGAACTCGTTGTCCGGGATCGCCGGCTCGTCCTCGACCCCGCGTGCGGTGACCTGCCCGGCAGCGGCGTCGAAGACCATCGGTGGGATCGTCGTCCCCGAGGGGCCCGTCGCCGGCTACTGCCAGGACCGCCTGGTGAACGCGGCGTACGTGATCGAGGCCGCGGAGGCACTCGGCATCGGGCCCCACACGCAAGCCGTCGGCGTGATGACGGCGATCGGCGAGTCCGGCCTGGTCAACCTGGACCACGGTGACGCCGTCGGCCCGGACAGCCGAGGGCTCTTCCAGCAGCGCGACAACGGCGCGTGGGGCACGTACGAGCAGCGGATGGACCCGTACACGGCGGCGTCGATGTTCTACGCGAAGCTCGTGAAGATCCCCGGGTGGAAGTCGATGACCCCGACGCAGATGGCCCACGCCGTCCAGGTGAACGCCGACCCGGACCACTACGCGAAGTTCTGGCCGAGCGCGAAGCAGGTCGTCGAGGGCCTCACCGGGGAGAGCGTCCCGGACACGGCGCCACAGGGGTAGTCGGCGCTTGCGTGGCACGTCACGCCACCGCCTCGACGACGTCGTCCTCGTCGAACTCGATCATCGCGGCGCCGGCGTCGTGCACCACGACCTGTCCGCGGAGCCGCACGTGGTGCTCGTCGAGGACGCACGCCATCGCATCGACCCACTCCCAGTCGACCGGGAACAGGGCCGTGGCGCCGGGTCGTTCCCAGGCGAGCACGACATCTGCGGCGTCGACCTGTTCGACGACGTCGGCGACGAGCGCGGCGAAGTCCTCGACGTGGTCGTCGGGTTGGTAGGGCAGGTCGGCGATGGGGATCACGAGGCGGATCGGGACGCCGTCGCGGCCGATGAACAGCACCCAGCACTGTCGTCGGATCGGGCGTTCGATGAGCGCGACGACGAGGTCGACGACGTCGTCATCGGTACGGACTGTGGTCTGCTCGAGTCGGTCGAGCACGTCGGTGTCTGGCATGCCTCAACGCTCGCGGAACCCTTCCCCCGAGCGGGGCGACGAGCGCGATCGGTGCACAACGCACGCTGAACAGCGGCCTGTGGAGGAACCGGCTAGATCCCGTGGCTGATCGCGCTGTCCACCAGCAACAGCGCCGCGAAGAACGCCGCCACGACGGCGACCAGCCCGACCGCCGCGATCGGCCACGCCATGCGCCGTCGGACGAGGCGCAGCACCGAGAACACGATCGTCAGCACCAGGACCAGCGCGACGACGGTCGGCCCCGCGTAGACGACGGTGCCGCCGAGGGTCTCGTCGCACCGGTTCCCCGGAGCGATGCACGAGTGGAACGCGAGCGACAGGAACACGATCCCCCACCCCGCGAGGACCGCAGCCGCCGTCGCGATCGTGAGCAGGGCGATGGTGGCGACCATGTCCGCGACGCGACGGCCGCCGACCAGGGGGTGTCGAGCCTCCCGGCTGGACCTGCCGGACGGGCCGGACCCGCCGGGCTGGACCGCACCGGGCGGGTCTGGGTCGGCCACCCGCGCGTCCATCAGGGGCGCCGTGCGCCGCCGCGCGTCGACCAGAGTGCCGCGGCGATGAGGAGGGGCTGCCCGAACAGGCGGACGATGCGCTTCTCGTCGGAGTCGAGTCCGAAGGCGCTGCGGCGGTTCAGCCACTGCGAGATGTTCCCGGGGAAGACGGCGACGAAGAACAGGGCAGCGATCGTCCCGACGAGCCGACGACGGCGCGAGGCAAGGACGAGCGCCGACCCGAGGCCGACCTCGGCGACGCCCGAGGCCAGCACGGTGGTGTCGGTGTCCAGGGGGACGAAGTCCGGCACCTGGGCGCGGAAGTCCTGTCGCGCGAAGGAGAGGTGGCTCGTGCCGGCGAAGACCAGCGCGAGCCCGAGCAGGACACGGACGAACGAACGCATGGCACCAGCATGCCCGGCCGGGCGCACCGAGGTTCGGCGCTGGCCCTCGAACCGGCGTCTCCCGGACATCTCGGCGCCTCGGTAGGTTCGGAGCATGGCAGTCCGGACCCGCGACCAGGAACCGCCGGCCGCCCCGGCGTTCGTGGCGGTCCTGCTGGGGTGCATCGCGCTGTACCTCGGGCTCGTGATCCCCTCGGAGTCGACGGTCCGGCACGTCGTGCTGGCCGTGGTGTTCGGCGTCGTGGGACTGCTCAGCGGGTGGCGGGCGATCGCGATCTCGGGGCGTCGACGTGCTCCGCGTGTGTGGGCGTGGGTCGGCATCGTGCTCGGTGGGATCGGGCTGGTGGCGTTGCTCTACCAGGTGCTCTTCATGGCGACGGGTGGCGCGCTGCCGGCTCCGTTCTGGTCGCCGTACTCCACGCGCTGACGGGGGGCTGCGTCTGGGGTGGTCCGCGGTGGAGCGCTGCGTCCGGATCGACAGTGCGCCGGTCGATCGACTTCTGCGGTGTCGAAGAGTGCGGCACGCATCCACTGCGTCCGCATCGTTCGACACCACGGGCGTCGATCGACCTCTGCGGTGTCGAGATTCCCACGCGGCCCCAAGCCCGGAAACTGCGGCCGCACGCACGCGCCGCCCCACCGAGGTGCAGAGTGGTCCGCATGGCAGAGACGCCGAGGGCCACACTGTTCCGTCGCAAGCCGATCGAGGAGATCGACGACGACACCGGCGGCGAGGGCGGCCTGAAACGCCACCTCGGCCTCTGGCAGCTCACCGCGATCGGCATCGGCGGGATCATCGGCGCGGGCATCTTCACCCTCGCCGGCACGGTCGCCCACGGCGTCGCCGGCCCCGCCGTCCTGATCTCGTTCCTCGTCGCCGGGGTCGCCAGCGCCGCCGCAGCCCTGTCGTACGCCGAGTTCGCCGGCCTCATCCCGAAGGCCGGCAGTGCGTACACGTACGGGTACGCGGTCCTCGGGGAGATCGTCGGGTGGTTCATCGGCTGGGACCTGCTGCTCGAGTACACCGCGATCGTGGCGGTGGTCGCGATCGGCATCTCCGGCTACGTGGGGTTCCTGGTCGGCCAATTCGGCATCGACCTGCCCGCCTGGATGCTCGGCGCGCCCGGCACCGGCGACGGCCACGTGCTCGACGTCTTCGCGATCATCCTCTGTCTGCTGACCGCGTTCGTGCTGACGCGGGGCATCCGGAGCGCCGCCCGGTTCGAGTTCGTCGCCGTCGGCATCAAGGTCACCCTCGTGGTGCTCATCGTGGTGCTCGGCGTGTTCCACATCAACAGCGCCAACTACGACCCGTACTTCCCGTTCGGCTTCGGCGGTGTGATGACCGGTGCGGCGACAGTGTTCTTCGCGGTGTTCGGCTACGACGCGATGTCCACGGCCGCCGAGGAGTCCGTCGACGCCCGGAAGCACATGCCGAAGGCGATCCTGCTGTCCCTGGCGATCTCGATGGTGCTCTACGTCCTGGCGACGATCGTGCTGACGGGCATGCAGAAGTACACGGACATCGACCCGGCCTCCGGGTTCTCGTCGGCGTTCGCGTCCGTCGGGCTCGGCGGGGTCGCGAACATCATCGCGATCGGGGCGATCGTCGGCATCGTGACGGTGCTCGTGACGTTCATGCTCGGCGCCTCGCGCGTGTGGTTCTCGATGAGCCGCGACGGCCTGATGCCGAAGTGGTTCGCGAAGACGGACCCGAAACGGCACGTGCCGACCCGTGTGACGTGGATCCTGGGCATCGCGTCGGCGGTGCTGGCGGGCGTGCTGCCGATCGGCGTCGTCGCGGAGCTGACGAACATCGGCATCCTGCTGGCGTTCGTCGTCGTCTGCACCGCGGTGATCGTGCTCCGCTACACGCAGCCGGACCTGCCGCGGCAGTTCAAGCTGCCCTTCATGCCGGTCATCCCGATCATCGGTGTGATCGCGTCGCTGTGGCTCGTCACGTTCCTGCAGTGGGAGACGTGGGTGCGGTTCGCGGTGTGGTTCGCGATCGGGCTCGGCGTGTACTTCGGGTACTCGCGGAAGCACAGCGAACTCGCCGGACCCGCCGGCCCCGACCCCTCCGGCCCTGCCCGCGGCCGCGAGTAGTGCAGGATCAGCAGAGCGGATCCGCAGCCGGTACCGCTCGTGCGCAACGAGACCGAGCGGGCGGGCGGTGCCGACCCCTGATCAGATGCCGGCACCGCCTCGGATCCGCTGGTTCCGGACCCTCACCCAGGAGCTCGCTCAAACCGGGCTGGAAGTGAGACTAGATCGATTCGCCTCGCACCGGTAGCCCTCGCCACGAGTCGCAGCGCACCGGACCGCACCACACGGGCCAGGCGGGCTGAGCCGAACGCCACCGCACCCACGCGCTCACCTGGGAGACCGCACTCTCGAAGGACGTGTGCTCGCCGGTGAGGAAGTGCCCCGGGGACTCGACGACGAACCGGTCGGTCAGGGTGACGTCACAGAGGACGTCCGTCCCGACCCGGACTTCCCGGTGGTCTCGGGAGTCACGGCTCCAGTGCAGGCGGCGCGGTATGGCATTCCGATCCGAGCGTCGAGGATGGCGCTCTCCGGCTCGACACTCGCCGCCCCTGGTCGGTGGACGCCAGGTCCCCGGAACCGCCGGTGAGCACGACACCTGTCGACCAGGCAGAGTGGACGTCGGCGGCTCTGTTCGGGTCAGGTCCGCCACCAGGGGTGCCGGCGACCAGGGTGTGCGTCGGCACCCCGCCCAGCGGAACCTGGCAACACGTGAAGCGTGCGGGGTACAGTCCCCCGGGTGCGCTCCGTTGTGACCCTGCTCCGGACACTCTCCCCGTTCGAGTGGCTGGCTCAGCCGGAAGCGGTTCCATCCGCCCGTCTGGACAGTGCGCGCTCGGGGTGCCCAGACGGAGACCCGAACCTGTCGAGGGCACCCCGAACCTCGTCGTTCTCTGCGCTGCCCACGGCGCGCTAGACCCGCCGGTGCTTCCCGCCGGCAGCGGTCGGATCGGCCAGCGGGTGGTTCCGGAACCAGCGCAGCAGCTCCCGGGACCGGCTGTGGTCCGCACTCCGGTCACCCGCGCCGAGGAACGTGCTGAACCCCTCGGGCACGTCGGTGTCGTCCGACCGGTCGTACGCCATCGTCCAGTCCGGGAAGCGTCGCGTGTGCAGCGACTCCTCGACCAGCAGGGCGACGTCCCCGTGCCTGTCGTCCTCGAGGATCCGCGCGTACGTCGCCATCACCCGGTCGTACGGTCCCTCGAGCAGCTGCATGAACCGCCCGGAGCGGTGCACGAGCATCCCGGTCAGGCCGTCCTCGGTGTTCCGGGCCCGGGCGTGGTCGAGCAGGCGCTCGAGGGCATCGTCGTCGAACGGCTCGGTGGCCGAACTCATGTAGACCAGTGACTGCAGCATGGTGATGACGAGCCTGACGGCTCGCGCCCGCCGCCGACAGCCCCTGTCCGGGTGGGCCGGGTCCGCCGAGGCCATGTCCGCCGAGGTCGGTGGGTGCTGGCACGATGGGCGTGTGCCAGCCGCCCCGATGATCGACGCCGTCGACGTCATCCGTTTCGTCGGGCCGCAGACCTTCGGCCGCGCGCGGGACATCGTCCGCCGCGGCCTGGTCGAAGAAGCCACCTTCCACGACGACGGCACCATCACCGCCAGCGTCGCCGGCTCCGAGGACGACCCCTACGTGGTCTCCGTCGACACCACCGTCGCCCGCGGCGAGTTCGTCCGGCCGGTCCGGTCGCGCTGCTCCTGCCCCATCGGCGGCGAGTGCAAGCACGTCGCCGCAGCGCTCCTCACCATCAACGCACGTGCCCTCGCCACACAGGCCGGCCCGCGTTCCGAGCAACCGGCTCCGCCGGCCCCGGACTGGAGGCACGAGGTCGCCCGCCTCGCCGGTGACACCCCGCCACCGGTCGCCTCCGCGAGCAGTACTCCCCTCGGTCTGCAGTTCGAGCTCCGCGACGCGGTCCCGGCCCGGATGGCCGCGCGAGCGCGGGCCGCCGGGCGCGCGCTGCCGACGGCGTCACGGTCCGTGCGGCTCGGCGTCCGCCCCGTGACCCGCAGCGGCGCCGGCAACTGGGTGCGCGGGCAGCTGACGTGGGGCACGCTCCCCTACTCGATGAACCGACTCGGCCTCGGCGCCGAGCAGCACGCCTGGTTCCTGCAGTTCGCCGCGCTGCACCGTGCGGGTGCGCTCGCCGGGCTGCCCGGTGAGAGCGACTGGATCCACCTCGACGACTTCCAGAGCCCGCTGCTCTGGCCGCTGCTGCGCCAGGCTCCGGCGCTCGTGATCGCGTTCGTCACCGGGAAGCGCGAGGGCGGCGTCGTGCTCGGCGACGAAGCCCGGGTGCTGCTCGACGTCGCTCGGTCCGACACCGGGCTCGTGATCGGCACGAGCGCCGTGCTCGACGGCCGACCCGTGGTGGACGGCGCCGCTCGGCTCATCGGCGACCACGGCCTCTACGTCCCGCGGGAGTCCCCCGAGTTCCGGGTCGAGCTCGCACCGACGCCCGAGCCGGTCCCGGACGACCAGCGCCGCATGCTCGTCGAGGGCACCCGCATCCAGGTCCCGAGCACCGAGGTCGACGAGTTCCTGGCCGACTGGTCGCCGCGGCTCCGCGGAGCGCTCGGGCTCGTGAGCTCCGACGGCTCGATCGAGCTGCCGGAACGGACGCCGCCCGAACTCGTGCTCACCGTGACGTTCGAACCGGCCCGGGCACCGCGCACCGACGACGTCGCACACCTGCAGTGGCGCTGGCACGTCGACGGGCGGAAGGACCCGGTGGGCGTGCACGGGCCGCTGCCCGACCTGACGGGCGTGCGCGCGGCGGACGACGCGACCACGTCGGGGCCGTCGGCCGACGACGCGAGCCGAGCCGAGCCTCCCGGCGGTCCCGGCGGTGGACTGGACTGGTTCGTCGACGGCACCGTCGACGGCGCCGACGTCGCGGTCCTGGCGAACGAGCTGCTGCCGGCGCTGGTGGAGCACGGCGTCCGGGTCGTCGTGCAGGGCGAGCGGCTCGACTACGAGCGGCTGAGCGGCCGGCCGCACATCCGCGTGACGACGATGCCGTCGGACAAGCACGACTGGTTCGACCTCGGGATCATCGTCAGCGTGAACGGCAAGGAGATCCCGTTCACGCCGCTGCTCACCGCGCTCGCGAGCCGACAGCGCCGGTTGAAGCTCGTCGACAACTCCTACCTGTCGCTCGGAGACCCGGCGTTCGACCGCCTCAAGGAGCTCATCGAGGAAGCCCGCGAGCAGAACGAGTGGGAGCCGTCGCAGCCGATGACGGTCACACCGCTGCAGGCCGGGCTGTGGTCCGAGTTCGACCAGCTCGCCGACGAGACCGACCACGACGAGCGCTGGCGGGCGATGGCCGCCCGGCTCCTCGACGCCGCACCGCCCACCGACGTCCAGGTGCCCGAGACCGTGCACGCGGACCTGCGGCCGTACCAGCTGTCCGGGTACGCGTGGCTGTCCTTCCTCGTCGAGCACGGCGTGGGCGGGGTGCTCGCCGACGACATGGGCCTCGGCAAGACCCTGCAGGCACTCACGATGATCGCCGCGCAGCGTCGGGCCGCACCGGATGCTGCGCCGTTCCTGGTCGTCGCGCCGACCTCGGTCGTCGGGAACTGGGCACTCGAGGCCGCCCGCTTCGTGCCGTCGCTCCGGGTCGCCACCGTGACGACGACCTCGTTGAAGGACCCGGCGCTCGTCGCCCGCCAGGCCGCGGCGGCGGACGTCGTCGTGACCTCGTACGCGCTGCTCCGGCTCGACGAACGGGCCTACACCGACCTGTCGTGGTCCGCGGTGCTCCTCGACGAGGCGCAGTTCGTGAAGAACCCGCAGTCGCAGACGCACCGGGTGGCCGCGGAACTCCGCGCCCCCGTGAAGATCGCGATCACCGGCACGCCGCTCGAGAACGGGCTGACCGACCTGTGGGCACTGTTCTCGATCGTCGCTCCCGGGCTGCTGTCCTCGTGGACGCGCTTCGGCGACGACTACGTGAAGCCGCTCGCGTCGCCCGACCTCCGCGGGGACGCCCGCCGTGAACTCACCGCCAGACTCCGACGGCGGATCCGGCCGCTGATGCTCCGGCGGACGAAGGAGAGCGTCGCCGCGGACCTGCCACCGAAGCAGGAGCAGGTCGTCCGGGTGACACTCGACCCCGCCCACCGCGAGGTCTACGAGCGCACGCTGAACCGGGAGCGCCTCAAGGTGCTCGACCTCATCGACGACCTCGACCGCAACCGGATGATCGTGTTCCGGTCACTGACCCTGCTGCGGATGCTCGCGCTCTCGCCCGCCCTCGTCGCGGACCCCGAGACCGGTGCGTCGGAGATCCCGTCGGCCAAGCTGGAGCTGCTGCTCGACGAGCTCGAACAGCTCGCGGCAGAGGGGCGCCGCGCGCTGGTGTTCAGCCAGTTCACGTCGTTCCTGAAGATGGTGGCCGCGGCCCTCGACGCGCGCGGGATCGGGTACGACTACCTCGACGGCTCGACGCGAGGGCGGACGAAGGTCATCGAGCGCTTCCGGAGCGGCTCGACGCCTGCGTTCCTCATCTCGCTCAAGGCAGGCGGGTTCGGGCTCACCCTGACCGAGGCGGACACCGTCTTCGTGCTCGACCCGTGGTGGAACCCGGCAGCCGAGTCCCAGGCGGTCGACCGGACGCACCGCATCGGGCAGACCCGGTCGGTGAACGTGAACCGGCTCATCGCCGAGGACACCATCGAGGAGAAGGTGCTCGCGCTCGCTGCACGCAAGGCGCAGCTCTTCCGGGCGATGATCGACGACGACGCGCTCTTCGCCGACGACCTCTCCGCCGAGGACATCCGCTCCCTGCTCAGCTGATGGACGCGGTCCACTCCGCGGTCGTGGTGACCTCCGCCTGGCGCGGGAACACCTTCTCGAGCAGCACCCGGTGCACCTCGGGGTCGCCGTCCGAGCAGGCATCCGCCAGCACCGTCAGCCCGAAGTCCAGGTCGGCCGCCTGCCGCAGGGTCGAGAGCACGACCCCGCTCGTGGCGATGCCGGCGAGCACGAGGTCCCGGACCTCCAGCCCG
Organism: Curtobacterium sp. NPDC090223; assembly: GCF_044746585.1. Taxonomy (NCBI): domain Bacteria; kingdom Bacillati; phylum Actinomycetota; class Actinomycetes; order Micrococcales; family Microbacteriaceae; genus Curtobacterium; species Curtobacterium sp. NPDC090223. Next base: position 51,338 of record NZ_JBIVCN010000001.1, on the reverse strand, counting down.
CGCAGCAGCACCTCGAGGTCCGACCCGGCGAACGCGCTGACCCGGAGCTTCGTCACGACGATGTCGTCGTCGCCGACCCCGAACGCGGAGTGGATCTGCGTCGACTCCGGCGTCTGGGAAGCGATCCGCTCCCGCATCCCGCCGAACATCTTGTTCGTGGCTGCCGCTTCGGGGGCACCCGGCCGGAACGCCACGCGGACGAACACGACCGGGATGCCCCGCTCTCGAGCGGCCGAGACGGCAGCGGTCGCCGCCGCCAAGCCCTCCTCGGTCCCGAGCCGGTCGACGATGCTGTTCTGGTAGTCCAGGACGAGGAGTGCAGTGCTCACCCCACGAACAGTACCGCCCGGAGCAGTGTCGTCCTCAGTGGCCGAGTGCGTCGATCCGGGTGACCTCGTCCTCGGACAGGGTCACGGTCGCGCCGGCGGCGTTCGACCGGATCCGCTCCGGGTTCGAGGACTTCGGGATCACCACGAAGCCGTGCGCCACGTGCCAGGCGACGATGACCTGGGCGGCGTCGACGTCGTGCGCCTCGGCGATGGACACGAGCGTCGGGTCGTCGAGGTTGCTCGCCTTGAACGGGCTGTACCCCTCGAGCACGACGCCGCGCTCCCGGAGCCCGTCGGCGAACGCCGCGTCGTACTCGACCGGGCTCCACTTCACCTGGTTCACCGCCGGGGTGACCCCGGTCGCCTCGATGAGCTCGTCGATCTGGGCGAGCGAGTAGTTGCTCACGCCGATGGCCCTGGTCAGGCCGTCCTGCTGCGCCTGCACGAGCTGCTGCCAGACGTCCGGCCGGGCCTCGCCGTTCGGCGGCCAGTGCACGAGCCACAGGTCGAGGTGGTCGAGCCCGAGCTGCTCGAGGCTCTCCTCGATCGTCTGCCGGACGCGGTCGGCGTTGTCCGGCGGGAGCTTCGTCGTGACGAAGACGTCGTCGCGGGCGAGCCCGGAGGCGGCGATCGCCTTCCCCACACCGCGCTGGTTGGAGTACCCCGTTGCGGTGTCGATGTGGCGGTAGCCCGCCTCGAGTGCGGCGCCCACGGCGGCGGGAGCGTCGGCGTCGGCGATCTGCCAGGTGCCGAACCCGAGGAGCGGCATCGCTCCGCCGGTCACCGGCACGGACGGTTCTGCGTAGTCGGTCATGCACTCGTGTCTACGCGGCGATGTCGGAGGGGTCCGCCAGGATCGCAGGTGAACCACCGAGCACCAGGAGCACCATCCCGCATGACGTCCCGCCGACGCCGCACCCGCATCACCCTGTCCTCCACCCTGATCGTCGTCGCGATCGCCATCGCCGGGTACGCCCTGCACGGCACGAGCACGCCGAGCGATCCGAGCACCACGAGCACGACGGAGGCCGCCGCGCCGGAGCCGACCCGGGCCTCCAGTCCGGCTGCGACCGCAGCCGCCGCGCACGCTCGAGCGCTGCTCGCCGCGCTCCCCGTCAAGGGGAAGGCGCCCGCGACGGGCTACGACCGCACTGCGGACTTCGGCACCGCGTGGCTCGACGTCGACCGGAACGGCTGTGACACCCGGAACGACGTGCTGGCGCGGGACCTCACCGACGTCGTGCGGAGCGGCCCGTGCCGGGTCGTCTCGGGCGAACTCGTGTCGCCGTACACCGGTCAGGCGATCGACTTCGTCCGCGGCGACACGACGTCCACCCTGGTGCAGATCGACCACGTCGTCGCGCTCGAGAACGCCTGGACGACCGGCGCGCAGCAGCTCGGCCAGGACGAGCGCGAGGCCCTGGCGAACGACCCGGAGAACCTCTTCGCCGTGGACCAGCACTCGAACGCGCAGAAGCGCTCCGGCGACGCCGCGACCTGGCTCCCCGCCGACACCGCGTTCCGCTGCACCTACGTCGAGCACCAGGTCGCGGTGAAGACGAAGTACCGGCTCTGGGTGGCGCCCGCAGAGCGCGACGCCATCACGCGGGTGCTCGAACGCTGCTGATCCCGGAGCGCACGGGATCAGCGGGTCGGCTGGGCATCGGCCTGGAGGCTCGACCCACCTCCGCCCCGCGTGGAACGATGCGGACATGGCTGAGCACCTCACCGTCCCGCAGGCCTTCGCCCTGCTCCTGACCGACGCCGACGGGCGCCGGGCAACGGACACGCAGACGTTCGACCCGGGTTTCGCCGGCGCGGTCCTGGCGGACCTCGCCCTGCGCGGCGCCGTCTCGCTCGAGGGCAAGGAGGTCCGTGTCGTCGACGGATCGACGACCGGCGACGCGGTCCTCGACGGCGTCCTCGGCACGATCGCCGCCACCGGAGCACCCCGCAAGGCGAAGTGGTGGGTCTCGCGGCTCGGCAAACGCCAGCTCCGCGACGACGTGTTCGGGTCGCTGGTCGCCGGCGGACTGCTGACCACGGAGCAACGGAAGACGCTCGGCATCTTCCCCTCGACCGCGTACCCCGAGCGCGACGGCGGCCCCGAGGCGCTGCTCCGGTCCTCGGTCGCCGACGTCCTGGCGCAGCGTTCCGCGCCGACGCCGTTCACCGCCGCGGTGATCGCGCTGCTCGACGCGACCAACACCCTCCGCAAGCAGTTCGGCAAGGTCGACAAGGCGCTCGTGCGGGAGATCACCTCCGGCAACTGGGCGTCCCCGGCGGTCAAGGCCGTCCTCGAGGAGATCCAGATCGCCGCGGTGATGGCCATCGTCGCCGCCACCACCGCCACGACGGCCGCGACGAGCTGACGCGAGCGCTCTGGTCGCCCCCGGGTACCGGATTCGTTCTCCCGGTTTGACGGATCCGGTTCACGGAACCCGGCTTCTGGGAACCGGATCCGTCATCGCGGACGATCGAAACGGTTCCCCCGCCCCGTTGGGTGGACCGGGACCGCGCCGGACGACCAGCCCCCCGCTCCTCGGGGCCGCGCCCGGCTCAGGTCGGTGTCGTCAGGGGTCGGTCTCGCCGAGTGCCGGTCTCGCCGAGTGCTGCCACGAGGCGGCCCTCCACCAGTGACGCCGAGCCCGTCGGCGTGAGGATCCCGGTGAAGACCCGCAGTGCTTCCGCTCGCTCCGCGTCGTCGCCACCGCATGCCGCGGTCATCGTCGACGTGAGGTCCTCGAGCGCGCGGATGCACGCGAACCGGACCATCCGGTGTTCGTCGACGACGACCGGCCCGTAGCCCGAACGGAACGCGGCGAGCTGCTCGGCCGTCGTCGGGGTGAAGAGCACGGGGAACTCGACCAGGTGCAGGTCGAGCTCGCGCGGACCCACGACCGCTTCGTCCCAGTCGACCAGGCGGAGCGCGCCATCGCCGTCGACCAGGACGTTGCCGAGGTGCGCATCGCCGTGACAGGGCACCGGGTCGGCCGACGCCCCGGGGACCAGCATCGTTCCGCGCAGCAGCAGCTCGACACGCGGCCGGGCATCGCGCCACAGATCGAGCGGTCCCCCGGCCCCGCTCGCCACGGCGACGTCGAGTGCTGCGATCTCCGCGCGGTACCGACGACGACGCCGCCGGATCCCCCGCCGCGCCCCCTGCTTCCGAGCCGGAGCCGGGAACTCGTGTGCGTGCACACCCGCGAGGAGCGCGCCGTACTCGCGCCAGCCCGGAAGGTCGAGCCCGACGGTCGCGGCGTCCACGCCGTCCGACCACCGTGTCACCGCGAGCTTGCCGCCACCGCGTCGGCTCCGACGCCGACCATCGTCGGTCGGCCGCGCCGCAGGGGTGCTCTCGAGTCCGGCGGCCGCCATCGAAGCGACCAGTCGGGTCCCCGTCCCGGTCGACCTGGTGGTCCACTTCGCCGCCCACGCGGTGCCGTCCCCGTCGACGAGCCGCCACACCGCAGCGGACGTGTCGGTGCCACCGGTCACCTCCTCGATGTGGACCGCACTGACGCCGAAATCCGCGGCGACCCATCGTCGAGCGTCGGCCATGGACGGACGTCCCCCGGCTCGCCGAGCCGTCACCGCAGGCCGCTCCGTGACAGCCCCTCGACGAAGTAGCGTTGGAAGCACAGGAACAGCGCGACGATCGGCAGGATCATGAGCAGGTTGACCGCCATGATCGCACCGTAGTCGGACGTGTACTGCCCCTGCAGCGTCCCCACGATGCCGATGGGCACCGTGAACAGGTCATGGTTCCCGGACAGCGCGACGAGCGGCCAGCCGAACGCGTTCCACTCCCCCATGAACGTCAGCAGCACCAGAACGGCCAGCAGCGGACGGCAGAGCGGCAGCACGACCGAGACGAACGCGCGGAACCGCCCGGCGCCGTCGAGCTGCGCCGCCTCGATGAGTTCGTCGGGCACGGCCAGGAAGAACTGCCGTGCCAGGAACACCCCGAAGATCGCCGCCGCCTCGGGCAGGATCACCGCCCACAGACCGCCGTACAGGTGCAGGCCGATCGAGATGAAGAACTGCGGCACGATGATCGCCTGCGGCGGGATCATCAGCGTCGACAGCAGCACCAGGAACAGCGCGTTCCGGCCCCGGAACCGCAGCTTCGCGAACGCGTACCCGGCGAGCAGGTTGCAGACCACCGTGATGACCGTGACGACGACCGAGACGACCAGCGAGTTCGCGAACCACCGCCAGACCGGGAACTCCTGGAACGGACGGACGAAGTTCTGGAACGTGAAGTGTGCCGGCCACCACTGGAGCCCGGGCGCGTACAGGTCTGCGCGGGTCGAGAACGCGGTCAGCAGCATCCAGTACAGCGGGAAGGCCATCACGATGGTGACGACGACCACGACGGTGAGCCGCAGCCAGAGCGTCCGGCCGTGACGTCTCCGCGTGTTCCAGGTGGGTGCGGTCATCAGTCGGCCTGGTCCCGTCCGGCGTTGAACCGCCACTGGATCCCCGTGATGAGCAGTGTCACGAGGTAGATCACGATGCCGACGGCGGCACCGTACCCGAGCAGCTGCGGCCCGTGCTCGTCGAAGGCCACCCGGTAGGCGTACGACACGATCGTCGTCGTGCCGTAGCCGGGCCCGCCGCGCGTCATCGCCCAGACCGTGTCGAACACCTGGAACGAGTAGATGAGGTTCATCACGAGCAGGAAGAACGTCGAGGGACCGAGCAGCGGGAACGTGATGAGCCGGAAGCGCTGCCACCCGGTCGCGCCGTCGGTGGTCGCCGCCTCTTGCACCGCGGGGTCGACACCCTGCAGCCCGGCGAGGTAGATGAGCATGTCGAACCCGATGCGCTGCCACAGCGTCATCAGGATCACCGCGGTCATCGCCCAACCGCCGCTCGACTGCCACTGCACCTGCGGCAGCCCGAGCGTGTGCAGGAACTTGTCGATGAACCCGTTGTTCTGGTCGAACATCCACGCACCGAGGACGCCGGTCGCCACTCCCGACACCACGAGCGGCAGGAAGATGATCGTCCGGAACAGTGCTCGACCGGGCAGCACACCGTTCAGCAGCACCGCGACACCGAGCCCGATGGCCATCCCGACCGGCACGGTGAACAGCGTGAACACGCCTGTGTTCGCCGCGGACTGCCAGAAAACCGGATCCGTCAGCAGCTTCGTGTAGTTCCCGAGGCCGGCCCAACTGGTCCCGCCCAGCGAGTCCAGGTCCTGGAAGCTGATCACCAGCGCGTAGACGAGCGGCAGCAGCGTGAACACGACGATCAAGACGACGTTCGGCACCAGGAAGGCGGTCGCCGCGGCCCCGCTGGAGGCCCGGAACGGCCCGGCGGTCCGCCGCGGTCCGCGCCGAACGGCTCCACCCGCCGTGGCGCCCCCGATGCGCTCGGTCGCGCCCGTCACGCGGACACCGCCTGGTCGACGGCAGCATCGATCGCCGCGACAGCAGCCTCGGTGCTCCGGCCGTGGAACGCCAGCTCGAGCTGGTCCTGCAGCGCCGTGTTCACCGACGCGAAGCCAGGCACCACCGTCTCCCGGACCGCGGTCTCGGTGATCGTGGTCGCCTGCTGCGTGAAGACGTCCATCACGTCGGGTCGCACCGCGTAGTCGAGCGGCGTGTCCGCCAGGCTCTGCAGCGTCGGCAGCTCGTTCGCCCGCTGGCAGAAGTCGCGCATCTGGTCCTCCTCGACCAGGAACTTCAGGAACGCGGCCGCGAGGTCGGGGTTCGCGGTGTCGCGGGTGGCGACCACTGCGTTCCCGCCCAGGTCCGATGCTGCCGCACGGTCCCGCGGCATGTAGGTCGTCGCCCACTCGCCGCCCTGGTAGCCGTTCTTCCCGTCGGCGAGCTCGGGCACCAGGAAGTCGCCGACGAACGTCATCGCGACCGTCTGGTTCAGGAAGAAGTTGTCCGAGTAGACCGTCGTCTTGATGGTGTTGTTCGCCGGGACCCAGCGCTCGTCGAAGAACCGCTGCGTGAACGCCATCGCCTTGCGGCCCGGGTCACCGTCGACCGCCGAGTGCTCGAGCGAGTGCGTCAGGAGCGATCCGCCCGCTTGGTACAGGAAGCTCGCCCAACGATAGGCACCGGCTGCCGTCCAGTCGTACGCGAACGGGTACTTGTCCTCCGGCAGGCTCTTCCGGAGCTTCGTGCTCACCGCGGCGAACTCCTCCCACGTCCACGCGTCGTCGAGCCGGTCCGGCACGGCACCGATGCCCGCCTCGTCGAGGGCCGAGCGGCTGAACGCGATCGCCGTGGTGTCGGTCTGGTGCGGCACGCCGTAGGTCCGTCCCTCGAACCGGACGGCGTCGTACAGGGCGGGCAGGAACGCGCTGGACTCCGCAGCGCTCAGGTACGGCGTCAGGTCGAGCAGCACACCGTGGGAGGTGTACTTCCCGATGCTCGTGTAGTCGACGCGGAAGACGTCGGGAGCGGTTCGCGACAGGATGCCACGGTCGATGCCGGAGAAGAACCCGTCGTACGGCAAGGTCTGCAGCTCGACGGTGGCCTTCGGGTGCCGCTGCTCGAAGACCTGCTTCGCGCGGGCGAACCCGGCGTTCTCCCCGTCGCTGCCGCCCCAGAAGGCGAAGCGGATCGTCCCCTCGACCTCGCCGATGTCGGCCTTCGACCCGGCGGCAGCGCCGCTCGGCCGCGGCCCGTTGTTCGCGACGCATCCGCTCAGACCGGAGGCCGCGACGAGGCCGAGCGCACCGGCGAGGAGCGAACGGCGGGTCAGCTGCGATGGTGACAAGGGGCTCCTCGAGAGCGGATGGACGCTCGGTCGGACAGTAGACGCGGCATCCGACATCCCCCACGGGATCACGTACCCCGGTGGCGTCCTTCCGTGCTTCGTGCCGGGCCATCCCGCGTTCGGGCCACAGACGTTGCGTGCGTGTCAGCGGGGCTCGACGAGCTCGATGAAGCGGGAGAGCAGGGACAGGCCCGGGATCGAGGGCGGCAGCGCCGTGGTGAGCGCGGGCGAGTACACGAGGTACGCCGCCCACTTCGCCCGCGAGAGTGCGACGTTCAGGCGGTTCGGCATCAGCAGGAAGTCGAGTCCGCGCGGGATGTCCGCCGCCGAGGACGCTGCGAGCGAGACGATCGACACGACGGCCTCTCGGCCCTGGAACAGGTCCACCGTCCCGACCTGCGTCCCGGTCAGCCCGGCGCGGTCGAGTTCCTGCCGGATCACCGCACCCTGCGCGTTGTACGGCGCGACGACGATGACGTCCTCGTCGGTGAGTCGGCGCACGGTGTCGCCGTCCGTCCAGGTCCGCCCGACGACGTCCTGCGCGAGCGCCACGACACGCAGGCCTTCCTCGAGCGAGGAGGTCGTGTTGCCCGCGTGCACGACGGGCACCGGGTGCACGCCGGCCTCGACGCCCTCGAGGTGCCGCCCCGACGCCATCGACGTCAACTGCCCGTTGTAGGACAGCCCGGAGACGGACGCCGTCAGCGCGGGCTCCATCCGCCGGGTCCGCGCGAGGAAGTACCCGAACTCCGGCGGCAGCACGTGCTCGCCGTCCGCGAGCCACCCGAGCGCGGACTCGTCCACGGGCTCCGGGTGGGAGCCCTGCGACACCTGGGGCAGCTGCTGCGGGTCCCCGAGGAGCAGGAGCCGCGAGGCCGCGATCGACGAGGCGATCGTCGGTGCGAGCGAGAACTGCCCGGCCTCGTCCACGACCAGCAGGTCGAGGGAACGCCGCTCGATCGTGGACGCGTTCGCAAACGTCCACGCCGTGCCGCCGACGACTCCCCCGGTGCCGCTCTGCTCGCACGAGGCGAGGAACGCCGCGATCGCCGCACCGTTCTTCACGGGGGTCCACGCCGCTGCCTCGACGTCCTCGGCATCGGCGCCCGACTTCGGCTGCTTCACGACCCGGTCCGCCGGCACCCCGGCCGCGATCACCGCGTCGAGGAAGTTCTCGCTGGTGGCGTGCGACTGCCCGACGACACCGACCCGCCAGCCGTACTCGCGGACGAGCCGCGCGACGACGTTCGAGCCGACGTAGGTCTTGCCCGTGCCGGGAGGACCCTGGATCGCCAGGTACGACCGGTCGAGCCCGAGCAACGTCGTGACCACGGCGGAGACGGTGTCGTCCCCGGCGACCGGAGCGAGCGCACCCCGCGGTGGCACCCGGCGGAGCAGGTCGAGCGCCGGGTCGGGCAGCATCTCCGCCAGCGCGTCCAGCACGGACGCACCCCACTCGGCGATCGCCTCGGGCTGTGGCTTCGCCCGCGGTGGGGACGACGGCGCGAGCGCGACCGGGAACTCGTGGTGGGGCTCCCCACCGACGGGCAGCCGTTCGAGGAGCAGGACCTCCGTCGACTCCCCATGGTCCAGCACGTCGATGATCTGGGCGCGATCCGTCGCGCCCTTCGACCCGGGGCCCGGAGACCCGACCGATGGCGGGGGCGGGGTGTCGTAGACCAGGTGAGGCGAGCCTCCAGGCCGGAGCCGACTGCCGGGCGCGAGCGTCCCCGACAACCGGAGTTCCCGGGACTGCGAACGGGCACGCGGCAGCGTGTCCCAGTCCCGCTCCACCGACGCCCGCTCCACGACCAGCACGTCGCGGGTGTCCGCCCACTCGTCGAGGGGGTTGCGGAGGCGGTCGAAGTGGTCTTGCCAGAAGGTCTTGGCCTCGCGCCGGTGGTAGTCGATCGCCGCTGCGGCGAGCGCCAGCGCCGTCTGGTCCGGGGTGCGGTCGAGCGCGACCACGCCGTCCAGGTGCTCCGCGAGCGCGACGGACACCGGGTTCGGCTCGCGCTCGACGGGGATCGGCGGCAGGTCGAGCTCGGCCGGCGCGTCCGTCGACGGTGGCCGCAGCGACAGCAGCCAGTCCCGCAGACGCAGGGTCGAGCGGCAGTCGTAGGCGTTGTAGTCCGCAACTTGGTCGAGCATGCGCTGCCCGGTCGCGGGGTCGCCGTTCCGGAGTTCCTCGATCGCGTCGACGTAGGCGGTGATGCTGTCCGCGGCGTTCGTGACGTCGCTCAGGCGGAGGTCCTCGCCCATGTAGAGGGGCTCGAGCTTCTTGATCGAGTAGCTGTGGCTGCCGACGACCAGGGCCTTGCGGACGATCGGGTACAGGTCGACCAGGACCCCTTGGCGGAGCAGGTCGTCGACCGCCTCTTCGCCGACGCCGTGGCGGGCAGCGAGCGAGAGCAGGTGCGTCCGCTCGTAGGCCGCGTAGTGGTAGATGTGCATGGCCGGGTACCGCGCACGCCGCTCGTCCACGAAGGCGAGGAAGTCCACGAGCGCCTGGCGTTCGTCGCGGATCGTGTGTGCCCAGAACGCCGTAAAGTCGGCCCGGTCGTCGACCAGGCCGAAGAGGTAGTCGAGGCCCCAGTGCACGCCGTCCTCGGTGTGGAGCGGGTCGCCCTCGAAGTCGAAGAAGACGTCGCCTGCGTCCGGCACGGGGATCGCGTCGAGGGCCGTCGGGTCCAGCACCTCAAAGCGCGGCTTGCGGTCGCGCGCGTGCTCCGAGTCGATCTGGAGGCTGGCCTGACGGACGAGTCGATCCAGCGTCGACTTCGCCATGGTGGGCACGGGGGCGGTGCGGACCGCCAGGTCGTCGATCGTCAGGACCCCCTGCCGGATCAGCTTCGTGCGCTGGTCGAGGCGCATCCCGGCGACGAGGACCAGGTCGCGGTGCTGCTCCACCTGCTGCTGGCAGGCGCTGCACCGGCCGCAGCTGCTGTACCGGGGATCGCCCCACTGCATCGCGTCGTTCGAGTCCAGGCGTTCGTCGATCACCCGCACCAGCTCGGCGCGCTGCGTGCGGTACACCGGCGCGATGTCGGCGAGGTCGTGCGTGGTCGTCGTGCGGTCGCCGAGGACCAGGTGGACCTGCTGGCCCGTCGGGATGCCGTGCGCCTGCATCCGCTCGGCGTAGGCGGCGAGCTGCAGGAGCGCGCTGATCTTGGCGTGCCGGGCGAGCTTGGTGTCGTAGACCTCGTACTCCCCCGCGGCGTTGCGGATGATGAAGTCCGCGAAGCCGATGAAGCCCGCCGTGGCCGGGGTCGGCGGTTCGAAGAACGTCGGTTGGTAGAGGACGTCGGCGCCGTTCCGCATGGCGTCCAGTGCTGCGGCTGCTGCTTCCGGGTACTGCGGGGGTGCCGGGCGGTCGAACTCCACGACGTCGTGGGTTGCCTTGAGGATCTCGAGGTAGTCGAGCTCGTGCTGGTCCCCGAGTCTCGCGGTGCGGTCGAGCATGTCGTCGTGCTCGTCGGGCAGCGGCTCCCCGCGGCCGAGCTTGGCGTCGAGGCGGCGCAGGAACGCCCACTCGCAGGACGCCCACGTGGTGAGGTCGCTGGGGCTGAGGAGCGGCCGCCCCTGCTCGGTGATCTGCACGTGCTTCACCCTAGGGGCGGGGGCCGACACCACCGTTGACTCATGGGTGAGCTCCGACCCGGCGAGCGCTGCTGCCCAGTCGCGCGCCGACGGCAGTCCGTCCACGTCGGAAGCCGACAATGCCCAACACCGCTCCGACGAGGCCGACGAAAGTGGTCAGACGGCCCGCTGTCGAATCCCAAGCGTCCCACACCGCCGATGAGTCGAAGCCGCTGGAGAACGCCGCGAACACGACGCCAACCAGTCCGAAGCCACAGCAGATCGCGATGAGCGCACCGAGACCGATCACGTCAGGGTCCTTGGAAGGGAGCGTGGGACCGAGAGGCGCGCGTGACCAGGCAGGTTCTGGACGAGGTTCGAACGACTCGCTGACCACGTCAAGCCACGACGCGACCCAGCCTGACCATTCGCGCTTCTCGGTGACATCAGTGGTCACGAGCTCCGCCCTCATGTGAACTGATGGTTGAGTCTTGAGAAGCCACACGCGCCCTTCCGCGGTGTGCCCCTGTCGTGCGCTTCCACGCGGAAGGCGCCTTCCGAGCGCGCCCAGGACACGAGCGGTCTGCCGACCGACGTAGTCCTGGTCGAGTTCGTTCGCTGCCTCGGCCGCCAGCGCTTCTCCGAGCAGGACGACCTCCCACTCGCTCCTGGCGCGCCGGTGCCAAAACACGCGCTCGAGCAACATCGCCGTCAGCCACGGAACGGCCGAGAAGAACGCCAACGCAAAGGCCGCCTCATCCCACGAACGAGGAACATCACTCGTCATCGATGTAACCGCGAGCAACCCTGCGATACCGAGGAGGTCGACGAGGATGACGAGGCCGAGCCATGACGCTGGCCGGAAGAGCAGCCGTTGAGCGCGCCGTACCCCTTGGGCAGTCGAAAGGTGCTTTGACCGGAACCGTTGCCACGCTCGGTGCGAGGGAGGCTCGCGAAGCATCGCGCCGGCGCAGCGCTGCTCGAGCCGGCTCAATTTCAGGACCGCATTTCGGCTCCCCTGACTCAGAATCACCACGTACAAGTACAGGAACCAGACAGCGACGCAGATCGCGCCGGTGTTGTAGAACGTCAAGAACACGATCTGCCACAGCGTGGAGGAAGTCTCTGTCACGGACAAAGCCTCCCGGAGACCGCTGACACACGCGCCCGGTGGTCAACCCGCACCGGTTCAATCTCGTCCGGGTCGACTTCGGGATCCCACACGGGATCATTCAGGTGCGGACGCTTCCCGGGGACCGTCTCGGCAGATCGAGGTCGTCGTGCGATCCGGAGCTCGACCGCCGCGTTTCCTGGTCTGGGGCGCCCCGACGATCATCGCTACGATCGACGCTGCCCGCGGCCGATCGGCGCGCTGAAGACCCGCGCGCGTGCGGCTTCGCGGGCTGCGCTCAGCGCTCCGTCGATCGCGCCCACATGCTGACGGTACTCCGGAGCTTGTCGTAGCGGTACGGCTTGATCTCCCCCGTGCGCTCGTAGCCGAGGGCAGTCCAGAACGGCTCGGCCACGTCGGCGTTGCTGTCGACGATACCGAGCCGCGTCCGGGACGCGCCGGTCTCCTGTCGCACCCGGTCGATGACGGCATCGTGCAGTCGCCGGCCGAGGCCGTCCCCCCGACGGGAGCCGTGCACGATCAGCAACCCGATGTACGCGGTGGCTGGGTCCGGGTAGCCGAGCAGCACGTCGGCGAAGGCGACCAGCTGCCCGTCCTCCAAGAGGCCGATGCTCCGTTTGCCCGCGGGGTCGAACCCGGGCGGCACCGAGATCACGGCGGAGAGCGCGTCGGACGGGCCGGGCGGGTAGCCGGTGATCCGCTCGGCGTACGCGGGGAACGACTCGAGCAGCTCCTGCAGGGCGTCGACGTCGTCCTGCGCCAGATCACGGACCTCGTGCGCCATGTTCCCGACCATCACCCGCGCGCTGGTGGCGCCGCCGGCACGAACCGCGGTCCGTCGTAGCCGTCCCGGACGACGTGCGCAGTGAAGTCGGCGAGCGAACGGACCCAGTGGCCGCGTTCGCCGTACAGCGCCTGGTAGACGACCACTGGCTCCTCGGTCTCGGTGTCACGTGCCAGGAGCAGCACTTCATACTCGCCGCCCTTGAAGTGCCGGTACCGTCCGGGCGTCACGTCGCTGCTCACGATCAGATGCTACGAGCCTCCGGGTGGTCTTCAGCCCGGAGCCACGCCTCGATTCGGAGCGTTGTGCACCAGTCCTCCCCGCCGGTGGCCGCCGCAGCCGCCGCCGCAGCAGCCGCCGCACAACCGAAACCGCTTCGCACCACGCAAGCACATGGTGCGGGGCGGTTTCCGTTGTGCGCATCCACCCCGCACCACGCGGGACCACCCAGAGGAGTGCACGCGGCACCACGAAACACGGAATTTACTTTCACGCCTAGCGCGCAAGCATGCAATGCACTTTCATTGAACGCATGCCAGCGCCGACGACTCCCCCGCGCACCGACCGCGCCGACGCCTTCGCCCTCGTGCGGACGCAGAGCGCCACGATGCCGACCAGCATGCGGGCGATCGCCGACGCCGTGCTCCAGGACCCGAAGGACACGGCCAACGGCAGCGCCGCCGACCTCGCCGAGCGCGCCAACGTCAGCGCCGCCACCGTGTCCCGCTTCGCCCGGCACCTCGGCTTCGCCAGCTACGCCGAACTCCAGCGCAGCATGACCCGAGCCGTCGAGCGCGGCATCCACCAGCACGCCGAGATCCACGCCGGCGTCGGGGTCGACGACGATGTCGCTACGGTGATCGCGAAGGTCACCGAGGACGTCCGCGCGGTGATGACCGACACCCGCGCCGCCCTCGACCCGGCAGCGCTCGGCGAGGCAGCGAACGCGGTCAGAGGGGCACGACGGGTCGTGCTGTACGGCGTCGGCGCGAGCGGCATCGTCGCCCGCGACCTGCACCTCAAGCTCGAGCGCATCGGCATCGCGAGCTCGATCACCGAGGACCCGCACAACGCCCTGACGCTCGCGAGCGTCCTCGGCCCGGACGACGTCCTGGTGATCACGAGCCACTCGGGCACCACCACCGAGGTCCTCGAGGTCGCCACCGAGGCCAAGATGCACGAGGCCACCGTCGTCGCGATCACCGGCCACGCGAACGCCCCGCTCACCCGCCACGCTGACCACGTCCTGCTCGGGGTCGCCGGCGCCGAGAGCGACCTGCGCCCCGCCGCGATGGGCAGCCGGATGAGCCAGCTCGCCATCGTCGACGCCCTGTTCATCGTCGTCGCCCAGCGCACCGACGACCGCTCCCGCCCGCTCCTGGCACGCAGCCGCGCCGCCGTCCGCACACACCACCGTTCCTGAATCGAGCACCACCATGGACCTCCGCGACGAACTCAAGAGCCTCACGACCGAGGCGACCGATCCCTCCCTCGACGACATCGACCTGATCACGACGCTGGAAGCGGCGGAACGCATGAACGCTGCGGACCGCAGCGTGCCCGCCGCACTGGGGCCGTGCCTCCCGGCCGTCGCCCAGGCCGCCGACCGCATCGCCGCAGCGTTCCAGGAGGGCGGCAGACTCGTCTACGTCGGCGCGGGAACGCCGGGCCGGCTCGGCGTCCTCGACGCCAGCGAGTGCCCACCCACCTTCGGGACCGACCCCGGCCAGGTGGTCGGCCTGATCGCCGGCGGCGCCGTCGCGCTCACCACCGCCGTCGAAGGCGCGGAGGACGACGAAGCGGCCGCCGTCCGCGACCTCGACGCGATCGGCCTGAACAGCCGCGACGTGGTCGTCGGGATCAGCGCGTCCGGCAGGACGCCCTACGTCATCGCAGCCGTCCTGGAGGCCCGGCGCCGGTCCGCCACGTCGGTCTCCGTCGCGTGCAACGCGGGTTCCGCAGCGGGTCGGGTCGCCGACATCGCCATCGACGTCGTCGTCGGGCCGGAGTTCATCGCCGGATCGACCCGGCTCAAGGCCGGCACCGCGCAGAAGCTCGTGCTCAACATGCTGACCACGCTCGCGATGGTCCGGCGGCACAAGACGTTCGGCAACCGGATGGTCGACGTCCGGGCGACGAACGAGAAGCTCGCGGCGCGGTCGTTCTCGCTCGTGCAGGACGTGACCGGGGCGTCGTCGGACGTGGTCGCCGCCGCGCTCGCCGACGCGGACGGCGAGGTGAAGACCGCGATCGCCGTGGTGCTCACCGGGCTGTCCGCTCAGTCGGCACGCGCTCGTCTCGCGGCTGCCGACGGTTCACTCCGCGCGGTCCTCTCCTGACCCGACCCGATTCCCCCTGAGGAGCACAGCAATGGCCGATGCACAGCAACTCGCACAGCAGATCCTCGACGCCGTCGGAGGGTCCTCGAACATCTCGGACGTCGAGAACTGCATGACCCGACTCCGGGTCGAGGTGGCTTCGACGTCACCCGTCGATCTCGACGGACTCAAGGCGACGGACGGGGTGATGGCCGCGATCGCCGCCGGGTCGAACCTGCAGATCGTGCTCGGGCCAGGGCTCGTCGACCGGGTGGCGTCCTCGCTGGACACGCTCCGGTCGTCGGAGCCTGGCGCTTCGGGCGGTTCAGGCGGTTCGGGTGCCTCGCCGGAGGAGCTCGCCGCTCGTGGCGCGGCCATCAAGGCGGCCGCGCGATCCCGGTCGGACGGCCGGACCATGCGCGCCATCCGGAAGATCTCCGCGATCTTCATCCCACTCATCCCCGCGCTCATCGCGTGCGGGCTCATCGCCGGGATCAACGGCATCCTGACGAACCTCGGGTGGCTGCCCGGTGTGACGCCGTTCCTCGGGGTGCTCTCCAGCGGGTTCCTGTCCCTGCTCGCCGTCTTCGTCGGGATGAACGCCGCGAAGGAGTTCGGCGGCACGCCGATCCTCGGCGGCGCCGTCGGCGGCATCATCGTCGCCGCCGGCGTCGCGAACGTCACCGTGTTCGGCGAGACGCTCGCGCCCGGGCAGGGCGGGGTGCTCGGCGCGATGGCCGGCGGCATCCTCGCCGCCTACGTCGAGCGGTTCATGCGCCGGGTCACGCCGGACGTCATCGCGCTCATCGTCGTGCCGACCGTGACCGTCCTGGTCGCCGGGTCGATCACCCTGGGCATCCTGATGTCCGTCGCCGGTGTCGTCTCCGTCGCGATCGGCACCGCCGCAACCTGGCTCCTCGCGAACGGCGGGGCGTTCGCCGGGTTCGTCCTGGGCGGGCTCTTCCTGCCGCTCGTCATGACCGGCATGCACCAGGCGCTCACGCCGATCCACACCACGCTGATCGACCAGACCGGGTGGACCGTGCTGCTCCCCGTGCTCGCGATGGGCGGGGCCGGGCAGATCGGTGCTGCGATCGCGCTCTGGATCCGCTTCCGCTCGAACGCTGCACTGTCCCGCACGATCCGCGGTGCGCTGCCCGCCGGGCTCCTCGGGGTCGGCGAGCCGCTCATCTACGGTGTGACACTCCCCCTCGGGCGGCCGTTCATCACCGCGTGCATCGGTGGGGCGTTCGGTGGCGGGGTCGTCGGGCTGTTCGACCAGCTCGGGCACTCCGTCGGGGCGATCGCGATCGGCGCCTCGGACCTGTCGCTCATCCCGCTGCTCAACGGGTCGAGCGGGTACGGGTGGGCGCTCCTCGGGTACGGGGCGGGGCTCGTGACCGCGTACGTCGTGGGGTTCGTGGCGACGTTGTTCTTCGGGGTCTCGGACTCCGTGCGTGCTGACCTGGAGGCGCAGTCGGCCGCGGGTGACGCCGGTGACCCGGTCGCTCCCGATGCGCCGCTCGACGTGCCGGTGTCGCCGGTGTCCGCCTCGACGGCTCCGCGCCCGTGAGATTGGGAGCGAGTGCCTACCTGGCACATCCCACCCTTGCGCCGGCGACCTTCGCTGCAGCGGCGTCCGCTGGTGCGACCCTCGCGTTCACGTCGCTGCACATCCCGGAGGACTCCCCCGCAGGTGCTCGCGACACCGCGACGTCGATCGTGTCGGCCGCTGCGGCGTCGGGACTCTCGGTCGTGACGGACGTCTCCCCAAACACCGCTCGACTGCTCGGTGATTCGCCGTGGGAGTTCCTGCGGTCGATCGGTGTGTCTCGCGTGCGGATCGACTTCGGGTTCTCGGTGGCTTCGATCCGCCAGATCGCTGCGATCCTGCCGATCGCGCTCAACGCCAGCACCCTTCGCGCAGCCGACCTCTCGCCGTTCGCGGATCTCGACGTCGAGCTCATCCACAACTTCTACCCGCGGGAGTGGACCGGGCTGGCGTTGGCGTCCGTCTCGTCGTCCGTGTCCGTCGCTCGGCAGTTCGGGTGGCGGGTCGGGGCGTTCATCGCTGGTGATGCCGTCCGCCGCGGGCCGCTCGGCGAGGGGCTGCCCACTGTCGAGGCGCATCGTGTCGCGCCGCCACTGCTCCAGGCGGTCGAGCTCGTCGACGCGGGTGTGGACGACGTGTACGTCGGGGACCCCGCACTGACGGAGCACTCTTGGTCGCGGCTGGGGTCGTTCGTCCGCGATGACGTGGTCGTGCTCGACGGAGTCGCCGCTCCGGGTGTGCACCCGTCGGTCATCGCGGCGCTTGCTGTTCCCGAGCGCGACCGACCCGACGCCGCCGAGGCCATGATCCGGTTGGAGCACTCGCGGGAGCGGTTCGCGGGGTTGCCGCTGCCCGAGGTGGGTGGGCAGCCGAGGCCCGCGGGGGCGGTCACGGTGCAGTTGGCGTCGGCGGGGAGATACTGCGGGGAGGTGGCGATCGTGTTGCGGGAGTTGCCGGCTGACGACCGCGTGGCCGTGCTCGGGGCGCTTGCTGCGGGCGCGAGTCCGACCAGGGATCACTCCTCCACGATCTCGTTGCGTTGACCTCGACTCACTGCCCCTCCGCCGGGCGGATTCGGAGGCGCGCAGGCCTCTAGCGTCGTCGGATGCAGGTCTGGGAGGCGGATGACGCACGACGTCGACACATGGCTCGGTTCGGTCGGCGGGACACCGCGCCAGAACTCGCCCTCCGTCGGGAGCTCCATGCTCGCGGCCGGCGGTTCTTCGTGGATCGCCGGGTGAGTGAGAACTCGCGCGCTCGACCCGACATCGTCTTCCCTCGGGCTCGGATCGCGGTGTTCGTCGATGGGTGCTTCTGGCACTGGTGTGAGGAGCATGCGCACCTCCCGAAGGCCAACGCTGCCCTTTGGCGCTCCAAGCTGTCGGCGAACCGACAGCGTGACGCTTCCAACGAAGCGATCCTGGTCTCAGAGGGGTGGCGGGTCGTCCGGGTGTGGGAGCACGAGGAGACGAACGACGCCGCGGACCTCGTCGAGCAGGCTCTGGATCGCTGGGACGCCATAGCCAGAGGCGCAACACGGTAGAACTGACGCATGCAGGTCATCGAGGTCGTCGCGGCGGTGATCACCAGGGGGGACGGTCAGGTCCTCGCCTGCCGACGAGCCCCCGGGAGACCGTCCGCCGGCCTCTGGGAGTTCCCGGGTGGGAAAGTCGAACCGAACGAGGATCCGAGAGATGCACTCGTGCGCGAGATCAGCGAAGAACTCCACCTGGAGGTTCGCCTCGGGCAGCTGGTCATTCGGGAGACCACTCGTGTCGGCGACGTCCTCATAGACCTCGCCTGCTATCGCGCTCGATCCGACGACGCATGGCCCCTCGAGAGCACCGACCACGACGAGCTGCGCTGGATTGCTCCGACAGAGCTCTCTCGGCTCGACTGGGCGCTACCCGATCTTCCGGCCGTCCGGGTCCTCGCGGATGGTCAACTCAAGCCGTAGCTGCGCGCTCTCGCCTTCTGGAACCGACGGTGGTGCGCGAAGTGCTGCTCCGTGGCCTCGCTCCAGACGCTGCAGGTACGCCCGATCAATGCGTCGAGGGCGCGGGCGAGGTCGTCGGTCATCGGGGTCCGGCGGGGGCCGCGTTCGACAGTCCCTCCACGCGCAACGGTCACGTAGCCGAGCTCGAAGAGCGAGTCACATCCGATCAGACACGCCGGCATGACCGTGTCCGTACGGCCTCGTTCAGCACGCGACGTGTCAGCTCGCCTCTTGATGTGCGCGGTGACGAGCATCGCGACGGGGAGATCACGGCCGCACAGGGCGCATGTCGCGAGCAGGTCATCACCGAAGAGGTGCTTACGCAAGAGACTCTGCTCGCCGCGAGCGTTGACGACGACCCGACGGTCGCCGCGGTACTCGATCTGTACATCGCCCACCTGGTCCGGCCATGCGGAGAGCTGTGCAACATCGACACGCAGGCCGACTTCGCTCAACAGCCAGTCGGCGAGTGAACCATCGACTTCGGTGAGGTACACCTGCTTGACGGCACCGCTCCGCGAGAACGGCCATCCCGTGACGTCACGCTCGGTCCGGAGCTCGAGCGGGATGTCGTCCAGGTCGATCGGGCTGTCGAGCTCTTGCATCTCGACGCGGATCACCCTGCCGTCGACTGACCATCGAGTGGTCGGGTCCTCGAACGGCGGCGGCCCGTCGAAGGCAGGAGCGAGCACGTTGCTCCACGCGCGAACCGCGCCACGCGAATAGTGAAAGACGAGATCTCCGGCCGACGCTTCGAGCATGCGATCCCAATGTCCACGCGGAGTGCCGACGTCCTGACCCTCACGTGGGCGCGACAGTTTCGGTGCCCAGAGCACACGCGCTCGCCGCTCCTCCTCGAAGGTCTGCCCTTGGTTGACCCAGAACGTCCGCATTTCTCCCCCTCGCCCGTTTTCCTAACGGTCGAGAGGCTAACGACGTGCTTCGCGAGGGAGCGCAGGCCACGTGGCCCCAGTTGGAGGGTCGGACCACCGTGTGCGCGTCTCCAGGCAGTTCTGTCCCCGCGATCGTCAGAAGAACTGACGAAGGTGCCGGCGTAGCTCCGAGTCCACGACGTAGACGAACGTCCCTCGAACCCCGCGGGTCAACAAGACGGAGTAGACGTTCGCGACGAGCCTGCGCAGGTCCTCGTCCGAGTACGTGATTCCGAGCCGCGGGTTGTTCTCCATGCCCTTCTTGTCGAAGTAGTTCGACCTGTCGAACACGATCCGCTGCGTGGGGACGTCGAATCGCAGGTCTCGTCCGATGACCACTCCCACGAAGTTGAGGTCGTAGCCCTGGACGGTGTGGATGGACCCGACCTGCTCGACCGCCCCGGAGGAGGTGATCCAGTCGGTCTGGGTCTGGTTCCACCTGAGCTGCCGACCGTCGACCTCGATGTCGATCGCGCCCGGGTCACGCTTGCTCTTCCACTCCCACGCGTACCCGGCAACGAGCCGCGAGAGACCCACCTCGCCGTCCTTGGCGCGGATCGCGTCATGCATGTCGCCGAGGTCTTCGAACATCCGGAACTCGTAGTCGCCGAACGTTCGTGGGCGGGGCGATTCACCGCGCATGATCGCTCGGACGTAGGACACGTAGTCTGCTCCACCCTGGACTCGCATCTGCGTGAAGAGGCGGTAGTAGCGGTCGCGAGCCCGAGCAGCCCGAACGAGCTCGGCCTGGAGCCGCGGGGGCAGATCCGCGGGTCGCACGCTCTGCTCCGAGTCGAGCAGGAACACCTGGTGGGTGCTCTGCTCCCGGATCCAATCGACCTGCGTGTACCCATCGCCGTCAGCGCCGAAGAGTGCCTCGTTGATGTCCCCGAAGCTCTTGTTCTGCGGACCGGATGCCTGGTTCGCTCGGTGGTTCAGCCGGTGCGATTCGTCGACGACCAGCAAGTCCCACTTCTCAGTGCTCTTCCCGACCTCGAATGGCGTGAGGACCATCGAAGCGTCGAGACCTGGCGTCTTCCGGAACACGCGCTTCAGAGATGCACGGAGTGCCTGTTGCGGCACGACGAGGCCGACACGCGCACCTGCCAACCGCCCGCGATTCTCCTCCGTGAAGTAGTCCGAGAACATCGAGTCCCCATCGATCTCGTCGACGCCGATTCCGTTCGCGATGTCCCGGAGGAGCTTGAGGAGGTAGACAGCGACGATCGTCTTCCCGGTGCCGGGGTCTCCCTGCACCACGATCGTGCTTCCGGCACTCGACGTGAGGTCGCTGAACAGCCCCTCGAGGATGTCTTCCATGACGACGGCCTGGTCATGGTTGAGCGCCTTGAACGGAGAGAGCTTGTAGAGCTCGCTGTTCTCGATCTCGGAGATGCTCCGCGTGAAGAGGTCCTGTTCCCGTAGCGCCTCGAACACCTGCTCGAACGTCCCGCGATATCGCTCTCGGTCGAAGTAGTCGGCGTTCACGACCCCCTTGTTGCTGTTGAGCACGGTGTACTTGTCGTCGCCGGCGAACAGCCCGATGAGCTGCGATTCGAGGTCGAGACAGACAGACTTGTTGAACGTGCCGTCGAGTACCAGACGAACGGCCTTCAACGTTCCCCGCACATCGGAGTCGAGATGCTGCCGCATCCGAGATGCCGTGTTGAGCGTCTCGCCGACATAGACCCGCTCGCCGTCGTCCAGGATGTACACGACCGGCCAGTTCAGCAGCCGCGGATCTGCTTCACGCCACAACCGCAGGTGCTTTTCGTTGAACGGCCACTTTGCGATCTCAAAGCTGGTCATACTTCACGCTTCGTCCACGCGCGCGGTCGATCGGGTACTTCTCGCGAGTCACGGCGAGCTTCTCGCGCACGATCGTGGAAGCGTCGAGGCCGAGACGGTCCGCGAGCAGATGACAGTACGTCAACACGTCGGCGAGTTCTGATTTCACTCGATCCACATCCGCCTGCGCAGACCACTGGAAGCACTCCAGGAGCTCGGCCGACTCGATCGAGATGCTCTTCGCCAGGTTCTCGGGAGAGTGGAACTGAGCCCACTCGCGTTCCGCGACGAACTCCCGGAGTTCGTCGCGGAGCCCCTCATCTGCCATGACGGCACGGTAGCAGCCGCGATGAGGTCACCCATGTCAGCGGTCAGATCGAGTCCGCCGGTGTCGAGGCGCACGGCCGCACCGTCGAACGCTGGAACGCCGGCGCGGAGGAGTGCCCGGCAGTTCCACCAGCGACGCGGCGCCGCTGGACACCCATCGCACCCACCCGATCGTCGACGACAGGCACGCGTCCAGTCACGATCGCGCCGGCGCATGCAGCTTCGTGCTCGGGCCGGGCGCGCATGGCCCGCCGCAAGCGCACCGCACCACCCGTTCTCGGCCACGTGTCATCCGTGATCTCGGAGGTCGAATCACAATCCGCCGCGCACACGCGCAACCCCCACCATGGGGCCTGGTCAACGTCCACCAACATCGAGATGATGGATGTTTCCTCAGGTTTGGAGTTCTTCGTATGCATCGGTCGCTGAGCCGCTTCCGTCCTGTCCTCGTCGCGACGTGCGCCGCTGCGCTCCTGCTCACCCTCGGTGCTTGCAGTTCCGCCGGCGTGGGGGCGGACAAGCCCGCCGCCCTCGTTGCTTCGAGCCCGGAAGCGTCTGCGGCGCGGGCATCCGCTTCGGCCTCCGCGGCTGCGAAGGCAGCCGCCGAAGTCGAAGCGCAGAAGGCGGCAGATGAAGCAGCCGCAGCGCAAGCGGCGGCTGACGCGAAGGCAGCTGCGGATGCAGCGGCGGCACAAGCAGCCGCTGACGCCAAGGCGGCTGCCGCTGCTGCGGCCGAGCAGGCGGCCGCAGCAGCGCAGCCGGCTCCCGCCACCGCCTCGGTCTACTTCGCGAACTGCGACGCCGCCCGCGCGGCTGGAGCCGCTCCCGTCCGAGTCGGCGACCCAGGATATTCTCGCAAGCTCGATCGCGATGGAGACGGCACCGGCTGCGAGGACTGAACCCGCGACCGAGCGGCAATCTCTCCTGTTGCCCGAGTCCCCCCCCCCCACAACTGGTGCTCCCGACCATCTCCACGGCCCACGAGAATGGCTCACGACCGCACGCCCGAGGGAGGCGCCCGGCCGAGGAGACAGCACACGATGACGATCGCCGGCGACTCAGCGCAAGTGGAAGCTCGCCGCCAACGAGGCCGCGCCCACGAACTCCGACGCCAAGCGGACGAAGCCGAAGCCCGCGCCGGTCGCTTCGAGATCGCCCACCGCACCGAGAGTGAGACGGCGAAGGTCCTCGCTCCCCTGGCCGGCATCGGCTACCACCTGCTCGCTGACCGACGCTGGCCCGGCAGCAAGACAGCCCAGGTCGACATGGTCGTCGTCGGCAGCGCCGGCGTCTTCATCGTCGACACCAAGGCCTGGCGCGACGTCGCGGTGCACGCCGGCCGCATCACCCGCGGCCAAGAGGACGTGACCGACGACGTCGCACGCCTCGCCGACCTCGCGTACAGCACCGAGTCCGCGCTCGCGGAGATCGGCCTCCCACCGGGCGAGGTCCACGCGGTGGTCGCCCTCGCAGGCCAGAAGCGTGTGCACGCCGAAGTCGCCTCGGTCGACGTCGTCGGCGTCCACGACCTCATCGCGCACATCACGAAGCGTGGTCGGCGACTGAGCGCGACGCGTGTCGACCAGCTCCTCACTGCTGTCCTCGCCCACTTCCCGGTGATCGGCGAGGACCACGCCGTCCCGGCCCAGATCCTCATCCCAGCCACGGTCCTGCCCCGCGACCCCGCGCCGCTCATCGACTCCGAAGACCTTCACGACCGCCTCCTCGACGGCGTCCTCGACGCCCCCATCGAGGAATGGATGGCCTTCCTGGACCCCACCCAGGCCAAACTCGTCCGCCGCAACTTCAACGGCCCCGCCCGCATCCGTGGTGCGGCAGGCACCGGCAAGACCGTCGTCGGCCTCCACCGCGCTGCCTACCTGGCACGCGCGACCGGCGGTCGCGTCCTCTTCACCACCTACATCCGCACCCTCTCGGCGGTCCTGCGGTCGCTCCTGGAGCGCCTCGCCCCGGACATGGTCGACCGCGTCGACTTCGTCAACGTCCACGCCTTCGCCAGCCAGCTCCTGAAGGAGCGCGGGGTCGCGTTCCGCATCGACGGACTGGAGGCCCAGCGCGCGTTCGCCGACGCATGGAACGTGATCGGAGCCTCCAGTCCACTGCGCGCTCCGCGCTTCACGCGCCGGTACTGGGAGGAGGAGATCGGGCACGTCATCAAGGGACGCGGCCTGACGCACTTCGACGAGTACGCCGATCTGGCACGCGTGGGGCGGAAGCACGCGCTGCCGGTGGAGGTCCGGCAGGCGGTGTGGGACCTGTACGAGACGTACTCGGCGAATCTGCGCGAGCGACGCGTCTGCGACTTCGAGGACGTGGTCCTGCTCGCCCGCGATGCCCTCCGCGACCAGCCGCTAGACCGCTACGACGCCGTCATCGTGGACGAGGCGCAGGACCTGTCGTGCGCGATGGTCTCGCTGCTGCACGCCCTCGTCGGCGACCGGCCGGACGGGCTCACGCTGATCGGCGACGGCCAGCAGACGATCTACCCGGGTGGGTACACCCTCGGCGAGGTCGGTATCAGCCTGGCCGGGCGCGGCGTCGTCCTCGACGTGAACCACCGGAACACGGCGGAGATCCTCGACTTCGCCAAGCAGATGGTGGCCGACGACCAGTTCGTCGACATCGAGGGCGTCGACGGTGCCGGTGACACCGTGTCCGACGTCACCCGCTCCGGCCCGAAGCCGAGGGTCCACCGCTTCGCGGACCGCGCCGAGCACGATGTCGCGCTGCTCGCCCGCGTGGAGGAGGTCCTGCGTCTGGTGGGAACCGGCCGCGGCGACATCGGCATCCTGACCGCGACGAACCCGCAAGCTGACAAGGTCATGGCGGCCCTCGACGCGGCGGGCGTGGCGTCGGTGTCGCTGGAGAACTACGCGGGCAAGAGCTCCGACCGGGTCCGCGTCGGCACCATCAAGCGTGCGAAGGGCCTCGAGTTCAAGCAGGTCCTGCTCCCACACGTACCGGCGAAGCTGCTCCTCGACGCTCCCGACACCGAGTCCGTCGCTGCCCGCGAGCGCCGTGAACTCGACCGCCGCGAGCTGTACGTCGGGATGACCCGGGCTCGTGACGGCCTCTGGGTCGGTTCGCTCGGCCGCGCCTGACCAGGCCGTACTCCACGGAGCGTGTGGCGCTCGCGATCCCGGGCGTCCATGCCGGGTGATCGACGTCGCGACATCGGTTCCCCAGACCCGGGGCCAGCAACGACGGAGTAAGCAGTCGCCCTCTCCCGCTACACCGCCGTCGCCAACGCGAGCTGCGCCCGCGCCGCGACCGCGTCCGCCGCCGGCGGACGCCCGTACGCCTCCCGGTAGTCCCTCGAGAAGTGGGACGCGCTGCGGAAGCCGACGGCCGTAGCAGCGCGGGCGGCGGTGTCGCCGTGGACGATCATCCGCCGACGTGCTTCGCCGAGCCGGGTCCGCTTGAGGTACTGCGCGGGAGTCATGCCGGTCGCTTCCTTGAAGCGTGCGAACAGGGTGGACTCGCTGACCCGGAGCTCGCGGGCGAGGCGGCCCATCGACCACGGCTCGGCCATGCGTCCGGTGAGCAGCGCGGTCGCGGCGGCGACGACCGAGGTGCCGGAACCGTCGAGTGCCGCGGTGATGCGTGGCGCCTGCTCGGTCTGCAGCAGGCGCAGGACGATCTCCCTCGAGACGAGCGGGAAGAGCACCGGGACGTCCTCGGGTGCGTCGAGCAGGGCGAGCAGTCGCGCGAACGCGTCGGCGAGCGGCGCGGTCCAGGTTCCGAGTCTGGGCACCTCGCCGCGATGCGACGCGGACGGCGCGGACATCGACGACACGACCTCGGCGACGACGGTCGGGTCGAGGCGCCAGACGGCGGAGACGAACCCGTCACCGCCGGCGGTGTCGACGACGCCAGCCACGACGGGCAGGTCGACAGGGGTGATGATGAACCGCCCGCGGCCCCAGACCTGGTCGTCGTCCCCGACGATCGAGCGCTTGCGACCGCGGAGGACGACGGACAACGACGGTACGTAGCGGCGGTCGAACAGACCGGTCGGCTCGAACACGCGGGAGACGGTGAGGCCGAGCGCGTCGGCACGGTGCGCGGACCCCGCTCGCGCGGCAGCGTCGTGGTGGTCTGTCCCGAGGACGGCGGCGTGCGTGGACGCGATCGACACGGCGCGGTCGAGGTGCAGGGCAGTCAGGTCGTCCACGTCGGCAAACCTACCCAGGGTGACTGACGGCGACGGGCCCGTGCTGCGGGATCCGGCAAGGTCTTCGTGGAGGCAGGCAACCAGGGACTGCCCGGGGAGACCGAGCATCGGATCATGACGACAACACCGAACAAAACCACACGAACCGCCCTCGTGACCGGAGCCTCGAGCGGCATCGGCGAGGCCATCGCCCGCGAACTCGCCGCAGCCGGCATGACTGTCGGCGTCGCCGGGCGTGACGGAGCACGCACCCGTGCCGTCGCGGCCGACATCCAGCGTCAGGGAGGCCGTGCCGTGCCGCTCGTCGCCGACCTGTCAGGCAGCCCCGACGAGGTCCGGGCACTCGCTGCCGCCGCCATCGAGCAGCTGGGCGGGCACGTCGACGTCCTCGTGAACAACGCCGGCGTGTATCCGGGCGGCCCCACGGAGTCGCTGTCCGACGACACGGTCGACGCACTTCTCGCGACGAACATCCGAGCCCCACACGTACTCGTCGCGGCACTCGCGCCGTCGATGATGTCCCGCGGCGGCGGGAACGTCGTGAACATCGGCTCGTGGATGGCCCGGGTCGGCGTGCCGTTCATGGCGCTGTACCCGGCAACGAAGGCCGCGGTCGAGCAGCTGACCCGAGCCTGGGCCGCGGAGTACGGGCAGCGCGGGATCCGCGTCGTGACCGTGGCCCCGGGTGCGACCGCGACGCCGGGCAACGCGGACTCGGCCGACGCCCTGGCAGCGATGACGCAAGGCACCCCGGCGGGCCGTCCGGTGCAGCCCGTGGACATCGCTCGTGCCGTGCGGTGGGTCGTGTCGGACGAGGCCGCATTCGTGAACGGCGGCACGATCGACGTCGACGGCGGGATCGCATCGACGCGGATGCGCTGAGCGGCACCGGACGACGACGGTTTCTCTCGATCGGATCGGCTAGTGGGAGGACGCGATGAAGCGTCGGAGTGCGGTCAACGCCGCCCGGTTGTGATTGAGCCCGGATACGGGCCGGAACCCGACGAGCAAGACGATCACCTCGCCGGTCCGCAGGTCGAGGACCACCGGTGCCCCCGCGTCGCGGACCGCTGCGAGTGACGGGAAGCTCCCGCGCACCCCTCCGGCGGCGAACCGCCCGTAGGACGAGACGTAGCCGCGGCGGGCCGAGGTGATGTCGGCGGGAGCGAACTGCCTCCAGTCACCGAGCTCCAGTGCGCCGTGACGCAGTCGAAGGCGGCCTCGGTGTGGGAAGCGCAGTCGTTGGTCGACGAGCGCGATCGACCGTCGAGTCGGTCCCGCCGCAGCGAGCTCCGCCATCGTCGCCGCACAGAACGTGTCCTCCAACAGGACATCGAGGGCCGTGTCGGTCATGCTGGCGTCGGGATCGACTCGTTGTCGAACGTGTACGTGACCTTCCGGACGCCGTCGCTCATCACCTTCGTCACGCAGAAGATCGTGGGCCGGTGGTCACCGAACTGCGAGCGCTGCACCTTGATGCCGTCGGGCACCGTGATCCCTCGATCGCGCAGGGCTTCCGGGTCCAGCAGGACGGTCCGGACGAACTCATCACGGTGTTCCGGCGCCTGGTCGTACAGGTCGCCGAGCACGCGGATGAACTCGTCACGCGTGATGAAGTCCCGGATCGCTTCGAGCCCGGCTCGGGCTTCCACCCGAACGGCTTCGCGGGAGAGCTTCGGGACCTCGGAGTCCTCCTCGACCTTCGGGTAGTCGATCCTGCTCAGGTTCTCGTACTCGTGGTGCTCGTTCGGCATGGTGCCCCCTCGTCCTGAGCGCAACGGCGCGCTCTCGAGTACCGAGGTTCGCAGCACCCCGGCCGGGACCACATCGGCCATCGGCTCCACGTGGACCATCCGTTCGGCCACGAAACCAACGTAGAACCGGCCTGAAGTACTACCGTTGACATGCCGGATGGATCGAACGATGAAAGGCGAGGGGTTGATACGAGTACTGGTGCACGAGCCGGACCCGCTTGCCGCGGCTGGCTTGCGGGGTGTCTTCGAGAGTGCCGCCGGCATCGAGGTCGTCACCAGCACCGCCGGGATCGGCTCCGTCACCCAGCCCGCCGCTCCGACACGCCGGCAGGTCGCAGTCGTGTCCGTCGCGGACCGGACCAGGGCGTCGATGGCCGAGATCGAGCGGTTGGCTCGGGCCGGGATCGCCGTCCTGACACTGACGCTCGAGGAGGACGATGACCTGCTCCTCGCAACGCTCGAGGCGGGCGCATCCGGCAACCACGTCAAGTCGGCGGACCCGGACGAGCTCGTCCACGCCGTCCGCTCGCTCGCCGATGGGCACCCCGCGCTCTCGCGTCGGCAGTCCCGTCTGCTCCTGGACCACTGGGTACGAACTCGGCGGAATCCGGGACGCATCGAGGCTCGACGTGCCGCGGAGCTCCTGAGCGCGCGCGAACGCGACGTGGTCCGCGCCGTCACCCGAGGCATGACGAACAGCCAGATCGCTGCCGAGCTGCACTGCGCTCCGACCACCGTCAAGGCTCACCTGGCGACGGTCTTCACCCGACTCGGGGTCACGAACCGCGTGGCACTCGCGATCCTGGGACTGCGTGCCGGGTTGCTCGACGACGACTGAGCGGCACCGGACGGGCTCCTAAACAACAGGTGTAGTTTTGACCCACGGCGGCCCACCCACCGCCGGACCCGAGCCCACACCAGGACCCGAGCCCTTCAACGACGAAGCAAGGAGTCACCCCTCATGCAGTCTTGGCGCTTCAACGGCACCGACCAGCCCCTCACCCTCGACGAGGTCCCCGAGCCCACAGCGGGCCCCGGCCAGGTCGTCGTCACGGTGAAGGCCGCGGGCGTCTGCCACTCCGACGTCAGCGCGCTCGACGACCCGGGCTGGATGCCGCTGTTCCCCCGCATCCCGATGACCCTCGGCCACGAGAACGCCGGCATCATCACGCAGGTCGGCCCCGGCATGCAGGACCACTGGAACGTCGGCGACCGCGTCGGCCTCTCCCCCACCTTCGCCGACGGCGACGCGATCGGCTACGGCCAGTGGGACGGCGGCTTCGGCCCGCAGGTCCTCGCGACCGACGAGAACCTGGTCCGCCTCCCCGACGAGGTCTCCTTCGAGCTCGGCGCCATGGCGACCGACGCCGGCCTGACGAGCTACCACGCGATGATCGCCGTCGGTGGCGCGAAGGCTGGCATGAAGGTCGGCGTCATCGGCCTCGGCGGCCTGGGGTACATCGGCGCCCGCGTCGCCGTCCTCAAGGGCGCAGAGGTCTACGGCGCCGAGGTCAACCCGAAGGCCCGCGAGCTCGCCGACGAGATCGGCCTCGCCGGAGTCGCCGAGTCGATCACCGACTTCGCCGACAAGGACCTCGACCTCATCGTCGACTACGCCGGCTTCGGCACGACGACCTCGGCCGCGATCGAGACCCTCGGCGAGTTCGGCACCCTCGTGCAGGTCGGCATGGGCCGCCTCGAGTCCACGATCAACACCTACCCGATCATCATCAAGCAGCTGACGATCCGCGGCTCGAAGTCCGGCACCAAGCAGGACCTCGAGGAGCTCTACGCGCTGATGCGTTCCGGCGACCTCAACCCGCCGCTCAACCTGATCACCCCGGCGGAGATCCCGGAGGCGCTGGAGCGCCTCCGCAAGGGCGGCGTGGTCGGCCGCCTCATCGCCCAGTACCAGGACTGACGAAACCCAGGATCGGACGGGAGGCGCGGTGCCAGCTGACACCGAGCCTCCCGTCCCACAGGGGCACGGGGCCTCGCCCCGTCGACGCGCGATCCGCTCGCTCAGGCGGCCGACGGGTCCGCGAAGACGGCGAGGACGGAACGCAACACGGTGCCCGACGGAATCGGCTCCAAGCGGACCCGCCCGTCCTCCAGGCCGTCGCGCCGGAACCATCCTGCGCCGCCCGCCGACACGACGTCGAGGCCGAACGGCGTCCGGTCTCCCCACACCCGGAGCCGGCCCCACACGGGCTCCGACCAGAGGCGCTCTGCGACGAAACCGGCGATCGGTGACGGCTCGGTCGGTGTCCCCGGTCGGTCGATCCGAGCGTCGACGGTCTCGGCGGGGAGCACGATCTCCTCGTCGCTGGCGATCGCCCACGCGGGAGACACCCGTGCCCACGCGAGCAGGTGACCGACGGCCCGTCCGGCTGGGACGAGGTCGTACTGGGCGACCTCGTCAGCCCTGATCCGGTCGTCGATCAGGTCCGCGACGTTGCCCTTCGCGCGGACGAGCGCAGACGCACCGTTCAGCCACATGCTCCAGTCGGCAGAGCGGCCGCCGTGTCGTGCCGAGGCGCCGTAGCGGTGGTCGGGTCGTTCCAGGAGCCCGGCGATCCGCTGGCCGTCGTCGGCCAGTGCGCCGAACGTGCCGGTCAGCCCCGCTCCGTCGAGTTCGAGCCCGGCTGGCGAGCGACGTCGAGCGCGCGAGACCATCCCCCGCGCACGGATCGACCACAGGTGCTGGAGGGCGTCGTCGCTCAGCAGCCAACGGCCGACTGGTCGTGGCTGCGCGAGCGCGACTCCGTCGAGCGCCTCGAGCGTCTTGTCGGTCCGCTCCGACGCGCCGACGTCGATCCGCGGGAGGGCCGTCGCCTCGTCATCCGCGGCACGCCCACGGGCGCGGCCGCCGGCCGAGGGAGCGGCCTCGTCGGCGGTGATGGACGCCGCGGCAAGGACGCTCCGGAAGAGCGGGACGAAGTCCTCGAACACCTCGACGGCGGAACTGCCGGTGACGTGCACCTCGTGGAGACCGATCACCGCGATCCACTGGCGGACCAGCACGGTGGTGCGGTCGGCCTTGTACCCCCACTCGATCGTGCGAGACGGCACACCGAGGACCTCGGCGAGGTCGTCCGGTTCGACGCCGAACACCTGTGCGCCTGGCTGCGAGGCGAGGACCGACGTGGCCGCCCGCGCCGCCACGACGTGGAGCGGGCCGTTCGCTGGCCTGGTCGTCAGGACGATGGTCGATCGGAACCGCTCGTCCGCACGCTCCGGAGCTGCCATGACGACGACGTTCGCAGATGAGTCGATCCGGAGCCAGTCCGGCGGCAACGGCAGGGTGACAGGAGCGATGTCGGGCGGGTCGGTCATCGCTCGCGCGCCACTCGGTACCACCGCGGCTGCAGCCAGCGTGGGACGCCGATCACGACGCTCCAGACCCCGAGCGCACCGGTGACCGCGGCCGTGAACGCGAACACGAAGGACACCCCGAAGGCCGGCGTCCCGACGAAGGACACCCCGAGGCCCATCGACAGCAGCGCCAGCCCCGACCAGAACCACCCGAAGACGACGTTCTCGTGCACGCGACCGAGCCACGACCGCCACCGTCCGGTGTACCCGAGCGCTCCCAGTCCGCCGAAGACCACGCCCATGGCGAAGAGGGTGGCGACGAGGCCCAACGCAGTCACCCGACCACCGTACTTCCCCGGGTGCCTCCTCGGATCGGAACTCCAACACCCGGATCGGCATCGTCATGCAGAGCACAGCCGAACCGACGCGGCCAGCGACGCGCGTCTACAGTCGTACGAATGCCCGCTCCACACCCCCGGCCCACCCCGTCCACCGCTGCCGACGGCATGATCCGCGTCCGCGGTGCCCGCGAGAACAACCTCCGCGACGTCGACGTGGACGTGCCCCGCGACCAGATCGTCGCCTTCACCGGGATCTCCGGCTCGGGGAAGTCGTCCCTGGCCTTCGGGACGATCTTCGCCGAGGCGCAGCGCCGGTTCCTGGAGTCCGTCGCCCCGTACGCGCGCCGGCTCATCGCGCAGGGGTCGACGCCGCACGTGGAGTCCATCACGGGGCTGCCGCCGGCCGTGGCACTGCAGCAGCGCCGCGGCGCCCCGAGCTCCCGGTCGACGGTGGGGACCCTGACGACCCTGTCGAACTCGACCCGGATGCTGTACTCCCGCGCCGGCACGTACCCGGCGGGAGCCGAGCGGCTCGAGTCGGACTCGTTCTCCCCGAACACCGTCGCCGGCGCGTGCCCCCGGTGCCACGGCCTGGGCACGGCACACGAGGTCACCGAGGCCTCGGCCGTGCACGATCCGTCGCTGAGCATCCGCGACGGCGCGATCACGGCGTGGCCGGGTGCGTGGCAGGGCAAGAACCTCCGCGACGTCACGGCGGTCCTCGGGTACGACATCGACCGGCCGTGGCGCGAGCTCCCCCGGCAGGACCGGGACTGGCTGCTGTTCACCGAGGAGCAGCCGGTCGTCCAGGTGCACCCGAAGCGGGACCGGGTCGCAAAGCCGTACAAGGGGCGCTTCTGGAGCGCGCGGCAGTTCGTGCTGCACACCCTGGCCGACTCGCAGAGCGAGACGCAGCGCACGAAGGTGCTGCAGTTCGTCGAGTCCGGGCCGTGCGCGCTCTGCGGCGGGACCGGGCTGACGCGGGCGGCGCTCGCCGTGACGTTCAGCGGGAAGACGATCGCGGAGCTGAACGCGCTCCCCCTCACCGCGGTCGCCGAGGTGCTGCGGCCCGTCGCGGCGATCACGGACGCCGGACCGGCGACGTCCCGCGCATCGTCGGGCGAGCACACCGAGGTGGCGGTGGCGATCTCCCGGGACCTGCTGACCCGGGTGGAGGTGCTCACCGGGCTCGGGCTCGGGTACCTCAGCCTGGACCGGGCGACCCCGACGCTCTCCCCCGGCGAGATGCAGCGGCTCCGCATCGCCACACAGCTGCGCTCGGGGCTGTTCGGCGTCGTGTACGTCCTCGACGAGCCGAGCGCCGGCCTGCACCCGGCGGACGTCGAGCCCCTCGTCGAGGTCCTCGACGGGCTCCGCGCCGGCGGCAACAGCGTGTTCGTCGTGGAGCACGACATGAGCATCGTGCGGCAGGCCGACTGGATCGTCGACGTCGGTCCCGGTGCGGGGGCGTCGGGCGGGACCGTGCTGTACAGCGGGCCCGTGGCCGGGCTCGCCGAGGTCGAGGCGTCGGTCACCCGCCGGTACCTGCAGCCCCGGCAGCCCGACGTCGAGCGCACCCCGCGGACGCCGACGGGCACGCTCGAGCTCCGGGACGTCACGCGGCACAACCTCCGCGGGCTCGACGTCGACCTGCCCCTCGGCGTCCTCACCGCGATCACCGGGGTGTCCGGGTCCGGCAAGTCGTCGCTCGTCGGCGGTGTCCTGCCGTCTCTCGCCCTGACGCACCCGGGCATCGACCGGGTCGTCGAGGTCGACCAGAAGGCGATCGGCCGGACACCCCGGTCGAACCTCGCCACGTACACCGGGCTGTTCGACGCGGTGCGTGCCGCGTTCGCCGCCACCGACGACGCGAAGGCCCGCGGGTGGACCGCCGGCCGGTTCTCGTTCAACGTCGTCGGCGGCCGGTGCGAGGTCTGCCAGGGCGAGGGCTCGGTGTCCGTCGAACTGCTGTTCCTGCCGGGGAGCTGGGCGCCGTGCCCGGAGTGCCACGGGTCGCGCTACACGGCCGAGACGCTCGAGGTCCGGTGGCACGACGCGACGATCGCGGACGTCCTCGGGATGACCGTCGAGGACGCCGCGCCGTTCCTCGCGGAGCTGCCGGCGGCGTCCCGCGCGCTGGAGACCCTGCGCCAGGTGGGCCTCGGGTACCTGCGCCTCGGGCAGCCCGCGCCGGAGCTCTCGGGTGGCGAGGCGCAGCGCATCAAGCTCGCGACCGAACTCCAGCGGGCGCGGTCCGGCCACACCCTGTACCTGCTCGACGAACCGACCACCGGGCTGCACCCCGCCGACGTCGAACTCCTGACGTCGCAGCTGTCCCGCCTGGTGGACGCCGGCAACACGGTCGTCGTGGTCGAACACGCCATGGCCGTCGTCGCCGCAGCGGACCACGTCATCGACATGGGCCCGTCGGGCGGCGACGAGGGCGGCCAGGTCGTCGCAGCAGGCACCCCGGCCGAGGTCGCCGCGTCACGCACGAGCCGGACCGCGCCCTACCTCCGCGCCGAGCTCGGCATCTGACGTCCCCCGGTCACCCGGCGACGCTCATGGGGCGCGGGTGTAGCGTCATGTCGTCAGCATGCTGAAGACCTTGGAGTCACGATCGTGAGCACACCCGCCGCCACACCGAGCACGACCACACCCCGCACGCCCGCCGCCGATCCCCGCCGCTGGCTCGGCCTCGTGGTCATCAGCCTCGCCGTGGCGCTCATCATCGTCGACTCGACGATCGTGAACGTCGCGATCCCGAGCATCGTCGCCGACCTCGACATCGGCTCGACCCTGGTGCAGTGGGTCCAGGAGAGCTACACCCTGGTGTTCGCGGCACTGCTCCTGGTGTTCGGCGCCCTCGCGGACCGCTACGGACGACGACGTCTCCTGACGACGGGTGTGATCGTGTTCGCCCTGGCCTCGGTGCTGGCGGCGCTCTCCCCCACGGGCGACCTGCTCGTGGCCTCCCGGGTGGCGCAGGGCATCGGCGGCGCGATGGTCCTGCCGACGACCCTCTCGATCCTCAACGCCACGTTCACCGGGCGCGAGCGCGGGATCGCGTTCGCCGTCTGGGGCTCCACGATCGGCGGCATGGTGGCGGTCGGGCCGCTCCTCGGCGGCTGGCTGACGACCGACTTCTCCTGGCGCTGGGCGTTCGGCATCAACGTGCCGATCGTGGTGCTCATCGTGATCGGCCTCGGGCTCGCCGTCCGCGAGTCCCGCGACACCGCGCACGCCGGCCGGATCGACGTCGTCGGTGCCGTGCTGTCGGTGGTGGCGAGTGCCGCGCTGGTGTTCGGCCTCATCGAGGGCCGTACCTACGGCTGGTGGACCCCGTCGTCGACGCCGCTGACGATCGGCGACTGGTCGTGGTCCTCGGGGATCAGCCCGATCCCGGTCGCGTTCCTCGTGGCCGTGCTCGCCGGGTTCGGCTTCGTGCGGTGGTCCCTCCGCCGACAGCGGACCGGAGGCTCGGCGCTCATCGCACTCGACCTGTTCCGCATCGGCTCGTTCCGGAACGGCTCGATCGCCGCGCTCATCGTCTCGCTCGGCGAGTTCGGCATCATCCTCTCGCTGCCGCTCTGGCTGCAGAACGTCCTGGGCTACTCCGCACTGCAGACCGGCTTCGTGCTGCTCGCCCTGGCGATCGGGTCGTTCGTCGCGAGCGGGTTCGCCGCGACCGTCGGGCAGCGGATCGGAGCGCTGCCGATCGTGCGGATGGGCATCGGTGCAGAGATCGTCGGCGTCGCCGCGATCGGCGTCGTGGTCTCGGCGACGACCCCGTGGTGGGCGATCGTCCCGTGCCTGTTCGTCTACGGCTTCGGCGTCGGACTCGCCACGGCGCAGCTCACGGGCGTGGTGCTGCAGGACGTCCCGATCGAGCGGAGCGGTGAGGCCTCCGGCGCGCAGAGCACCGCACGGCAGATCGGTTCTGCGCTCGGCATCGCGGTCCTCGGCACGGTGCTCTTCACCTCGACGGGCAGCATCCTCGAGCACCGCCTGGAGGACGCCGGCAGCTCGGTCTCCGCGGCGACGAGCATCGCGGACTCGGTCGTGCAGTCCTCGGGCGGGGCGATCGCCGCCCTCACCGGCCAGACCGCGACCGCCGCCGCCGAGGCCTTCTCCGACGGCACCCGCGCGGCGGCCTGGTCCGCCGCCGGGTTCCTGGTCATCGGGCTCGCGGCCACCCTGCGCCTGCGCGCCCCGCGCGCGGAGCGCGCCGACGACGAGCGCGCACCGGCCACCACGAGCGGCGACTGACGGTCACGACGCGACCACACACCGGACGGGAGGCTCGGTGCCTGCCCGCACCGTGCCTCCCGTCCGCCCTCGACGCACGCCGCTGCCATCGGCGCCCGTCCGCTCAGTCGGCTCCCGGTCTGATCCGGAACACGCGCGCCGTCGGCGCGGTGTCCCCGCTGGTGAGGTGGAGGGTGCCTTCCTCCTGATCCCAGGAAGGTACCCAGGGCGCCACGTCGATCGGGAACAGCGGCTCGACGGTGACGGCCCGTCCGCCGAACTCCGGGAGCGGCAGCGAGACGGAGCCTCCGGCCCCGGGGAGCGACCACACCGACAGGTACAGGTCGCCGGACACGGCGCGGAGGCCGAGCGCGATCCACGTGTCCTCCCACGCCGGCAGCCCGAGCGGCCACACCGGCACCGCGTCCTCGACGACCGACAGGACCTCGCGGTGGGCCGCGATCGCCGAGCCCACGAGTGCGCGCTGCGCACCGGACATCTCGTTGAGGTGGCCGGACAGGTACATCCGGCCGAGCGCCCCGTTCACCAGCGACAGGACGAACAGCTCGTCGGACATCGACGCCGACGGGTACGCCCAGTTCCCGGCCTGCTCGGGGAGCATCGCCGCGGGTGCAGCCGCCGCGATCGAGGCGTACAGCACCGGGTCCTGCTGGTCCGAGGTGGACTGCATGTGCAGCCGCGAGAGCATCGCCCCGTCGGCACGCATCGCGCCCGAGGCGCAGTTCTCGATGAGCAGCTCCGGGTACCGGGCCTGCACGTCGTCGAGCCAGTCGAGGAGCGCCCGCTGGTGTTCGAGCATCCCCGGGAAGGGACCCGTCATGGTGTTGTAGTCCATCTTGAAGAACGTCACGCCGAGCTGCCCGACGAGCCGGTCGACGACCTCGTCGAGGTGTGCCCGCGCGGCCGGCGAGCGCAGGTCGAGCAGGTGCCGCCCGTGCTCCGCGACCCGAACGCCGTGGTGGTGCACGAAGGCATCGACCGGCAGCGTGGACGCCAGCGGCGAGTTGATGCCGACGACCTCGGGCT
Source organism: Curtobacterium sp. NPDC090223 (assembly GCF_044746585.1). Taxonomy (NCBI): domain Bacteria; kingdom Bacillati; phylum Actinomycetota; class Actinomycetes; order Micrococcales; family Microbacteriaceae; genus Curtobacterium; species Curtobacterium sp. NPDC090223. The sequence continues at coordinate 14,954 of NZ_JBIVCN010000001.1, read as the reverse complement.
CGAGCCAGAGCCCGGCCTGCATCCCGTGCGACCGGATGTGGTCGACGACCTCGCCGAGCCCACCCGGGAACCGCGATGCCGCCGGCAGCCACTCGCCTACGGTGTCCCACCAGTGCCCCTCGGCGTACCAGCCGGCGTCGATGCAGAACAGGTCCGCTCCGGCCTCGGCGGCGGCGTCGACGAGCGGCAGCAGCTTGGCCGTCGTGGGGTCGCCCATGAGCGTGTTCATGTAGTCGTTGAAGACCAGCGGCAGCGCGAGGTCCGCCGGGCGCACGTGCCGGATCGCCCGCCGCTGCGCGGTCAGCACCGCGAACGCCCCGTCCAGCGACGTCGCGATCCCGACGGACACCGGCACGCTCGTGAACGGCCGTCCGGGGGCGACGACCGCCGTCCACTGGTGCTCTTGGTCGGTCGGCCCGCTCAGCACGACGTACGCGTGCCGCCGGGTCTCGCCGAGCTCGTACGACCACGGCCCGTTGTGCTCGATCTGCCACACGAGCGAGTACGACTCCGCCCGCAGCACCCCGATCGGCAGCGCCTCCCCGGTCGACCACGAGCCGCGGTTCTGCACCACGGCGCGGCTGCGGGGCGGGTGGTGCTGCGCCTCGCGGTCGATGCGGGCGAGCCCGATGTCCCGCAGCGGGTCGGTCCGCCACCGGTTCTCCGCCGCCCAGTCGTTGTCGGCGTGCGTCAGCGTCAGGTCGTCCACGGTCGCGCCGGAGTCCGTCAGGAACGCCCCCGTCGCGAACGAGGACACGAAGTCCAGCACGTGCTCACCGGCCGGGGTCTCGGTCGTCGACACCTCGGTCCACGTGCGGAACGCCGCGACGCCGTCCCGTGCCCGGAACACGGACTCGACCTGGAGGCCGGTGGCCGGGTCCGCCTGGCGGATCCGGAGCTCGACGCCGGCACGGCCCCCGTCCCCGTTCCCCGCCTGGTGGTGCGTCACCCCGTCCGGCACCGGTCGGAGCCGCGCCCCGATCGTCGAGTCGACGTGCCGGAAGCCGCCCGGGAACCGGCCGTGCCCGATCGTGGTGAGCTCGACGAGCGGCTGCGGGTCGTCGGGCCCGTCGGCGAGCGCCGCTCCGGCCGGCACGAACGACACCAGCGCGACCGGCTGGTCCGGGGCGACCCGGAAGCGCGCCGAGAACCCGGACGTGACCCAGTCGACGCTCGTGCCCGTGTCCGCGCTCACCGGGCTCCGACCGGCGCCGGCGTGCTCGACACCCACGCACCGACGGTGTGGTCGTAGCACGTGGTGTTGTCGATCGTTGAGCGGTCGAGCGCGGGCCCCGCGGTGACCCGGCGCTCCCCGCGCTCCGGGTCGGGCGCCGCCTCGGCGAGCAGCCGCGTGTAGTCGTGGTGCGGGTCGAGGATGACGGCGTCGGAGGGGCCGCGCTCGACGACACGGCCGCGGTAGAGCACCAGGATCTCGTCGGAGAAGTGCCGCGCGGTCGCCAGGTCGTGCGTGATGTAGAGCACGGCGAGGTGGTCCTCGCGCTGCAGTCGCCCGAGCAGGTTCAGGACGCTGAGCCGGATCGACACGTCGAGCATCGACACGGGTTCGTCCGCGATGAGCACCTGCGCGCCGGGTGCCAGCGCCCGGGCGATCGCGACGCGCTGCCGCTGTCCGCCGGAGAGCTCGTGCGGACGCCGGGACGCGAAGTCCTCGTCGAGGTTCACCCGGCCGAGCAGTTCCCGCACCTTCGCCGCCGTCTCCTCTGACCCACGGGCCCGGTTGTGCAGCTGCAGCGGCCGGGCGATGTGGTGCTCGATCGAGTGGAACGGGTTGAGCGAGGCGAACGGGTCCTGGAACACCATCTGCACGTGCCGGCGGTACATGCTGCCGAGCACCGGGGTGCCGTCCTCGAGCCGGACGTCGATCGACCCGTGCGTGACGGTCTCGAGCTTGGCGAGCATCCGGGCGATCGTGGACTTGCCCGACCCGGACTCCCCGACCAGGGCGACGGTGCGTCCGGGCAGCAGCTCGAACGACACGTCGTCGACGGCGTGCAGGGTGGTCCGCTTCAGGCCCTTGCGGGTGTGGAAGTCCTTGCCGAGGTGGCTGACGGTCACGCTGGTCATGCGAGTTCCTCCTGGGCGGTGACGGCGTCCTCGAGCGCGGCGTCCTCGACACCCGAGCGGATGAACGAGCCGCGTGCGCCGGACAGGCTCGGGAACGACTGCAGCAGTCGCCGGGTGTAGGGGTGCTTGGCGTCGTGCTGGATCACCGCTGCCGGTTCACACTCGACGACCTCGCCGCGGAGCATCACCGCGATCCGGTCGCTGATCTCCAGCAGCAGCGGCAGGTCGTGCGTGATGAAGACCACCGCGAAGCCGAGCTCGTCGCGGAGCCGGACGATCTCGCGCAGGATCTCCCGCTGCACGACGACGTCGAGCGCGGTGGTGGGCTCGTCCATGATCATGATCTGCGGCTCGAGCAGCATCGCCATCGCGATCATCACCCGCTGCCGCATGCCGCCGGAGAGCTCGTGCGGGTACGCCGTGATGCGGGACGGGTCGACGCCGACGCGGCTCAGGGCGTCCTCGGCGATCGCGCGCCGCTCCTTGCGGGACAGCCCCTTCCGGTGCTCGACGAGTGCGTCGTCGAGCTGCGCGCGGATGGTCGTCACCGGGTTGAGCGCGTTCATCGCCCCCTGGAACACCATCGACAGCTTCGACCAGCGCACCGCCCGGAGCTGCTCGTGCTCCAGCCCGAGCAGGTCGATGTCGGTGCCGTCGCGGTCGTGGAACGTGATGCTCCCCGACGTGACCTTCGCCGGCGGCCGGTGCAGCCGGGTGATCGCGTACGCCAGCGTGGTCTTCCCACAGCCGGACTCCCCCGCGAGCCCGAGGATCTCCCCGGGTGCGAGCGTCAGGGACACGTCCTTGACGGCGTGCACGGGGTGTTCGGTCTCGTAGACGACGTCGAGGTGCTCGATCGTCAGGACGGCGTTCATCGTTGCGTTCCCTTCAGGCGACGCAGGGCGCGTTCGCGCCGGCGCTGCGCTCGGACGTTGGCGAGCCGGGGGTTGATGACCTCGTCGATGGAGAAGTTCACCAGCGACAGGCCCATGCCGAGCAGCGCGATGAGGAGTCCGGGCGGCACGAACCACCACCAGGCGCCGTTCGCCAGCGCGAAGCCGTTCTGGGCGTAGAAGAGCATCGTGCCGAGGGTCGACGAGTTCGACGCCCCGAGCCCGAGGAAGGACAGCCCGGCCTCCCCGAGGATCGCCGCGATCACCGCGAACACGAACTGCGATGCCAGCACCGGGAGCAGGTTCGGCAGGATCTCGACCGCGATCACCCGCCAGGGCTTCTCGCCGGCGACCCGGGCGGCCGAGACGTAGTCCCGGTTCCGGATCGACATCGTCTGCGCACGGAGCACCCGGGCGGAGCCGGCCCACGACGTGATCGCGAGGACCACGGCGATCGTCCAGAGCCCGCGGGCCTCGCGCGGCACCAGGCCGGAGATGACGATGACGAGCGGCAGGCCGGGGATCACGAGGAACACGTTCGAGAAGAGCGAGAACGCCTCGTCCATGAACCCGCCGAGGTAGGCGCCGAGGATCCCGAAGAACGCGGAGAGCACGGTGGCGAGGAGCCCGACGATGAGCCCGATCTGCAGGCTCCCCCTGGTCGCGTAGGCCAGCTGCGCCAGGACGTCCTGCCCGGTCTGCGTGGTGCCGAGCAGGTTCGCCGCACTCGGTCCCTGCAGGCCGGAGTCGCGGATGGTGGTCGGGTCGCCGACGAGCAGCGGCCCGATGACCCCGAACAGCGTGACGCCGAGGACCAGCACGATGCCGGTGACCAGCCACGGGGTGAGGGTCGGGAGGAAGCGACGGAGGCCGCCCTTCGCCGCTCTGCGGGTGGCGATCGACGTGGTGCTGTCGGCCTCCTCCGCGAGTGCGCCGATGGTGGGTTCGGTCTCCTGCTGGATGTTGGTCATGGTCTGCGCGCTCCCTAGGCCCGTGCCCGCGTGCGGGGGTCGATGATCCCGTAGAGCAGGTCGACGACGAGGTTCGCGCCGAGGACCGCCAGGGTGATGAACAGGAAGATGCCCTGCATGAGCGCGTAGTCGTTGTTCGTCACCGCGGAGAGGAGCTTCGACCCGATGCCCGGGTAGGAGAACACCTGCTCGGTGACGACGGAGCCGGACACGATGAACCCGAGGGAGATCGCGAAGCCGGCGACGGAGGGCAGCACGGCGTTCCGTGCGGCGTAGTTCCGCAGGATCTTGCCGTCGGACAGGCCCTTCGCCTGCGCGGTGGTGATGTAGTCCTCGGACAGCGTCGACACCATCATGTTGCGCATCCCGAGCAGCCAGCCGCCGAGGGACGCGAGCACGATCGTCACCGCCGGCAGCACGCCGTACTTGATGGCCGAGGCGATGAAGTCCCCGTTGAACCCGGGGTTCAGCACGACGTCGTAGCCGCCCTGCGCCGGGAACAGGTGGAGTCCGGTGGCGAAGAAGTACACCAGGATCAGCGCGAGCCAGAAGTACGGCACCGCGGCGAGCAGGGTGGTGGCGGGCACGAACGAGTCGAGCCAGGTGCCGGGGCGCCACCCGACGAAGGCACCGAGGCCGACGCCGATGATCGCGGCCAGGATGGTGGCGATCCCGACGAGGGCGATGGTCCACGGCAGCGAGCTCGCGATGACCTCGGTGACGGGGGCCGGGAAGTAGCTGACGGACACGCCGAGGTCGCCGCGGAACACGTTGGCGAGGTAGCGGCCGTACTGGACGATGAGCGGTTCCGAGGAATCGCCACCGAGGAGCAGCTCGTACGCCTGCCGGGTCGCCGGGGTCACCTGGCCGCCGCGCTGCTGGAGCTTGGCGAGCAGGATGTCCACCGGGTTCCCGGGCAGGAGCCTGGGGATGATGAAGTTCAGCGTCAGTGCCGCCCAGAGTGCGACGACGTAGAAGCCGATCTTGCGCAGGAAGTAGGTCATCGTCGAGTGCTCCTCGGTCGCGATCCCATCGTGATCAGCCCTTCGCCGGCTTCAGCGCCTTGAAGATCTCGGCGTTGTCCGGGCTCGCCCAGACGGCCGGGAAGGCGAAGAGGTCTTTCTCGGTGGGCCAGCCGGTGAACTTCGCCGAGTGGAACTCACTCGTCGTGCCGCCGGTCATCACCGGGATGTAGGGCATGTCCTCGACGATGTGCTGCTGGATCGTGTCGAACTCCGGCTGCGTCGCCGCGGTGTCGGTCGGGTTGATCGTCGCGAGCTTCGCGAGCGCCGCGTCGACGTCCGGGTTGCTGTAGCGGGCGATGTTCATCGGGGCGGCTTCGCCGACCTTCGCGGTGTTCGCCGTCGAGTAGTAGTTGTTGTAGAGGTAGTACGGGTTCGACGCCGGGCCCTGGCCGAGCGAGTCGATCGCGAGCTCGAAGTCGCCCTTCGTCTTCTTGTCGGTCCACTCGTTCCACGACGACTGCTGCGCCTTGAGCTCGATGCCCGCGGCCTTGAGCTGCTGGGTCATCGTGTCGATCGCGGTGATGTAGTCGGTCCAGCCGGTGACGACCTCGACCGTCAGGGACAGCTTCTTGCCGTCCTTGGCGTAGATGCCGTCGGAGCCCTTGGCGTAGCCGGCGCCCTGCAGCGCAGCGTCCGCCGCGGCGGTGTCGGCGGACGACGGCATCACGGCCGGGTCGACGTCCTTCGAGATGGTGTCCTTCTGCGTGCCGGTGAGGGCGAACGTCGGCGAGATCTCGCTCGCGGTGTTCTCGAACGCCAGCGAGTTGAGCTGCTTGCGGTTGATCGCGTCGGCGATCGCGTGCCGCACGGCCGGGTCGGTCTGCGGGCCGGTGCAGCCGAGCGCGGTGGACGAGCAGGTCAGCAGCGCCATCTGGTTCTGCGGGATGGTGATGCCGTCGTAGCCCGGGTACTTGCCGGCGATGTCGTCCATGTTCGGCACCGGACCGGTCTGCCAGTCGATCGACCCCTGCGCGAGTGCGTCGGCGCCGGCGGTGTTGCCGGAGAGCGAGAGGTACCGGACCGTCTTCACGGCCGGCGCACCGCCCCAGTACTTCTTGTTGGCCTCGAGCGTGAACGCCTGCGCCTTGAAGGTGCCGAGCGTGTACGGGCCGGTCCCGACGGGCTTCCGCACGACGTCGGTCGTCGGGTCGATGTCCTTCCAGAGGTGCTCCGGGACGATCCAGGTCTTGCCGAGCAGGTTCGGGCCGAGCACGAAGGACGGCTTGTCGAACGAGACCACGACCTTCTCGTCGCCGTCGGCCTTCGCGGTGCCGTCGTAGCCGATCGAGTTCAGCGCCTTCTGCTTCTTCAGCATGTCGAGCGTGAAGACGACGTCCTTCGACGTGAACGGCTCCCCGTCGCTCCAGGTCGCACCGTCGCGGAGCGTGATGGTCAGCTGCGTGCCGTCGCCGTTCCACTCGTAGGACTTGCCGAGGAGCGGCTTCGGGTCGTTGTTGTTCACGTTCGTGATGAAGAACAGCGACTCGTAGATCGTGCCGACGCCACCGATGTTCGACGGCGACCACGGGTTGAAGTTGATCTGGTAGTCGCCGGACTGCCCGGTGTACGCGATCAGGGTCGAGGCGGCGTCGTCGCTGGTGCTGGCGCTGCCGCTGGAGCTGCAGCCGGTGAGCGCGAGGCTCCCGGCGAGGAGCACGGCCGCACCGATGGCGAGCCGCGAACGGGTTGTCTTGAACATCGTTGTCCTCTCGGTCTGCGTCATCGCAGGTCCACGTTGTGAGCGTGATTGTTACACGCATAAACTAAGTCGGTCAAGAGGCGGCGACGACGCGGCCCGACGAGCACTGGAGACGCGATGGAGCGGACGACACTGGACGGCACGTGGACCCTCGAGGCGGTGCACGGCCCGACCGAGGCACCGACCGGGCCGATCGCGGCGGCGGTCCCCGGCTGCGCCCACACGGACCTGCTGCGCGCCGGGCTGATCCCGGACCCGTTCGACGGCGACAACGAGGCCGCGACGCAGTGGATCGGCGACACCGTCTGGCGGTACCGGCGCACCTTCGACTGGGCGGCACTCGACGCCGAGCGGCACGACCTGGTCGCCGACGGCCTGGACACCCTCGCCACGATCGAGCTGAACGGCATCGTCGTCGCCACGACCGCGAACCAGCACCGCTCGTACCGCTTCCCGGTCGGGCACCTGCTCCGCGCCGGGACGAACGAGCTCGTGATCACGTTCGACGCGCCCGTGCCCGCGGCCGCACGCCTGTCCGAGCTGCACGGCGGCGAGCTCCCGCACGTCAACCACCACCCGTACAACGCGCTCCGCAAGAACGCGTCGAACTTCGGCTGGGACTGGGGCGTCGACGTCGCCACGAGCGGCATCTGGCGCTCGATCGGCATCGAGTCGTGGAGCGGCGCCCGGATCGCGGCCGTCCGCCCGCTCGTCGACGTCGACGGCACCACCGGCGTCCTGACCGCGCACGTGGACGTCGAGTCCGCCGGCGGAGCCGGCGTGTTCCGTCAGGCCATCGGCGCCGACCCGGTCCCGTCCGCCGACGCACCGGTCGCACCCGGCCTGGAGGCTCGGGTCACCCTGGCCCCGCACCGTGCGTCCGCAGCGTCCCCCGGTCCCGACACCGAGCCTCCCGTCCGGGTCACCGGCGTGCGCGGCGTGGCGGGCGGGTCCGCGACGATCCGTCTCGAGGTGCCGGACGTGGCGGTCTGGTGGCCGCGCGGCGAGGGCGAGCAGCCGCTGTACGACGTCACCGTCGAGGTCGGCTACGACGTCTGGACCGGCCGCGTCGGGTTCCGCACCGTGACGCTCGACACCGCCGCCGACGAGGGCGGTGCGCCGTTCCTGCTCCGGGTGAACGGCAGGCCGGTGCTCGTCCGCGGGGCGAACTGGATCCCGGACCACGCGTTCCTCACCGAGATGACGCCCGAGCGCTACCACGACCGGATCGAGGACGCGATCGCGGCGGAGATGAACCTGTTGCGGGTCTGGGGCGGCGGGATCTACGAGTCCCGGGCGTTCTACGACCGCTGCGACGAGCTCGGGGTGCTCGTCTGGCAGGACTTCCTGTTCGCCTGCGCCGCCTACGCCGAGGAGCCCTGGCTCGCGGACGAGGTCGAGCCCGAGGTCCGCGAGGCCGTCACCCGGCTCAGCCCGCACCCGTCGCTCGTGGTCTGGAACGGCAACAACGAGAACCTCGTTGCGTACGCGGAGTGGGGCTGGCGGCGCGCGCTCGTGGGGCGGACCTGGGGCAACGGGTACTACCGCTCGCTCCTGCCCGCCGTCGTCGCGGAGCTCGACCCGACCCGGCCGTACACGCCGGGCAGCCCGTTCTCGTTCGACGAGTACCTCACGCCGAACGACGACCGCAACGGAACCGTGCACATCTGGGACGTCTGGAACCGGCTCGACTACCGGCACTACGCCGACTGGGAGCCGCGGTTCGTGGCGGAGTTCGGGTTCCAGGGGCCGCCGGCGTGGTCGACCCTGATCGCGGTCGTGCACGACGATCCGCTCGACCCGGACGGGCACGAGATGCTCGTGCACCAGAAGGCCGACCAGGGCAACCGGAAGCTCGCGGACGGCATGCGCGGGCACCTGCCGGAACCCACCTCGATCGAGGACTGGCACTACGCCGCGCAGCTCAACCAGGCGCACGCGATCCGGTTCGGCATGGAGTGGTTCCGCTCCCGCACGCCCGACAACACCGGGATGATCGTGTGGCAGCTCAACGACGACTGGCCCGTGGTGTCCTGGGCGCTCGTCGACCACGCCGGCATCCGGAAGCCCGTCTGGTACGCGGTGCGTCAGGCCTACCGGCCGGTGCTCGTGACGGTGCAGCCGGGCGCCGCCGGTGCCGCCGCTGCCGCGGGTGCTGCCGGCGCCGCTGCCGGGTCGCTGGACGTGGTCGTGGTGAACGGGTCGGGCGCCGCGGTGTCCGGCGAGGTCCGGGTCGCCCGGGTCCGCTTCGACGGCACGGAGCTCGCGGCCGCGTCCTTCCCGGTGTCCGTCGACGTCGCCGATGCCGCGCGGGTGTCGCTGCCCTCGTCGCTCGCGGTCCCCGGGGGCCCGGCGTCCGAGGTGCTCGTCGTCACCGGGCCGCTCGGCCGCACGGTGTTCGACTTCGCCGAGGTCGTCGACCAGGCGCTGCCGTCGTCGCCGTTCACCACGGCGGTGTCCCCGACGGCGGACGGGGCCGAGGTCACGGTGACGGCAACGGCCTACGCGCGGGACGTCGCGCTCTTCCCGGACCGGGTGGACGCGGCGGCCCGGGTGGACGACGGCCTGGTGTCGCTGCTGCCGGGCGAGTCCGTGACGTTCACGGTGTCGGGCGCTCCCGGGATCGACACCGCGGCGCTGACCACCCGCGAGGTGCTCCGCCACGCCGGCTCCCTGCTCCCCTGAGCCGGGCGCCCGGGCGCTCGGGCGCCGGCCGCTCGGCGCTCGGGCGTGCGGTGCTCGGCCGCTTCGGCAGCGAGTGCACGCCCTGACGACAACTGCGCATGCGGGCGCGTGCGCAGTTGTCGTCGGGGCGCGCAGCACCCGCGGCCGCCCGGTCGCCCGGCCCGCCCCGCTCGCCCGGCGCGCCCGCCCGACCCGAGGTCAGTCGAGCGCGCTGAACTCGAGCACGATCGCGGTCCCCGGCGCGAGCATCGGCAGCCGCGCCCCGACGTCCTCGAACACCGCGCCGGAGAGCTCCAGGTACCCGCGCCCGAGCCACGGCGGCGGCACCATGTCGAGCCCGTGCGGCACGCCGATCCCCTCGGCCGGGGCCATCCGGTAGCGACGCGTCCGGTCGAGCCCGCGCACCCGGAGCGGCACCGCGAGGGACTGCGGCCCGGTCACGGTGCGGGCGACCCGTACGAGCGCGCTCCCCCGGTCGACCGACACCACGGACGTCGTCGCGAGGCCGGGGTCCCCGAGGTCGAGGTGCCGCAGCCGCCCGGTGTGCAGCAGCCCGCGCGTGCGCTTGTACAGCGTCGTCCAGGCCCGCAGCCGGTCGAGCTCCGCCGCGGACAGCCGGGTGACGTCGGTCTCGAGCCCGGCGGAGCCGAACAGCGAGACCGCCATCCGGAAGTCCAGGTCGAGGTGCCGCCCGGTGGTGTGCGAGACCTCGGGTCCGACGTGCGCACCGATGAGCTCGAGCGGCAGCAGCGCCTCGGTCCACCGCTGGATCGCCAGGCGTTCCATCGCGTCGTTCGTGTCCGACGGCCACACCCGGTCGGTGCGCGCCAGGACCCCGAGGTCGACCCGGCCGCCCCCGCTCGCACACGCCTCGATCTCCAGCCACGGGTGCCGCGCGCGGAGGCTGTCCATCAGCGCGTACACCCCGCGCGTGTGCGCGTCGACACCGGCACGACCGGCGTGCACCGCGTGCACGACGTCACGGTTCATGTCCCACTTCACGAAGTCGACGTGGTGCTCACCGATCACGGCGGACGTGCTCTCCAGCACGAACGCCCGCGCCAGCGGGTTCGCCATGTCGAGCACGTACTGGTTCCGCCACGTGCGGACGTCGTCGTCGGGGCGCTGCAGCAGCCACTCCGGGTGCGCGACGGCGAGTTCGGAGACCGGGCTCACCATCTCCGGTTCGAACCACAGCCCGAACTCCATGCCGAGCTCGCGAACCCGGTCGACCAGGGGACGCAGCCCGTCCGGCCACACCGAGGGGTCGACGCGCCAGTCCCCGAGCGACGTGCTGTCCGACCGCCGGCCGAGGAACCAGCCGTCGTCGAGCACGAACCGTTCGACGCCGATGTCCGCGGCCGTCTCGGCGAGCGCGACGAGGGGCTCCAGCTCCTGCCGGTAGTACACCGCCTCCCACGTGTTGAGCACCACGGGCCGGGGGCGTCCGGGATGGCCGGGTCGGGCGCGGATCGAGTCGTGCAGGCGCGCGGACATGCCGTCGAGCCCCTCGTCGCTCCACACGAACACGGCGTCGGGCGTGGTGAAGTCGTCGCCGGCACCCAGGACGACCTCGCCGGCGCGCAGCAGTTCCCCGGCGCCCAGGACCGGCCGGGCCTCGGCGAGCACGTCGTGCCGGTGCACGGAGTCCGCGCTCCAGGCCAGGTGCACCGCCCAGACCTCACCCGACGCGTCGTCGAACCCGGGCGTCCCGAGCACGAGCAGGGTGGGGGCGTCGTGCCCGGTCCGACCGCGCCGGCTCTCCCGCGCGTGGCTCCCCTGCGTCAGTGCACGGCGCTGCGGCGTGCGCTCCCGGGTCCAGCGTCCCGCCAGGTCGAACACCTCCGCCACCCGCTCCCCGACGGGCAGCACGGCTTCGAGCGCCTGCAGGTGCACGGGCCGGACACCGCGGTTCGTGACGGTGTGGCGCACCCGCAGCACGCCGGCGCCGTCGAGGGCGAAGACGCTCCGGAGCGCGAGCTCCTCGGAGTCCGCGGTGACCACGGCCTCGGTCGCCGACGACGTCACCGCGGCGTCGCGCCACCGCGGCACGAGCGGCAGCCCCTCCACGTGTCCGGCGATCGCGGGACGGCCCTCCCAGCCGTCCCGCTCGGTCGGCAGCACGGTCAGCGGCCACGGGGCGTCGAACGCACTCGGCGAGATCGGCCGCCCGAGCGCGAGCAGGAGCTCGTCGGTGTCCGCGACGTCCACGGGCCCGACGTCGCGGCCCCAGTGCAGCACCTCTGGGAGGCCGTCGACAGCGGTCACGAGGACCATCGACACCCCCGCCGCGCCCAGCACGTGGACACGACGCTCCTGGACCGCCGGCACCGCGTCGGGCGCGGTCGCGTCACGTTCGACGATGCTCACGAGGCCGTCTCCTGACGGAGCACGCGGACGCGCCCGCCGGGTACGACGGTCTCCGGCCCGTGGCCGGAGCCGTCGAGCAGGTCCGTGCCGGACGCGACCACCGTGACGGGGTCCGCGCGGTGGTTGACGAGGAACAGGAACGCGGAACCGTCGCGCCCGACGCGACGCACGGCCTCCAGGCCAGGAGGCCCGGTGACGGTCCGCGGGATCGCCCGCTCCTCGACGACCCGGTCCACGAGCCGCTGGATGCTGCCGTCCGCGAGGCTCGCTGCGACGTACCAGGCGCCGCCGCCGACGGCGCGGCGCGTCACCGCCGGCCGGCCGGCGAGCGGACCGTCGCGGTACGCCAGGACGACCTCGGCGTCCTCGACGACGACCGCTTCCGCCCAGTCGGTGACGGCTTCGCCGTCGTCGAGCGCCCAGCGCTCCCCGCGCTGCAGCGGGGTGAACTCCTCGGACCACGCGCCGAGGACGTCGCGGAACGCGCCCGGGTACCCGCCGGTGCGGATGCGGGCGTGTTCGTCGGCGACGCCCGACAGGTACGTGACCACCAGGGTGGCGCCGCGGTCCACCACGGCGGCGAGCCGGGCGGCCGACGCGTCGTCGACGATGAGCAGCGTCGGGAGCACCACCACGTCGTAGCCGTCGAGGTCCGCGTCCAGCGGCACGACGTCGGTGAGGACCTGGCGGTCGAAGAACGCGCGGTGCCAGGCGCGGAGCTCCCGGGCGTACCGCAGGGCTCGGTGCGGCTTGAGGCCCGTCTGCATCGCCCAGCCGGAGGGCTCGTCGACGACGATCGCCACCCGGGCGGGCTCGACCGTGCTGCCCTGCACCGGGGCGAGTGCCTGCATCGCGCGGCCGAGCGCGGTGACCTCGCGCCAGACCCGGGTGCGGGTGCCGGCCTGCGGCAGCATCGCGGAGTGGAACTGCTCGGCACCGGCCGTCGACGCGCGCCACTGGAAGAACAGCGCGCCGTCCGAGCCACGGGCGACGTGTGCGAGGGAGTTGCGGAGGATCTCCCCCGGTTCCTTCGCGCGGTTCCGTTCCTGCCAGCTCGGGCCGCCGGTCGAGTGCTCCATGAGCAGCCACGGTCGGCGCCCGGCCGTGATCCCGCGCATCCGGTCCGCAGCCGCGGCGAGGTCCTGTTCGCGCCGGGGGTCGTCGACGATCGTGTAGTGGTCGTTCGCGGGGATCGCCACGTGCTTCGCCCAGTCGGCGTAGTCGACGACCTGCGAGGCGGCCCCGACCATGAAGTTCGTCGTCACGGGGACGTCGGAGTGCTCCTCGATCGCGGCTTTCTCGAGCGCGTAGTGCGCCAGCAGGGAGTCCGACGAGAACCGTTCGGCGTCGAGGAAGAGCCCCGGGTTCGGAGCGCCGTTGCGCGGCCCCCGCGGCAGGGAGACCTCGTCGAAGTCGGTGAAGGTGTGCCCCCAGAAGGCCGTTCCCCACGCGGCGTTGACCGCGTCGATCGTGCCGTACCGCTGCCGGAGCCAGACCCGGAACGCCGCGACCGATGCGTCGCACGCACATCGGGCGTTCCCGCCGCCGAGCTCGTTGCTGACGTGCCAGAGCCGGACGGCGGGGTGCCGGCCGTACCGCTCGGCGACCGCGCTGACGATGCGTCGTGCGTGCTCGCGGAACACCGGCGAGTCCGGGCACCAGCCCAGGCGACCGCCCGGGTGCTGGCGTGTGCCGTCCCGGTCGACCGGCAGGACCTCCGGGTGCGCGGCGAGGAGCCAGCTCGGCGGGGCCGCGGTCGGCGTGGCGAGGTCGACCGCGATGCCGTTGGCGTGCAGCAGGTCGAGGACGTCGTCGAGCCACTGCCACGTGTACTCCCCCGGCGACCGCTCGAGCAGCCCCCAGGAGAACACCCCGACGGTGACCAGGTTCACCCCGGCCTCGCGCATCAGTCGGACGTCCTCGTCCCAGACCTCGCGCGGCCACTGCTCGGGGCTGTAGTCGCCGCCGAACGACAGGCCGTCGGTGGGCCACGGGACGGTCGGTGCTGCGTTCACGCGCACCAGCCTCCCGTCTCGCCGGAGGTTTGTCAACGGGTGAAACTAAGTACCTACACGCCCAGCAGCTGGCGGATCGCGAGCACCGCGCCGGCTCGTGCCCACTCGGAGAACTCGAACGGCTGCACCTCGATCGTGACCGGGTCCGTGTAGGGGGCGAGCGCACCGCGGAGCGCCTCGTCCACGCTCGACCGGGCGATGTCGTACACCGGCAGACCGTCGCCCGTCAGGACGATCGCCGCCGGGTCCGCGACGAGCACGACGGTGGAGAGCACGACCCCGAGCGCGCGCCCGGCGTCCTCGAAGGCCCGGAGCGCCGCGGTGTCGCCGGTGCGTGCCAGCTCGACGACCTCGTCGTAGGTCGCTCCCGCGTGCCCGGAGTTCCGCACGATCACCGGACTCGGCAGGTAGCTCGAGACGCAGCCGGCGTGCCCGACACCGCAGTCCGGGCCACCGCCGAGCACCGGGACGTGCCCGATCCGTCCGAGGCGGCCGTGCTCCCCCGTCGACACCTCGCCGTTCGCGATCAGCCCGAGGCCGACACCCTCGCCCACCGTGACGAGGACCATCGACCGACGACCGGCCCCGGCACCGAACCAGTGCTCCTTCGCCGTGAGGGCGTGCACGTCGTTCGCCGTGAACGCCGCCAGACCCGTGCGCTCGGTGAGCATCCGGGCGAACGGCACGTCGGTCCACCCGAGGAACGGGGACGACGACACGACGGCCTCTCCGCCGTGGGACAGGACGTCACCGGGCAGCGACACCCCGACCGCGCACACCGCCGGGTGCACCGCACGGAGCCGCTCGTGCACGGCGGCGATCTGGTCCGCGACGCCCTCTGCCACGGTCGACGGCATCCCCTCCTCGTGCAGGGCGAGCACGCGGCCGCCGAGGTCCGTCACGGCAGCGTAGAGCCGGTCCTTCGTCAGCTTGATGCCGAGGAACTCCCACGCCCCCGAGCTGGCCTGCAGGAGCTCGGACGGCCGGCCGGTGGCCCCACGGACGTCGGTGCCCATCTCCGTGACCATCCCGTGCCCGACGAGCACCCGCATGGCCCGCGTCAGGCTCGCCCGCGACAGGCCGAGCGAACGCGCGATCTCGGCACGGGAGAGCATCCCGTGGATGAGGATCTCGCGCAGCGCCAGGCGAGAACCTTCCGGCAGCGGTGGCCAGGTGTGGGTCATCGTTCCTCCGTCGTCGGCTGATCCTAG